>NZ_JBXAGL010000002.1:93995-557278 GCF_058793995.1 Rhodanobacter sp. GW835-FHT13D09 | reverse complement strand
TGCAGCCCGTGCTTTCTTGCCCACGCAGCGGTTGACACCAGGGGCGAGTCCATACATAGGGCGGGCAGTGCCCGCCGGCTTTTCCCTCGTGTTACCTCGCATTGCCGCCTCTCGCAGGAATCAGCCCGCGGGCCATGCTCTCGCCTGTTTTTTTCAGAGCAACAGCTTTCGGCCGCCACAGGCAGACGAAAGCTGTTGCGTTCTGCTCCGACCATCAGGCAGCCCTAGCACTCCATCGCAATCACCCTTCGACTTTGCAGCGCGGATGTCATCCTCAGATCGCCAGCCACACGTAGCAGTAGAGCGTGTTGTTGTCCTTGGCGTTGCGCCCTGCTCCGTCGACGTCGTGCACTCGCCCGCTGAAACGGTTGAAGTAGGTGTATTGCAGGCCCAGCCGTACGTTGGCCCACGGTTGATGCCACGAGGTGGACTGGCCGAACGGGCTGTAGTCGAGTTCGATGCTTTCGCCCTGGGTGTTCGGCGAGCCGTCGTTGCCGTAGAGCGTGGCGTCCTTGCTGCCGTTGTAGACGAACGACGCCAGGGTCACGCCGTAGGTGTGGCGGTACCAGTAGCTGCCCTTGAGGTTGAGCGACTGCAGGGTGTTGTGCAGGTTGTCCGATCCGCCGCCACCCCAGGTGGCGTCCAGCTTCTGGCTCTCGTGGACGTACAGCCCGTCGACGGTGATCACGTGGTCGCCATCGGCGTATAGGTAGCTGGAATCCACACCGAAGTCGCGGAACCGGTCCGTCGGCCCGGGCAACGCCACCGCGTCACCGGCCTCGTTGGCGCCGATCTGCCCGCGGCGCATGTTCAGCATGAAGCCGCCGACCGAGAAGCTGCCGGTGGGCAGGTTCCAGGTGTAGGCCAGGCGCGCGTACGGCGTGACCCCGCTCAGGCGGCCGTCGAAGTGGGCGTTGACATGGCGCAGGAATGCCGGCGACAGCGAGCGATAACCGCCCAGCTCCATGTACCAGGAGCCGTCCAGCTGCATGTAGGCGCTGACGCCGACCACCTGCGCCGCCAGGCCGCCGAGCAGCATCGGCTGCGCAGGCGCCCCCGGAGCCAGATCGGCTGACATGTAGGGGTACTTCCACGCGGGTGCGGTGTTGAACACGTCGCTGACGGTGGGGTTGTTGTTGAGCGAGATGCCCCAGATGCCGCTGTGGCTGCCATGGCTGAACATGCGCGCGTAGCGCCAGTCCATGTTGTCCCAGCCGAGCAGGCCGCCGTTCTCGGAGTAGGTGGCCTGCGCGAACACGCCGATGTGCTCGCTCAGTCGGCCGGCGAGGAACGCCGAGACCTGCTGCAGTTCGGTGTTGTTGTTGGTGCCGAAGCCGTTGGCCGGAGCCGCCGTCTGGGCTTTCTGCGTGTGGGTGAACGACTCGACCAGCATCGCCGACAGCGGCACGTCGGTCTGGTCGCCGACCTTCATGGTGTAGCCCATCAGCTTGAACTGGCGCCCGAACTGGGTGAGCTCCGGGCCGAAGCCGCCCACGTGACAGGCCACGCAGGGTTGCTGGGTCTGTCGTGCATACGAAGGCACCGCCGATGCCAGGGTAGGTATGCCCAACCAGGCGAGCGCGACCAGCACGATCCAGTGTGGCGGTCGGCACAGGGCGGCGAACCAGTTCGAAACGAAGCTATTCCGGCAAATAACCATGTACGTGCTCCCACGATTCCAGTGTGATGACTGGATGCGGGTGCAGTCTTGGCCTAGCGGATGCGCCGGATATTGATTCCGGTCAAAAGTGGGCCCTCCGGCACTGGCGCGGAATGTCGCAGCCTGATGATACCTGACACGTATCGCCGTTCCCGGCGACGCTCAGGACGCGGTGCCGCCGACTGTCATCGAGTCGATCTTCAGCGTCGGCTGGCCCACGCCGACCGGCACGCTCTGGCCGTCCTTGCCGCACACGCCCACGCCCTCGTCCAGCGCCAGGTCGTTGCCGATCATCGAGACGCGGTTGAGCACGTCGGGGCCGCTGCCGATCAGGGTGGCGCCCTTCACCGGGCGGGTAATCCGGCCGTCCTCGATCAGATAGGCCTCGGAGGCCGAGAAGGTGAACTTGCCGTTGGTGATGTCGACCTGGCCGCCGCCGAAGTTCGGCGCGTACAGGCCCTTCTTCACCGAGCGGATGATCTCGGCCGGGTCGTGCTGGCCGGCCAGCATGTAAGTGTTGGTCATGCGCGGCATCGGCAGCGCGGTGAAGGACTCGCGGCGGCCGTTGCCGGTGGGCGCCATGCCCATCAGGCGCGCGTTCAATTTGTCCTGCATATAGCCCTTGAGAATGCCGTCCTCGATCAGCGTGGTGCACTCGGTGGGAGTGCCCTCGTCGTCGATGCTGAGCGAACCGCGGCGGCCGGCAAGCGTGCCGTCGTCGACGATGGTGACGCCCCTGGCGGCGACGCGCTGGCCGAGGCGGCCGGCGAAGGCGGAGCTGCCCTTGCGGTTGAAGTCGCCCTCCAGGCCGTGGCCGATCGCCTCGTGCAGCAGCACGCCTGGCCAGCCGGGGCCGAGCACCACGGTCATCTGGCCGGCGGGCGCGTCGACGGAATCCAGGTTCACCAGCGCCTGGCGCACGGCTTCGTCGGCAAAGCGCAGGGCACGGCCGTTCTCGATCAGCTCGCGGTAGCCGTAGCGGCCGCCGCCGCCGGCGTAGCCCTGCTCGCGGCGGCCGTTGGCTTCGGCGATCACCTGCACGTTGATCCGCACCAGCGGGCGCACGTCGGCGGCGAGGGTGCCGTCGGAGGCGGCGATCAGCACGGTGTCGATGGTGGCGGCCATGCTGACGATGACCTGCCTGATGCGCGGGTCGCGCGAGCGCGCGTAGGCGTCGACCTCGCGCAGCAGCGCGATCTTGTCCGGGTTGGGCAGGCTCTCGACCGGATCGATCGCCGGGTACAGCGCCCGCGCGCCATTCAGCGCCAGCGGCTTGCCGGCACCGCGGCCGTCGTGGGCGATCGCGCGCGCGGCCTTCGACGCTTCCAGCAGTTGCGGCAGCACGATCTCGTCGGAATAGGCGAAACCGGTCTTCTCACCCGAGATCGCACGCACGCCCACGCCCTGCTCGATCGAGTGGCTACCGTCCTTGACGATGCCCTCTTCCAGCGTCCACGACTCGCTGCGCGAATGCTGGAAGTACAGGTCGGCGGCGTCGATCGCGGGGCCCATCAACTGTGAGAACACGCGGTCGAGGTCGCCGGTGGCGATGCCGCCGGGGGACAGCAGCTTGCTTTCGGCGAGGGCGATCAGGGAATCCATGGGACGTCATTGGCCTGCGGTCGGTGCGGAGTATCCGACATGGGGCCGCCGCCGGCCGCTTTAAAGCTTGGCTGCGGGCGGCGGCGCCGAGCCGGCGGCGGCAGGCAAGGCCGGGACGGCGGCCGGCGGCGCGGGTGGATTGAGCAACGGGGGCGCGGTGGGCGCGGGGCCGCCGCGCTTCTCGACCAGGGTGATCACCGGCTTGTCCCAGCTGCCGGTGATCCGGTAGCGCGCGCTGGCAGCCTGGTTCAGGCCCCGGCCGAGGATGCCCTGCACGGCAAAGCCCGCCGCCGCCCCGACCGGGCCGCCGACCACCGCACCGACCAGCGGCAGGCTGTTGCCGACATGCGGCATCACCACCATCTGCTGGTCGTAGTCGCGCACGCGCAGCCCGGTGCGGCCGTTGACGCTGACGTTCGCGGCCGGGCCGGCGATCAGCAGGTTGTCGGTGACGGCGTTGCCGCTGGCCAGCTTGAAGTCGCCGGTGATCGAGTCGAACGCCAGCCCCTTGCCGAACACGTCGCCGAAGTCGAGGGTGAGCCGGCGCGGCAACTCGGCCAGCGAGACCAGCCCGAGCAGCCGCCCCACCCCGGGGGAAGTCGCCTCGGGGATACGACCGTCGCTGACCTGGATGGAGAGGGTGCCGTCCATGGTGGCCAGCGTCAGGTCGCTGGGCGCGCCGGGCCAGCTGGCGTCGAGCTGGTCGCGTGTCTTGCCGCCGTTGACCAGCCCGTCGTAGCCGAACGCGCCGAGCATCGCGCCGAGATCCTCGGCGGCGAAACTGATCTTCATGTGCGTGCGGCTGTTGCTGGCGTTGCCGTTCCAGTCGCCGCTGGCGTTGACCTGCACCCGACTGGACAGTGCGCGCAGTTGCTCGATGCGCATGCCCTCGGCGGTAGGCCAGGTTTCCAGCCGGGCTTCGCCGAGCTTCGATTCGCCCAGGCGCAGGTCGCCGACCCACAGATGGAACGGCGGCAGCGCCGCCGGATTGACGCCGGTGTTGGCGGGGTCGCGCGACGGCGCCGCGGCATTGCCGGCGGCCGGCGCCGGGGGAGCCTTCGGCCAGTACAGCCGCTGCAACCGCGCGGTGACGCCGCGCTTGTTGAGCTCGCCGGCCGGCACGATGAAGTTGCCGGCCATCGCGGGGCCGTCCACGTCGATGCTGAGCGCGTCCGGCTGTGGTGTGGCGTGCAGCTTCAGCGTGCCGAGCGGGCGACCGAACCACTCCGCCTGGTCGGTATCGACGTCGAGGCTTTCCAGCCCCGGGCCGTTGCCGCCGCTGGCCGCGACCGAGTGCTGCACCCAGCCGGTGACGTCGAGCTGGCGGGCATGGCCGCGGATGCGCAGGTTGCGCGGCGGCAGCGTCTCGGGCATCTGGCTGCCGAACGCCAGGGTGCCGGCCAGCGGCCGCTGCTCCCCGTCGGCCAGGCGCAGGTGCCCGCGCATCACCTCGCCCAACCCGAGCCGCAGGTCGCTGCCGGCCACCGGCAGGCTCATCGTCAGGTGCAGCGGCAGGCTGTCCGCCGCCGGTTTATCCAGCGGCGCCGGCAGCCCCAGCGCGATGCCGTCCAGTGCGGAGTCGACGCTGAGGGTTTGCGCCAGCGCATCGCTGCCGGCCGCGCGCGCGATGCTGAAACCGATGTCGAAATTGCTGCGTCCGTCAGCCAGCTTGCCGATCCAGTCCAGCGACGGGTAATCCTGCACCAGCTCGGCCATGCGGTAGCTGCCCTGCAGCTTCGCCGCGAGGATCGTGGCCGGGTCGCCGGTGGCGCCGGCGATCGCCAGCCGCAGCTTGGACGGCTGGCCGCGGAAGCCGGCGTCCAGCGGGCCGGCCTGCAGGCCGTGCAGGTCGAACGTCAGCGGGCCGTTGAGCTTGTCCAGCCGGAGGTTCCATGCCGACGCGGTGAGATCGGCGTCCTTCAGCTGGGCGGTACCACTCAGCTTTGCATCGGCGACATCCTTCAGCGGCATGGCGAGATGGAACTCGAACGTGCCGCTGCCGCCCAGCTTCAACTTGGCCAGCGTATCGGCCTGGTGGCTGGCGATCGGGCTGCGGCGCGCAAACTCCAGCAGGCTGGCGCCGCTGCCGCCGCCCTGTACGTTGAGGTCGAGCAGGCCGTCGTGGAAATCCGGGATCAGCGCCACCGCCTGGCTCGCCTTCACACCGAGCGACTGGCCGCCACTGGCCTCGACCAGCATGCCGTTGTCGATGAAGTTGGCCACCGCGCTGACATTTTCGGCACGCGGCCAGTCCTTGCCGTAGTCGAAGGTGAGGTTGCTGACCACCGCACGTGCCTCGAAACGGCCCTCGTTATGGCGGAACGGCCAGTCGCCGAGATCGCCGCGCAGCAGCACCTGCGCCTGGTCGAGGTGGCCCGACACCAGCGCGCGGTCCAGCCAGGCGACGGTGGCCGGCGACATCGAATCGACCGGCCAGAACAGCTTGGCGGCAGCCACGTCGGAAGGATCGAGCGAGGCATACAGCTCCAGGAACGGGTGGCCGCCCTGCGCCGGCAGCACCAGCTCGCCGCGGGCCTGGCCGGCGTAGCCGACGCCGGTGAAATCCAGCGCATCCACGCCGACGTGCCAGTCGCCGTCCTGCGGCCAGGCAGCCAGCGTGCCCGACAGCCGGGACAGCACGAACGGCTGCCGGAACGTGTGCGGGAACGCCAGCGTGACGGCCTGCGCCGGCAACTCCAGCGACAGCGCGCCAGCGTCGCCGCGCAACTGGCCATGCAGATCGCTCACGCCCGGCAGCTTGCCGACCGGGTCGATGCCCAGGCCGCTGAACGCCACGTCGACCGCGTACACGCCGTCGGCGCGGCTCCATTGCAGCGCGACCCGGTTGAGATCGCCTCGCGGATGGCCATTGCCCAGCCACTGCGCGAGCGTCGGCGGCAGCTCCGGCAGCAAGGCCAGCCACGGCAGCAGCGGGGCCAGCTGCAGCTCGCGCGCGGCGACGCCGGCGCTGGCCTGCGGCGTGCCGGGCTGGTGCAGGCTCAGCGCCAGCGCACTGCCGTCGTCGCCGGCCCAGCGCACCTGATAGCCGTCACCGGCCTGGTGCACGCCGACCAGCCCGTGCAGCGCCGCCACGCTGGCGCTGCCGCCGGCGGGCGCGCGCACCGTCAGGGTGGCCAGGTCGAAGCGGGTCAGGCTGCGGGTCAGCCTGCCCGCGCGCCAGTCGAGCCAGGCGCTCAGCCGGCCGCTGCCGTGGTCGACCGCATAGCCGCCCATGTCGACGCCGTCCAGCAGCGGCTTCAGCTCGGCACTGTCGACACTGACCCAGACCTGGCCCGCGCTGCCGTCCTCGCGGAAACGGCCGGCGGTGCGCACTGCGGCGTTCACGCCATCGCGCCGCAGCACGCCGCCGAAACGGAGCTGGCGGCCCTGGTGGCTCAGCCGCAACTGCTTCGACAGCAGGGTGTAGCGCTTGTCCAGGGTGGCGTCGTTGACCACCACGCGCAGGTCTTCCAGCCACAGGTCGACCGACAGCCGGCCCAGCGACAGCGGCTGCGGGCTGCTGCCGCCGGCCAGGCCGATGCCGTTGACGTGCCAGCCGGCGGCATCGTGCAGCAGGTCCAGTTGCAGACCGCGCGCGTGCAGGTTGAGCAGGTGGCGCGACGGCAGCAGCCAGCCGCCAAAGTCGAATTTCAGCTCGGATTCGGGCAAGCGCAGCACGGCACCCGCCTCGCCAGGCGTCGCGCCGATGCTCACCCCGTGCATGACGAACGCCGGACCGGTGGCCGTCCAGCGCCCTTCCATCGAGGTGAAGCTGACCGGCCGCTGCAGCCGTGCGCTGAGCTGCGCGGCCACCCAGTCCGGGTGCCTCGCCAGCAGCGGCAGCAATAGCTGGGCCAGTGCCGCCAGCACGGCGAACAGGATCAGCGCGACCCCGGCGACCCACCCCGACGCACGGGCGCAACCATGCAGCCGTCGCTGCCATGACACGATCACGCGCGGCGGCCCCACGCGGACTTGCAGCCGCCGGATTTACAGCAAGACGACATCAAACTGTTCCTGCGAATAATGCTCTTCGGCCTGGAAGCGTATGCTCTTGGAGATGAACTCTTCCAGTTCCGCGACCGCGCTGGATTCCTCCTCCAGGATCCGGTTGACCACGGCGGGATTGGCCATCACCAGCAGCTTCTGCGCGTTGAACTGGCGCACCGCGCGGGTGATCTCGCGGAAGATCTCGTAGGTCACCGTCTCGGCGGTCTTCAGCACGCCGCGGCCGTTGCAGGCCGGGCACGGCTCGCACAGCTGGCGGGCCAGGCTTTCGGTGGTGCGCTTGCGGGTCATCTCCACCAGGCCCAGCGCCGACATCGGATACACCGTGGTCTTGGCGTGGTCGCGCGCCAACCCCTTGCCGAGCATGCGCAGCACCTGCCGCTTGTGCTCCTCGTCGTTCATGTCGATGAAGTCGATGATGATGATGCCACCCAGGTTGCGCAGGCGCAGCTGGCGCGCCGCCGCCTGCGCGGCCTCCAGGTTGGTGCGGTAGACCGTCTCCTCCAGGTTGCGCGTGCCGAGGTAGGCGCCGGTGTTGACGTCGATGGTGGTCATCGCCTCGGTCTGGTCGACGATCAGGTAGCCGCCGGACTTCAGCGGCACCTCCTTCTTCAGCGCGCGCTGCATCTCGTCCTCGGCGCCGTACAGGTCGAAGATCGGCCGCTCGCCGTCGTAGTGCTCGATGCGGTCGTCCAGGCTCGGCATGAACTTGTGCACGAACCGGGTCACCTTCTCGAAGGTCTCGCGCGAATCCACGCGCACCTTCTCGATGTCCTCGTTGAGCATGTCGCGCAGGCTGCGCAGCGGCAGCGAGAGTTCCTCGTACACGCGTTCGCCGACCTTCGCCTTCACGATGTTCTCCTGCACCACCCGCCACACCTTGCCTAGGTAGGTCACGTCGAACGCCAGCGACTCGGCGCTCTGCCCTTCGGCATTGGTACGCACGATGTAGCCCAGCCGGCTGTTGCCGGACGCGTCGTCGCCGATCAGCGGGGTCAGCACCTCGCGCAACCGCTGCCGCTCGGCCTCATCCTCGATCCGCGCCGAGATGCCCAGGGTGCGCGCGTACGGCAGCAGCACCAGATAGCGCGAGGGAATCGACAGGTGCGCCGACAGCCTCGCGCCCTTGGTGCTGATCGGGTCCTTGACCACCTGCACCACGATCTCCTGGCCTTCGTGCACCAGTTCGCTGATCGAGGGCACGTGGCCATTGCCGTTCGATTCGGCACCCTCGGTCGGCGCCGGACGCACGATGTCGGAGGCGTGCAGGAACGCCGCGCGCTCCAGCCCGATCTCCACGAACACCGCCTGCATGCCCGGCATCACCCGTTGCACGCGACCCTTGTAGATGTTGCCGACATAGCCGCGCCGGGACGCCCGCTCGACGTGCACCTCCTGCAGCATGCCGTTTTCGACCACACCGACCCGCGTCTCGCGCGGGGTCACGTTGATCAGGATTTCTTCACTCACCGCATACTCCCCGGACAGGTGATCTTTATAGCGGCTGCGGCCACGGACTGTCGATGAACCACGGCGGAAAAACCGCCTTCCCCCGCAAATGCCGCACAATGGGTGGCGGACGGCGAGCCATGCCGCCCGCCAGACGAACCATCCGGGAGCTCCGAAGCATGACGACGCCCACGGCGACGCCGACCCTGTTGGCATGGAGTGGCGGCAAGGACTGCCTGCTGGCCCTGCAGCGGCTGCAGGCCGATCCGCAATGGCGGGTGACCGCGCTGCTGACCACGGTCAACCGCAACTACCAGCGCGTAGCCATGCACGGCACGCCACGCGAGGTGCTGCAGGCGCAGGCCGCCGCGCTCGGCCTGCCGCTGCTGGAGGTGATGCTGGACTGGCCCGGCAGCAACGAGGCCTACGAGGCAGCCCATGCGCAGGCCCTGGTCGAGGCTCGCATGCGCTGGCCAGGGATCCGCCACTGCGCGTTCGGCGACCTGTTCCTGGAGGACGTACGCGACTACCGCGTGCGCCAGCTCGGCCGCGACAACTGGCGCGCGGTGTTCCCGCTGTGGGGCGAGGACACCGCCGCGCTGTCGCGCCGCTTCGTCAGTGAGGGCCATCGCGCGGTGCTGTGCTGCGTGGATACCCAGCAACTCGACGCGGACTTCTGCGGCCGCCATTACGATGCCGCCCTGCTCGACGCACTGCCGGCCGGCGTCGACCCCTGCGGCGAGCGCGGCGAGTTCCACACACTGAGCTATGCCGGGCCGCTGTTCCGCCGACCGCTCAAGCTGCGTCGCGGCGAATCGGTGCTGCGCGACGGGCGGTTCCAGTTCACCGATTTCATGCTGGATGACAGCCGGCTCGACAGCGATGCCGCGGCGGACTGAGCGACCGATCCTGCCCGACCTGCTGCAACCCGGGCTGGCGCTGGTGTTCTGCGGCACCGCCGCGGGCAGGCGCTCGGCCGCCGAGCGCGCCTACTACGCCCACCCCGGCAACCTGTTCTGGCGCGCGTTGTTCCAGGCCGGGCTGACGCCGCGCCTGCTGGCGCCAGCGGAGTTCCCGCAACTGCCACGCTACCGCATCGGCCTCACCGACCTGGCCAAGCGCCACTCGGGCAACGACGACGAACTGCCGCCGGGCGCGTTCGACGTTGCTGCCCTGGTCGCCAAGGTCGAACGCCATGCCCCACGCCTGCTCGCCTTCACCAGCAAGAACGCGGCACGCGCCGCGCTCGGCCACGCGACCGGCTACGGCCTGCAGCAGGAAACCATCGGCAGCACCCAGCTGTTCGTGCTGCCGTCGCCATCCGGCCAGGCGCGCGGCCACTGGGATATCGAACCGTGGCTGGCGCTGGCCCGGCTGTACCGCTCCTGCCACGCAGGCTCATAGGGCGCCCACCGCCCGCTGGATTTACCGACGCACATGGCGACGAATCGGAAAGCCGGCGGACGGTGTCCGCCCTACATCGGTGGTCGGCGGCGTTGAATCGCGGGAGGTCGAAAGACGGTCGCCGCGTGCGAAGCCGAACTTACTCGATCGGCGTGTGCCGGTACCTGCTGACGTCTTCGGCGCGCACGATCGAGGCGTGGTTGCCCCAGCCGCGACGGATATAGGTGACCACCGCCGCCACCTCGCCATCATTCAGCTGCTGCGCGAACGGCGGCATCGAGTATGGCCTCTGGTTCGCCGCGGTGACCGGGGTGAAGCCGCCGAGCAGGACCATCCGGATCGCGTTGATGCCGGTCGGTTCGGTCACCGAGGAATTGCCGTCCAGCGGGGGATACACCCCGGCGACGCCCTTGCCGCTCTTGCCGTGGCAGGCCGCGCAGTGCTGCGCGTAGACCTTCCCGCCCTGCTCGGTCAGCGCCCTGGTGTCGAACGGCGAACTCGGCTCGGCCACTGACGCCCGCGGCGGCAGCGACTGCAGGTAGGTGGCGACCGCGTGCAGGTCGGCCTCGCTCATGTGCTGGGTGCTGCCGGACACCACCGCAGCCATCGGGCCGAATGCGGCGCCCCGGGCCGACTGGCCGGTCTTCAGCAGGTCGACGATGTCCTGCGCGCTCCAGCCTTCGAGGCCGCCATTCCTGCGGGTACTGAGGTCCGGCGCGTACCAGTTCTGCATCGGGATCTGGCCACCGGTGAGGTGCACGTCCTGCGGCGTGCCGCCGAGCGTGTCGCGAGCCGCATGGCATTCGTTGCAGTGGCCCAGGCCCTGCACCAGGTAGGCGCCGCGGTTCCATTCGACCGACTGCGCCGGATCAGGCTTGAACTCGCCCTCCTTGAAGTACAGCGTGCGCCACGCCGCCAGGCTCTTGCGCACGCTGTAAGGGAACGCCAGCACCGGCAGCACGTCCGGTTGACGCACCGGCGCCAGCGACTGCAACCAGGCGAAGATCGCCAGCGCATCATCGCGGTTCACCTTGGTGTAGGAGGTGTACGAAAACGCCGGGTACAGCAGTTCGCCATGGCGACCCTTGCCGCTGTGCAATGCCTGCCAGAAATCCTCGAAGCTCCAGTCGCCCAGGCCGGTCTCGCGGTCGGGCGTGATGTTCGGCACGGGGATATTGCCGAACGGCGTGGCCAGCGAGCGGCCGCCGGCAAGGTACGCGCCGCCCTGCGCGGTGTGGCAGCCGGCGCAGTCGCCGACGGTGGCCAGGTACCTGCCCCTCGCGATCAGTGCCGGATCACGCAAGGTGGCCGCGGCAACCTTGCTGGCGGTCGGTGGGGTCGGCCGGCTGCTGCCGCCGAACAGCACCCAGCCCAGCGCCAGCACCACCAGCAGCGCAACCGGCAGCAACAGCCTGCGCAGCCATGTCATGGCGTGCCTCCCGTGGCACCAAGCACGCCGCATCGCAGCGGCGGCGTCACCGAGCCGGCCGGCTGCGCGTGCGTGTCGGCCGGCAGCTCGCGGCTGGCCAACGCCGCCGCCACCGCGGTGATGTCCGATTCGCCCAGCCGGTTCGCCACCTCGGCCATGCAGTCGGGCGCCACGGTGGCGCGGGTATGCGTGCGCCACGAGCCCAGTTGCGCGCTGATATAGTCGTACGGCAGGCCGAGCAGCCCTGGCGTGGACGGCTCCACGCCGGTCAGCTGGCTGCCGTGGCAGCTGGCGCAGGCGGGAATCCTGCGTGCCGGATCGCCCTTGCCGATCAGTTCCTCGCCACGCTGCAGCGTGGCGGCAGACACCGGCGGCAGCGGCGAGCGGCCGTATGGCACCTGCTGCGCCGCGAAGTATTCGGCGATCTCCCGCATGTACGCGGGCGGCAGCTGGCGCACGGTGTATTCCATCGGCGCGTACTTGCGCAGGCCATTCTGGAAATCCTGCATCTGGCGCGCGAGATACGCCGCCGGCTTGCCGGCCAGGCGCGGGAAGTAGCCGCTGCCGGGCGTACCTTCGCCATGCACGCCATGGCAGGTGGTGCAGGCGGCGATGCGCTGTTGCAGGGTGTCGGGGACCGGCGGCGTATCGGCCGCCTCGTCGGCGCGGGCGGGAGCGCCGAAGCACAGGGCGGCCACCAGCAGGGCCGCGACACGGAAGGACTTGGCTGGGCAGGAATCGGCATTCGTCATCATCCCGGGATTGTACTCTGGCAACTCCGCGTGCTGTCCGGCACCACGCTAAGCTTGGCCGGCACGGCCGCGTGTTGTTCGGCGCGAAGTGGAGCGAGTCGACGCTGATCTCGATCGCCTACGGCTTCGAGCAGCACGCCGCGGCGTGGCAACCGCCGCAGTTCCTGCAGACGGTGGGCGGCAAGCCGGTGGCATCCATTCACTGAGCACGCCACGGAAAAAAGACGGCCACTTGGCCGCTTTTTTTCCGAACATCCCGTTGAACTTCGCGGACCGGCGCGTCAGCCCTGCCCGCCAGCCGACTTGCGCACGATCAACATCGCCAGCTCCAGCGACTGCTCGTAGTTCAGGCGCGGATCGACCATCGACTTGTAGGCGCGGTCGAGATCGCTCTCGGACAGGTCGCGGGCGCCGCCCATGCATTCGGTGACGTCCTCGCCGGTCAGCTCCAGGTGCACGCCGCCAAGCCGGGTGCCGGCTGCCGCATGGATGTCGAACGCCTGGTCGAGCTCGCCACGGATATTGTCGAAACGGCGGGTCTTGTAGCCGTTCGAGGTGCTCTCGGTGTTGCCGTGCATCGGATCGGCCACCCACAGCACACGCCGGCCCTCGCGCTTCACCGCCTGCAGCAGCGGCGGCAGCGCGGCGGCGATCTTCGCGTGGCCCATCCGGTGGATCAGGGTGAGCCGGCCCGGTTCGTCGCCCGGGTTCAGCGCGTCGATCAGCGGCAGCAACTGGTCCGGCGTCACCGAAAGGCCGACCTTCACCGCCACCGGATTGCGGATGCCACGGAAATACTCCACGTGCGCACCATCCAGCGCGGCGGTGCGCATGCCGATCCACGGGAAGTGGGTGGACAGGTTGAACCAGCCGGGATGGCGCGGCACCTGGCGGGTCAGCGCCTGCTCGTAGTGCAGCAGCAGCGCCTCGTGCGAGGTGAAGAAATCCACCTTGGAGAAACCGGCGATCGGGCCGGCCAGGGTTTCCATGAAGCGCAGCGAGTCGCCGATGGCGGCGACCATCTGCCGGTATTCGGCGGCCAGCGGCGAATGCTCGACCCAGGCCAGGTCCCAGTATTCCGGGTGGTGCAGATCGGCGAAGCCGCCGTCGATCAGCGCCCGCACGAAGTTCATCGTCAGGGCCGAATGCGCATGCGCCTGGATCAGCCGTTGCGGATCGGGCCGGCGCGCAGCGATGGTGAATTCCGGACTGTTGACCACGTCGCCGCGGAAGCTCGGCAGGGTCACGCCATCGCGCGTCTCGGTATCGGCCGAACGCGGCTTGGCATACTGTCCTGCGAAACGGCCCACCCGCAACACCGGCTTCTTCAGCCCGTGCACCAGCACCAGGCTCATCTGCAACAGCACCTTCAGCCGGTTCGAGATCACCGGACTGGTGCAGTCGGCGAAACTCTCGGCACAGTCGCCGCCCTGCAGCAGGAAACGCCTGCCCTCCTGCGCCTCGGCCAGCGTCTGCTTCAACGCCAGCACCTCCCACGAGGTCACCAGCGGCGGCAGCTGCGCAAGCTGGGCGCCGGCGGCGGCCAGTTCGTCCGCATCGTCGTAATGCGGTTGCTGCAGCGCCACGCGCTGCTGCCACGAATCGGGCGTCCAGTCGGCGGCGGGGCGGAAGTCGGACACGGCAGGATTCATCGCTCGACCCTGGATGGCTGAGGGAACGCTCACTTCGCGGCAGGCCGGCGCCGCGCCGCCACCACCGCCAGCACGGCCAGCGCGACGTACCAGAGCAAGGTCCAGGCCGGCATCGGCAGGCCCAGGATCGGCTCGACCCTGGCGCATTCGCCCGAGCCGGTGAAGACCAGCTTCAGCATCCTGGAGAACGGGAACGCATCCAGCATGTAGCCGAGGCCGGGGCCGCAGGAAGGCACCTGGTCGGCCGGCAGGGTCTGCAGCCACAGATGGCGGCCGGCGGTGACGATGCCGCCCGCCGCGCCGACCAGCACCAGCCCCGCGTACGCCCAGCGGCCGTCGCCACGTGGCGCATGCAGGCCACCCAGCAGGAAGCACAACGCCATGAACACGAACGCGATGCGCTGGAAAACACACAGCGGGCACGGCGTCATGCCCAGTCCGTACTCGGCATACAGGGCAAAGCCGAGCAGGCCGGCGCAGATCAGGAAGCCGACCAGGAAACTGACACGGTAGGACCAGCGTAATGGGTTCATGGTGGATTGGTGCGTTGCGGAATCCGTGACATTACCCGTTCGCCGGGACGCTGTCAGCAGGCAGCGTCCGGCGAAACCCACATACGCGAAAACCCGGCAGGTCGCCCGGCCGGGTTTCGTGTCTGGACGCCTGGATACCGGGCGGAGCGGCCGTGGCCGCCCGTCTTACTCGGCGTCGACGGCCTCGACCTGCGGGCGACCGACCAGCTCGACGTACGCCATCGGCGCGTTGTCACCGTCGCGGAAGCCGCACTTCAGGATCCGCAGGTAGCCGCCGGGGCGCTCCTTGTAGCGCGGGCCCAGCTCGACGAACAGTTTGCCGACCGCTTCCTTGTCGCGAAGGCGCGAGAAGGCGAGGCGGCGATTGGCCACGCCGTCGGTCTTGGCCAGGGTGATCAGCGGTTCGGCCACGCGACGAAGTTCCTTCGCCTTCGGCAGGGTGGTGCGGATCAGCTCGTGCTTGAACAGCGACGAAGCCATGTTCTTGAACATCGCCTCGCGGTGACTGCTGGTCCGATTGAACTTGCGTCCGGATTTCATGTGGCGCATGACGAAACTCTCTCTGGTCTGTTGTTATGAAGTACTGGCGCTTGTGTCCGGCACTCCGCGGTTACCCGCTTTTATGTGAGCCCCATCGAAGCAGGCTCTTGTGAAGAGTGCGGCCATGGATGGCCGCTTTTTGGACTTTTAGATTGCCGGAACGATCGCCGACACCGCGACCGTCCCAACTGCCGCGATCACGGATGATCGCATTAACCCAATTGCATACCGTGCGACAAGCCCGGCGGCGGCCAGTTCTCGAGCTTCATGCCGAGCGCGAGGCCACGACCGCCCAGCACGTCCTTGATCTCGGTCAGCGACTTCTTGCCCAGGTTCGGCGTCTTCAGCAGCTCGACCTCGGTCTTCTGCACCAGATCGCCGATGTAGTAGATGCTCTCGGCCTTCAGGCAGTTCGCCGAACGCACGGTGAGTTCCAGATCGTCGATCGGGCGCAGCAGCAGCGGGTCGAAGCCGCTCTTCTCCGCCTTGTCGGTGGCGCTCTCGCGGCGCGAGAAGTCGCCGAACACCGACAGCTGGTCGTTGATGATCTCGGCGGCCTTGCGCACCGCGTCCTCGGCACCGATGGTGCCGTTGGTCTCGATGTCCAGCACCAGTTTGTCGAGGTTGGTGCGCTGCTCGACGCGAGCGGCGTCCACTTCATAGGCCACGCGCAGCACCGGCGCGAACGACGCGTCCAGCTGCAGGCGGCCGATCGGACGCGCTTCGTCATCCGGATGCTGGCGCGCGCTGGCCGGCTGGTAGCCGACGCCACGACGCACCTTCAGGCGCATGTTGAGCGCGATGTCCTTGGTCAGGTGGCAGATCACGTGCTCGGGGTTGATGATCTCCACCGAGTGGTCGACGACGATGTCGCCGGCCGTTACCACGCCCTTGCCCTTCTTGGACAGGGTCAGGGTGACCTCGTCGCCGCTATGCTGACGGATCGCCACGTCCTTGAGGTTCAGCAGGACTTCGATCACGTCCTCCTGCAGGCCTTCCAGGGTGGTGTACTCATGCAGCACGCCATCGATTTCCACCTCGACGATGGCGCTGCCGGGGATCGAGGAGAGCAGCACGCGACGCAGCGCGTTGCCCAGGGTGTGGCCAAAGCCACGCTCGAGCGGCTCGACCACCACCTTGGCGCGGTTGGCTCCGAGCTGTTCGACGGTGAGGCCACGCGGCCGCAGCACGCTAGTTGACGAAACTGCCATGCAGAGCTCCGGTAAAATTACTTCGAGTAAAGCTCGACGATCAGGGCTTCATTGATGTCGGTCGGCAGATCGCCACGATCCGGCACCGACTTGAACGTACCTTCGAACTTCTTGCTGTCGACTTCGACCCAACCCGGACGCAGGTCCATGGTGTCGAACACGGTCGCCGCTTCCTGCACGCGCAGCTGGCTGCGGGCGCGCTCGGTCAGCGCGATCGCGTCACCCGGGCGCACCTGGTACGAAGGAATGTTCACCTTCTTGCCATTCACCAGGATCGCCTTGTGGGCGACCAGCTGGCGGGCCTGGGCGCGGGTGACCGCGAAGCCCATGCGGTAGACGACGTTGTCCAGGCGGCTCTCGAGCAGGCGCAGCAGGTTCTCGCCCGTATTGCCCTTGAGGGTGGTCGCCTTGGTGTAGTAGTTGCTGAACTGGCGCTCGAGCACACCGTAGATGCGCTTGACCTTCTGCTTTTCACGCAGCTGCACGGCGTAGTCGGACATGCGCATGCGCTTGTTCGCGCCATGCTGGCCGGGCTTGTTTTCCAGCTTGCACTTGGAATCCAGCGCACGCGCCGGGCTCTTCAGGCTGAGATCTGCACCCTCACGACGGGCGAGTTTGCAGGTAGCTCCACGATAACGTGCCATGGGTAGTCTCTTTTTTGAATAGTCCGCCACGGATGGCGGGCATTTGATTCACGCGATCAGGGACGAGCGCACTTATACACGCCGCTTCTTGGGAGGACGGCAGCCGTTGTGCGGGATCGGCGTGACATCGATGATGTTGAGCACCTTGTAGCCCAACGCGTTCAGCGAGCGCACGGCCGACTCACGGCCCGGGCCCGGGCCCTTGATGCGCACTTCCACCGTCTTCACGCCGTAGTCGCCCGCGGCGCGGCCGGCCTTTTCAGCGGCCACCTGGGCGGCGAACGGGGTCGACTTGCGCGAACCGCGGAAACCCGCGCCGCCGGCGGTCGCCCACGACAGGGCATTGCCCTGGCGATCGGTGATGGTGACGATGGTGTTGTTGAAGGAGGCCTGCACGTGGGCCACGGCATCCGTGACAACGCGCTTGATCTTCTTCTTGGTCTTGACAGGCTTGGCCATGTTCGGAATCCGTTACTTACTTCTTGATGGCGCGACGCGGGCCCTTGCGGGTGCGTGCGTTGGTACGCGTGCGCTGGCCGCGCACCGGCAGGCCGCGACGATGACGCAGGCCGCGGTAGCAGCCCAGGTCCATCAGACGCTTGATGGCCATGCCCACCTCGCGGCGCAGATCGCCCTCGACGGTGTACTTGGCGATTTCGTGGCGGATCTTCTCCACCTCGCCTTCACTGAGGGACTTGATCTGGGTGGTGGGAACCACGCCAGCATCCACGCAGACCTTCTTGGCCCGGCTGCGGCCGATACCGTAAATGCTCTGCAGACCGACCCAGACATGCTTCTGGACCGGCAAATTGACACCCGCGATGCGCGCCATGATGTACTTTCTCCGATGCGTTTCTTGCGCGGTAAACGCGCAATTTTAACCTGAATTACCCTGACTGGAAAGCCCTGCGGCACCGAGGCGCCGCCAGCTTCCGACTTCGACCCACTCCGTTCGCTCCAGCAGCCACTAGTTGCGGCGGAGATTGGCCTTCTTGAGCAGACTTTCGTACTGGTGACTGACCAGGTGCGCCTGCACCTGAGCCGTGAAATCCATCACCACCACCACCACGATCAGCAGCGACGTGCCGCCAAAATAGAACGGTACATGCCAGGCGCTCTGCATGAACGAGGGCACCAGGCACACCAGCACCAGATACAGCGCGCCGACACCGGTCAGACGCGTCATCACCGCGTCGATGTAGCCAGCCGTGGCCTTGCCCGGACGGATGCCCGGAATCAGCGCGCCCGACCGCTTGAGGTTGTCGGCGGTCTCGTCGGCGTTGAACACGATCGCCGTGTAGAAGAACGCAAAGCCGATCACCAGCACCGAGAAGACGATTTCGTACAGCGGGTTGCCCGGGCTCAGCGCCTGCGTCAGATCCTGCAGCCAGCGCGCCTGTTGACCCGTGCTGAACCAGCTGACCGCCGTCGCCGGGAACATCAGCAGGCTCGAGGCAAAGATCGGCGGGATCACGCCCGACATGTTGATCTTCAGCGGCAGGTTCGAGCTCTGGTTCATGTAGGCCTTCTGGCCGCCTGAACGCCGCGCATAGTTCACGGTGATGCGCCGCTGGGCGCGCTCCATGAACACCACGAACCCGGTCACGCCCAACGCCAGGGCAAACACCATCAGCAGCTTGAGCAGCGACAGCTCGCCGTTGCTGGCCATGCCCAGGGTGTGCACCACCGCACCGGGCAGACCGGCCACGATGCCGGCGAAGATCAGCAGCGAGATACCGTTGCCGATACCGCGCTCGGTCATCTGCTCGCCCAGCCACATCAGGAACATGGTGCCGGCGGTAAGCCCGACCACGGACGAGAAGACGAAGGCGAAGCCCGGCGTGTAGACCACCGGTGCTCCGCCGGCAGCGACCTGCCCCTGCAACGCCACCGCGATGCCGAACGACTGGAACGCCGCCAAGGCCACCGTGGCATAGCGCGTATACATCGTCATCTTGCGCTTGCCCGCCTCGCCTTCCTTGCGCAGGCTCTGCAGGCTGGGCACCACCGCACCCATCATCTGGAACACGATCGACGCCGAGATGTACGGGATCACGCCCAGCGCGAACACCGAGAAACGCTCCAGCGCACCGCCCGAGAACATGTTGAACATGTCCATCAGGCCGTTGCCGTTGACCAGATTGGTCATCGCCTCCGGATTGACACCCGGAACCGGAATGAACGAACCGAGGCGGAACACCACCAGCGCACCAATCACGAAGAAGATGCGCTGGCGAAGCTCCGTCAGCTTGCCGAGCTTGCCGAGTGCGTTGCCCTTGGCTGCGGCCACCTGATTACTCCACGCTGCCGCCGGCAGCCTCGATGGCTGCCTTGGCGCCGGCGGTAGCCAGCAGGCCGGACAACTTCACCGCGCGGCCGATTTCACCCTTGAGCACGACCTTGACCTTCTTGGCGCGGCTGTTGATCAGGCCAGCCTGATGCAGCGCGACCACGTCGATCACGTCGGCCTTGAGGCCGGCCAGCTGATACAGGAACACTTCCTGGCTCTCGGCCTGCATCTTCGAGCGGAAGCCGACCTTCGGCAACCGGCGCTGCAGCGGCATCTGGCCGCCTTCGAAGCCGTATTTGTGGGTGCCGCCCGCGCGGGCGTGCTGACCCTTGTGACCGCGACCGGCGGTCTTGCCCAGGCCCGAGCCGATGCCGCGACCGACGCGCAGTCGCGTCTTGCGGGAACCGGCGGCCGGCTTGATGTCATTCAGACGCATGTTGATTACTCCTCGACCTGCACCAGGTAGTAGACCGTGTTGATCAGGCCACGCACCTGCGGACTGTCCTTCAATTCGCGGACGTCATTGGTCTTGTTCAGACCCAGTGCCTTCACGCTGAGGCGGTGACGCGCCTGCACGCCGCGCAGGCCCTTGACCAGGCGCACGCGCACGGTGGCGGCGGTTTCGTTCTTCTTAGCCATTGCCGAGCACCTCTTCCAGACTCTTGCCACGCTTGGCGGCGATCTTCTTGGGCGAGGCAACCGCCTGCAGGCCCTTGATGGTGGCGCGCACCAGGTTGATCGGATTGCGCGAACCGACCGCCTTGGCCAGCACATTCTTCACGCCGACCACTTCCAGCACGGCACGCATCGCGCCGCCGGCGATCACGCCGGTACCTTCGGAAGCCGGCTGCATGTAGACGCGGGCGGCACCATGGTTCGCCTTCACGGCGTACCACAGGGTGCCGTTGTTCAGCTCGATGTTCACCATCTGGCGGCGGGCACGCTCCATCGCCTTGGAGATGGCGACCGGCACTTCGCGTGCCTTGCCATAGCCAAAGCCGACCTTGCCCTCGCCGTCACCGACCACGGTCAGTGCGGTGAAGCTCATCTGGCGGCCACCCTTGACGGTCTTGGCCACACGGTTGACGGCAATCAACTTTTCCAGCAGGCCGTCGGAATTTTCGCGATCGGTAGAAGACATGTTCTTTTCCATGTGCCCGGCGAGCCGGGACTTTGCTTGCGGCTGGGCCGCTTGGAGTTGTAGGTGACGCCATGGATCGGGGATACACCCTGATCCGGATGTTGCTTAGAACTGCAGGCCGGCCTCGCGCGCCGCATCGGCCAGCGCCTTGATGCGGCCGTGATAGCGGAAACCGGAGCGGTCGAACGCGACGGACTCGATGCCCGCGGCCTTCGCCCGTTCGGCGACGGCCTTGCCCACCGCAGCGGCAGCGGCCAGGTTCTTGGTGCCCTTCAGGCCCTCGGCCACCGACTTCTGCACGGTGGAGGCAGCCGCGACCACGTTCTTGCCGGAGGCGTCGAACACCTGCGCGTAAATGTGCTGCCCGGTGCGATGCACCGACAAGCGGGCCACGGCCAGCTTGCGGATGTGGGCGCGCGTCGACTTGGCGCGGCGCAGGCGGTTTTCGTTCTTGTTCATCGTCATAATTCCTCGAAAGCGGATCGGCCTGGGATGACTGTCATCTGCTCTTGGTGAAGAGTCCGGCCATGGATGGCCGGTCTTTCGCGCAGGGACAGCGCACTTAAGCCTTCTTGGCTTCCTTCAACGTGATCTTCTCACCGGCATAGCGGACGCCCTTGCCCTTGTAGGGCTCCGGCGGACGGAAGCCGCGGACCTTGGCCGCCACCTGGCCTACCGCCTGCTTGTCCGACCCCTTGATCAGGATTTCGGTCTGCGACGGGGTTTCGATGCTGATACCTTCGGGCGCATCGAACACCACCGGGTGGGAAAAGCCCAGGCTCAGGTTCAGCGACTTGCCCTGCATGGAGGCGCGGTAGCCGACGCCGACCAGCTCGAGCTTGCGTTCGTAGCCGGTGGAGACGCCAGTGACCATGTTGGCCAGCAGCGCGCGTGCGGTGCCACCGAACCTGTCGTCGGCGCCCTCGGCGAGGCTGATGTGCGCCACGCCGTTGTCCACGGCAATGGTGACGCCCGGCAGCTGGTGCACGGATAGCGTGCCCTTCGGGCCCTTCACGGAAATGCTGTCGGTGCCGACAGTCATCTCGACGCCCTTGGGCAGGGAAATGGGTTGTTTGGCAACACGTGACATCGAAAGACTCCTTATGCCACTTGGCCGATGACTTCGCCGCCCAGGCCCTTGGCACGGGCCTGCGCATCGGTCAACAGACCGGCGGAAGTCGAGATGATCGAGATGCCCAGGCCACCGAGGACCTTCGGCAGCTCGTCCTTGCCGCGATATACGCGCAGGCCGGAGCGGCTGACACGGGAAATGCGCTCGATGGCCGGCTGGCCCTCGAAATACTTGAGCTTGATCTCGAGCACCGGCTTGCCTTCCTCGGCGGAAGTCTTGGCGTCGAGGATGTAGCCCTCGTTCTTGAGAAGGTTGGCGATCGCCAACTTCAGTTTCGACGACGGCATACGCACGGTCGGCTTGCCCATGGCCTGGGCATTGCGGACGCGCGTGAACAGATCGGCGATGGGATCAGTCATGCTCATGAAAACATCCTTCAGAGTGCACCGATATCCGATAAAACCGGAAATCAATCAGATTGTGAGCCGGCATCGACGCCGGCCTGCCTTGCGCAGACCGCCGACTATAACAGCATTTTCAGGTTTTGGCGAATAGCGATGCAGTAACCGCACCAGCCGGCCGCGTACCGACGCGACCGGGATGAATCGGCGGCGAGGCATCGCCCCACCAGCCGGTTCTACAAACAGTATTACCAGCTGGCCTTGCGCAGGCCAGGCACGTCGCCGCGCATGGTCGCTTCACGCAGCTTGTTGCGACCGAGTCCGAACTTCGAGTAGACGGCGCGCGGACGACCGGTCAACGCACAACGGGTGCGCTGGCGCACCGGGCTGGCGTCGCGCGGCAGTTTCTGCAGCTTGGACTGGGCCGCCATCTTCTCCTCATAGGAGGCGCCGGGACTCAGCACGATCGCCTTCAGCTCGGCGCGCTTGGCGCCGAATTTCTGGGCGAGCTTGGTCCGCTTGATATCGCGGTTGACCATCGAGGTCTTTGCCATGGGTATCTCTCGCGTCTATCAGTTGCAACGTGCTTAATTACGGAAGGGGAAGCTGAACGCGGCCAGCAGGGCCTTCGCTTCTTCGTCGGTCTTGGCGGTGGTGGTAATGGAGATATCCATGCCACGCAATGCGTCAACCTGGTCGAAGTCGATTTCAGGGAAGATGATCTGTTCCTTGATGCCGAAGTTGTAGTTGCCACGACCATCAAACGCCTTCGCCGAGACACCGCGGAAGTCGCGCACGCGCGGCAGCGAGATATTGATCAGGCGATCCATGAACTCCCACATCTGGGCGCGGCGCAGGGTGACCTTGCAGCCGATCGGCCAGCCGTCGCGAATCTTGAACGAGGCGACGGAGACGCGCGCCTTGGTCGTGATCGGCTTCTGGCCGGAGATCTTGGCCATGTCGGCCACGGCGTTCTCGAGCACCTTCTTGTTGCCCGCGGCTTCGCCCACGCCCATGTTCAGCGTGATCTTGGTGATGCGGGGAACCTGCATCACGTTCTGGTAGCCGAACTGCTCGGTGAGCTTCGGCACTACCTGCTCTTTGTAGAAATTTTCAAGGCGGGTCATGATCGTGATTCCTTACGCGTCCACGACCTCGCCAGTCGAACGGAACACGCGGACCTTGCGCCCATCAGCGAGCGTTTTGGTGCCGACGCGTTCACCCTTGTTCGTGGCGGGGTTGAACAGCTGCACATTGGAGAGATGGATCGAGGCTTCACGCTCGACGATACCGCCAGCCTGGTTGGCCTGGGGGTTCGGCTTGGTGTGGCGCTTGACCAGATTCACGTTGGAGACGAACACGCGCTCGCCATCAACGCGCAGCACGTCGCCGCGCTGACCCTTGTTCTTGCCGGTGATCACCAGGACCTGATCACCCTTGCGGATACGGTTCATTGTCTTGACTCCGCTCAGAGCACTTCGGGCGCAAGCGAGACGATCTTCATGAACTTCTCGCTGCGCAGCTCGCGGGTAACCGGCCCGAAAATACGGGTACCGATCGGCTCGAGCTTGTTGTTGAGGAGGACCGCTGCATTGCCGTCGAAACGGATCAGCGAGCCATCGGGACGGCGCACGCCCTTGGCGGTACGCACCACCACGGCATTGTACACCTCGCCTTTCTTCACCTTGCCGCGGGGAATCGCATCCTTCACGGTGACCTTGATGACGTCGCCGATCGCGGCATATCGGCGCTTGGAGCCGCCGAGCACCTTGATGCACATCAGTTCCTTCGCGCCGCTGTTGTCCGCCGCGGAAAGCGTGCTTTGCATCTGGATCATGTCTGCATGCCTCCCTTAGACGTTGGCGCGCGTGATGATCTCGACCACGCGGTGATGTTTGGTCTTGGACAACGGACGGCACTCCGCGATACGCACGAGGTCGCCCTCGTTGGCACCCAGGTCATCCTGCGCATGCAGCTTGGTCGACCGGCGAATGGTCTTGCCGAGCAGCCAGTGCTGCTCCTGACGCTCGATCAGGACGGTGACCGTCTTGTCCATCTTGTTGCTGGTGACGCGGCCCTCGAGGGTGCGCGCCTGCTTCTTGTCTTGATTCTGGTTGTCGCTCATGTCGGCCGTCCCTTACTTCTTGCCGCCGAGCACGAACTTCGTGCGGGCGATGTCACGCCGAACGCGGCGGAGCTGGTGCGGCTGGGTGAGCTGGCCGGAACCCTTTTGCATGCGCAGGTTGAACTGCTCCTTGCGCAGGTCCAGCAGATGCTGCTGCAGCTCTTCGGCCGACTGGTTGTTGATATCTTTGATGGCCATCACATCACCGCCCGGGTCACGAACTGGGTCTGCACCGAGAGTTTGGCGGCGGCCAGGCGGAAAGCCTCACGCGCCGTCGGCTCGTCGACGCCCTCGATTTCATAGAGCATGCGGCCGGGCTGGATCGGGGCGACCCAGAATTCGACGCCGCCCTTGCCCGCGCCCATGCGGACTTCGATCGGCTTCTTGGTGATCGGCTTGTCCGGGAAAACGCGGATCCACAGCTTGCCGCCGCGCTTGACGAAGCGGGTGATGCAACGACGGGCCGCCTCGATCTGGCGCGCGGTGAGCGCGCCATGGGTGGTCGCCTTCAGACCGTACTCGCCGAAGCTGACCAGGTTGGCGCACTGCGCCAGCCCGTCGTTGCGGCCCTTGAACTGCTTGCGGTATTTGGTTCGCTTGGGTTGCAACATGGCAACTCTCCTTACTTCGCCGACCGCTCGCGGCGGCCGTCACCGGCCTCGCGACGCGAATCGTTACGACGACCTTCGCCACCTTCGCGGCGCGGCTGCGAGGGCGACTCGTCCTTCGACTCCTGGCCGATCTGGGTCAGGTCGAAGATCTCGCCCTTGTTGACCCACACCTTGATGCCGATGATGCCGTAGGTGGTGCTGGCCTCGGCGAAACCGTAATCGATGTCGGCACGCAGCGTGTGCAGCGGCACGCGGCCTTCGCGAGCCCACTCGGAGCGGGCGATCTCGGCGCCGTTCAGACGGCCGGACACGTTGATCTTGATGCCCAGCGCACCCAGGCGCATCGCGTTGCCGACCGAGCGCTTCATCGCGCGGCGGAACATGATGCGGCGCTCAAGCTGCTGCGCGATCGACTCGGCCACCAGCTGCGCGTCCAGCTCGGGCTTGCGCACTTCGTTGACATTGATGTGCGTCGGAACGCCCATCATGTCGCTGACTTCCTTGCGCAGCTTCTCGATATCCTCGCCCTTCTTGCCGATCACCACGCCCGGACGGGCGGTGTGGATCGTCACGCGCGCGGTCTTGGCCGGGCGCTCGATCTGGATCTTCGAGATGCCGGCGGCCGCCAGCTTCTTCTTCAGCATGTCGCGGACCTTGATGTCGGCCACGAGATACTTGGCGTAGTCGCCCTTGTTTGCGAACCACTTCGAGTTCCAGTCCTTGGCAATGCCGAGGCGGATACCGGTGGGATGAACTTTGTGACCCATCGTCTATGTCCCCGGTCAGTTGCCAACAACCACAGTGATGTGGCTGGTGCGCTTGAGAATGCGCGAACCGCGGCCTTTGGCGCGGGCATACATGCGCTTCATCGCCGGACCTTCGTCGACGAAGATGCTGGAGACCTTCAGCTCGTCGACATCAGCGCCGAGGTTGTTCTCGGCGTTGGCGACGGCCGACAGCAGCACCTTGCGGACGAGGTGCGCGGCCTTCTTGTTGGTGTAGGTGAGCACGTCGCTGGCCCGGCCCACGGGGAGTCCGCGGACGAGATCGGCCACCAGGCGTGCCTTTTGCGCCGAAATGCGGGCGCCGCGCAGGATCGCTTTGGCTTCAGTGCTCATCACTTGCCCTTCTTGTCGCCGACATGGCCCTTGAACGTACGGGTCACCGCGAACTCGCCGAGCTTGTGCCCGACCATGTTCTCGTTGATCAGGACGGGCACGTGCTGACGGCCGTTGTGGATGGCGATGGTCAAGCCGACCATTTCCGGCAGGATCATCGAGCGACGCGACCAGGTCTTGATCGGGCGCTTGTTGTTGGCGGAAACCGCAGCTTCCACCTTCTTTACGAGGTGAAGGTCGACGAACGGACCTTTCTTCAGAGAACGCGGCATGTCGGCTTCCCGTTACTTGGTACGACGACGCACGATGAACTGCTGCGTGCGCTTGTTGTTGCGGGTCTTGTAACCCTTGGCCGGCGTGCCCCACGGGCTGACCGGATGACGACCGCCGGAGGTCTTGCCTTCACCACCGCCATGCGGGTGATCGACCGGGTTCATCACCACGCCGCGGACGGTCGGGCGAATACCCACCCAGCGCTTGGCGCCGGCCTTGCCCAGCTTCTTCAGGCTGTGCTCGCCGTTGCCCACTTCGCCGATGGTGGCGCGGCAGTCGACCGAGACGCGACGCATCTCGCCGGAACGCAGGCGCAGCGTGGCGTAACCGGACTCGCGGGCCACCAGCTGCACCGAGGCGCCTGCGCTGCGGGCGATCTGCGCGCCCTTGCCCGGACGCAGCTCGATGCAATGGATCGTGCTGCCCATCGGAATGTTGCGCAGCTGCAGGCAGTTGCCGGCCTTGATCGGCGCATCACGGCCGGACACCAGGCGATCGTCCACCTGCACGCCCTTCGGCGCGATGATGTAACGGCGCTCGCCGTCGGCGTAGCACAGCAGCGCGATATGCGCGGTGCGGTTCGGATCGTACTCGATGCGCTCGACGCGGGCGGCAATGCCTTCCTTGTCGCGCTTGAAGTCGATGATGCGGTAGTGCTGCTTGTGACCGCCGCCACGATGACGCGTGGTGATGCGACCGTGGTGGTTGCGGCCGCCGGTCTTGGACTGCGACTCGGTCAACGCCGCATACGGCGCGCCCTTGTACAGACCTTCCGTGCGGACGCTTACCGCGTCGCGGCGGCCCGGCGAGGTCGGCTTGTGGTTGATTAGTGCCATCTCACAGAACTCCTGGCTCAGGCCTTGGCGGCCACGTCGATGGTCTGGCCATCGGCAAGACGCACGTAGGCCTTGCGCTTGCCCTGGCGGCTGCCAGCGCGGAAACGGAAGGACTTGACCTTGCCCTTGACGTTGACGAGGTTCACCTGTTCGACCTTCACGTCGAACAGCTTTTCCACGGCAACGCGGACATCGGCCTTGGTCGCCGTCGGGGCGACCACGAATACATACTGGTTGTGTTCGGCCAGACGCGCCGATTTCTCCGAGATGTGCGGCGCGCGCAGCATGTCGAGAATGCGTTCGTTGTTCATGCCAGCCACTCCTCGACCTTCTTCACGGCGTCAACCGTCATCACCACGTGGTCGGAACCGACCAGACTGACCGGGTTCAGCGCCATCACGTCCAGCACATGGATATACGGGATGTTGCGGGCGGCCAGGAACACCGACTCGGAGGCATCCTCCGACACCAGCAGCACGCGGCCAGCAACTTCCAGCTCGGCCAGCTTGGCCACCATCGACTTGGTCTTCGGCGTTTCGACGCCGAAGCTCTCGACCACCTTCAGGCGACCCTGGCGGACCAGCTCGGAGAAGATCGAACGGATCGCAACGCGATAGGCCTTGCGGTTGACCTTCTGCTCGTAGCTGCGCGGCTTGGCGGCAAAGGTGACACCACCGCCGACGAAGATCGGTGCACGGTAATCACCGTGGCGGGCACCGCCACCCTTCTGCTTCTTGAACTTCTTGGTGGTGCCGGACATCTCACCACGCGACAGCTGCGCCTTGGTACCGGCGCGACCGGCCGCCTGGTAGGCAACCACCACCTGGTGGACCAGGGCTTTCTTGTACTCGCCGCCGAACACTTCGTCCGACACGCTGAGCGGCTTGGCGCCAATGACATTCAATTCCATGGCGACTCTCCTCAACCCTTGGTCGTCGGGCGAATGATGACGTCGCCACCGGTTGCACCCGGCACCGCGCCCTTCACCGCAATCAGGTGACGCTCGGCGTCGACCTTGACCACTTCCAGACCCTGCGCCGAACGGCGCACGGCACCCATGTGACCGGCCATCTTCTTGCCCGGGAACACGCGACCCGGCGTCTGGCGCTGACCGATGGAGCCCGGTGCGCGATGCGACAGCGAGTTACCGTGGGTGGCATCACCCATCTTGAAGTTCCAGCGCTTGATCGTGCCCTGGAAGCCCTTGCCCTTGGACACGCCGGCGACATCGACGATCTGGCCGACGGAGAACACGTCGTCCGCCTTGATCTCGGCGCCCACTTCGTACTTGCCGAGATCCTCGGCAGCCACGCGGAATTCCCACAAGCCACGACCCGGCTCGACCTTGGCCTTCGCGTAGTGGCCCTTCAGCGGCTGCGTCAGCAGGTTCGCACGCTTGCTGCCCGCGGAAACCTGGACGGCGCTGTAGCCATCGTTGTCATCCGTCTTCAGCTGGGTCACGCGGTTCGGCGTCGCTTCAATCAGCGTCACCGGAACCGAGCGGCCGTCTTCGGTGAAGAGGCGACTCATGCCGCATTTGCGGCCAACCAATCCGATACTCATCTTCGTATCCTGTCTGTCGCTCAACCGAGCTTGATCTGGACATCGACGCCAGCGGCGAGATCAAGCTTCATGAGCGCGTCCACGGTCTTGTCGTTCGGGTCGACGATGTCGAGCACGCGCTTGTGGGTACGGGTCTCGTACTGGTCGCGTGCATCCTTGTCGACGTGCGGCGACGTCAGAATGGTGTAACGCTCGATCTTGGTCGGGAGCGGGATCGGGCCGAGTACCGTGGCACCCGTGCGCTTTGCCGTCTCGACGATCTCGCTGGCCGAACGGTCGATCAGGCGATGATCGTACGCTTTCAGCCGAATCCGAATCTTCTGGTTCGCCATAACCGTGTCCTGTTGTCGAAAGAACGTAATGTGAAACGAAGCGGCTTCTCGCCGCCTCGCACTGCCTTTTTGTCACCACATCGGCAGCCGGCGAAAACTGCGCGGCCCCAATTCGAAAAGCCCAGGCAAGCACCGGTTGGCCTGCCTGGACGAATTTGCATCTCGCGCAAAAAGACGTAATCAACAGGATCAACCTGCGATAACGTCAACTTGCCAAGGCCGATCCCCGGCCTGCGAACTCGAAGCGCTTCCTGCGCCTCATTTCGCGGTAGATCGGCCAAAAACATGTATGGCCGACAAGTGAGCTGCGAAGTATACCGGCAAATCTGGATTTAGTGAAGGGGGTGTAACCATAATGACTTGCCCGCCTTCCTGGCGTCATCCAACCCACAGGCTGGATCGACATCAGAAGTTGTCCTGGCGGTTCGCTGCCGGGACAACGGGTATTACTTGATGACCTTGGCCACCACGCCGGCGCCGACGGTGCGGCCGCCTTCGCGGATCGCGAAGCGCAGGCCCTCGTCCATCGCGATCGGGTGGATCAGGCTCACCACCATCTTCACGTTGTCGCCCGGCATCACCATTTCCACGCCTTCCGGCAGCGTCACGGCGCCCGTCACGTCCGTCGTGCGGAAGTAGAACTGCGGACGGTAACCCTTGAAGAACGGCGTATGACGGCCACCCTCGTCCTTCGACAGCACGTACACCTCCGCCTCGAAGTCCGTGTGCGGGGTGATCGTGCCCGGCTTCGCCAGCACCTGGCCACGCTCCACGTCGTCACGCTTCAGGCCGCGCAGCAGCAGGCCCGCGTTGTCGCCCGCCTGGCCCTGGTCCAGCAGCTTGCGGAACATTTCCACGCCGGTCACCGTGGTCTTCTGCGTGTCGCGGATGCCGACCACTTCGATTTCGTCGCCCACCTTGATCACGCCGCGCTCGATACGGCCCGTCACCACCGTGCCGCGGCCCGAAATCGAGAACACGTCTTCCACCGGCATCAGGAACGGCTTGTCGATCGCACGCACCGGCTCCGGAATGTAGCTGTCCAGCGCGTCCACCAGCTTGACGATCGCCGGCACGCCGATCTCGCTCTGATCCCCTTCCAGCGCCTTCAGCGCCGAACCGTGGATGATCGGCGTATCGTCGCCCGGGAAGTCGTACTTCGACAGCAGCTCGCGCACTTCCATCTCGACCAGCTCGAGCAGCTCCGCGTCGTCGACCATGTCCGCCTTGTTCAGGAACACCACGATGTACGGCACGCCCACCTGCCGCGACAGCAGGATGTGCTCGCGCGTCTGCGGCATCGGGCCGTCCGCTGCCGAGCACACCAGGATCGCGCCGTCCATCTGCGCCGCACCCGTGATCATGTTCTTCACGTAGTCCGCGTGGCCCGGGCAATCGACGTGCGCGTAATGGCGGATCGGCGATTCGTATTCCACGTGCGCCGTCGAGATCGTGATGCCGCGCGCCTTCTCTTCCGGCGCCGCGTCGATCGCACTGTAGTCCTTGAACTCGCCGCCAAAACGCTCCGCACCGACCTTCGTCAGCGCCGCCGTCAGCGTCGTCTTGCCGTGATCCACGTGACCAATCGTGCCGACGTTGACGTGCGGCTTGGTGCGTTCGAATTTACCCTTTGCCATGACTCAGACCTCTGAGAGAACTTATTTGATGATGCGCCCCGAATGGCCGCTTCTTTTGAGAGTGCGGCCGTGGATGGCCGCTTCCTGATCCTTGCCGTTGCGATCAGGAAGATCGCGCATGTCACGCTTTCTTCATGACCTGCTCGGCGATGTTGTTCGGCGCCTCGGCGTAATGGTCGAATTCCATCGTGAAGGTGGCGCGCCCCTGGGTCAGCGAGCGGATCGTGGTCGCGTAGCCGAACATCTCGCCCAGCGGCACCATCGCATCGATGGTCTTGCCCGACGGCGTATCGTCCTGGCCCTGGAGCAGGCCACGGCGACGGCTCATGTCGCCCATCACGTCACCGACATAATCTTCCGGAGTCACGACCTCGACCTTCATGATCGGCTCGAGCAGCACCGGGCTCGCCTTCGCGAAACCCTGCTTGAATGCCATCGAGGCGGCCAGCTTGAACGCCATTTCGGACGAGTCGACGTCGTGGTACGAACCGAACACCAGCTTGACCTTCACGCCCACCACCGGGAAGCCGGCCAGCGGACCGCTGGTGATGGTCTCGCGCAGGCCCTTTTCGACCGACGGGATGAATTCCTTCGGGATCACGCCACCGGTGATGTCGTTGATGAAGAGGAAGTCATCCTTCACGGCCGGGTTCTTGCGATCCTCTTCCGTCATCGGCGACAGCTCGATCACGACGTGACCGTACTGGCCCTTGCCGCCCGACTGCTTGGCGTGCTTGTAATCCGACTTGACGTCCGACGAGCGGATCGTCTCGCGATAGGCCACCTGCGGCTTGCCGACGTTCGCCTCGACGTTGAACTCGCGGCGCATGCGATCGACCAGGATGTCCAGGTGCAGCTCGCCCATGCCCGAGATGATGGTCTGGCCCGACTCTTCGTCCGTACGCACGCGGAACGACGGATCCTCCGCGGCCAGGCGGCCGAGGGCGATGCCCATCTTTTCCTGGTCCGACTTGGTCTTCGGCTCGACCGCCATCGAGATCACCGGCTCCGGGAACGTCATGCGCTCCAGGGTGATGACGTGATCCTGTGCGCACAGCGTGTCGCCGGTCGTCACGTCCTTCAGGCCGACCGCGGCGGCGATGTCGCCGGCACGGACTTCCTTCAGTTCCTGACGCTCGTTCGCATGCATCTGCAGGATGCGGCCGATGCGCTCCTTCTTGCTCTTCACCGGGTTGTACACGGCATCGCCGGAGTTCAGCGTGCCCGAATAGACGCGGAAGAACGTCAGCGAACCGACGAACGGGTCGGTCATGATCTTGAACGCAAGCGCGGAGAACGGCGCGGCGTCGTCGGCCTTGCGCGTGGCGTCGTGATCGTTCTCGTCGATGCCGGCGACCGGCGGGCGATCGGCCGGCGACGGCAGCAGCTGGACCACCGCGTCGAGCATCGCCTGGACGCCCTTGTTCTTGAACGCGGTGCCGCAGAACACCGGGATGATCTCGTTCGCCAGCGTGCGCTGACGCAGACCGGCGATGATCTCGTCGACGGTGAGGTCACCGCCCTCGAGATACTTGTTCATCAGCTCTTCGGTAGCCTCGGCGGCCGACTCGACCATGAAGGCGCGTGCTTCCGCAGCCTTGTCGGCCAGATTCGCGGGGACGTCCTTGAGCTCGAACTTCATGCCCTGGGATTCCATGTCCCAGACGATCGCCTTCATCTTGAGCAGGTCGACCACACCCTCGAAGCCGTCCTCGGCGCCGATCGGCACCTGCATCGGCACCGGGTGCGCGCCCAGGCGCGACTTCAGCTGGTCGATGACCTTGTAGAAGTTGGCGCCGGTGCGGTCCATCTTGTTGACGAAGGCGAGGCGCGGCACCTTGTACTTGTTGGCCTGGCGCCACACGGTCTCGGACTGCGGCTGCACGCCACCGACCGCGCACAGCACGAACACCGCGCCGTCGAGCACGCGCAGCGAGCGCTCCACCTCGATGGTGAAGTCGACGTGCCCCGGGGTGTCGATGATATTGAAGCGGTGCTGCTCCATCGAGCCGTCCATGCCCTTCCAGAACGCCGTGGTGGCGGCGGAAGTGATGGTGATGCCGCGCTCCTGCTCCTGCTCCATCCAGTCCATCGTGGCCGCACCGTCGTGCACCTCGCCGATCTTGTGCGAGACGCCGGTATAGAACAGGATGCGCTCCGTGGTCGTGGTCTTGCCGGCATCGATGTGGGCCATGATGCCGAAGTTGCGATAGCGCTCGATAGGAGTGGTGCGTGCCATGGGAGTTTACCTTTGCCGGGCAGCCCTGCCCTGGATTCACGCAGCCGTCCTGGCTGCCGCTATTATGAAAAGTCCGGCATGAGCGCCGGGTTCTTCTTTGCCGCCATGAGCGACGGCACAAGCACCGCCGGCCTGCCCATTGCCGCCAACAGGGGCGGCAAGGCAAAACCCGGTTACCAGCGGTAGTGCGAGAAGGCCTTGTTGGCTTCCGCCATGCGATGCGTCTCTTCGCGCTTCTTGGCAGCGCCGCCGCGGCTCTCGGAAGCCTCCAGCAGTTCGGCGGCCAGCTTGCGCGGCATCGACGTCTCGCCACGCTTGCGGGCGGCATCGATGACCCAGCGCATCGCCAGCGCCATGCGACGACCCGGGCGCACTTCGACCGGCACCTGGTAGGTGGCGCCGCCGACGCGGCGGGACTTCACCTCGACCGCCGGAGCGATGTTGTTGAGCGCCTTCTCCACCAGGGCCACCGGCTCGGCGTTCTTCTCGCCAATATGCTGCAGCGCACCGTAAACGATGCTCTCGGCGACGGACTTCTTGCCGCTCTTCATCACCATGTTGATGAAGCGGGCGATCAGCTGGCTGCCATGCTTGGGATCCGGCAGGACCAGACGGGCGGGATGTGAACCTTTACGCGACATGTTTGTTGTCCGTTATTTTTAGCGGACATCCCTGCCCGCCTGAAAAACGGCCATCCTGGCCGCACTGTTGTATTTTTGCAGGCGTCCATGCCTGCGGAGCAAAAGCGACCATCCGTGGCCGCACTCATCAAATACGGCAGATATTATTTCTTCGGGCGCTTGGCGCCGTACTTCGAGCGCGATTGACGACGCTTGGTGACACCGGCGCAGTCGAGGCTGCCGCGCACGGTGTGATAACGCACACCGGGCAGATCCTTGACGCGACCGCCGCGGATCAGCACCACCGAGTGCTCCTGCAGATTGTGGCCTTCGCCACCGATATAGCTGATGACCTCGAAGCCATTGGTCAGGCGCACCTTGGCAACCTTGCGCAGGGCCGAGTTCGGCTTCTTCGGAGTGGTCGTGTAAACGCGCGTGCAGACGCCGCGACGCTGCGGGCTGCTCTGCAGGGCGGGCGACCCACTCTTGTAGGTCTTGGGGCTGCGGTTTTTGCGCACCAACTGGTTGACTGTCGTCATGCGAAGCTGTTCCTGAAAACATAAAGGCAGCCCGAATAAGCTCGGTCTGCCAAGAAGCGGGAATTTAACATGAGCAGCCCGCCATAGGCAAGCCGATGCTCAGCCGTCCTGGACCCGAACACGAGGTGCGTCCCTGCACCTCATTTCGTATGTCAGCGAGTGGCACCCTGAACGGGTTTACTCGACACCGTTTTCACTACCGACCGAGGCCTCGGCGAATGAAGCCGCAGACGCGGAACCGGAAAGGGTCTCCAGCTCCGTGGCGGTCAACCCGCCCTGGCGACGACGCGATGCGTGGTATGCCAGACCCGTACCTGCCGGAATAAGACGTCCGACGATAACATTTTCCTTCAGGCCACGCAAGGTGTCGCGGGTGCCGCGAACCGCTGCCTCGGTCAGCACGCGGGTGGTTTCCTGGAACGAGGCCGCCGAGATGAACGACTCGGTCGCCAGCGACGCCTTGGTGATGCCCAGCAGCACCGACTGGTACTCGGCGGCACGCTCGCCCTTGCCCACCGCACGCTCGTTCTCGGCATTGATGCGCACGCGCTCGACCTGCTCGCCGCGCAGGTAGTGGCTCTCGCCCGGCTCGGTGATCTCGACCTTGCGCAACATCTGGCGAATGATCGCCTCGATGTGCTTGTCGTTGATCTTCACGCCCTGCAGGCGGTACACGTCCTGGATCTCCTTGACCAGGTACGTGGCCAGCGGCTCCACGCCCAGCAGGCGCAGGATGTCATGCGGGCTCGGCTCGCCGTCGACGACGGTCTCACCCTTCTCCACGTGCTCACCCTCGAACACGATGACCTGGCGCCACTTCGGGATCAGCTCCTCGTGCTCGTTGCCGTCGACATCCTTGATGATCAGGCGCTGCTTGCCCTTGGTGTCCTTGCCGAAGCTGATGATGCCGGAACGCTCGGCGAGAATCGCCGGCTCCTTCGGCTTGCGTGCCTCGAACAGGTCGGCCACGCGCGGCAGACCACCGGTGATGTCGCGGGTCTTGGAGGTTTCCTGCGGGATACGCGCGACCACGTCGCCCACGCCCACTTCGGCACCGTTCTGGATCGACACGATCGCGCCGGCCGGCAGGAAGTACTGCGCGGCGATGTCGGTACCCGGCAGCTTCAGCTCGCGGCCCTTGGCATCTTCCAGGCGCACGATCGGACGCAGGTCCTTCGCCTGCGCGCCGCGACGCTTCGGATCGGTGACCACCGCCGACTCCAGGCCGGTCAGCTCATCGGTCTGGCTCTGCACGGTGACGCCATCGAGGAAGTCGATGAAGCGCACCACGCCGGCCACCTCCGTGACGATCGGATGGGTATGCGGATCCCAGTTCGCCACGGCCTGCCCCGGCTTGACCGGTGCGCCGTCCTTGACCGCGATGATGGCGCCGTACGGCACCTTGTAGCGCTCGCGCTCGCGGCCGCTGGAGTCGATCACGCTCAGTTCGCCCGAGCGCGACACCGCCACCAGGTGGCCCTGCTTGTGCTGCACCGACTTCAGGTTGTTGAACTTCAGCGAACCAGTGGTCTTCACCGTGACGTTGTCCACCGCCGCCGCACGCGAAGCCGCACCGCCGATGTGGAACGTGCGCATGGTCAGCTGGGTGCCCGGCTCGCCGATCGACTGCGCGGCGACCACGCCCACGGCCTCGCCCATGTTGACCAGGTGGCCGCGGGCCAGATCGCGGCCGTAGCAGAGCTTGCACACGCCGTGCTCGGCTTCGCAGGTGATCGGCGAACGCACCTTGATGATCTGCACGCCGGCCTTGTCGAGCTTCTCGACCAGGGCTTCGTTGAGCAGGGTATCGCGGGTGACGATCGGCTGGTCGTCGTCGCCGGGGGCGTAGACGTCCTCGACCACCACGCGGCCCAGCACGCGGTCGCGCAACGGCTCGACCACGTCGCCGCCCTCGACGATCGGCTGCATGGTGACGCCGTCCTCGGTACCGCAGTTGTCCATCGTGATGACCACATCCTGCGCCACGTCGACCAGGCGGCGGGTCAGGTAGCCGGAGTTCGCGGTCTTCAGCGCGGTATCCGCCAGGCCCTTGCGCGCGCCGTGGGTCGAGTTGAAGTACTGCAGCACGTTCAGGCCTTCACGGAAGTTGGCCTTGATCGGGGTCTCGATGATCGAGCCGTCCGGACGCGCCATCAGGCCGCGCATGCCCGCCAGCTGACGGATCTGCGCCACCGAGCCACGCGCGCCGGAGTCGGCCATGATGTACAGCGAGTTCATGGACTTCTGGCTGACCGTCTTGCCGTCGGCGTCGACCACCTTCTCGGTGCCGATGCCGTCGATCATCGCCTTGGCCACCAGCTCGCTGGTGCGCGACCAGATGTCGACCACCTTGTTGTAGCGCTCGCCGGCGGTGACCAGGCCCGACTGATACTGCTGCTGGATCTCGACGACTTCCTTCTCGGCCTCGTCGAGGATGGTCTTCTTCTCGCTCGGGATCAGCATGTCGTCGATGCCGATCGAGATGCCCGCGCGCGTGGCGAACCGATAGCCGGTGTACATCAGCTTGTCGGCGAACACCACGGTTTCCTTCAGGCCAAGCCGGCGGTAGCTGGAGTTGATCAGACGCGAGATGTTCTTCTTGGTCAGCTCGGTGTTGGCCAGCTCGAACGGCAGGCCTTCCGGCAGGATCTCGGCCAGCAGCGAGCGACCGACGGTGGTCTCGACCAGGCGGGTTTCGCTGGTGCGGGTGCCATCCGCAGCGATGTGCACCTGCTTCAGGCGCACCTTCACCTTCGCATGCAGCTCGACCGCGCGGTTGTCATAGGCACGGCGCGCCTCGGCGATGCCGGAGAACACCATGCCGGCGCCCTTGGCGTTGATCAGCTCGCGGGTCATGTAGTACAGGCCCAGCACCACGTCCTGGGTCGGCACGATGATCGGCTCGCCGTTGGCGGGGCTGAGGATGTTGTTGGACGACATCATCAGCGTGCGCGCTTCCAGCTGCGCTTCGATCGACAGCGGCACGTGCACGGCCATCTGGTCGCCGTCGAAGTCCGCGTTGAAGGCGGTGCACACCAGCGGATGCAGCTGGATCGCCTTGCCTTCGATCAGCTTCGGCTCGAACGCCTGGATGCCGAGGCGGTGCAGGGTCGGCGCGCGGTTCAGCAGCACCGGATGCTCGCGGATCACCTCTTCGAGGATATCCCACACCTGGCCTTCCTCGCGCTCGACCAGCTTCTTCGCCGCCTTGATGGTGGTGGCTTCACCACGCGCCTGCAGCTTGGCGAAGATGAACGGCTTGAACAGCTCCAGCGCCATCTTCTTCGGCAGACCGCACTGGTGCAGGCGCAGGGTCGGGCCGACCACGATCACCGAGCGGCCGGAGTAGTCCACGCGCTTGCCGAGCAGGTTCTGGCGGAAGCGGCCCTGCTTGCCCTTGATCATGTCGGCGAGCGACTTCAGCGCGCGCTTGTTGGTGCCGGTGATGGCACGGCCGCGGCGGCCGTTGTCGAGCAGCGCGTCGACCGATTCCTGCAGCATGCGCTTCTCGTTGCGCACGATGATGTCGGGCGCGTTGAGTTCGAGCAGGCGCTTCAGGCGGTTGTTGCGGTTGATGACACGGCGGTACAGGTCGTTCAGGTCGGAGGTGGCGAAGCGGCCGCCGTCCAGCGGCACCAGCGGACGCAGATCCGGCGGCAGCACCGGCAGTACGGTCAGCACCATCCACTCCGGCTTGTTGCCGGATTCCAGGAACGCCTCGATCAGCTTGACGCGCTTGGTCAGCCGCTTCAGCTTGGTCTCGGAGTTGGTGGAGGTGATTTCCTCCTTCAGGCGGACGACTTCGCCCGGCAGGTCGAGCGACTTCAGCAGGTGGTACACCGCCTCGGCGCCCATCCGCGCGTCGAACTCGTCGCCGTGCTCCTCGGTCGCTTCCAGGTACTGGTCTTCGCTGAGCAGCTGGCCGCGCTCCAGCGCGGTCATGCCCGGATCGATCACCACGAAGGCCTCGAAGTACAGGATGCGCTCGATGTCGCGCAGGGTCATGTCCAGCATCAGGCCGATACGCGAGGGCAGCGACTTGAGGAACCAGATGTGTGCGGTCGGGCTGGCCAGCTCGATGTGGCCCATGCGCTCGCGGCGCACCTTGGCCAGGGTGACCTCGGTACCACACTTCTCGCAGACCACGCCGCGGTGCTTCATGCGCTTGTACTTGCCGCACAGGCACTCGTAGTCCTTCACCGGTCCGAAGATCGCGGCGCAGAACAGGCCGTCACGCTCCGGCTTGAAGGTGCGGTAGTTGATGGTTTCCGGCTTCTTCACTTCGCCGTACGACCACGAGCGGATCAGCTCCGGCGACGCGAGCGCGATCTTGATCGCGTCGAAATCCGGTGTCGCGCGCTGCTGGTTGAACAGGTTGAGCAGGTCTTTCATTCGAAATCTCCGGTGACTGCGCGGATCACTTGATCTCTTCCAGATCGATGTCGATGGCGAGCGAGCGGATTTCCTTCACCAGCACGTTGAAGGACTCCGGCATGCCCGCGGACATCTCGTGGTTGCCGTCGACAATGTTCTTGTACATCTGGTTGCGGCCCTGCACGTCGTCGGACTTCACCGTCAGCATTTCCTGCAGGGTGTAGGCCGCGCCGTAAGCTTCCAGCGCCCACACTTCCATCTCGCCGAAGCGCTGGCCGCCGAACTGCGCCTTGCCGCCCAGCGGCTGCTGGGTGACCAGCGAGTACGGGCCGGTGGAGCGCGCGTGCATCTTGTCGTCGACCAGGTGGTTGAGCTTCAGGTAATGCATGTAGCCGACGGTGACAGGACGATCGAACGCCTCGCCGGTACGGCCATCGAACAGCATGGTCTGGCCGGACTCGGGCAGATCCGCCAGCTTCAGCATCGCCTTGATCTCGGTCTCCTCGGCGCCGTCGAACACCGGCGTGGCCATCGGCACGCCTTCCTGCAGGTTGTTCGCCAGCGCCAGGATCTCGGCGTCGGTGAGCGACTTCAGGTCGACGTGCTGCACCGCGCCGGCGACGTGGCTGTTGTAGATCTGGTCGAGGAACTTGCGGATCTCGACCACCTTCTCCTGCGCCTCGATCATCTTCTGGATCTTCTTGCCCAGGCCCTTGGCGGCCCAGCCCAGATGCACTTCCAGGATCTGCCCGATGTTCATGCGCGACGGCACGCCCAGCGGATTCAGCACGATGTCGACCGGCACGCCGTCGGCGGAGTACGGCATGTCCTCCACCGGCACCACGTTGGAGACCACGCCCTTGTTGCCGTGGCGGCCGGCCATCTTGTCGCCCGGCTGGATGCGGCGCTTCACCGCCAGGAACACCTTGACCATCTTCAGCACGCCCGGTGCGAGATCGTCGCCCTGGGTGATCTTGCCCTGCTTCTCCTTGAAGCGCTTGTCGAACTCCTCCTTGTGGCGCTTGACCTGGTCGGCCGCACGCTCGAGGAACTCGGTGACGTCCTCGTCCTTGACGTTGACCTTGAACCAGTCGTCCTTCTTCAGGCCGTCGAGGTAGGCGTCAGTGATCTCGGCGCCGCGCTTCAGGCCGCCCGGACCGCTCATTGCGGACTTGCCCACCAGCTGGGTGCGCATGCGGCTGTAGATCGCGCCCTCGAGGATGCGGAACTGGTCGTCCAGGTCCTTGCGGATCCGCTTGATCTCGGTTTCCTCGATCTGCTTGGCGCGCTTGTCCTTCTCGATGCCGTCGCGGGTGAACACCTGCACGTCGATGACGGTGCCGTCCATGCCCGGCGGCACGCGCAGCGAGCTGTCCTTCACGTCGGACGCCTTCTCGCCGAAGATCGCGCGCAGCAGCTTCTCTTCCGGAGTCAGCTGGCTCTCGCCCTTCGGCGTGACCTTGCCGACCATGATGTCGCCGGCCTTCACCTCGGCACCGATGTAGACGATGCCGGACTCGTCGAGGCGGGCCAGCGCCTGCTCGCCCACGTTCGGGATGTCAGCGGTGATTTCCTCGGCGCCCAGCTTGGTGTCGCGCGCGATGCAGGACAGCTCCTCGATGTGGATCGAGGTATAGCGGTCCTCCTGCACGACGCGCTCGGACAGCAGGATCGAGTCTTCGAAGTTGTAGCCGTTCCACGGCATGAAGGCGATCAGCATGTTCTGGCCGAGCGCGAGCTCGCCCAGGTCGGTCGACGAACCGTCGGCCAGCGTGTCGCCCTTCGCCACCACGTCGCCGACATTCACCAGCGGACGCTGGTTGAGGTTGGTGTTCTGGTTGGAGCGGGTGTACTTGGTCAACGTGTAGATGTCGACGCCGGCGTCGTTGTCGCCGACCTCCACTTCATTGACGCGCACCACGATACGCGCCGCATCGACCTGGTCGATCACGCCGCCGCGCTTGGCGGACACGATGACGCCGGAATCGCGCGCCACCGCGCGTTCGATGCCGGTGCCCACCAGCGGGGTCTGCGAACGCAGGGTCGGCACGGCCTGGCGCTGCATGTTCGCGCCCATCAGCGCGCGGTTCGCGTCGTCGTGCTCCAAGAACGGCACCAGCGCGGCGGCGACCGACACGGTCTGCATCGGCGAGACGTCCATGTAGTCGACCTCGGACGCCGGACGCAGCTCGGATTCGCCGCGGAAACGGCAGGACACGAAGTCCTCCAGGAACACGCCGTGCTTGTCCAGCGGCGAGTTCGCCTGGGCGATCACGTGGTCGCCCTCCTCGATCGCCGACAGGTAGTCGACCTTGTCGGTGACCTTGCCGTTGGCTACCTTGCGGTACGGCGTCTCAAGGAAGCCGTAGGCATTGGTGCGGGCGTACACGGCCAGCGAGTTGATCAGGCCGATGTTCGGGCCTTCCGGCGTCTCGATGGTGCAGACGCGACCGTAATGGGTCGGGTGCACGTCGCGCACCTCGAAGCCGGCGCGCTCGCGGGTCAGGCCGCCCGGGCCGAGGGCCGAGACGCGGCGCTTGTGCGTCACTTCCGACAACGGGTTGTTCTGGTCCATGAACTGCGACAGCTGCGAGGAGCCGAAGAACTCCTTCACCGCCGCCGCCACGGGCTTCGCGTTGATCAGGTCCTGCGGGGTGAGGCCATCGGCCTCGGCCAGCGACAGGCGCTCGCGCACGGCGCGCTCCACGCGTACCAGGCCGATGCGGAAGGTGTTCTCGGCCATTTCGCCGACCGAGCGCACGCGACGGTTGCCCAGGTGGTCGATGTCGTCCACGGTGCCGTGGCCGTTCTTGATGTCGATCAGCACCTTCAGCACGTCGAGGATGTCGGAGCTGTCACCCTGCGAGGCCACCAGCGCCTGCGCCTCCTCTTCCTTGCGCTCGCTGAAGTACTTGTGGTCGTACAGCACGCCCGGGCCGAGGATGTCCTTGCGGCCGACGCGGCGGTTGAACTTCATGCGGCCGACCGAGGACAGGTCGTAGCGGTCGAAGGTGAAGAACAGGTTGAAGAACAGGTTCTGCGCGGCATCCTTGGTCGGCGGCTCGCCCGGGCGCATCATGCGATAGATCTCCACCAGCGCCTCCAGCGGCGTCTTGGTGTTGTCGATGCGCAGGGTGTGCGAGATGTAGGCGCCGCGATCGAGGTCGTTCACGTAGAGCGTGGGCAGGCGCTCGATGCCGGCCTTGCGGAAGGCCTCCATCTGTTCGGCGGTGATCTCGTCGTTGGCCGAGGCCAGCAGCTCGCCGGTCTTCGCGTCGACGATGTCGATCGCCAGGAGGCGTCCAACCGGATAGTCGTCCGGCACTTCCAGCGCGGTGATGTTCTCGGCCGCCAGCTGGCGCACATGGCGCGCGGTGATGCGCTTGCCGGCTTCCACCAGCACCTTGCCGCCGATCGCCAGGTCGAACGAGAGCGTCTCGCCGCGCAGGCGCTCGGCGACCAGCTCCAGCGTGGTGCCGCCCTTCTTGCCGAGGTGGAACACGTTGTGCTCGAAGAAGATGCCCAGCATCTCCTCGTTGCTGTAGCCGAGTGCGCGCAACAGCACCGTCACCGGCAGCTTGCGGCGGCGGTCGATGCGGGTGAACAGCGCGTCCTTCGGGTCGAACTCGAAGTCCAGCCAGGAGCCGCGGTAGGGGATCACGCGGGCCGAGAACAGCAACTTGCCCGAGCTGTGCGTCTTGCCGCGATCGTGGTCGAAGAACACGCCGGGCGAACGATGCAGCTGCGAGACGATCACGCGCTCGGTGCCGTTGATGATGAAGGTGCCGGTGTCGGTCATGAGCGGAATCTCGCCCATGTAGACCTCCTGCTCCTTGACGTACTTCACGGCCTTCTTGGACGCGGGGCTGTCCTTGTCGTAGATGACCAGACGCACGGTGACACGCAGTGGTGCGCCGAAGGTCATGCCGCGGTTGCGGCACTCGCGTTCGTCGAACGCCGGCTCGCCGAGACGGTAGTCCACGTATTCCAGTGCCGCATTGCCCGAGTAGCTGGTGATCGGAAACACCGACTTCAACGCGGCATGCAAACCCTTGTCGCCCCGCTGTTTCGGCGCGACATGTTCCTGCAGGAACTCCCGGTAGGAATCAGTCTGGATGGTCAGCAGGTTCGGCACGCCCAGTACGGGCGGACGCTTGCCAAAATCCTTGCGGATGCGTTTCTTCTCGGTAAACGAGTAGGCCATGATCGGTAGCGCCTCGGTTCGCAGTGACGCCGGTGGTGCACACACCGGCTGAATGGAATTGCAGGGAATCGAGAATAGGGAATCGTCAATCGGCAAAAGCTATACCGGGCTTTCCGATTCCCTATTCTCCATTCCCTATTCCCGTTTCATTTAAAGCAGGCAAAGCCCGGGGGCTCACGCCCCCAGGCTTGCTTGACGCAAGGATCCAACTGACGGCGCGCAAGGGCGCCGATTACTTCAGTTCGACCGTAGCGCCGGCGGCTTCGAGTTCCTTCTTGAACTTCTCGGCATCTTCCTTCGACACGGCTTCCTTCAGGACGCCGCCGGCCTCGGTGAGGTCCTTGGCTTCCTTCAGGCCCAGGCCGGTGATCGCGCGGACAGCCTTGATCACGTCGACCTTCTTGGCGCCGGCGGTCTTCAGGATGACGTCGAACTCGGTCTGCGCCTCGGCAACCGGGGCAGCAGCGGCCGGACCGGCCACGGCAACCGGGGCAGCGGCGGTCACGCCAAACTTCTCTTCGATGGCCTTCACCAGGTCCATCACTTCCATCAGCGACTTGGCGGCGACGGCTTCAACGATCTGTTCGTTGGTCAGGGACATTTGTTTTACCTCTGGAAATTAGGTTCGGTTTGAATAGACGTTGAACTCAGGCGGGCTCGGCTTCGGCCGGGGCCTCGGCGACGGCTTCGCCGCCACCCTGCTTGTCGGCCACGGCCTTGACGACACGGGCGAACATCGTGGCCGGTTCGGCCAGCACGCGGGCCAGCATGGCCAGCGCCTGTTCGCGGGTCGGCAGCGAGGCCAGCACGTCGACGTGCGCGGCCGGCAGCAGCTTGCCTTCCACCGAGACGAGCTTCGCCTTCAGCTTGTCGTTGTCCTTGGCGAACTCCTTGATCAGACGCCCGGCTGCACCGGGTTCTTCCGTCGAGAATGCGTACAGCAGCGGACCGACCAGGGCGTCCTTGACGACCTCGAATTCGGTACCGGCCACGGCACGCGACGCCAGCGTGTTCTTGACAACCCGCAAGTACACGCCGGATTCGCGGGCCTTCTTGCGCATCGCGGTCATCTGAGCGACCGTGGTGCCCGCATACTCGGCAGCGACCAGGGAGTGAGCCTTCGCGGCAACTTCTGCCAGTTCGGCGACTACTTCTTGCTTCTGAGACAGATTGAGAGCCATTGCACTCCTCCAAATGAACTCCGCTTACGGCTCCTGCCGCTTGCGGTCCTGGGCGACGCCGTCCATGACGTCGGGGACGCTGGGGTCCCGGGTGTTGGCCTTTCCAGAACACATCGAACATTCCAGAAGGGGCAGCACCATCTGCGCAGGCCGGATTTGCGAGAAACCCGATTAAGCGATCCCGCTGGCGGCGACGGCGATTCCATGCCTTGTACGAGCTCCCTGCCCGTCGTCGTCGCGCGCTGAACGCGCCTGCGGTCTTTGACAGCGGCCCCGGCCGCCGAAACGGCCGGGACTGCCCTCAAAAACTGCCCGCACCGGCGACCGCCGGTGCGGGACTTGATACTTACTTGGCGGCCAAGGCCAGCGACGAGGTGTCGACGGCAACGCCGACGCCCATGGTGCTGGACAGCGCCACTTTCTGCAGGAACTGGCCCTTCGCGGTGGACGGCTTGGCCTTCAGCAGGTCGGCGATCAGCGCATTGAGGTTGTCCGCAAGCTGCTCGGCCTCGAAGTTGGCCTTGCCGATGGTGGCGTGGATGATGCCCGCCTTGTCGTTGCGGAACTTCACCTGGCCGGCCTTGGCGTTCTTCACCGCGGTGGCGACGTCGGCGGTGACCGAGCCGTCCTTCGGGTTCGGCATCAGGCCGCGCGGGCCGAGCAACTGGCCCAGCTTGCCGACCACGCGCATCGCGTCCGGCGTGGCGATCACGCGACCGAAGTCGAGATCACCGCCCTGCATGCGCTCGGCCAGGTCGTCCATGCCGACGGCATCGGCACCGGCGGCCTTGGCGGCCTCGGCCTTCTCGCCCGGCGGGCAGAACACGGCGACCTTGACGGTCTTGCCGGTGCCGTGCGGCAGCAGCGAGGAGCCGCGCACGCCCTGGTCCGACTTCTTCGCGTCGATGCCCAGACGCACGGCCACGTCCACCGACTCGGCAAACTTCGCCTTGGCGTTGGCCTTGACGATCTTCAGGGCCTCGTCCAGGGCATAGAACTTGCCCGGCTGCACCGCGGCCTGGGCGGCCTTCATACGCTTCGTGATCTTTGCCATGTCTTAACCCTCCACCACAAGGCCCATGCTGCGGGCGCTACCGGCAATGGTGCGCACCGCGGCGTCGAGGTCGGCAGCCGTCAGGTCCGGCTCCTTCTGCTTCGCAATGTCTTCCAGCTGCTTGCGGGTGACCTTGCCGACCTTGTCGGTGTTCGGCTTCTGCGAACCCTTGGCAACGCCGGTGGCCTTCTTCAGAAGGATCGTGGCGGGCGGGGTCTTGGTGATGAAGGTGAAGCTGCGGTCGGAGTACGCCGTGATGATGGTCGGGATCGGCAGACCCGGCTCCAGCTTCTGCGTGGCGGCATTGAACGCCTTGCAGAACTCCATGATGTTCAGGCCGCGCTGGCCGAGGGCGGGGCCCACCGGCGGCGACGGATTGGCCTGGCCGGCCTTGACCTGCAGTTTGATGTAACCGACGACTTTCTTTGCCATGGGATTTTCCTCGCGAGTCCGGGCGCCTTGCGGCTCCTCGCTGTTCACCGGTCCCTGGATGGAAGGAGGATCCGCGTCCTGCGGATCCGAAACGCGTGCACGCCGGATCGAAAAAGACCCAGCGTGAACCGCGCAGTATAGAGATTTATCGGTCTATCAGCAAGCCCCGTGCCAAAACTTGCCGAACCGGGCGGCCGGGCCGCCCCGACCAGCTCAGGCCTTCTCGACCTGGCCGAACTCCAGCTCGACCGGAGTGGAGCGGCCGAAGATCAGCACCGCCACGCGCAGGCGGCTCTTCTCGTAGTTGACTTCCTCGACCACGCCGTTGAAATCGTTGAACGGGCCTTCGGTGACGCGCACCATCTCGCCCGGCTCGAACAGCACCTTGGGCTTGGGCTTCTCGACACCTTCGCGCACGCGACTGAGGATGGCATCGGCCTCGCTGTCCTTGATCGGCAGCGGGCGGTCGGCGGTACCGCCGATGAACCCCATCACCTTCGGGGTTTCCTTGATCAGATGCCAGCATTCGTCGTCGATCCGCGGCGCCTTGCCTTCGGTGCCGGTCTCGATCTGCACCAGCACGTAACCCGGGAAGAACTTGCGGTCGCTGCGGCGCTTCTGGCCGCCGCGCATCTCGATCACTTCCTCGGTCGGCACCAGCACTTCGCCGAACTTTTCCTCCATCGAGGCGCGCCTGATGCGCTCCTCGAGGGAGCGCTTCACCTGATTCTCGAAGCCCGAATAGGCGTGCACCACGTACCAGCGCTTGCTCATGCTCACCTCAGCCACCCAGCTTCAGCAGCCAGTCGAGAATGACCGACTTCAGGATCAGGTCGATAAGACCCAACAGCAGCGACAGCACGATCACCACCAGGATGATGATGCCGGTCGTCTTGATCGTCTCGTCGCGGGTCGGCCAGACCACCTTGCGCATTTCGAACTGCGACTCGGCGATGAAGTTCCGCACCCGCCGACCCAGGGCGGTGAATGCGGCGATCGCCAGCGCGACCACCAGCGCGGCCAGCACGCCCAGCAGGCGCACCGACGAGGAAATGCTGCCGTCCCGGCCGAACCAGGAGTAGGCAAAGATACCGGCAGCCAGCACCAGCCCCGCCAGTGCCAGCTTGCCGATGTCGGCGGCGTTCGCGCCCTTGGGCTGTTCTGCCTTGATATTCATGCACTAGTGACCAGGTATCAGCAGCACGCCGCGCCTCACGGCCGGCCCTGCCACCGCCACCCGTCTCGATCCTCGGGGAAGTGGCACGCCAGGAGGGACTCGAACCCCCAACCTGCGGTTTTGGAGACCGCTGCTCTGCCAATTGAGCTACTGGCGTACATGGCTTGAACTTCAAACACGACAGCGAGCGGCTTGAATCCGCTCGCCCCGTGAGGATTATTTCAGCCATCCTCCCTGATGGCAAAGATCAACCCGGCATCCATGCCGGAGTGTTTGCTTGTGTCGTCCTCCCTGACGGCGAAGATCAAACCGGCATCCATGCCGGACTATTCAGGAAAAGCATCGGGATACCATCGCTTTCATGGTCACCCCCGTCTACCCGGCGGTTCGCTGCCGGGACAAAAGCTCTTACTTGATGACCTTGGCCACCACGCCGGCGCCGACGGTGCGGCCGCCTTCGCGGATCGCGAAGCGCAGGCCCTCGTCCATCGCGATCGGGTGGATCAGGCTCACCACCATCTTCACGTTGTCGCCCGGCATCACCATTTCCACGCCTTCCGGCAGCGTCACGGCGCCCGTCACGTCCGTCGTGCGGAAGTAGAACTGCGGACGGTAACCCTTGAAGAACGGCGTATGACGGCCACCCTCGTCCTTCGACAGCACGTACACCTCCGCCTCGAAGTCCGTGTGCGGGGTGATCGTGCCCGGCTTCGCCAGCACCTGGCCACGCTCCACGTCGTCACGCTTCAGGCCGCGCAGCAGCAGGCCCGCGTTGTCGCCCGCCTGGCCCTGGTCCAGCAGCTTGCGGAACATTTCCACGCCGGTCACCGTGGTCTTCTGCGTGTCGCGGATGCCGACCACTTCGATTTCGTCGCCCACCTTGATCACGCCGCGCTCGATACGGCCCGTCACCACCGTGCCGCGGCCCGAAATCGAGAACACGTCTTCCACCGGCATCAGGAACGGCTTGTCGATCGCACGCACCGGCTCCGGAATGTAGCTGTCCAGCGCGTCCACCAGCTTGACGATCGCCGGCACGCCGATCTCGCTCTGATCCCCTTCCAGCGCCTTCAGCGCCGAACCGTGGATGATCGGCGTATCGTCGCCCGGGAAGTCGTACTTCGACAGCAGCTCGCGCACTTCCATCTCGACCAGCTCGAGCAGCTCCGCGTCGTCGACCATGTCCGCCTTGTTCAGGAACACCACGATGTACGGCACGCCCACCTGCCGCGACAGCAGGATGTGCTCGCGCGTCTGCGGCATCGGGCCGTCCGCTGCCGAGCACACCAGGATCGCGCCGTCCATCTGCGCCGCACCCGTGATCATGTTCTTCACGTAGTCCGCGTGGCCCGGGCAATCGACGTGCGCGTAATGGCGGATCGGCGATTCGTATTCCACGTGCGCCGTCGAGATCGTGATGCCGCGCGCCTTCTCTTCCGGCGCCGCGTCGATCGCACTGTAGTCCTTGAACTCGCCGCCAAAACGCTCCGCACCGACCTTCGTCAGCGCCGCCGTCAGCGTCGTCTTGCCGTGATCCACGTGACCAATCGTGCCGACGTTGACGTGCGGCTTGGTGCGTTCGAATTTACCCTTTGCCATAGCGCGCTAAACCCCGATGGAGTCAATGAATTGAAGGAACCTGCCCGTTTCGGGGCTGGCCATGACGGCCAAATGAAGTGGTGCTCATGACAGGAATCGAACCTGTGACCTCTTCCTTACCAAGGAAGTGCTCTACCGACTGAGCTACATGAGCGTGAATCACCCAGGACGAGATCAATGGAGCGGGAGACGGGAATCGAACCCGCACCATCAGCTTGGAAGGCTGAGGTTCTACCATTGAACTACTCCCGCCCTGCGCGGAACTCGTCGTGGTGGAGGGAGGTGGATTCGAACCACCGAAGGCGTAAGCCAGCAGATTTACAGTCTGCCCCCGTTGGCCGCTTGGGTATCCCTCCAACAAAGAACGCGTATTGTGTGGATCGGACCCCGAACTGTCAACACCTTGCAGCGCCAATTCCGCATGAGAAAGCGATTTTCCGCGACGATGTCAGTCCGACGGGACTGCCCGCAGGTCGATCAGCTGCTCCATGCCCTTGGACACTTCCAGCAGCTTCCTGGCCTGCGCCTGCAGCCGGCGTTCGCCGTCGTCGCGCGGCTCCCAGTGCGGCACCGGGGTCGGCTTGCCGTCGGGGCTGTCCAGCGCCACGAAGACCATCACGCAACTGGTCGCCAGGCGCTGCTCGTCCTTGCGCAGGTCGCGCGCCAGCACTTCGACCACCATGTGCATGCTGCTGGTGCCGGTATGGATCAGGCGCGCGCGCACGGTGACCAGGTCGCCGATCAGGATTGGCGCCACGAACTGGATGCCGCTGACCGAAGCGGTGACGCAGTACGCCCCGCTCCAGCCCACCGCGCAGGCATAGCCGGCCTGGTCGATCCACTTCATCGCCATGCCGCCATGCACCTTGCCGCCGAAATTGACGTCGGTGGGCTGGGCGAGAAAGCGGAACGTCACTTCATGCTGTTTTCCGGGCATCGGCTGGTACCTGTCGACGAGATGTCGGGCCCCGCATTATGCCCTGACCCGGAAGGCGATCCACCCCGACGCGCCAGGCTCCGCCGGATACCCCCGCGCCTGCTCCGAAACCGCCGGCGCCGGTCGCGGCGAGGTCGCTCAGACGTTGAACAGGAAGTGCAGCACGTCGCCGTCCTTGACGACGTATTCCTTGCCTTCCTTGCGCAGCCGGCCGGCCGCGGCGGCGCCGGCCTCGCCCTTGTACTGGATGAAGTCGTCGTAGCCGACCGTCTCGGCACGGATGAAGCCGCGCTCGAAGTCGGTATGGATCACCCCGGCAGCCTGCGGCGCGGTGGCGCCGCGCCTCACCTGCCACGCGCGCACTTCCTTCACGCCGGCGGTGAAATAGGTCTGCAGGTCGAGCAGCTTGTAGCCGGCGCGGATCACCCGGTTCAGGCCCGGCTCGTCCAGGCCCATGTCCTTCAGGAACTCGTCGCGATCGGCCTCGTCGAGCTGCGCCAGCTCCTCCTCGATCGCCGCGCACACCGGCACCACCTCGGCACCCTCGCCGACGGCGCGTGCGCGCACGGCGTCCAGCAGCGGATTGTTCTCGAAGCCGTCGTCGGCGACGTTGGCGATGTACATCAGCGGCTTCAGGGTGAGCAGGAACAGGTCGCGCACCAGCGCCTTCTCCTCCTCGTCCAGCCCGGCGCTGCGCGCGGAACGGCCCTCGTTGAGCGCGGCGGACAGCTTCTCCAGCACCGGTTTCCTCGCCAGCGCCTCCTTGTCGTTCGCCTTGGCCGCGCGCTCGGCGCGGTTCAAAGCCTTTTCCACCGACTCCAGGTCGGCCAGCGCCAGTTCGGTGTCGATCGTCTCGATGTCGGAGATCGGGTCGACCTTGCCGGCGACGTGGATCACGTCGCCCTCGAAACAGCGCACCACGTGGGCGATCGCGTCCACCTCGCGGATGTGCGCCAGGAACTTGTTGCCCAGGCCCTCGCCCTTCGACGCGCCGGCGACCAGGCCGGCGATGTCGACGAACTCCACCGCGGTCGGCACCACCTTCTGCGGGTTGACGATGGCGGCCAGCGCGTTGAGCCGCGGATCCGGCACCGGCACCACGCCGACGTTCGGCTCGATCGTGCAGAACGGGAAATTCGCCGCAGCGATCCCAGCCTTCGTCAGCGCATTGAACAGGGTGGACTTGCCGACATTGGGCAGGCCGACGATGCCGCATTTGATGCCCATGGATTGGATTCCGGGAATAGGGAATGGGGAATGGGGAATAGGAAAAAGCGGGGAGCGGAATGCTTTTGCGATTCCCTACTACCTGCTCGTATGCAACAACTGCATCGCCTTGTCGAACTGGCCGTCCACCGCCAGCGGCAACACGTCCAGCGCGCGGCCGATGCCGTCGAGGATGGCATCCTCGTCCGCGGCCGAAGGCCGGCCCAGCACCCACGGCGTGACCCGGTCCTTGTGGCCGGGATGGCCGATGCCGATGCGCAGGCGGTGGTACTTGCCGTGGCCGAAGTGCGCGGCGATGTCGCGCAGGCCGTTCTGGCCGCCGTGGCCGCCGTCGAATTTCAGGCGCACGGTGCCGGGTGGCAGGTCCAGGTCATCATGCGCGACCAGGCACTGCTCCGGCTCGATCTTGTAATAGCGCAGCGCCGAGACCACGGCGATGCCGCTCTTGTTCATGAAGGTGGCCGGCTTCAGCAGCCACACCGGCTCGCCGCCGAGGCGCACGCGGCAGGCTTCGCCGTGCAGCTTGCCGTCGAAGGCGAAGCGCTCGCCCTGGGCGCTGGCAAGGGCGTCAACTAGCCAGAACCCGGCGTTGTGCCGGGTTCGGAGATATTCGGCGCCGGGATTGCCCAGCCCGACGATGAGTCGCAGACCAGCCATGCGGACAAGCAGCAGTGCCGACCCGCGCTCCAGACGAGCGCGGGCCGGCGCGGCTTACTTCTTGTCGTCCTTCTTGGCCGGCGCGGCGGCGGCAGGAGCCGGCGCAGCAGCCTCGGCAGCCGGAGCTTCCTCGACCTCTTCCTGCACCGTGTTGGCCGTGACCACCGCGGTGTCGTGGCCTTCGCCGCCATGCAGCGCGACCAGCTCGACGTTCTTCGGCAGCTTCAGCTGCGACAGGTGGATGATGTCGCCGGGCTTCAGGTCGGCCAGGTCGAGTTCAATGAACTCGGGCAGGTCCTTCGGCAGGCAGGAGATCTCCACCTCGGTCAGGTTGTGCGAGATCACCACACCGGAGGTCTTCGCCGCCGCGGACTTATCCTTGTTCAGGAAATGCAGCGGGACGTTGACGCGGATCGCTTCCTTCTCGTTCACGCGCAGGAAGTCCATGTGCATCATCAGCTGCTTGAACGGGTGCTTCTGCCAGTCACGCACCAGCACCTTCTGCACCTTGCCGTCGACGTTCAGGTCGAGCACCGAGGAGAAGAACCACTCGTTCTTGGCGGCGAGCAGGATGGTGTTGTGCTCGATCTGGATGCTCTGCGGCGCCTGACCGGCACCGTAGACCACGGCCGGCACGAAGCTCGCATGACGCAGGCGGCGGCTCGCACCTTTCCCCTCGTCCTTGCGGCTTTGCGCCTTGATTTCATGAGTCTTGGACATTTCGTTGCTACCTTGGTTTTTGAAGAACCGCCTCGCGGCGATTTCGTGACTTTTCCGCGACCAGAAAAGCCGATGGTGCCGGGCGGCCAGGCCGCGACGGCGAAATCATGGGATCAATCCACGTACAGCGAACTCACCGACTCGCCGAAGGCGATGCGGCGAATGGTCTCGGCCAGCAGTTCGGCGACCGAGAGCTGGCGGATCTTGGCACACGCCTGTACTTCCGGGCGCAGCGGCAAGGTGTTGGTGACCACCAGCTGGTCGAGCTGGGAGCCCTCGATGTTGCTGATCGCCGCACCCGACAGCACCGGGTGCACGCAGTAGGCAACCACCTTGCGGGCGCCGCGCTCCTTCAGCGCCGCGGCGGCCGCGCACAAGGTGCCGGCGGTGTCGACGATGTCGTCGACCATCACGCAGGTCTTGCCGGCCACGTCGCCGATGATGTTCATCACGGTGGACACGTTCGCGCGCGGCCGGCGTTTGTCGATGATCGCCAGGTCGGCGTCGTCCAGCCGCTTGGCGATCGCGCGGGCGCGCACCACGCCACCCACGTCCGGGCTCACCACGATCAGGTCATCCATGCTGTGGCTGCGCCAGATGTCGGCCAGCAGCACCGGCGAGGCGTATACGTTGTCGACCGGGATGTCGAAGAAACCCTGGATCTGGTCGGCGTGCAGGTCGACCGTCAGCACCCGGTCGACGCCGGCGGCGCCGATCATGCTGGCGGCCAGCTTGGCGGTGATCGGCACCCGCGCCGAGCGCGGCCGGCGGTCCTGCCGGGCGTAGCCGAAGTACGGCATCACCGCGGTGACGCTGGCCGCCGAGGCGCGCTTCAGCGCATCGGTCAGCGCCAGCAGTTCGAACAGGTTGACCGCGCTCGGCGCGCCGGTCGGCTGGATCACGAACACTTCCTGCCGGCGCACGTTCTCCTCGATCTCGATCTGCGCCTCGCCGTCGCTGAACGTGCCGACCAGCGCCTTGCCCAGCGGCACGCCCAGGCGATGGGCGACATCGTCTGCCAGCGCACGATGCGCATTACCGGAAAACAGCATCATCGGGGTGGACGTGTCCACAGTGATTACCTCGAAACCAAAGCCATCATGGAATGGCTGGGGCGGCAGGATTCGAACCTGCGAATGCGGGAATCAAAATCCCGTGCCTTAACCAGCTTGGCGACGCCCCAGTGATATTTGTGTCCGCTTGTGCCTGTCAGTGCCCGATCCGCCTGCGTCGACGGGTCGGTCGTCAGCTTGTCCGCATCAACCAATCCAGGCCCGATGGCGCGCCAATGCATCATGCAGGGGCGACACGTCGACACCCGTGGCGACAACCGCCGTGAATGCCGCCGGACACTGCGCGGCAATCGCCGCCGCCCGATCGGACGACCTCGCCTCCAGAAACACGCAACCGCCGCTGCCGGAAAGCCGCGCCTGACCGAAACCGCCCAGCCAGTCCAGCGCAGCGGCCACCCGCGGGTGCCGCGCACGCACCACCGGCGCAAAGGCGTTTTCCGTCGTTTCGCCGGAAGCAAAGGATGAAATTGTCGCCCGCGGCGCATTTCGTGTCAATTCAGCGGCTTGAAAAAGCGCGGCGGTGGGCACCGGCTCGTGCGGGTCCAGCACCACGTAGTGGCGCCGCGGCAGCGCCAGCGGAGTGAGCCGCTCGCCGATGCCCTCGGCCCAGGCCGAGCGGCCGCGCACGAACACCGGCACATCGGCACCGAGCCGTCGCCCCATCCCGGCCAGCGCATCCTCGTCCAGGTCCAGCCGCCACAACCGGTTCAGCGCCACCAGCACGGTGGCCGCGTCGGAGCTGCCGCCGCCCAGCCCGCCGCCCATCGGGATGCGCTTGTCCACCTCGATGTCGGCGCCCATCGACGCACCCGTGCTCTCCTGCAGCAGCCGCGCCGCCCGCACCACCAGGTCGGTGGATTCGGGCACGCCCGGCATGTCGCGCGTGCGCCGGATCACGCCGTCGTCGCGCACCCTCAGGCGCACCTCATCACCCCAGTCGAGCAGGTGGAATACCGTCTGCAGCTCGTGGTAGCCGTCCGGCCGCCGACCGGTGATGCGCAGGAACAGGTTCAGCTTCGCCGGCGCCGGCCACACCGTCCATTCGCCGGGCGCAGGCGGCGGCAACGGCCGGCTCATGAACACACGCAGGGTATCGGGAAAGCCGTTCTCGCGATCGCGTTGGCGCGCAAGCGCGAACGCCGGGTCGCTCTTGTCGGCGATGGCAAAGCCGTGCTTTGCGTAGAACGGCGCGTTCCACGGCACGTCGGCCAGGGTGCCCAGGTCGATCCGGCGATAGCCCGCCGCGCGCGCCCATGCGCAGGCATGCTCAAGCAGGGCCGCACCGATGCCTTGCCGGCCGTACTCCGGCAGCACGTCGATCTCGGCGATGCCGATGGCGCCGGCGACCAGCTCGGTATCCAGCCAGACGAAGCCCACCGGCTCGCCCGCCCCGCCCCGTGCCACCCAGACCAGGCCGCCGGAGATCGCCTGCCGCAACAGCTCCGGCGGAATCGACACGGCGGAGTAGCTCGGCCATGCCGGATGGCCGCGAAACAGCTGCACGGCGCGGCGCTCGATCGCGCACAGCGCATCGACCTGGCTCGGTTCGGCGGGTTCGATCGGCACGGACATGCGGGTTCCGGTGCTGCTGCAATGGCCAGCGGGGCGCAAAGCCTAACCCATCAACGGAACTGCCAGGACTCGATCGACAGTTTCACCTTGTACGGCGGTTTCCCGGCGAACACCTTGGTCGGCAGCGGCGGCCGCCGCGCGTCGTCCCATTCGCGATAGTCGACCACCCAGCCGTCCTGCTGCAGCAGCGAGGGCAGCCGGTTCTCGCCGAACTCGAGTTCGGCCGGGCCGCTGTCCGCACGCAGTCCGAGCACCCAGGCGCGCAGGTCGCGCAGCGGCACTTCCCAGCCCAGCGCCTTGTGCATCAGGGCCTCGGCATCGGGCCCCTGCAGCGGCCCGCGCTCCAGACCCTCCAGCAAGGCGCCGTCCGGGCCACCACTGAGACGGAAGTTCATGCCGCTGATCGCCGGCCCGCGCAGCACGAATTCGTAGCGCTCGCCGTCCTGGGTCCAGCTGAAGCTGCCGCTGCCGCCATCCTTGCCGTTGGAGACGCCGAGCCGGCCCTGCAGCACCCAGTGGTCGGCATGGCCCAGCGCCTGCTCGCGCGCGCGCTGGGCGTCCAGCAGGCCAGCGTCGCCCTTCATGCGTACCGCCGGCGGCGCGCAGGCGGTCAGCAGCAACAGCGGCAGGGTGATCGCGGCGAGACACAGGCGCCGCCTCATGGATGCAGTCGCTTCAGGGTTTCCCGCAAGGCATCGTTCTGCGGATCGAGCTGGTGGACCTCGTCGAAGATCCGCTGCGCATCCTGCCGATGGCCCTGCTTCCACAGCACCTCGCCCAGGTGCACGCCGACATCGGCGTCCTTGCGCGCCAGCCACGCGCCGCGCAGGGCCTGCGCGGCCTGGTCCAGGTGGCCCATGCGGTACTGCAGCCAGCCCCAGGAATCGGCGATCGCCGGGTCGTTCGGCTTGGCGGCGCGGGCGAGGCCGATCAGCCGCTCGGCCTCGGGCAAATCGCGGTTCGCGTCGGCCAGGGTGTAGCCCAGCGCGTTGCTGGCATCGACGTCACCCGGCTTGATCTTCAGCAACTGGCGGAAATCCTTCACCGCCTGGTCGACCTGGCCGGCCTCGGCGTAGGTCAGGCCGCGGCCGTACAGCAGACCCGGGTCGTCCGGCACGACCTGCAGCGCATGGCTGAACGCGGCTTCGGCCTTCACGTAGTTCCGTTCGCGCAGGTACAGCTCGGCGTCGGCCTGCCAGGCCTGCCGCAGCTGCTCGGGCTGGTCGAGGTAGGTCAGTTGCAGTTGCTCCAGCAGTTGATGCGCCTCGGTCCGCTTGCCCTGTGTGTGCAGGATCATCGCGCTGCGCAGGTCGGCGTCGAAGGCATGCTCGTCGGTGCCGCTCACCTGGTCGTACCAGGTCAGCGCCTCGGCGTCGCGATGCTGCATCTCGGCCAGTTGGCCGAGCAGGTAGACGCTGTCTTCGCGCACCGCCGGCGCGGCCTTCTCCAGCTCACGGTACAGTGAGGCCAGCGCCTTTCCGTCCTTTTCGTGTGCCGCCAGTCCCGCGCGCATGGCGTAGATGTTGGCATCCTGCGGACCGCGCGCCAGCAGCCGGGATGCGCCGGCATAGTCACCGGCCTGGCTGAGCATGCCGGCGTAGGCCAGGCGCAGATGGGAATCCCCCGGGGCTTTCGCCAGCGCCTTCTGCAGCAGCGCGCTAGCGCCATCACGATCACCGTCCTTGAACTTCATCTGTGCCGCCCAGGCATAGGTCTCGGCGCTCCGGAAGCGCTGCATCGCGGCGTTGGCGATCCGCGCCGCATACGCGTGACGCCCGAGACGATCACCCAGCTCGCTCATTGCCAACCACGCATGCGCATCGGCGGGCAGCCGCTGCGGCGTGGCCAGCGTCTCCAGCAGGCGCGCCGCCTGGGCCTGGTCGCGGGCGCCCACCAGCACGCGACCGAACTGGCGCCAGGCGTCCTTGTCGCCGGTGCCGATCAGCAGCTCCAACTGGCGTTGTGCCTCGTCGGCCTGCCCCTGATCGAGTGCCAGTTGGGCCCGTACCTGGGCGATGGCGGCGGGATCGGCGCCCAGCGCCTGCCAGCGACCCAGTGCGCGCCGGGCCGCCTCGCCGTCATGCACCGCGACCGCCAGGCTGGCGGCGCGCTCGGCCACCTTGGGGTCATTGCTCAGAGCAGCCGCCTTGCCGTAATAGTCCGACGCGGCCTTCAGGTCGGTGCGGGTCAGCGCCATTTCGCCGGCCAGCAATTGCGCCAGCAGGTCGTGGTCGGCGTCCGGGGTGGCCACCACCGCATGCGCCAGCGGCTGCGGCACGGCCGCCGTTTCCGGTGCGGAACGCCGTGGCACACCGGCACAGGCCGCCAGGCCAAGCATCACCGTTGCCAGTGCCGTAAAATGCCGCAGTTGCTTGAACTTGCCTGCACCGCTCCGCACACTACTCTCCGTCCACATGCCCGTTCCGGTCGCCGGTCGCCATCCGGCGACACCGCGTCAAGCTTAGCCTACGCCGCCGGATCCCCGCCGCCGAGATGTTCCGACCACCATGCCGCTGATCGCCCTCGGGCTCAACCACCTCACCGCGCCGGTCAGCCTGCGCGAACAGGTGGCGTTCGACGCGGACGCCGCCGGCGAGGCCCTGCACGATCTGACCCGCCAGCCCGGCGTGGAAGAGGCGATGATCCTGTCCACCTGCAACCGCACCGAGCTGTATGTCGGCGTCGCCGCAGGCGCGGAGGACATCCCGCAGGCATGGCTGAATCGTCATCACCATCTGACCCCCGGCAAGCTGGATGAGTTCCTGTACCGGCATGACGAGGACGACGCGGTGCGCCACATGTTCCGCGTCGCCACCGGGCTGGACTCGATGGTGCTGGGCGAGCCGCAGATCCTCGGCCAGGTGAAGGACGCCTACCAGCTCGCGCGCGAGGCGCAGGCGCTGAAAGCGCCGATGGACCGCCTGCTGCAACACACCTTCGCGGTGGCCAAGCGGGTGCGCACCGACACCCGCATCGGCGCGCACACGGTCTCGGTCGCGTTCACCGCGGTACGTCTGGCCGAGCAGGTATTCGCCGACCTGAAGCAGGCGTGCGTGCTGCTGATCGGCGCCGGCGACACCATCGAACTGGCCGCGCGGCACCTGGCCGAGAAGCAGGCGCGCCGGCTGATCGTCGCCAACCGCACGCCGGAAACCGCGCAGGAGCTGGCCGGCCGCCACGGCGGCTACGCGATCGCGCTGGCCGACCTGCCGCAGCACCTGGCCGAGGCCGACATCGTGATCTCCTCCACCGCCGCGCGGCAGCCGATCGTGACCCGCGCGATGGTCGAGCAGGCGATGGCCGCGCGCAAACGCAAGCCGATGTTCATGGTCGACATCGCGGTGCCGCGCGACATCGAGGCCGGCGTGGGCGAGCTGCCCGACGTCTACCTCTACGGCATCGACGACCTGCGCCAGGTGATCGACGACAACCTGCGCTCGCGCGCCGCCGCCGCGCACGAGGCCGAGGCGATCATCGACCTGCAGGTGGAACGTTACATGGCCTGGCGCCGCGCGCTGACCCTGAAGAACCCGGCGCTGGACATGCGCCAGCACGCCGAGGTCTACCGCGACGAGGTGCTGGGCAAGGCCCGCGCGATGCTGGCCCACGGCAAGTCGCCCGACGAGGCGCTGGCTTTCCTCGCCAACACGCTGACCAACAAGCTGCTGCACCACCCCAGCGCGCGTCTGCGCGAAGCCGCACTCAGCGGCGACCTCGACCTGCTGCACGCCGCCGGCCGGCTGTACGGGCTGGACGAAGAAGAGGCCGGGCCGCGGGGCGAGTAGCGAGAGCGGCTGGCTGCCGCTCGTCGTGTCCCGGTCGCCGCGGTGAAGCCGCTCCTGCTTCGCCACTCATCTCCCGCCACTTGCCCCTCAAACCATGACTCCATCGATCCGCCGCAAGCTCGAGGCCCTGGCCGAGCGCCATGAGGAAATCGGCCTGCTGCTGTCGCAACCCGACGTGCTCGCCGACAACACGCGCTTCCGCACGCTGTCGCAGGAATACGCCCAGCTCGAACCGGTCGCCGCTTCGCTGCGCGAGCACGACCAGTCCGAACGGGCACTGACCGAAACCCGCGCGATGCTGGACGACCCCGAGCTGCGCGAAATGGCCGTCGACGACGTGCACCGGCTGGAGCGGCGCCTGCTCGACCTCGACGACGAACTGCAGCTCCTGCTGCTGCCGAAGGACCCGCGCGACGAGGCCAACCTCTACCTCGAGGTGCGCGCCGGCACCGGCGGCGACGAGGCGGCGATCTTCGCCGGCGACCTGCTGCGCATGTACTTGCGCTACGCCGAAAGCCGCCGCTGGCGCGTCGAGATCCTCAGCGAGCACGAGGGCGAGCACGGCGGCTACAAGGAGGTGGTGGCGCGCATCGAGGGCAAGGGCGCGTATTCGCGGCTGAAGTTCGAATCCGGCACGCACCGCGTGCAGCGCGTGCCGGAAACCGAATCGCAGGGGCGCATCCACACCTCGGCGGCGACCGTGGCGATCCTGCCCGAGCTGGACGAGATCGACGAGATCGCGATCAACCCGGCGGACCTCAAGGTCGACACCTTCCGCGCATCGGGCGCCGGCGGCCAGCACGTCAACAAGACCGACTCGGCGATCCGCATCACCCACCTGCCCACCGGCACCGTGGTGGAATGCCAGGACGAACGCAGCCAGCACAAGAACCGTGCCCGTGCGATGGGTCTGCTGAAAGCGCGCCTGCTCGACGAGGCGCAGAGCAAGCAGAGCGCGGCACAGGCGCAGGAGCGCCGCCTGCAGGTCGGCTCCGGCGACCGCAGCCAGCGCATCCGCACCTACAACTACCCGCAGGGCCGGATCACCGACCACCGCATCAACCTCACCCTGTACCGCCTGCCGGAAATCATGCAGGGCGACCTCGACGAACTGGTCGACACGCTGACCCGCGAGCACCAGGCCGACCAGTTGCAGGCGCTCGGCGGCGCCTGAAAGCCGCACCAGCCAAGATCAAAAACTCACCCCCCTCACCTGAAGGACTCCCTGCGGTCGCCAGCCTCCCCCCTGCGACCGAAGGAAGTCCCTTTGGGGCAAGCGGGGGTGGAGCCAACGCCGTCGCACTCCCTCCCCTGCTTGCAGGGGAGGGCTGGGGAGGGGGCGCTCTTCATCGAGCCAAGATCAAAAGCCCACCCCCTCCCCACCTCCCCCTGCAAGCAGGGGGAGGAGCCAAAGCCGTGCTCCCTCCCTTGCTTGCAGGGGAGGGCTGGGGTGGGGTCGCTCTTGATCCTCAATGCCTGAACCTCGCCGTCACGGTAGTCTGGATTACCCTGCAGCCCCCCCCTCCCCTGTCGTCATTCCGGCGAAGGCCGGAATCGCATTTCGACTTTCGCACATCGCAAGAGCGGTTCCGGCCTTCGCCGGAATGACGAGGTTGCGAAGTTTCGAGGCTGGATACCCATGAGCAAGCACTACCGCAAGGCAATCGAGGAACTGAAGCTCGAACTGGTGCGGCTGCAGCGGGGCCTGCGCCGCAGCGGCAAGCGCCTGCTGGTGATCTTCGAAGGCCGCGACGCCGCGGGCAAGGGCGGCACCATCAAGGCCATCACCGAGAGCCTGGACACCCGCGGCTACCGCATTGCCGCACTCCACAAGCCCAGCGAGACCGAGACCACGCAGTGGTACTTCCAGCGCTACGTCGCCCACCTGCCCAGCGCCGGCGAGTTCGTGCTGTTCGACCGCAGCTGGTACAACCGCGCGGTGGTGGAGCCGGCGATGGGATTCTGCAGCCAGGCCCAGTACGAGGCCTTCCTCGACGCCGTGCCGGCGTTCGAGAAGCTGCTCGCCGACGACGGCATCATCCTCATCAAGTACTGGCTGGCGGTGGACCAGGCCGAACAGGAGCAGCGTTTCGCCGAGCGCGCCGGGGATCCGTTGAAACGCTGGAAGCTCTCGCCGGTGGACAGGGTCGCGCGCCGCAAGTACGCGGAGATGGGCCGGCTGCGCGACGTGATGATCGAGCGCACGCATGCCAGGCATGCACCCTGGTTCGTGGTCGACTTCAACGACCAGAAGCGCGGCCGGATCAACCTGATCCGTCATCTGCTGCTGCAGGTGCCGCTGCATGAGGAAGCGGTACCCGCGGTGAAGCTGCCGAAGCTCAAGGGCAAGCCGAAGACCGAGCACGTCACCGACAAGGCGGTGTGGGCGCCCGATACGTTCTAGCCGGTGTGGAAGCCAGTCAGTTCCTGTCCGGACATTTCCTCGCGGGCCACCGCGTCGACCCGCGCCGCCGGCGGCCCCTGCCACAGCCAGCGTTCCAGCGCGGCCAGCGCTTCGGTCGAGCCGCAAGCCAGCACCTCGACGCTGCCATCGCGCCGGTTCAGCGCGCTGCCGGTCAGGCCGAGCATCAGCGCCTGTTCGCGGGTGCTGGCGCGGTAACACACCCCCTGCACCCTGCCGGCCACGATGAAACGCACAGTGGGCATCACGGCGTATCCATCACGGCTGGCCGACGATCGCTTCCAGCGAGGCCTCGGTCACCGGCCCCACGATGTGCTTCGCCACCTTGCCATCCGGAGCGATCACATACGTGGTGGGCAACCCGCGCGGCTCGTCGAAATCCTTCAGCGGCTGGTCCAGGCTGACCTGGGCGATCGGGTACACCACCGGGTGCTTGGCCAGGAACGCCTTGATGTCGGCCGGCTCGCTGTCCTCGTAGGCGAGTCCGATCGCGGCGACGTTCCTGTGCGCGGCGACGAAGCGCGAGATGTCCGGCATCTCCTTGATGCACGGCACGCACCAGGTCGCCCAGTAGTTGACGATCACCCATTTGCCGCGCTGCGCGGCCAGGTCGAACGTCTTGCCGTCCAGCGTGGCGACGTGCAGGGTCGGCTGCGCCGGCATGGCGGCCTGCGCGGGCAGGCCGAACGCCAAGGCCAGGCCAAGCGTGGCCGACTTGAAGAGAGCGGAGCGCAATACGGTCATGCGGGAAGTTCCTCGGTATCGGCCGCCGGATCGGCGACAGGGGGATAGACCTGGTCGAGCCGGGCGCCCAGCTTGGCGTGCAGCGCCACGGCCAGTTCCGCCAGCATCGCCAGCAGCTCCGGCGGCAGCGCGATGCCCAGCGCGGCCGCCTCCTCCATCGGCTGCAACGGCAGCCGGTAGCCGGTGTGCCGGTACACGCGCATGAGGTCGGTACTGTCCAGGCTGCGGCATAGCAGCCAGCCGCCGGACTCGCCGCGCCGGATCAGCTCGGCCCGCTGCAGGTCGTCGAAATAGTCCGCGATCAGCGCGCTGCGCAGATACGGCTCGCGCACACGCAGATCGGCCGGGTCCACGCAGCTGCCGTTGCGCTGGGCCTCGACGAAATGGTACAGCACCACCAGCAGGCCAAGGAACTCGGCGCCTTCGGGCAAGGTCTGCATCGGCGCGTGGTATTCGAACGCGGAGGCCGAGGCCGCGATCGATGCAGCCAGGATTACGATCACCCACGACAGGTAGACCCACAGCAGGAAGATCGGGATCGCCGCCAGCACGCCGTAGATCTGCTGGTAGGTCTGCGCCTGCTGCACAAACTGGCCGAAACCCCAGCGCGCGATCTCGAACAGCACCGCGCCGAGCAGCGCGCCGATCGCCGCGTCGCGACGCGACACCTTGCAGTTCGGGATCAGCGCATACATCAGCCACAGCGTGAAGAACGTCACCAGGAACGGCAGCGTGGCGAGCAGGCCGCGAGTGGCGCCGCCGATCTGGCTGGCCGCGCCGTGCAGCAGGGGCAACGCGGTGACGTAGGAAGTCACCGCGATGCCGCCCACCACCAGGATCGGCCCCAGCGTCAGCGCCGTCCAGTACAGCAGCAGGCGCGACCGCCAGCTGCGCGACTGGTGCACACGCCAGATCCGGTTCAGCCGGTCCTCGATGCTGATCATCATCGACAGCGCACTGAACAGCATCACCAGGATGCTGATGCCGGTGAGCTTGCTGGCGTTCGCGGCGAAGCCCAGCATGGCGTTCTGCACCGCTTCGCCCGCGGACGGCACGAAGTTGTCGAACACGAAGTCGATCAGCGTGTCGCGCGCCGGCTTGAACACCGGGAACGCCGAGAACATCGCGAACACCGCCACCATCAGCGGCACCAGCGACACCAGGGTGGTGTACGACAGCGCACCCGCCGTCTCGAAGCACTTGTCGTCGACGAAGCGCTGCCAGATGAAGCGACTGAAGCTCTTCGTGCGATCGCGATTGAAACTCCGAACCATCGGCATCCCTTCACCGCCGCCGACATCACCGGCATCGGCCGGTACACTAGCGCATCGCCGATGAATGCCCCAAGCACACGAGCCGCGCCGCATGAGCCAAGAAATCCTGGTCCTGTACTACAGCCGCAGCGGCCACACCGCCCAGCTGGCGCGGCTGGTCGCCCGCGGCATCGAGGAAGTGCCCGGCATGCGCGCGCGCCTGCGCCAGGTGCCGCCGGTGGCGCCGGTGACCGAGATCGCACAACCGCCGGAACCCGAGGACGGTGCCCCGTATGCCACCAAGCGGGACCTGCTCGACTGCGCCGGCCTGGCGCTGGGCAGCCCCACCCGCTTCGGCAACATGGCCGCGCCGCTGAAACATTTCCTCGACACCACCGGCGCCGAGTGGGCCAGCGGCGCACTGGTCGGCAAGCCGGCGGCGCTGTTCACCTCCACCAGCACGATGCACGGCGGCCAGGAATCCACCCTGCTGTCGATGGCGCTGCCGCTGCTGCACCACGGCATGCTGCTGCTGGGCGTGCCGTACACCGAGCCCGCGCTGAGCAGCACGCAGAGCGGCGGCACCCCGTACGGCGCCAGCCACGTCGCCGGCGCCAAGGGCGACAACCCGATCAGCGAGCACGAACGCGAACTGGCCCGCGCGCTGGGCCGGCGCCTGGCCGATACCGCGCGCAAACTGGCAGCTGGCGCATGAGTGGGCACCCCGCCCTGCCGGCCGAGCAGCGCGTCGGCCTGTTCGCCTGGGCCGCGCTGACAGCGCTGCAGTTGGTCTGGCACGCGTGGCTGTTCCCGCCGCAGACCCTGCCGGTCTGGCTGGTGCTGGCGATCGCCGCCGTTCCGCTGCTGCTGCCGCTGCTGGCGATCCGCGACGCACGCCGCGCGCTGCTGTGGGTCGGCATCCTCAGCCTGTTCTACTTCTGCCACGGCGTCGCCGAAGCCTGGAGCTCCCCCGGCGAACGCTGGCTGGCGGTGATCGAGATCATCCTCACCCTGCTGCTGATCGGCACCCTGGGCGCCGGCGTCAGGCGCAAACGGCAGGACTGAGAGGTTGTGGCTATTCAACCTCGAAGCCAGGCCATGGCGAGGGCATGGCGAGGGCATGGATGCCCGAGTGGAGGCCACGCAGGAGCGGTTGCCCGATGCCCGAGTTGAGGCTACGCAGGAGCCGTTGCCCGATGGCCGGACGCGGATCGGGCACGCCAGTGCCTGACTCGCGACGGAAGAAAACCACAGGATGTGGTTTTCTTCACAAGCTCTGAGCGCGGCTGCCTATACTCGGGAAATCGGCGCAAGGAGAACTTCCCATGGCCTTCCTGCAAGACGCTCCGCAACTCGCGCACCCGTATCGCAACGACCGCCTCCTGCTGGCCTTGCTTGACCGCGCGCTGCCCGCCCAACGCCGCGCCGCGCTGGACGCCGATCTCGACGCACTGGGCGACTACGCGCAGATGGCCTGGCAGCGTGCAGGCGCCACCACGCGGCGCAAGCCGATACTGACGCAATGGGATGCGTGGGGCCGGCGGGTCGACCGCATCGAACTGACGCCGGCGTGGCAGGAAGGTGCGGCGATGACGACGCGGCACGCCGTGCTCGCCTCCGGCCATGCGGACAGCGAACATGCGCGGCTGGAGGAATTCGCCCGGGTCTACCTGTACCACCTCGCCAGCGAGTTCTACACCTGCCCGCTGGCGATGACCGACGGCGCCGCCACCGCGATCAGGGCATCCGGCAACCGCGGGCTGATCGAGCGCGCGCTGCCGCATTTCCTCAGCCGCGATCCGGCCACGTTCTGGCTCAGCGGCCAATGGATGACCGAGAACGTCGGCGGCTCCGACGTCGGGAATACGGAAACCATCGCGCGGCAGGATGCGAACGGCCAGTGGCGGCTGTACGGGCGCAAGTGGTTCAGCTCGGCGGTGGTCGGCGAAGCGGCGCTGGCACTGGCGCGGCCGGAGGGCTCCGGCCACGGCGGCGCGGCGCTGGCGCTGTTCTACGTCGAGACGATGGACGGCGAGCGGCGCAGGCCGGAACTGGTGATCGACCGGCTGAAGGACAAGCTCGGCACGCAGGAGCTGCCCACTGCGGAGATCCACCTGGACGGCCTGCCCGCGTGGCCGCTGGGCGAACTCGCCAACGGCGTGCGCCAGGTGGCGCCGATGCTCAACGTCACCCGCAGCTGGAACGCGATCTGCGCGGTCGCCAGCATGGCGCGGGCAATCAATCTGGCGCGCGACTTCGCCGGGCGCCGTCGTGCGTTTGGCCGTCCGCTGGTCGAGCAGCCGCTGCATGCGCAGACGCTGGCCGACCTGCAGGCGCAGTTCGAGGGCGCCTTCGCGCTGGCCTTCGAAGTGGCCCACCTGCTCGGCCGCGTCGAACATGGCGCGGCTGCTCCGCACGAATCGGCGCTGCTGCGCCTGCTCACACCGCTGGCCAAGCTGTGGACCGGCAAGCTGGCGGTGGCGACCTGCTCGGAGGCGCTGGAATGCTTCGGCGGCGCTGGCTACATCGAGGACACCGGACTGCCGCAGCTGCTGCGCGACGCGCAGGTGTACGCGATCTGGGAAGGCACCACCAACGTGCTGTCACTGGACAGCCTGCGCGCGCTGGCCAGCGACGGTCTCGGCGCGCTGCGCACGGCCTGCGCCGGCTGGCTGGACGGCAACGACGACATGCACGCGGCCAGTGCGATCCGGCAAACACTGGACGCCGCCGCACGCTGGCTCGACCAGCATGCGGCGGCACGCGATACGCTGGAGGCCGGTGCGCGCGGCCTTGCCTTCACCCTGGCGCGCTGCGCGGCGGCGGCATTGCTGGCGCGCCAGGCGGCGTGGTCAGGCCGCCATGGCGATCCGCGTCCGGCGGCAGCGTTGCGGCGATTCGTCGGCCACGGCCTCGACCGGCTGGTCACGCCGGACGCGGACAACACCGCCCTGCTGCTGAGCTAGCGCGTACCGTAGGGCGGGCACCGCCCGCCGCCCTTCCACACGCATCGCCACGAACCGAGATCAAAAGCCGGCGGGCAGTGCCCGCCCTACGAACTGCGCTGACATTTTTTTCGTAGGAGCCCGCTGGCGGGCTCCTACAACAAATGCCGCGGCGAGCGTTCCACATGCGCACGGGCTAAAATGGCGCGATTCCCTCCTCGGCCCACCGACATGCAGCACCTGACCATCGTCACCACCGGCGGCACCATCGACAAGATCTATTTCGACGACAAGTCGGACTACAAGATCGGCGCGCCGCAGATCGGCGAGATCCTCGGCCAGCTCGGTGTGGCGTTCCAGTTCGACGTGATCCCGATCCTGCGCAAGGACAGCCTGCACATGGGCGCCGAAGACCGCGCACTGGTGCGCTCGACGATCGAGGCGCAGCCGCACCGCCACGTGCTGGTCACCCACGGCACCGACACCATGGTCGAAACCGCGCGCGAGCTGGCCAGCATCAAGGGCAAGGTGATCGTGCTGACCGGCGCGCTGAATCCGGCGCGCTTCCAGGGCTCCGACGCGGTGTTCAACATCGGCTGCGCGGTGGCGGCGGTGCAGACCCTGCCAGACGGCGTCTACATCGCCATGAACGGCCGCGTGTGGGACCCGGCGAAGGTTCGCAAGAACCGCGACGCCAACCGCTTCGAGGAAATTCCCGGCTGAGCCACCGGCAAAAAGGGCCCGGCCGGATCGACCGGGCCCCGTCGTCACCATTGCTCCTCAGCTTGCAAAGACGGCAGACCTTCCCTGACCCGCCCGGGGACTCTTCACCAGGTGGCCTGCAGCGACACGCCGGAGAATGACGAATAGCCGCGCAGCTTGATGTAGTACGTACCCGACGCCGCGCTGAACTTGCAGCTCTCGTTGTTGCCGGCCAGGTACGGGCGGCAGTCGTGGCTGGTGGTGGTCGGCGTCAGATCCTTCCTGACGTACAGGTCGGCTACCGGTACCACCGGAGATGCCGACGGTCAGGGTGCTGCCTGACGGCACCGTGACCGTGCAGCTCAGCTCCTGCCCGCTCGATCCGGCCAGCCCGGTGACCGGCACGCGCACAGCGGGACGGTGTGCCTGGAAACGCACGCTCTTGCGCTACGGGGAAATTGCCGGGACGGCAGGCTTGCCTGCGACCACGGTTCAGAGCATGCCGGTTTCGAGCTTCGCCGCGTCGGACATCATCGAATGGCTCCACGGCGGATCGAATACCAGGTCCACGTCCGCCTCGGCCACCGTGGGGATCATTTCCAGCTTGGTGCGCGCGTCGTCGACCAGGATGTCGCCCATGCCGCAGCCGGGAGCGGTCAGGGTGAGCTTCACGTAGACGCGGCGTTCGCCGGATTCGGTCTGCTCCAGGCTGAGATCGTAAACCAGTCCCAGGTCGACCACGTTCACCGGGATTTCCGGATCGAACACGGTGCGCAACTGGTCCCACGCCAGCTTTTCCACGTCGGCGTCGGTGGCGTCCGCGGACACCTCGATCGGGGCCGGCCGCTGCTTGCCCAGTGCGTCGGCGTCGTCGCCGGCGATGCGGAACAGGTTACCTTCCACGTACACCGTGAAACTGCCGCCCAGCGCCTGCGTGATGTAGCCGATCTGGCCCGCCGGCAAGGTCACCGTGTCGCCCTGCGGCACCATCACGGCACTGCAGTCGCGCATCAGGGTGAAGGGTTCGCTGCTCAGACTGAAACCGCTCATGCCTCTGCAAGATCCTGTATCTGCGGGCGCGGCGATGCGTCGGACCCGGAATGCGTATTATGCCGCCCGCCGCGCGGGACTGCTTGTCCCAGATCAGGCCGGCGGCGACACACTTCAAGGCCGGGGTCGTCCCGGCAGGTGCCGGTGGCAGGCTATGATGCCCGCTTTGCCCGATGGACCCGCGCATGCTCCAGGCCACCTCGACGCACCGCTTCCGCCGATGAGCAGCGTGCGTACCGTATCGCTGTCCGTGTTCGCGCTGTTCAGCGCCGCCATGCTGGGGCTGGCCGCCGGTGCCGCGTGGATGGTGGCGACGCTGTACCTGCGCCAGCCGCTGCCGTGGCTGGCGCTGCCGGTCGGCGCGCTGCTGGCCTGGATCGTCCGCGCCTACGTGCGCCCGGCGGGGATCGGTGCGGCGTTGCTGTCGGCGAGCGCCACACTGCTGGCGGCGCTCTACGTCAACATGCTGATCGCCGGCGTGCTGATCGCGGGCAACATGGGCATGGGCCTGATCGCCGCCATGCATACCGCCGGCTTCGGCATGCTGTGGCAGCTGGCGCGGATGGCGCTGTCCCCGGCGGACCTGGCTTGCGCCGTGCTGGGCATGCTGCTGGCCGCGTGGCTGGCCTGGCGCCAGCCACGCCAGGGCTGACGAGAGGGTAAAACGCGACCAGCTCAACCGCGTAGGGCGGGCGCGGCCCGCCAACTCTTGCCGCATCAATGCAAAAACCGGCGGGCACGGCCCGCCCTACACAGCATCCATGCAAAAGGCTGGCGGGCACTGCCGGCCCTACAAAGCGGCGGAAGGCGCGGATCAGGCGTCGATTTCCTTCAGCGACGCCACCAGCTCACCCACCGCCGCCTGGCCGTCGCCGTACAACATGCGCGTATTGTCGGCGTAGAACAGCGCATTCTCGATGCCGGCAAAGCCGGTGCCCCTGCCGCGCTTGATCACGATCACGTGCTTCGCCGCGCTGACGTCGAGGATCGGCATGCCATAGATCGGTGACGCCGGGTCGGTCTTGGCCAGCGGATTGACCACGTCGTTGGCGCCGATCACCAGCGCCACGTCGGTGGCCGGGAACTCCGGGTTGATGTCGTCCATGTCGGCGATCAGGTCGTACGGCACGCCGGCTTCGGCCAGCAGCACGTTCATGTGGCCGGGCATGCGGCCGGCCACCGGGTGGATCGCGAACTTCACCTTCACCCCACGCTTGATCAGCAACTGGGCGAACTCCCACACCTTGTGCTGCGCCTGCGCCACCGCCAGGCCATAGCCGGGCACGATCACCACGCGCTCGGCGTAGGCCATCATCACCGCCGCGTCGCTGGCGTCGACCGGCTTCTGCGCGCCTTCGATCGCCTGCGCCTCGCCGCCGGCCGCACCGAAGCTGCCGAACAGCACGTTGCCGATCGAGCGGTTCATCGCCTTGGCCATCAGCTGGGTCAGCAAGGTGCCGGCCGCGCCGACCACCATGCCGGCGATGATCATCGCCTCGTTGCCCAGCACGAAACCCTCGAACGACACCGCCAGGCCGGTGAACGCGTTGTACAGCGAGATCACCACCGGCATGTCGGCGCCGCCGATCGGCAAGGTCATCATCAGGCCGAACAGCAGCGCCAGCACGAAGAAGACAGCGATCAGCGCCGCGCTGGCATGGCCGATGGCGAGCAGCACGCCCGCGACCACCGCCGCGGCCAGCAGCAACAGGTTCACCGCGCGCTGGCCGGGGAACACGAGGCGCTTGTCCATCCAGCCCTGCAGTTTGGCGAAGGCGACCAGCGAACCGGAGAAGCTCACTGCGCCAATTAGCGCGCCCAGCACGCCCAACGCCAGTTCGGTCGGCGACAGCGCGGGCGGCAGGCCGTTCACCGCCCAGGCTTCCGGCCGCAACGGCGAGGTATCCGGCACCGCGTGCAGCAGACCCAGCCCGCGCGCGTAGCCGATCAGTTCGACCGCGCCGATCGCCGCCGCCGCGCCACCGCCCATGCCGTTGTACAGCGCCACCATCTGCGGCATCGCGGTCATCGCCACGCGGCGGCCGCTCCACCAGGCCGCGGCCACGCCGATCAGCACCGCGGCGACGATCAGCCCGCGGTTGTGCATGTCCGGCAGGAAGAACGTGGCCAGCACCGCCAGCAGCATGCCGAAGCCCGCCCAGAGGATGCCGCCGCGCGCGGTGCGCGGCGAGCTCATGCGTTTCAGGCCGAGGATGAACAGCAGTGCGGCGAGGAAATAACAAGCCTTGATCAGTGTCGGCAGCCAGCTCATCACTTGGCCCCCTTGCCGGCGTCCGGCTTGCTGGACTTGAACATTTCCAGCATGCGCTCGGTCACCACGTAGCCACCGGCGGCGTTGCCGGCGCCCAGCAGCACGCCAACGAAGCCGATCGCGATCTCGAATGGCGTGTTCGCGTGGCCTAGTGCGATCATCGCCCCGACCAGCACGATGCCGTGCACGAAATTCGACCCGGACATCAGCGGCGTATGCAGGATCACCGGCACCCGCGCGATGATTTCATAGCCGGTAAACGCGGCCAGCATGAAGATATACAGTGCCAAGAAACCGTCGATCATGAGCCCATCCCCCGTGAGAGCCGCCCGCCAGGACGTCGAGTTCGCATCATACGGGTGCCGGTCAACCTGTGCGAGCCTGCCGCGTTGAACAACGGGAAACCACCGCTGGAGCCCGAGGATGCTTCACCCGACGCTGCGGCCGACGAGCCCATGAACGGCGTGGCCGGCACGCTCGTCACGGACTTGCTGGCCGACGTCCGCGAAACGCCCGCCACGCTGGATGCGTTCCTGGCGCAGGTCGAGCGGCGCGCGTTCCGCATGGCGGAGTTGCAGCTGCGCCACCGCGAGGACGCCATGGATGCGGTGCAGGACGCTATGCTGCGGCTGGTCAGGCACTACCGCGACAAGCCCGCCACGGAATGGGCACCGCTGTTCTGGGGCATCCTGCGCCGGCGCGTGGTTGACCTGCAGCGCCGCCGCAAGGTGCGCTCGATCGTGGTGGGCTGGCTCGGCGGCAGCCGCGACGACGACGGCGATGAGCTGCCGGTGTGGGAGCCGGCCGACCCCGGCCAGGACCCGCTGGGCCGGCTGCACGACGTGCAGTCGTACGCGGACATGGCCGCCGCGGTCCGGCAATTGCCGCAACGCCAGCGCGAAGCCTTCATGCTGCGCATGCTGGAAGGCCTGGACGTGGCCGAGACCGCCCGCGCCATGGGCTGCTCCGAAGGCAGCGTGAAAACCCATCTGTCGCGCGCAATGCACCACCTGCGCGACCAACTGGAGGACTGGCGATGAACTCGTCCGATAACAGCAGGCCCGACGAACGTCTCGAACAGCACGCCCGCGAGCTCTGGCACGAGGCTGCCCGCCGCATCGACCCGGCCACCGTCGGGCGCCTGCACGCGGCCCGGCGGCAGGCGCTGGCGACGGCGCGCGCACCAGCACATCGCACCGCACGCTGGCTGATCCCGGTCGGCGCCTTCGCCGTGATCGCCCTGGCCACGATGGTGGTGTGGCGACCGTCGCCACAGCGCCATCCCGCTCCGGCGAACACGATGGTCCACGCCGCCGAGACCGGCGTCGAGCTGGACAACGAGTTGCCACCGGACGCCGACAAGACCGATCCGAACCTCTACCAGAACCTCGACTTCTACGACTGGCTGGCCGCGAACAACAGCCCGATGGCGGCGCGCTGAGCCATGGCCAGCTTCTCGCGCACCGTCCTGGCCCTGCTGCTGGCCGCCCTGCTTGGCGGCACCGCCGCGGCGCCACTGCATGCGCAGCAAGCACCGCCCGCCCCGCCACCACAGGGCGACATGCCACCACCGCCGCCGCGTCCCTGGAACAGCCTCGACCCGGCCCAGCGCGACGTGCTGGCGCCGCTGCGCGACAGCTGGGACAGCATGCCGCCACGCAAGCAGGAGCACATGCTGCGCCGTGCCGAGCGGTGGGTCACCCTGCCGCCCGACCGGCGCCAGGAAGTCCGCGAGCGCATCGCCCGCTGGCAGCAGATGACCCCGGCCGAACGCGAGCAGGCGCGCGAGAACATGCGCAAGTTCCACGAGTTGTCGCCGCAGCAGCGCGAACAACTGCACGACACCTTCAGGCGCTTCCAGCAACTGCCGCCCGAGCAACGCGAGAAGCTGATCCGCGAATGGCACGCGCTGCCGCCGGCCGAGCGCCTGCACTGGGACGAACGCCACCGTCGCGACCGCCCGCCAGCTCCGCCCGGCCGCCCCGGCCGCCCCGGCCGACCCTGAGCGACAGGACGCCCCGCCTTGCGCGGGACGTTTTTTTCCAAGCCCGTAGGGCGGGCACCGTCCGCCGCTCTTGCCGTCAAATGCCGGCGGGCGGTGCCCGCCCTACGTGGTGAAGCGCACTTCGCCGGCGTGGGTGAGGCAGCTCTTCGCCACCAGCTCGTCCTCGAAATCCGGCTTCAATGCGCCGTCGTGCACCAGCAGGTCAAGGAAGTTGAACACGTTGCGCGCGTACATCTCCGACGCGTGCAGCGGCGCCCCGGCAGGCAGGTTCAGCGGCCCCAGAACCACCACGCCGCCATGTTCGATCCGCTCGCCCGGCCGGGTCAGCTCGCAGTTGCCGCCGCTTTCGGCGGCCAGGTCGACGACCAGTGCGCCCGGTTTCATCCCCTCGACCATCGCAGCGCTGAGAATCTTCGGCGCCGGCCGCCCCGGCACCGCGGCAGTGCTGACCACCACGTCGAATGCCTTCAGGTGGTCGGCCAATGCCTGCTGCTGCGCGGCGCGCTCTTCCGCCGACAGCTCGCGCGCGTAGCCGCCGCTGCCGGCGGCGCTGACGCCGAGGTCGAGGAACTTCGCACCCAGCGACTCCACCTGCTCGCGCGTCTCCGGGCGCACGTCGTAGCCCTCGGTCTGCGCGCCGAGCCGGCGCGCGGTGGCGATCGCCTGCAGGCCGGCCACGCCGGCGCCGATCACCAGCACCTTCGACGGCCGGATCGTACCGGCGGCGGTGGTCAGCATCGGGAAGAACTTCGGCGAAGCCTCGGCCGCGATCAGCATGGCGCGGTAACCAGCCACCGCCGCCTGCGAGCTCAAGACGTCCATCGCCTGCGCGCGGGTGGTGCGCGGCAGCAGCTCCAGCGAGAACGCGGTGAGCTTGCGCGCGGCCAGCGCGGCGATGCGCCCGGCGGCGCCGTACGGACGCAACTGGCCGACCACCACGCTGCTTTCGCGCAGGCCGGCGAATACCGCATCGTCCGGCGGCAGCACGCAGGCCAGCACGTCGGCCTGGGCCAGCACCTCGGCCGCGTCGGCAAACTCCGCCTCGGCATAGGCGCCATCAGGGAAACCGGCCGCGCGCCCCGCACCGTGTTCCAGCAGCACGCGCAGGCCCTTGCCGCGCAGTTTCTTCGCCATCTCGGGCGTGATCGCCACGCGCCGCTCCCCGGCGGCAGTCTCACGCAAGGCGGCTACGGTGATCGGCATGGTCAATCCCCCTTTGGATGGTCCGCTCATCTTAGCGGCACTCGCGCGTTTTGATGCGGGCCGATGCATAAAGAGTAAGCTGGCCCGCCGGCACAAGCGCCTGGCGCCGCCCGGGCCATCACCGGAGATTCCGATGCCCGCTACTCCCAACGCCTTCGACGACCTGCTGGCCCTGGCGCGCAGCGCGCGCGAACAGGCCTATGCGCCGTATTCGAAGTTCCTGGTGGGCGCCGCCCTGCTCACCCGCGACGGCCGCCGCTTCAGCGGCTGCAACGTGGAAAACGCCTCCTACGGCCTGTGCAACTGCGCCGAGCGCACTGCCCTGTTCGGCGCCATCGCTACCGGCTGCCGCCCTGGCGACTTCGTCGCCATCGCGGTGATCGCCGACAGCGATGCGCCGGTCAGCCCCTGCGGCGCCTGCCGCCAGGTGATGGCCGAACTTTGCGACGACGCCATGCCGGTGCTGCTGGCGAACCTGCGCGGCGACACCGAGCAGACCTGCGTGGCCGCCCTGTTGCCCGGCTCGTTCAAGCTGCCGCTGTCGGCCTGACGGTTCGCACGCAACGGCCCCGCCCGCTAGCATGGGCATTCCCAGCGAAAGAACCCGTCCATGCACGCTGCCCTGTCCCTGCTCCAGCAACGCCACTCCGTACCCTCGCGCCAGCTCGGCGAGCCGGCGCCGGACGAGGCTACCCTGCATGAACTGCTGGAAGCGGCGATCCGCGTGCCCGACCACGGCAAGCTGGTACCGTTCCGGCTGATCCGTCTCGAGGGCGGGGCGAAGCTGGCTTTCGGCGAGCGGCTGGCCGCGATCGCGATCCGCAACCACCCGGAGATGTCCGACGCCAAGCTGGAAAAGGAGCGCACGCGCTATACCTTCGCACCGCTGGTGATCGCCGTGGTCGCGCGCCTGCATACCGACAGCAAGGTGCCGGAGATCGAGCAGAAGCTGTGCGCCGGCAACGTCGCCTACAACATCCTGCTCGGAGCCTACGCACTTGGCTACGGCGCGCAATGGCTGACCGGCTGGGCCGCCTACGACCGCGAGGTGGCCGGCATCCTCGATCTGGCCGACAACGAGCACGTGGTCGCCTTCGTCCACCTCGGCACGCCACAGATCGACGTGCCCGACCGCGAGCGCCCGGCGCTGGGCGGCCTGCTCTCCACATGGACGCCATGAGCACGACGGCGAACGGACGTCCAGCCGTCCATCTTGTTGACGGCAGCCTGTACGTGTTCCGCGCCTGGCATTCGATACCGGACGAGCTCCACGACGCCGACGGGCACCCGGTCAACGCGGTGCACGGCTACACCCGCTTCCTGTGTGAACTGCTGGAACGCGTGCAGCCCGAACACGTCGCCGTGGCCTTCGACGCCTCGTTGACCAGCTCGTTCCGCAACGCGATCTACCCGCCGTACAAAGCCAACCGCGAACTGCCGCCGCCCGACCTGGAGCGGCAGTTCGTGCAGTGCCGCGCGGTCACCGAAGCGCTCGGCGTGCACCTGATGATCGACCACAGTTTCGAGGCCGACGACCTGATCGGCAGCACCGTGTGGAACCTGCGCGCGCAAGGCTGGCGCAGCGTGATCGTCTCCGCCGACAAGGACTTCGGCCAGCTGCTGGGGGAGCACGACGAACAGTGGGACTACGCCCGCGGCCTGCGCTGGGGGCCGACCGGCGTGCAGGAGAAACTCGGCGTACACCCGCACCAGGTGGCCGACTACCTGGCCCTGTGCGGCGACAGCGTGGATAACATCCCCGGTGTACCCGGCATCGGTGCCAAGACCGCCGCCGCTCTGCTCACCCACTTCGGCAGCCTCGACACCCTGCTCGATCGCGTCGACGAAGTCGCCTTCCTGCGCCTGCGCGGCGCCGCCGCCTGCGCCGCCAGATTGCGCGAACACGCCGAACAGGCGCGCATGTACCGCCGCCTCACCCGCATCGCGCTGGACGCTCCCGGCGCCAGCAGCATCGACACCTTGCAACGCAAGCCCCGCCAGCCCGACCAGCTCGAAGCCCTGTGCGAACAGCTGCGCCTCGGCGCCTTCACCCGCAGCCGCCTGCGCGCGCTGCTGCGCTGACCACAAGACCAAAAGAGCACCCCCACCCTGCCTCCCCCTGCGTTACAGGGGGAGGAGCCAAACCCTTACGTCACCGCAGCCTTGCACCCTCCCCCTGCAAAGCGGGGGGAGACGCCAAAGGCCTGCGCCGCCGCGGCCCTGCTCCCTCCCCTGCATCGCAGGGGAGGGTTGGAGTGGGGTCAGCCCGGAGCTACCCCCTCCTCACCTCCCCCTGCCTTGCAGGGGGAGGAACAAAAGCGGCGGTCCAAGGTCCGCCGCTTGTCATTGCTGACAATCAGCTCAGTGCGAGGTGGCTTTCGGAGCGTCCTTCGCAGTCCACTGCTTCAGCCACGCGTTCACCGCATCGTGCCACTGCACGCTGTTGTGCGGCTTCAGCACCCAGTGGTTCTCGTCGGGGAAATGCAACAGCTGGCTGGGGATGCCACGGCGCTGCAGGGCGGTGAACGCGCCCAGGCCCTGGGTGTCGGGGATGCGGAAATCCTTCGCCGAGTGGATCACCATCATCGGCACGCGCCAGTCCTTGACGTGGTTGAGCGGGTTGAACTTCTCGTAGTTCTCCGGGTGCTCGTACTGGGTGCCGCCGTTCTCGCGCTCCTCGAACCACAGCTCCTCGGTGTCGTAGTACATGGCGCGGGTGTCGAATACGCCATCGTGGTCGATCAGGCATTTCCACGGCTGGTTCCACACGCCGGCGATCCAGTAGGTCATGTAGCCGCCGTAGCTGGCGCCGAGCGCGCAGGCGCGGTCGCCATCGAGGAACTTGTACTTGTCCAGCGCAGCTTTCCAGCCCAGCTTCAGGTCCTCCAGCGGCTTGCCGCCCCAGTCGCCGGAGATCGAGTCGGTGAACGCCTGACCGTAGCCGGTGGAGCCGTGAAAGTTCACCGTCACCACCGCGAAGCCCTGGCCGGCGTAGGTCTGCGGATTCCAGCGATAGCTCCAGCCGTTGCTCATCGCGCCCTGTGGGCCGCCGTGGATGATGAAGGCGACCGGGTAGGTCTGCCCCGCCTTGTAGTCGGCCGGCTTCACCACGTAGCCCTGCACGGTCTCGTTGTTCCAGCCCTTGAAGGTGAAGAACTCGGCGTCGCCCATCTTCGTATTCTTCAGGTCGGCCGCATTGAAACGGGTGACCTGCTTCAGGCCGCTGCCGTCGGCGGCGGCAAGGTAGACATCGGCCGGCCGCTTCAGGTCGTCGCGGGTCAACAGCAGCTTGCCGGCGGCCAGTGAGAAGCCGCCCACCGTGCCCTCACCGACCAGCTGGCTGACCTTGCCGCTGGCCGCGTCGATCGCGAATAACGGATGCTGGCCATTGTCGTCGGCGGTGGCGTACAGGGTCTTGCCGTCGGCGGAGATCGTGAGGCCGCCCGGCGAACGATCCCACTGCGGGTCCACCTCGTGCCGGGCACCGCTGGCCAGGTCCAGCGCGACGATCGCGAAACGGTCGGCCTCGAAGCCCGGAGTCTTCATCGCCAGGTAGTACAGCGTCTTGCCATCCGGCGAGGCCACCGGGTAGGCGTCCCACGCCTTGTTGTCGGCGGTGAGGTTCTTCGGTGCGGCCGAACCATCCACCGGCACGCTGTACACGTCGAAGTTGGTCGACCACGGCTCGCTGCGGCCGGCGATGCGGGCATCGAAGTACACGGTCTTGCTATCCGGCGCGAAGCTGAATTCGCCGTCGTCGCCGAACGGCTTGCTCGGCACGTCGCCGTCGATGCCGCGGCTCAGCAGCTTCGGCTCACCCGCCAGCTGGCCCTTGCCGTCGAAGCGGGCCACGAACAGCTGGTTGCGCCGGCCATCGGCCCAGGTATCCCAGTGCCGCACGAACAACTTGTCGTACAGCGTGCCGCTGGCCTTGTCCTTCGCGCGCGCATCGAGGCGCTGCCGGGTGCAGGCCAGCGTGGCGCAATCGGTGAACACCTCATACGACATCAGCACCTGCTTGCCGTCCGGCGACAGCTTGTAGCCGCCCAGGTCCAGCACGCCGTGACTGACCTGTACCGGCGCCGCCGGCTTGGCCAGGCTCAGCCCATCCTTGCCGCCCAGATCCACCCGCCACAACTGCGCCACGCCCTTCGCCGGCGCCACGAAATACAGGCTGCGCCCATCCGCCGACCAGCGCGCCGAGCCGCCCTTCTCCACCACCTTCACCGGCTGGCCGCCCCTGGCGAGGTCCAGCACATAGACCGCACTGACGCCCTTGTTCGCATCGTAGTCGGTGCTGCGCACGCCGAACGCCGCGTAACGCCCATCCGGCGACAGCTGCGGGTCGCTGACCCGATCCATCATCACCAGGTCGCGCACATTGAAGGCGTGCGGCCCTTGCGCCTTCACGAACATGGTGTCCACGGCGCTCTGCGCCACCGCGGGCGACGCCACCAGGGCCAGGAGCAGCGCGGCAATCAGGGGTTTCATGGGAGGTTCCTTGCGCGTGGGCAAAAAGATGACGGTAAGCGGACCGGGCAGCACAGGCAAGGCCCCCACAGTGCGTGACACCGCCATTCCACGTCTTCGACGCCACGTAAAGATCAAAAAGATCAACAAGCGGCAGGCGATGCCCAACCTGTGCCGTCTTGCTGGCCCGTTGCATCCTTCTGGTGGACAATGCGGCCTATAGCTTCAGGCCGCAGAGGTTCCATAATGTCCATCGAACAAACGATTGCCGTCTTGGCACGCTACCCCGACATCGAACTGGCCATCGTGTTCGGTTCGGTGGCCCGTGGCGAGGCGCGTCGCGACAGCGACCTGGACATCGCCATACAGAAACGCGCTCCGTTGAACGCCTCCGAGAAAATGCAGTTGGCTGCCGACCTCGCCGTCGCCACTGGTCGCCCGGTGGACCTGATCGACCTGCATACCGTAGGCGAGCCGCTGCTCGGGCAGATACTCAAGCACGGCAGAATGATCCGCGGCGACGCGGCCGGAATGACCGGACTCATGCAGCGGCACGTGTACGCCATGGAAGATTTCATCCCCTACGTCGAACGGACGCTGGCCGAGCGCCGACACGCATGGATCGGCTGATCGTCACACGCAAACTCGATTCGCTCCGCCGCTGCCTGGTCCGGGTGCGCGAACGGTGCCCCGCCGATGTGGCTACCCTGGCCGGCAATCCCGATCTGCAGGACATTGTCGTGCTCAACTTGAGCCGCGCCGTACAGATCAGCGTAGATCTTGCCATGCACGCGTTGTCGAGCATGGAACAGCCCATCCCCGACACCATGGGCCAGGCTTTCGACCAATTGGCACAAGCCGGCTTCATTCCCGCCGACCTGGCACTGCGACTGCGCAAAGCAGTCGGTTTCCGCAACATCGCCGTACACAGCTACAGCAATATCGACTGGGCGATCGTGCACGCCATCGCCACCCGTCATCTCGACGACTTCGAGGATTTTGCCCGCCGGATGGATCAGGGCAAAGGCTGAACAGGGCACCGAAGCAACATTGCCGTGACCAGTGAAGCGTGAGCATGCTACCGACGCAGCGGCGGTCTCCGCAGCAGCCTGTTCCGTGTCGCGTACCGATATACGATACGGACCCATGATCAAGACCTTCGCCGACAAGGATGTGGTGACGCATACGATGTCGAAATCACCGACTATCATTAATGAAAGACAACGACAATGGCCTCCACCTTGCTGCCTCCCGTCCACCCCGGCGAAATCCTCCGTGAGGAATTCATGCTGCCACTGGCGCTTTCCAGCAACGCGCTCGCCCGTGCCATCGGCGTCACGCCGGCGCGCGTCAACGACATCGCCAATGAGAAGCGCGGCATCACCGCAGACACCGCCCTGCGCCTCGCTCGCTACTTCGGCACGACAGCGGACGTATGGATCAACCTGCAAAAGCGGTTCGAGCTGGAAACTGCACGCCGCGAACTCGGCGACGCACTGGCCCGCATCCACCCGCGCGCAGCGTGATCTCCACTGAAAAGCTTCAGCCGTGATGCTTTTCAGTCCGAAGGAAAGCCAGCGGCCCGTGCCCATCCGGCACGACCAACGCACCCGACCTGGGCGCCGGCATCATTGCCACGCTCGATGCGCATCGCCCGCAACCCTCCCTGGGCGACGCATTGCCACCGACGACAAGTCCCTCTCATTAAGAGGTGACAACCTTAGTCTGTACCTTGCTGCCTGCCTGGATTGCCGAGCTCACAAAGCGAACACAACCCTCGCCGAGGCAGCCTGACTCGCAACAAACAGCCCCCGGAGAACCCAGCGCGATTCAAAGCCATGCATACTAGGACTCGGCCAACCGCAGATAGCGACGCATGGACATTCCTGCCCCAACCCCCGAAAAACATTGGCCCTGGTTGTTGGTGCTATCAGCCATCACAGTCTTTGCCCTTGCGCTGCGCTGGCACTACGTAAGCACAGCATTGGTGCTGAACCCGGTACGAGGAGATGCTACGCAATATTTCGCATATGCATGGAACCTCGTACACCACGGCGTATTCGCCAAGGATGCCCCGGACGCAGCGGTACTCCACCCTGACAACTATCGCGATCCGGCCTACCCCTTCTTTCTCGCGCTCTGGATGAAGGTGCTTGGCGCGGGAGATATGTGGTACGCCGCCGTCCTGTTGTGCCAGGCACTACTGGGTGCATTGACAGTCACCTTGGCCACCCAGTTGGGGAAATACTGGCTGCCAACACGTTGGGCCATCGCCAGTGGCCTGCTGATGGCGGTTTGGCCGCACAGCATCACCATCAATGGCTATCTGCTCACCGAAACGCTGTTCGGGTTCTTGTGCGCGCTCGGGCTACTGCTGCTTGCCCAAGCATGCGCGCGCAGAAGCACATGGCTGGCGGCGGTTGCGGGCCTGGCACTGGGTGCGGCGGCGTTGACCAATGCTGTGCTGCTTCCGTTCGGCTTGCTGTTGGCGTGTTTCCTGGCTTGGCGCAAACTGGCGCCACGAAAAATTTGCGTGGCGCTGGCAGTAGGAGCACTGCTGCTGCCAGGGGCTTGGGCCGCCCGCAATATGCAGCTTCCCACTCCACCTGCCGGCGACTCGTCGAAGGGTCGCGCATTGCAGAACTTCGTACAAGGCGCGTGGCCGAGCTACCACGACGCGTACCGGAAATCGATATTTGGCGATGCCATCACGCGAGCAAGTACGCGTGACACACTGCGCGCGGTCGATGAAGAGTACGCAGCACTACTGGCCTCACCTGGGGATGGCGCCAAAACAATCGTGCGGCGTTTCGGCGAGCATCCTTGGCGCTATATCTCTTGGTACCTCTTTGAAAAGCCGCAAGAGCTATGGGGCTGGGGTGTCGTCATCGGGCAGGGCGACCTTTATGTATACCCAACTGCAAACGCACCGTTCCAGGTCAGCTCTCCCTGGATCGCGCTGGCCGCCATTTGCCACACCCTCAACTTGCCCCTGCTGCTGTTGGCGCTGGCAGGTTTACCAGTAGCGTGGCTGTGTCGACCTGGGTCGCACGGACAGAACACACCAGCTGGCTACACCTCGCTGATTTCGGTGATCTGCATGCTGACGTTTGCAACATTGGTCTACACCACATTGCAAGCCGAACCGCGCTACTCCATACCCTTCCGATCGTTTGAGATGCTGCTGGTCGTCACTACATGTTGGTGGATTACCGCCCGGCTGAAGCACATGCGCGCCAACAAGCAAGGCACCCTCGACGCTGCCATGTAGAGAGCTCTCGGAGAAAGATTGCCCTCGCTCGCCGCAAGCGTGATGAAGCGCACATTGTCAAATTACTATTGGTACAAAACGTGCGTGTCCCGGTGTACTCACAGGGGAGTCCACCATGCTGCGCCAGCGCATTTCCGCCGGTTTCACCTTGATCGAACTGATGATCGTCGTGGCGATCATCGCGATCCTCGCTGCCATCGCCATACCGGCTTATCAGGACTACCTGATTCGTACCCAGGTCACCGAGGGCATGAGCCTGGCCAGCGGGGCCAAAGCCGCGGTGTGGGATTTCGTCTCCAACACCGGGCGATTCCCTACATTCAATGCATCCGCGGGCCTCGCAAAAAACACGTCGATCACCGGCGACTACGTTTCCAGCGTGGATCTGGCCCCCGCAGGCAAAATAACAGTCGCATTCAACGCACCCAACGCAAACAGCAGCATCAGGGCCAGTACGCTGGTGATTTCCGCCATCACCCATGCCGGTAGCATCACCTGGAGCTGCAACGGCGGAACGGTGCCTGACAAGTATCTGCCTGCAACCTGTCGCAAGTAACCTTGCCACGCCTACATTGTCGTTGCACAAACTGACGATAAACGTCACTAAGTGCCCCCGGATGAACAGTACAAATCCATGCATCCAGGATCACACTTCCAAGACTCCGAGTGAGTTTCCACCTAGGGTTGCGGGCTTTCGTGACCGCGGGCACAATCCAAAGGCCTACAGTTGTGAGGGAATACATCTGCGGCAAACGTGGCATACATGCTGCTTGACTTTGCCGCGAGCTTCCTGGTCGTTCCGACCATGCGAATAGGGTTCGATCCCGCCTAGGGGGATACGGGACTGGGCTCAGGGGGCATCACACGGTTAGCTAACCAAAACAGAGGAACCACCATGAAGAATATGCAGAAGGGCTTCACCCTGATCGAACTGATGATCGTGGTCGCGATCATCGCGATCCTCGCCGCCATCGCCATCCCTGCGTACCAGGATTACATCATCCGCTCGCAGGTATCAGAAGGTAGCACGCTGGCCGACGGCGCTAAGACTGCAGTTGCAGAGTTCTACAGCAACAAGGGCATTATGCCGAGTAACAATGGCTCAGCTGGCCTAGCCTCTGCCGCAAGCATCACCGGCAGTTATGTGAAGTCGGTTGCCGTTGCTAGCGGTAAGATTACGGCCACGTTTTCGAAAGCTTCGCCTCAGAAGGCCAATACAGCAATTGACGGCGCGACCTTGGTTCTGTCGCCTGTAACCTCTACCGGCAGCACGTCCTGGACCTGCACCGGTGGTACGGTGAGCCAAAAGTACCTGCCGTCTTCCTGCCGCAAGTAATTCTAAACGCCATCGACACGAAGAAGGGCCGCCGAGTGCGGCCCTTCTTTATTAGGAAGGCTCGGATGTACAACCGTATTACGGCAATACCGCTATTACTTGCGCTGTCATTACTTCTGATATTGGCTTGGCTGGCTTATGCTCCTGCGTTACATGGCGGTTTTCTGTTTGACGACTTCGCCAACCTACCGACCATCGGTGCCACCGGTCCGGTCGACAACTGGCCGGCCTTTTGGCGCTTCATCACCTCCGGCACTGCTGACCCCACGGGCCGACCGCTGACGCTGCTGACGTTCCTGCTCGACGCACACGACTGGCCTGCGGACCCGTTTCCGTTCAAGCGCACCAACCTGATCCTGCATCTGGTCAACGGGGTACTGCTCTGCGCCTTGCTGGCACGACTGGGGCACCTGCTGGGCCACGACGATCGACGCAGCCGGACCGCCGCCCTGCTGGGAACCACCGTCTGGCTGCTGCATCCATTGTTGGTCTCTACCACGCTATACATCGTGCAGCGCGAGGCCATGCTGCCTGCCACCTGCACCATCGTCGGCCTGCTGCTCTGGCTGCATGGCCGCCAGCTGTTGACCCAGGGCAGAACCGCGGCGGGCCTGAGCTGGAGCGCGCTGGGCTTGGTGGGATTCACCGCGCTGGGGGCGCTGGCCAAGGCCAACGGCGCCTTGCTACCGCTGTTCGCATTGCTGATCGAGACGATCGTGTTCGCGCCGCGGCATCCCATACCTGACGACAGGCCGCGACAAGCACATCGTTTCGCGCTGTTTGCATTCGGCATCATTCCCGCCGTCGCCATCCTTGGCTATCTGTTCCGCAGCGGGCTCCTAGGGGTGCTTGACGGCGGCCCGGTGGGCTTTCGCCCTTGGAGCATCGGCCAGCGCCTGCTCACCGAGCCGCGCGTGCTGCTGGACTACCTGCAATTGCTATGGCTGCCGCGCCCGTTCTCCAGCGGCCTGTTCAACGACCAGTACGTCGCCTCGACCTCGTGGCTGCAGCCAATCACGACTCTACCCGCCATGTTGGCCATATTCGGCCTGATCGGGCTGGCCTGGTGGCAGCGCCGTCGGCACCCCGCACTGGCACTGGCGATCCTGTTCTACTTCACCGGCCAGTTGCTGGAATCCACCTCGATACCGCTGGAGCTCTATTTCGAGCATCGCAACTACCTGCCTGCGCTGCTGATGTTCTGGCCGCTCGGCCTGTGGCTGGCCGATGTGCGCAGCTTACGCCTGCTCAAGTACACGCTGATGCTGGTGCTGCCTCTGGGCCTGGCTTGGATGACCCACGCCCGTGCTGAGCTGTGGGGTAATGTCCACAGCCAGGCATTGCTGTGGGCCAAGATCAATCCCGATTCGGCACGTGCTCAGACCAACGCCGCGCAGATCGAGATGCAAGCCGGACAACCACAAACGGCCATCTGGCGCTTGGAAAAACTGCTCGCGCACCAACCGGACCAGGTGCAGCTTGCCTTCAACCTGATCGGCGCACGCTGCATGACTGGCGGGATCACGGTTGCCGATCTCGCTGCGGCGAAGCTCGCCATGCGGGGCACGCCGAATACCGGCACCCTGTTCGCCAGCTGGTTCGAGCGCATGCTGCCCATGGCGGTTTCCGGCGGATGCCCCGGGTTGACCGCGCAAGGCCTGCAGGAGCTGATCGACACCGGGCTGAAGAATCCCAAATTGTCTGCCGCCGGGCCACAGCAGGACCTGACCTACCTGCGCGGCAAGATCGCCCTCGCACAGGGCCACCCGGATGCAGCCCTGGCCGATTTCACCCGCGCGCTCGACCTGCAGGTACGACCCGGCATGGCCCTCGAAGCTGCCGCGACCCTGGGCCGCGCCAGCTACCCATCGCACGGCCTGCGTCTGCTCGCCCACTACGAGACAGTTCGAGGGAACGTCATGAAGCCCGGCTTCGGCATGCCGTGGCTGCACGCCTGGGTGCTCGAGCGCCAGCGCTACTGGCCGCATGAGCTGGATCATCTGCACCGCCAGCTCACGCTCGACGCCATGGCTGGCTCCGGGAATACTTCCAGCCACACCTCCCAACCGGGTTCCCCAGATTGATGGACTTTCTTCGCCGCCCGCCGTGGCGTCTGCTGACACTGCTGGCCGCCTTCACCATCACCCTGGCCGTCTACTGGCCTGGGTTGTCCGGCGGATTCCTGTTCGACGATTACCCCAACATCGTCGACAACAAAGGGGTGCAACCTCACGATGCCACGCTTCCCTCGCTGGTCGGCGCCGCGCTTTCCTCGCCGGCCAGCGATTTCAAGCGCCCGCTGGCCTCGCTGAGCTTCGCCGCCAACTACCTTGCGACCGGACTCGACCCGTACTGGATGAAGCTGACCAACCTGCTGCTCCATCTGATGAATGGCTGGCTGGTGTATCTGCTCTCGCTGGCGCTGCTGCGGTCCGATCCGACCGGCGGGCATCGGCGCGCTTCCCTCGTTGCAGCGCTGATCGCTGCCGGCTGGATGCTGCTGCCGATCAACCTCACCGCCGTGCTGTACGTGGTGCAACGCATGGAAAGCATGGCCAACCTGTTCGTGCTGGTGGGATTGCTCGGCTACGTGGCGGGCCGATGCCGCATGCTTGGCCACCACACGGGGCGCACAGACGGGGCGGGTTGGGGAGGCCTCGTCCTGTGCGCGGCCAGCATCGCGGCGCCGACGGCCCTTGGCATCCTGGCCAAGGAAACCGCAGTGATGCTTCCCCTGTATGCGCTCCTGGTCGAATGGGCGCTGTTCCGTTTCGGCGGGCCGGTGCAGGCGCCGCACGACGCGACGCTGTCGCCGCGAGCTGACCTGCGCGTGGTCGGCCTGTTCCTGCTGGTGCTCGTCCTGCCCATGGTCGCGGGACTGGCCTGGTTGCTGCCGGGCCTGCTGAAGCCCGAAATCTGGGCCGCGCGCGACTTCATCATGGGTACCCGCCTGCTCAGCGAAGCACGCATCGTCCTCGACTACATCGCATGGACCCTGCTGCCCACGCCGAGCGCACTGTCGTTCTATCACGACGACTTCCGGGTCTCGTCCGGGCTGCTGGCGCCCTGGAGTACATTGGCCAGCATCGTCCTGCTCTCCGCGCTGGTCGCACTGACGCTGTGGCTGCGTCGGCGCAAGCCGTTGGCGGCGCTCGGCATCGCGCTCTTCCTCGGTTGCCAGTTGCTCACCGGCACCATCCTGCCGCTGGAGCTGATCTACGAACACCGCAACTACTTCGCGAGCTTCGGTTTGCTGCTGGCGATCGTGCCACTGCTCGCCGTACCGCAGGCCTCCCTGCTGCCGTTGCCGCGATATGCGCTGCTGGGCGGGCTGATGCTCTGCTGGACCACCCTGACTGCACTCACTGCCTACGCCTGGGGCAACCCACTACGCCTGGCGGAAGATCTCGCCACACGCGCCACGCGGTCGCCGCGCGCCCAATACGAATTGGGTCGCACCTACATCATTTACTCGCACTATGATCCCGCCTCGCCGTTCACCCGCCTGGCCTATGCTCCGCTGGAGAGGGCAGCCGCACTGCCAAATTCCTCGATCCTTCCGGAGCAGGCGCTGATCTTCATGAATGCACGCATGCACCTACCGATAAAGGATGCGTGGTGGGACAGCATGATCGCCAAACTCAAAGCGCGCAAACCGGGTGTTCAGGATGAAAGCTCGCTGGGCGCATTGACTCAGTGCACACGGGAGCACCGTTGCGACTTGCCAAAGAATCGCATGATAGAAGCCTTCATCGCAGCACTTGCACATCCCGCACCCAATGCCCGCCTGCTTGCCACGTATGGTGACTATGCATGGAATGTACTGGAAGATCACGATCTAGGTGAGCGCATGACCGAGGATGCCGTAAAAGTCAGCCCGGCTGAGCCGGCCTACCAGATCACCTTGATTCGTATGCTGGCCGTGCGAGGCCGCAAGGTCGAAGCCAAAAAAACATTGGAACGATTGGATCGGTTGAATACCGGCGGCCGCCTGAACAACACTCTGGACGAATTGCGTACGCAACTGTCCGACTCGCCACCACCCGTCCCATCAATGAGTACCCATTGAAAGGCCCACTTGCACGCAGCAGTCTGCAGACCAGCGTCATGCTCGGGTTGCGGGTAATGACCCAGGCGGCGGTCCTGGTCCTGCTTACGCGACTGCTCGGACCGCGCGCCTACGGAAGCTTCGCCGCCGCTGCTTCGCTGGCCGTGGTGCTGAGCCTGCTACCCAATTTCGGTGCCGGTTTCGTGATGCTGGCCCGGAACGCGCGCGAAGCAAACGGCACGGCCGACGTCTGGCGCTATGCGTGGCCGATGACGGCGCTGCTCGGACTGTTGCTGTTAGCCGTCTATATCGTCGTTGGCGGCTTTGTTACCAGACCGACGCTGCCACTGCACATCCTGCTTGCGATGGGAGCAGCCGAATTGCTGTTGACGCCGTTTACCATGTTGCTGAGTTTCGTGCTTCAGGCGCGAGAGCGGGTGCCGCTGAGCCAATGCGTGCAATGGCTTCCACTCGGTCTAAGGGTGCTTGCGGTATTGCCCTGCTTCCTCTTTCCGGATGTACAAAGGCTTTCAGCATATGTCTCGTTCCAGTTGCTCGCGTCGCTGCTCGGCTTGCTGCTGGGCTTGTGGATCACCAGCCGTCTCGTGACACTGGATTGGCGCCCACGCCGTGCCACACGAGAGGAGCTGGGCGACGGCGCCTCGTATGCGGCAATGAATCTGGTTGCGGCGAACCCCTCCGAACTGGACAAGATCATTGCTGTTCGCCTGGTTGGTGCACACGACGCGGGCATCTACGCGGCCACGGCACGCGTTATGGCGGCCACGGTGATGCCAGTGACCGCCATGCTACTGGCATCGTTGCCCCGATTGTTTCGACACGCGCACGCGCCCACCCGGGAAGGGCAACGGCTGATCGGCCTGATCGCCTTGTTGGCACTGGCCTGGGGCCTCGCTAGCGGACTGTTGTTGGCACTATGCAGTCCATTGTTGCCGTGGCTGTTCGGCACGTCGTTCGTGGCCATGGCCGAGTTGATGCCGTGGCTGGCCTCGGTTGCACCTTTGCTCTCGCTGCGACTGGCTGCAGGCGCCGTGCTGGTGGCATTGGGCAAGCCGTTGGAGCGCATGGCGTTCGAACTCTGCGGCATTCTTCTTCTGATCAGCGGCATGCTGGCGCTGGCGCCGCATCACGGCATCCTCGGACTGGCCATGGCTCTCATCATTGCCGAAACAAGCATGGCGCTGATCGGCTGGTGGCTGGTGTACCGTCGCCTGGCAAGTCGCTTGGCAATGGGCGGAATTCTCTAGCGTCGCCCTGACGCGATCCGTACGCCATGCCACAAGGCCTTGCACGGCACCAGCGAACGGAAGCGGATCGAGCGAATCATTCCACGCGCCACCAGCATGCATGCACGCGATGCCAGCAAAACGCATGCATCCATCCGATTCCGCGCAAGCTTGCGCGCCAGGATCAGGTGCGCGGCGACCATGTGCGACTCGTAGAACGCGGAGCCCAGTCCGCTACTCGCAGAGCCGTCGTGTTCGACCAGCGTCTCGTGCACATGCGCCATCGCACCCGGCAACTGAGCGAGCCGCCAACCCAGCTCCCAATCCTCGCCGTACATGAAGAAGTCCTCATCGAGCAGCGGCAAGGCGATACGGTCGGTGGCAACCAATATGCAACAGCCGCTTGCATAGGGAAAATAGTTGCGGCGTGGCCGCCACGACAGCAAGCCGGTCAACCGATGGCAGTAGACCCGGCCCAGAACATGCCCGGCATGGTCGATATCGGGATAGGCGATCCTTGCGTTGCTATTCGCATCAAGCGCATCGACAAGCTTGGCCAGCGCCCCCGTCAATAGGCGCGCATCGTTGTTGATCAACAACACCCAAGCACCCGGATACCGTTGGCGACAATGCTCCAGTCCGCGGTTGACCCCTGCCGCGAACCCGAGGTTGGCCACACTCACATGCAGATCGACACGCGCATCGTGAACAAACGCGGCAGCGATCGCCACTGCAGAGGCGCCGCCATCGGCCGAGTTGTCCCATACGACAACATGCTGGATGCCCTGTTCGAGCAACGACCGGATGCAGCTGATGCTCCGCACAGCATCGCGGTAGTTGAGCAAAAGCCCGGCAATCCGCCTGTCCATCAGCATGGCTTGCGGGCAGTAACGACCAATTCTTCGCCGGCAGTCGCTGAAAAGGACGCCTTCAGATCCACCAAGCCAGGCGGCAACCCTCGGACCTCGCTCCTTTTTCGCCGGGCCAGTTCGCGGGATGAACGGATGATATAGGCGGCACCACGTCCGCGACGATGGAGGCGAATATCCGTGAAACCGACTTCCGTCAACAAGCCACGCAACGCCTGCGCGGAAAATACGACAAGGTGCCTGGGCGGTTCCAAGCCACGCCAGGCACGACCGAACCACCGGTGTCCCATGCTTTGTACATTGGGCGTGGCGAGCCAGATGGTTCCGTCGGTGCGCAACAAATCAAACTTACGCTTCAGAAACGCTCGCGGTTCGTGCACATGTTCGATCACGTGAGATGAGGTGACCACATCGAATTGTTGGGTATCACAAAAGGAATCCAGTGTTCCCTCGAAAACATCCAGACCATCTTGACGTGCAGTCGCAATAGCAAGCGGATCCGGCTCGACCCCAACGACATTCCAGCCCGCCGCTTTGGCGCGCAGCAGGAACACGCCGTTGCCACACCCCACATCAAGTAGGCGCCCCTTGATGCGTGGCAAGCTCCGGTAGAAGAAATCGAGCTGCTGTCGCAGCGATGGCATCAGTGGAAGCACAAAACGACCCGCAGCCATCGCTGGTAAGCGCTGCGCCCCGTAACGCGCATTCATGTAACCATTGGCAAGCTTCCAGAGCAGCGAATGTCCATTGTCGTTCACATACGCCATCGCAGCCGAACGATGCGTGTAATACGACGCGTATGCCTTGCCTATGGCTTGCGGAGTGGGCCTGGGATCGAGGAATAGACTTCCGCAGCTGCGGCAATCCCGTAGAGACCACTCACCAGGCACGCTTTCGAGATGATCATGCAATTGCTGGTATCGATATTCACCCGGCACAGCGCCGCATGCAGGGCATGCGGCCACTGCCTGCAGCTCGTCGGTACGCCATTCACTCACCATGGATCGATCCTTCACGAGACAGGCTCTTTATCAAGCACAGATCGACTAAAACTCGGGTAGCTCGCATCACTTGCGCCTCACTGAAGCACTTAACCGCACGTTGACGCCTGTCGCGCCCAATCCCGCGCGCAGCGATAAATCTTGGGCCATTTGCCTGATGCGACCAAACTTCTGCAACAAATCATCTATCAGTGCAAACGCGGCCGTCCTTATACGCCGACAGATTTAACGCCGTCCTGTCAGCTGCGCACGCCATTTGTCGCCCTCTCTCCATGAGCGGCCGCACGCAGACCTTTCAGCATTGCCCGCACCTGCTGCATGCGGGCGGGATCAACTAATACGTGTACTGATATCGTTACTGCCAGCTTTGCAACAGCCCAGACTTTCCACACGATCGGCACATAACTGCGACGCAGCAGTCGCGCAGCATTCCGAAACAGGTAGAAATGCCTCAGCGGGGTGCGATATGGCCAAACCCGCCAGCCAAACCACCAGAACCGTAGACTCTTGTGCCCCATCCGATGCTGGAAGCTGACATCACTCACACCATATAGGCCATAGCCCGCCGCTAGCACGCGGAACGCCCATTCAGTGTCGACGTGATCGATAAAGAAGTCTTCTTCCAACCCTCCGAGCTGCTCGAACAGGGCATACGGCATCAACGTACCGCTGCCATTAAGGTTCGCAACGGGGATCAGTGCGTGAGTGTCTTTGGCCGGGTAGTGTCGTAGCCAGCGCCATCCACGGATCTGGTGAAACCCGTGCTGAAGTCCCGTGCCGGCATCAACCAGCCTCGGGCCTATACAACAGAGCCCTCCATGCTGGGTCGCAGCATCTGAATAACGTTGAAGGAGTCGCTCGACGCCACCCGGCTCTGGTTCGCTGTCCTGATCCAGCAGCAGCAGATAACGACAGGCAGGATTTGTATCATGGGCATATCTGCAACCTCGATTCTGGGCCGCAGGCAGACCGTCATTGCTCGGATTCTGCAAGAGAAACGCATCGCATGCTTCAACAACACCTCGCAAGCCGTCGTTCATCACCGGATCGGATGCGTTGTCCACCACCACTTTCATCGTGGTCGGGGGCAGTCCTCTGAGTTGGCGCTCCAGTACCGCCAGATCCGGATTGTAGGTGACCGTCACGCTGGCCAACACGGATGGATCAAGCAGCACTTCCGCCTTGGCATCCACCGCCGCCGGCTCCAACTCGTGAGCAGAAATCATGAAGCCGCACCATCTACCTTGTAGCTGATGTTATTTCCACCGTCGCGACTGACTTCATATATCAAAGTCGGAATGATGTCACTGAACAGCTGCAGCAGCTTGCAAGGCATCGCATGCAGAGCACGAGCAAGCAGAGAACCAGGACGCTCAATGTCCAAAGTTACGAGCAACGCATCAACACACATATTGCGGTTGCCCAGTCCGGCGTCCCGCAGCAACCCCTCCAGCCGACCAGGCTCCAAAGGCTCGCAATCGTAGACATGCCCCTTCTTCCTGGCTTGCAGGTAAGAGGTTCGCCACCGGCGTGGCAACCAGCTCAGGAATGCCAACCCATAATGCGGCTCCACCAGCATCCAGCGGTTCGGCACGGCAAGGTAACCCACACCGCCGGGACGCAGCACGCGTCGCAATTCGGCCAGATGCGTGCGCTGTGCCCGCACGTCACCCACATGCTCAATCACATGGTTACTCAGCACCACATCGAAGGTTTCGTCGACAAAGGGTAAGAAGGTGTCGGTTACTTGATAATAACGATAGCCCTCGGTTACCAATCGGTTGTCATGCACATCGACAGCATCGACCTCGCAGCGCAGTACGGGGTGAGTACCGAAGTAATGTGCAATGCCGCCCGAGCCAGTCCCGATTTCGAGCATGCGAATAGGTTGAGGACGGCTGGCAAGGTCCAATAGGCGTTCGATCTTCAGGCCCTTCAAGCGCCGCGATGGAAGGTCGAGCACGGCGTGGGGCTGGCGCACCGCGGGTGTGCTGTGACCAGCGTCATGGGTTCGGTGACTGGATGAAGCCTCAGACATGCGGTGTACCCAGCAGGCCACGCATGCACTCGCCGAAAACCGACCATGCCTTGCCGGCAGCGAACTCACGACAGGCAGCAATAGTCGCACTTTCGCGCGTCTGGGCAAGTTGCCATATCACCGCTTCACCCAGCGCAGCATAATTGCCAGGTTCGACCAGGATACCGGTCTGCCCGTCATGCACGGCATCGGGCACTCCACCGACCGCAAAGGCAACGGTAGGCAAGCCGTGTGCTGCCGATTCCAGCGCTACCATGCCAAAGCCCTCCACATCGCCAGGCAGGTCACGCACGGGAAAGATATGCATATCGGCGGCCTGATACGCCGCGCCGAGGGTTGCCTCATCGCAGCGACCGAGGAAATGCAGGTTTTGCTCGACGCCAGCGATCCGGGCCGCAGCAAGAATGCGTTCGCGCTCCGAGCCCGCCCGTGCATGCAGCGCATCGCTGGCTTCGTCGCCGATCACTGCCAGCAACGCATCGGGATACCTGGCAACAATCGCGGGCAAGGCTTTCGCCACGAATTCCACCAACCCCTTGCGCTCGGTCAGCCGGCCAACAGAAAGCAGCAGAGGGCGCTGTGCGAAACCGTAGCGCTGACGGAAATCGCTGGCCGCGGCGGCATCCAGCGTCGGCAAATCGGTGCCCGGGTGCAGCACTCGCAATTTACCAGCTACCACGCCGCGACCTGTCGCCAGCCGCGCCGTGTTGGCGCTGTTGACCAGGACGAGGTCGCAACGCCGAATAAAGGGTAGCCAAAGCTGCTGGTACGCCCGGCTCGGCGCCACGATGTCGAGCCCATGCAGGTAGACGATCGCCCCGCCGCCGACACACTTCGCCGCCAACCAGGCGATTGGTGCGGTGAGGCCACTTCCCGCAATGACCCATTCCGGCTTGCAGCGCCATGCCAACCGGACCGCGCGCCATAAAGTCGCCGCCAGAAATATCGGCAGCGGTTTGACCCTGCTTTCCATCACTTCGGTCTGTGATGGGGCATACCCGGTGCATCCAGCCGGTCCGCACAGTGCCATGCGCCAAACCGGCTGCAGTGCAGTGAGCAGATGCTGATTCACCTTCTCCATCCCACCGAGCAGCGGTGGAAAGTTTCGCGTCACCAGCAACGCCACTCGGCGCGGATCGCTGCCGTCATGCATCACGGCGGTACGTCAGCGCCGTGATCTGCTCCGACACCAGCCCGATCAGGAACACGATCACCGCCGCACTCCACATCAGCGTACTGCCATTGGTGAGGCGGCCTTCGTGTACGAAGGTCCAGGCGTAGTTGGCGCAGCCAAGCAGGAAGAACAGCACGCTTGCCGGCACGAACAGCTTCAGCGGCGAGTACAGCGTGGCGATCTTGAAGATGATCAGCAAAAAGCGCAGGCCGTCGCGCAGGGGCTTGATATGGCTTTTCCCCACGCGCTGAGCGGCCTTGATCGGCAGGTAGGCGACCGGGTAGGCGCTGCGGAAGAAGGCCATGGTGCTGGTGGTGGGATAGCTGAAGCCGTTCGGCAGCAGGTGCAGGAATTCGCGGAACTTGTCCGCGCGCACGGCGCGGAAGCCGGAGGTGAGGTCCAGTACCGGATGGCCGGTCATGCGGGTGGCCAGCCAGTTGTACAGGGTGTTGGCGAGGCCGCGGCCCACCCCGGCCTGGCTGCCCCAGTCGCGGGCGCCAACCACCATGTCGTAGCCCTGCTCGAGTTTCGCCAGCAGGCGGGCGATGTCGGCCGGGTCGTGCTGGCCGTCGCCGTCCATGAATACCAGGATGTCGCCGGCGGCGGCACGGGCACCGCGCTTGATCGCCGCGCCGTTGCCCATCGAGTACGGCGAGGACAGACACCGGATGCCGCTGGCCTCGCAGAGGTCGCGGGTGTCGTCGGTGGAGCCGTCGTCGGCCACGATGATCTCGGCCCCTGGGTGTGCAGCACGCAGGCGCGGCAGCAGTACGGCCAACGCGGGCGCCTCGTTCTTGGCGGGCAGGATGATGCTCAGGCGGTTCAACAGGTAGTTCCCCCGGATGGAGAGGGGATCATAGCGTGAAGGCCGGGCGTGGGTTGCGGACGGGGTTGGGGTTTCGGAGCTTCATTCGGGGTGCGGCTTGGTGGCGGGCGGTGCCCGCCCACACCCGCGATTCGTAGGGCGGACACTGTCCGCCGCTCTTGCCGCAGGCTTGCCATGAAACCGGAGCCGGCGGGCGGTGCCCGTCCTGCTGTGCTGGTGCCGTAGTGGGCGACAAGGGACGCCATTTCAGGAGACGCCATCATACCTGAACGATGCATCGTCTTTTTTGACGTATGCTTTTGACCGCAGATTCAATCTGGAAGCTGACTGATGAAACCCTCCGATATTGCACGACTCCGACGCGACGAGATTCGAAGCGTGGTTGCCGCACACCGGGCGGCCAACCCGCGGCTGTTCGGTTCGGCCATGCGCGGTGAGGATACGGAGGGCAGCGATCTGGATCTGCTGATCGACCCGACACCGGAAACCACACTGCTGGATATGGGCGCTATCCAGTTTGTGCTGCAATCATCCTTGGGGGTTGCCGTGGACGTGGTGACGCCTGGTGATCTTCCACCGCGCTTCCGCGACAAGGTGGTGAGCGAAGCGGTTCCGCTGTGACTGCTGCGAGTTTTCGGCAACATGACTATATAAGCCACATGATCGAGGCTATTGCACTCGCGCGCAGTTACATCGAAGGCATGGACAAGGCAACCTTTCTTGCCGATCGACGTACGCAGCAAGCCGTGATCATGAACATCCTGGTCATTGGTGAAGCGGCAACGAAGCTTGCTGATAGATATCCGGAATTCACGCTGGCGCACCCGCAGATCGCGTGGAACAGCATGCGTGGCATGCGCAACCGACTGGCACACGGCTATTTCGACATCAATATGGATGTCGTGTGGGAAACGCTGGAACGCGACCTCCCCGGATTGCAGAAATCGCTGACTGAGCTGAGCCAGCAGGTCTTGCGCGACAACTGACGGCTAGAGCGGCGGGCGGTGCCCGCCCTACACCCGCAGCCGGCAATCCGGCCGGATCTCAGGTGATCAGGCGCATGCCCGCATGTTTCGCGGCACCGCGGTCGAAGGTCATGGTGTGTTCGCAGCCGGCAGACGTGGCGGCGCATGCGATCAGGCAATCGGCGAAATCGGCCCTGGAATCGCGGTAGATGCGCACCGCTCTCCAGACGACCTCGGCACGCTCCACGATCAACTCCTTGGTGCGCAGCAGGGCTTCCAGTGCTTCGATGAGCTGGGCGCGATCCAGACCATACGCCACACCCAGCACCCAGACCAATTCGATCACGGACACCATCGAAATCCAGCCCGGCGCCTCGACGGTCAGCGCGTCGAGCAGGGCCGAGGCTTTGGCCGACTGCGCTGCATCGTCCTGCATGATGTAACGCACCAGGACATTGGTATCCAGGCCGATCATTTCGCCGCTGCACCCGCTGCAGCGATCACGGCGTTCATCTGCTCGATCGATACCGGCTTGGACGCCTTGCCGAACATGCCCTTGAGTGCGGTTATGGGGCGCGTGGCGGCGACGAACTCATACCGGCCCGGTTCGATTTCCACAAACTCCACCCGATCCCCCGCACGCACGTGCATGGCCTCACGCACGGCAACCGGGATCGTGATCTGGCCCTTGCTGGTAACGCTGGCGGTGGTCATGGTCTTCTCCTGCAAACTCCTTACTTCATTGTAAGGAATGCTCGAAACGCGAGCAAGGCGGCTTGGCCGGGCGTATCGTTCGGCTCCGCCGCACGGCGCGAAATGTACGGATTCCGGAAATCAGCTGATAGCACGATGACTGCTCTCCATGAATGTCACTGGGGGAGATCTGCGGGGCCTTGAGGCGGGAGATCAAGAGCTTTACCCCCTCCTGACCTCCCCCTGCGCGCAGGGGGAGGAACCGAGCGTGGAGTCCCTGCGCGCAGGGGGAGGAACCGAGCGTGGAGTCTCTGCGTGCAGGGGGGAGGAACCGAGCGTGGAGCCTCTGTGCGCTGAGGGAGGAATCGAGCGTGGAGTGCTTGCGTGCAGGGGAAGGAACCGAGTCTGGCGGCCCCACGCAAACCGGGAGAGGAACCGGGCTTGCGGGAGCTGGCTTGTGCGCTGCATCACCATGCCGGACCGAGCCCGCAGCGAATGGATGACCTGTGCGCCGGACTGCGCTAGATTCAACAACATACAGGGGCAAGATCGAGTCGTTTATGTCATCTCAATTGCAACCGTCGCTCACGGGTTTGTCGGGCATGGCACGCCGGCTGGTGTCCGAGGGGGTGATGCCCGAGGACGTCGTGCGCAAGGCGATGGCCGACAGCAACCAGAGCAAGTCGACCCTGACGACATGGTTGCTGGAGCACAACCTGGTGGACGGCGCCGAGCTGGCGCGCATCGCCTCGGCCGAATTCGGCATGCCGATGATGGATGTGGCGGCGCTGAACCCGGCCACGATGCCGCTGGATCTGATCAGCGAGGCGCTGATCACCAAGCACCAGGCGCTGCCGCTGTTCCGCCGCGGCAAGTGGTTGTTCGTGGGCATCGCCGACCCGATGCAGTCGCATGCGCTGGACGAGATCAAGTTCCACTCCAACTGCATGGTGGAGCCGATCCTGGTGGAGCGCGGCTCGCTGCAGCGAGTGATCGAGATCCTGCTCAACAACATGCGCAACACCATGCCCGACATGGGTGGCGGCGAACTGGACGAGCTGAACGAGCTGGATACCGAAGGCGGTGACGCCGACGGCGAATCGAGCAGCGGCGTCGACGCGAACGCGAACGACGACGCGCCGATCGTGAAGTTCATCAACAAGATCCTGGTCGACGCGATCCGCCGCGGCGCCTCGGACATCCACTTCGAACCGTTCGAGACGCAGTACCGGGTGCGCCTGCGCATGGACGGCATCCTCAAGGCGGTGGCCAACCCACCGATGAAGATGGCCAACCGCATCTCCTCACGCATCAAGGTGATGGCGCAGCTGGACATCGCCGAGAAGCGCGTACCGCAGGACGGCCGCATCAAGCTCAACCTGTCCAAGACCCGCGCCGTCGACTTCCGCGTGAGCACGCTGCCCACGCTGTTCGGCGAAAAGATCGTGCTGCGTATCCTGGATGGCTCCTCGGCCCGGATCGGCATCGAGAAGCTCGGCTACGAGCCCGACCAGCAGAAGCTCTATGTCGACGCCATCCACAAGCCGTACGGCATGGTGCTGGTCACCGGCCCCACCGGCTCGGGCAAGACGGTATCGCTGTACACCGGCCTGAACATGCTCAACACCGCCGAGCGCAACATCTCCACGGTGGAGGATCCGGTGGAAATCCGCGTCGAGGGCATCAACCAGGTGCAGCAGAACGTGAAGCGCGGCATGACCTTCGCCAGCGCGCTGCGCTCGTTCCTGCGCCAGGACCCGGACGTGATCATGGTCGGCGAGATCCGCGACCTGGAAACCGCCGAGATCGCGATCAAGGCGGCGCAGACCGGCCACATGGTGCTGTCCACCCTGCATACCAACGATGCGGCGCAAACCATTTCGCGTCTGATGAACATGGGCATCGCGCCGTACAACATCACCTCGTCGGTGAGCCTGATCATCGCCCAGCGCCTGGCACGGCGCCTGCACGACTGCAAGAAGCCGATCGAGCTGCCCCCGCAGGTGCTGCTGGCCGCCGGCTTCACCCAGGCCGACATCGACGCGGGGCTGACCATCTACGAGGCCGTCGGCTGCGACGGCTGCAACGAGGGCTACAAGGGCCGCGTGGGCATCTACCAGGTGATGCCGATGCTGGAGGAGATCCAGAAGATCATCCTGCAGGGCGGCAACACCCTGCAGATCGCCGAGGCAGCCAGGGCCGCGGGGGTGAACGACCTGCGCGCGTCGGCCCTGCTGAAGGTGAAACACGGGTTGACCAGCCTGACCGAGATCGACCGCGTAACCAAGGAATGAGCGGCGGATCCAGGACCGCCGTTGCACCGAACTTGCGTCCGACGCCACGGTTTGGCGCCGCAGAAATGGCATAAGCTGCACAAATACTGTCTGCCGCCCGCATCAGGACGGCTCCGGGACTGGACCACTGGGGGAAGATGCGCATGGCCACGGCTACCGCAACCACGAACATCGACAAGGCGCGCTCGCTGGGTGCCCAGCGCGCCGAGGTCAGCAAGCTGACCACCTACGAGTGGGTCGCGCTGGACAAGCGTGGCAAGCGCATGAAGGGCGACATGCCGGCGAAGAACGCCACGCTGGTCAAGGCCGAGCTGCGCCGCCAGGGCATGAACCCGCAGACCGTGCGCGAACGGGCCAAGCCGCTGTTCGGCTCCACCGGCAGCACGATCAAGCCGGGCGACGTAGCCATCTTCAGCCGCCAGATCGCCACCATGATGGCCTCCGGCGTACCGATGATCCAGGCCTTCGACATCATCGCCGACGGCCAGAAGAACATCCGCTTCAAGAACGTCCTCATCGACGTCAAGCAGAACATCGAGGGCGGTTCGTCGCTGAACGAGGCGCTGGGCCGCTACCCGGTGCAGTTCGACGAGCTGTACTGCAACCTGGTGAAGGCCGGCGAGGCCTCCGGCGTGCTGGATACGGTGCTGGACACCGTCGCCACCTACAAGGAGCGCACCGAGGCGATCAAGAAGAAGATCAAGAAGGCGCTGTTCTACCCGATGATGGTGCTCGCGGTGGTGTTCCTGGTCTGCCTGATCATGCTGCTGTTCGTGGTGCCGGTGTTCGCCAAGACCTTCCAGGATGCCGGCGCACAGCTGCCCGCACCCACCCAGTTGCTGGTGACCGCCTCGAAGTTCATGCAGAGCTACTGGTTCGTCGTCATCGGCATCATCGGCGGCAGCATCGCCGCGATCGTGATCGCCAAGAAGCGCTCGGTGAAATTCGCCCACTTCCTCGACCGCATGTCGCTGAAGATGCCGGTGATGGGCGGCATCGTGCGCAACTCGGCGATCGCCCGCTTCGCCCGCACGCTGGGTGTGACCTTCCGCGCCGGCGTGCCGCTGGTCGAGGCGCTGGACGCGGTGGCCGGCGCCACCGGCAGCGTGGTCTACGGCGACGCGGTCAAGCAGATGCGCGAGGACATCGCGGTTGGCCACCAGCTGCAGCTGGCGATGAGGCAGACCAACCTGTTCCCCAACATGGTGGTGCAGATGACCGCGATCGGCGAGGAGTCCGGCTCGCTGGACAACATGCTGTTCAAGGTCGCCGAGTTCTACGAGGAAGAAGTCAGCAACGCGGTCGACACCCTGTCCACCCTGCTCGAACCGATCATCATGGTCGTGCTGGGCACCCTGGTCGGCGGCATGGTGGTGGCCCTGTACCTGCCGATCTTCAAGCTCGCCGGCACATTCTAGGTCTAGAAAGCCCCTCCCCCGTTGGGGGAGGGGTTGGGGAGAGGGTCCGCCCGAAGCGATGACTCACAAGCCGCCCCTCCCTACTCGCACACTGGCCACCGCCAGGACGTTGCGCGCTACAGGCACCGACGCCGAACACAAGCTCTGGTACTACTTGCGTGCACGACGCCTGGATGGTTTCAAATTCCGACGCCAACACCCTGTTCCGCCTTACATCATAGATTCCTATTGCGACGAACTTCGGCTGGTCATCGAACTCGATGGCTCGCAACACAGCGAAGAAATCGACAGGACGCGCACGCAGGCCCTCGAACGCCAGGGTTTGCTTGTCTTGAGATTCTGGGACAATCAGGTGTTGCAGGATACCGATGCGGTGCTTGAGGCGATTTTGACGGTCGCGCGGGACCGCACCCTCTCCCCAACCCCTCCCCCAACGGGGGAGGGGCTTTAAAGGCCGACGCATGCCCGAACTCCCCTTTGCCCTGTGGATCGCCTTGGCCGGCGTGCTCGGCCTGCTGGTGGGCAGCTTCCTCAACGTGGTGATCCTGCGGCTGCCCGAGCGCATCGCGGCGGGCTGGCGGCAGGAGGCGCGGGACGTGCTGGAACTCGAGCCGGACGCGGCGCCACTGCCGCCGGGTATCGTGCGCGAGCCGTCGCATTGCCCGCACTGCAAGCACCCGCTGTCGGCGCTGGACAACATCCCCCTGTTCGGCTGGCTGCTGTTGCGCGGGCGCTGCCGCTACTGCCAGGCGAGGATCTCGATCCAGTACCCGCTGGTGGAGCTGCTCAGCGGCGTGCTGAGCGCGGTGATCGTGTGGAGGTTCGGCCCGTCGTGGGCCGCGCTGGCCGGGCTGGCGCTGACCTGGACGCTGATCGCGCTGTCCGGCATCGACTTCCGCACCCAGTTGCTGCCGGACCAGCTCACCTATCCGCTGCTCTGGCTGGGCCTGCTGCTGTCGCTGCTGCCGATGTTCGTCGCCGCGCCGGCGGCCATCCTCGCGGCGGCGATCGGCTACCTGAGCCTGTGGAGCGTGTACTGGGCGTTCAAGCTGCTTACCGGCAAGGAAGGCATGGGCTACGGCGATTTCAAGCTGCTTGCGGCGCTGGGCGCATGGATGGGGCCACTGTCGCTGCTGCCAATCGTTCTGCTGTCGTCGCTGATCGGCGCACTGGTCGGCGGCACCCTGATCGCGCTGCGCAAGCATCAACGCGAGATCCCCATGCCGTTCGGCCCGTTCATCGCCGCCGCCGGCTGGGTCTGGTTCGTCGCCGGGTCCGACCTGCTGCAGGGCTACATGCGACTCACCGGCCTGCGATGAGCGTGCGGCCGCATGCCCTGGTGATCGCGCTGACCGGCGGCGTCGCCGCGGGCAAGACCGCAGTGGCGCGGCGCTTCGAGGCGCTGGGCGTGCATGTCCACGACGCCGATGTGGCCGCCCGCGAGGTGATCGAGCCGGGTACCGCGGGGCTGGCCGCGGTGGTCGATGCGTTCGGGGTCGGGGTGCTGGACGGCAGCGGCCGGCTGGATCGCGCCGCGATGCGCCGGCGCGTGTTTGCCGATCCGGCGGCGCGAAAAACGCTGGAGGCGATCATCCATCCGCTGGTGCGCCAGTGGCTGCACCGGCGCGCGCTGGCCGAACGCGGCCCGTACTGCCTGCTGGCGATCCCGCTGCTGGCCGAGAACATCGAACACTACCGCTGGGTCGATCGCGTGCTGCTGGTCGACGCCCCTGAATCACTGCAGCTGGCGCGGCTGATCCTCCGCGACGGCATCGACGAGGCCTTGGCCCGCCGCATGCTCGCCCACCAGGCCAGCCGCGCCGAGCGCCTGGCGCTGGCCGACGACGTGATCGAGAACGGCGGCGACGAATCCGCCCTGGACCACGCCGTCGCCGAGTTGCATCGACGGTACCTGAACCTCGCCTCCCACCGCCCCGCGTAAAGCGGACAGCACCCGCCGCTCTTCCCGTGGGGCGGACACTGTCCGCCATGCCCTTGATTTTCGCGAGAGCGGCGGGCGCTGCCCGCCCTACAAAACGCAACGCGAATACCCTGCCGTAGGGCGGACACCGTCCGCCATGCCCTTGATTCGCGCAAGAGCGGCGGGCGCTGCCCGCCCTACAAAACGCAACGCGAATACCCCGACCGTAGGGCGGACACTGTCCGCCATACCTCGCGGCTACATCGTCCACGGACCCGGCATCGACGGGGCCATGCCTGACAGACGATTCGCGACACTGCTTGCCAGCATCGACACATGCCCGACTGTCGCCGCGCAAGGGTTGCGGGAGCGACCGACTTCTTCACCGTCGTGACGGCACGACGACGCCCTCTGCTGGCCACCGCCGCGAACGTGGCGGTTCTGCGCCAAAGTGTCGCCGAGGTACGGCGGCAACTGCCGTTTTCGATCGTTGCCTGGGTGGTCCTGCCCGAACACATGCATGCGATCTGGACACTGCCGGTGGACGATTCCGATTTCTCCACGCGCTGGGGGAGAATCAAGGCCGGATTTACCCGGCACTGCGGCAAGACACACACGTCCGCACCGGGACACGATGCCGGCCTCTGGCAGCCTCGCTTCTGGGAGCACATGGTTCGCGACGAGGCCGACTTCGCCGCGCACATGGATTACACGCATTACAACCCGGTGAAACACGGACACGTGAAGCGCGTGATCGATTGGCCGTATTCGAGCTTTCATCGTTGCGTACGGCAGGGCATCTACCCTGCCAGTTGGGGTGGCAATGAGCCCCATGGTCCGCCGGGCAGAACGTTCGGCGAGTGATCGGAAAGAGCTGGCGGGCGGTGCCCGCCCGACGACTTCACCGGCGTTACCTCGCGTCGTCCGCCAGTCACTGGTGCGTGGCGCAGGCGGATCCGCTATGGCCAGAAACCGCGGATGCCGGCAACACCCTGGGCACGGTGGCCGCGGGCCTGGGCGACGTCCGCTGGAGCCATCCCGCCGAGGGCGTAGACCGGCAGCGCGGCGGCTTCGGCCAGGGTGGCAAACGCGGCCCAGCCCAGCGGCGGGGTCTGCGGGTGGCTGCGGGTGGTGGCCACCGGCGAGAGCGTGGCGAAATCGGCGATCTGCCCGGCGCGGGCCAGCGAAGCCGCGCCATGGCAGCTGGCGCCCACCAGCTGGGTCGACGGCAGCGGGCGTTCGGACAAGGCCGCCAGCTGGGTTTCCTTGAGATGCACGCCGACGCCCAGCAGGCGCGCGCCGTCGATGTCGCCATTGAGCAGCAGGGAAACGCCCTGCCGGCGGGCCAGCGGCAACAGGCCGGCGGCCAACTCGCGTACGCGCTCGCGCGGCCACAGCGGCAGGCGCAACTGCACCAGTCGTCCGCCACGCCCGATCGCTTCGCCGATGCGTTCGAACCATGCATCAGCCTGCTTGGGCGGCACAGCGGCCGGGGTGATCGCGTAGCGCGCCGGCAACCGCACCGCGTGCAGGATCGCACGATCGGCCGGAGCCAGGATCGCCGGGTCGACCTGCTCCGGCGGCAGCCACTGCAGTGCCTGCCCTTCCAGCGACCGCGGCTCGCCGTCCCACTGGCCGGCCTGCCAGGCGTCCAGCAGCAGCTCGCGTCCGGGGCCATGGCATGGCACGCGGATCAGCGGCTCGGCGCGCAGCAGCGCGATGCCGAGCTCTTCCTTCAGCTCGCGCGCCAACGCCGCCGCCGGTGTTTCACCGGGTTCGAGCTTGCCGCCGGGGAACTCCCACATGCCTGCCAGGTGCTTGCCGGGCGGTCGCTGCGCCAGCAGCACGCGCCCCGAGGCGTCGCGCATCACGGCGGCCATCACGTGCATGGCCGGCCTCGGCACCGCCGGCACCGGCATCAGCTGTTGCGCAGGTATTCGACCATGTCGAAGTCGTAGGCGTGTTCGGCATCGGCCTTATGGTGCACGCGGGAGACTTCGGTCCAGTCGCTGAAATGCACGCCGGGGAAGAACGCATCGGCGCCGTCGATCGCGGCACCCACCCAGGTGAGGTACATGCGGCGCGCGCGCGGCAGCGCTTCGGCGAACACCATGCCGCCGCCGATCACGATCAGGCCGGTATTGTCGCAGCGCGCCTGCGCCTCCTCGATCGAGCGCACGGTGATCTGTCCCGGGAACGGCGCCTCGTGGCGGCGCGTCAGCACCATGTTGACCCGGTCCGGCAAGGCACGGCCGATCGACAGCGCGGTGTGGTAGCCCATCAACACGTTCTTGCCGGTGGTCAGCTGCTTGAACCAGCGCAGGTCGTCGGGCAGGTGCCAGGGCAACTGGCCCTTGCGGCCGATCGCGAAATTTTCGTCGAGTGCGGCAATCAGCGAAATGGCCATGGCGAATCCTTGGAAGGGCTTAGGTCTGCATGACGGTCCGCGCCTGCGGAGGGCCGCCAGTTGGGTCGGATCTTAACAGGCCGCGGCGACGGCGCACCGCTTGCGCATGTTTCTGCGCCACGTTACACGGCGACGGCGGCCTTGATCGCCGGATGCGACTGGTAGCCCTCGATCACGATGTCCTGGTAGCGGAAATCGAATACCGAGCGCACCGCGGGAGCGAGCTGCAGCCGCGGCAGCGGCAGCGGTTCGCGGCTCAGCTGCAACCGCGCCTGTTCCCGATGGTTGTTGTACAGGTGGGCGTCGCCCAGCGTGTGCACGAAGTCGCCCACGCCCAGGCCGCAGACCTGCGCGACCATATGGGTCAGCAGCGCGTAGCTGGCGATGTTGAACGGCACGCCGAGGAAGATGTCGCCGGAGCGCTGGTACAACTGGCAGCTGAGTTTTCCGTCCGCCACGTAGAACTGGAACATCGTGTGGCAGGGCATCAACGCCATCTTCGGCAGCTCGCCCACGTTCCAGGCGCTGACGATCAGCCGGCGCGAGTCCGGGTTGCGCCGGATCTCGTCGACCACCCAGGCGATCTGGTCGACCGCGCCGCGGTCGGCGGTGGGCCAGGCGCGCCACTGCCGGCCGTAGACCGGGCCGAGGTCGCCGTTCGCGTCGGCCCACTCGTCCCAGATGTGCACGCCGTGTTCCTTCAGGTAGGCGATGTTGGTGTCGCCACGCAGGAACCAGATCAGCTCGTGCACGATCGACTTGATGTGCAGCTTCTTGGTGGTGACCAGCGGAAAGCCTTCGTTGAGGTCGAAGCGCATCTGCCAGCCGAACACGCTGCGCGTGCCGGTGCCGGTGCGGTCGGTCTTTTCGGTGCCGTGGTCGAGGACGTGGCGGAGCAGGTCGAGGTAGGCGCGCATCGCCCAAGTATAGGTAGGAGCGCACCCTGTGCACGAGGGCCCTTCGTTACAGAACGGAAAGCGTTCGCGCACAGAGCCTGCCCCGGACCCGATCCGGGGGTGCGCCCCTACAGGTCATTCGTGCGCCATGAGCAGCGTGGGCGCGCGCCGCGACATGGTAATCAGCACCAGCCCGACCGCGATCAGCGGCAGCGACTGCATCTGTCCCATCGTCACCCATGAGGTGCCGAACAGGTAGCCGAGCTGCGGATCGGGCACGCGCACGAACTCCACCATGAAGCGGAAGCAGCCATACATCAGCGCGAACAGGCCGGAAACCAGGTAACGCGGCCGCGGCTTCAGCGAAACCAGCCACAGCACCACGAACATCACCACGCCCTCCAGCAGCAGTTCGTACAGCTGCGAGGGGTGCCGCGGCAGGCGGTCGGGCGCGTTCGGGAAGATCATCGCCCAGGGCACGTCGCCGGGTTTGCCCCACAGCTCGCCGTTGATGAAATTGCCGAGGCGGCCCAGGCCCAGCCCGATCGGCACCAGCGGCGCCACGAAGTCGATGGTGTCGAAGAAGTGCAGCTTTTGCCGGCGCGACCACCACCAGCCCGCCGCCAGCACGCCGAGCAGGCCGCCGTGGAAGCTCATGCCGCCGTCCCACACCTTGAACAGGGCCTGCGGCGCGGTCCAGATCCAGCTGATGTCGGCGTAGAACAGCATGTACCACACGCGTCCGCCCACGATCACGCCGAGCATGCCGTAGAACAGCAGGTCGCCGAGCGCATCGCGGCTGACTGGCAGGCGCCCCCGCCTCCGCCGGTATTCGCCCAGCACGGCGACGAAGAAGAAGCCGAGCAGGTACATCAGGCCATACCAGTGCACCTGGATCGGGCCGAGGTGGAAGGCGACGGGGTCGATGTCGACGATGTAGGGCTGGTGCATGGCAACCGGATCGGAGGGCAAAGCCCAAGTGTAGCGGGCCGGCGGGCATCCGCGGCCGCCACTTCCGCCTTCTGCCGCGCGGTGGCTGGAATCCACGGCAGACAGCCCTCGCCATGCCCTCGCCATGGCCGGGCTTCGAGGTTGAAAAACTCACAACCTCTCAGAGCAGTACCGGCCGGTCCGGCAGTTCGTCGGGGTTGGCCTCGCCGTCGTCGGGGAAGTGGCGTTCCAGCAAGGCGTGCGCCGCGGCGATGCCGGCAAGGCTGCCGTCGCGCCACTGCCCGCGTGCATAGAAGTCGCGCATGCTGGCGCAGATCGCCTCCCACTCGCCGGTCGCCACTTTCGCGGCGATGCCGCGGTCGGCGACGATCTCGATGCGGCGTTCGGCCATCAGCACGTAGAACAGCACGCCGCTGTTGTGCTCGGTGTCCCACACGCGCAGCTGGGCGAAGACCTGTCGTGCACGCGTCGCGGCATCGAGACCCTCCAGCACGGCCAGCGGCGCCAGCCGCGATTCGACCGCGAAGCGGATCTCGCCGAGGTGGGTGCGTTCGCCCGCGGCGATCGCCGCGGCCATCTCGTCCAGCACGCCGGCCGGAAAGCGCCGCGACAGCTGGAACCAGCCACCGCAGAGATTCGCCCACAATCGCCGCATGCGCGCCATCACCAGTTCCCCGAAGAACCGCCGCCGCCGAAGCTGCCGCCACCGCCGCTGAAGCCGCCACCGCCACCGCCACCACCGCCCCAACCACCGCCGCCGAAGCCGCCCCAGCCGCCACCGCCGATCGAGCGGCCGGCACCACCGGGCAGCAGCATCAGCACGCCGCCGACCAGCGCACCGAGGATGGCGGCGCCCGTCGAGATCAGCAGCCACAGCAGGCCGCCGACCAGCACGGCACCCAGCAGCCCCCTGACCAGGGCCGGAGTGCGCCCGAAGATGCCGCGCAGGAACAGCGCCACGAACACGGCGATCATCAGCCCGCTCTGCAGATCGAGGCCGGAGTGCCCACGCTCGGGCGAGCCACGCACCGGCGGCGGCAGGGACTCGCCGTTGATCAGCCGGGTCAGCGCACCGACCGCGTCGCTGATGCCGCCGAAGTAGTCGTTGCCGCGGAATTTCGGCGCGATGTATTCGCGGATGATCCGCGCGGTGGCGGCGTCGGGAATCGCTCCCTCCAGGCCATAGCCCACTTCGATGCGCACGCGGCGGTCGTCCTTCGCCACCAGCAGCAGCACGCCGTCATCGGTGCCCTTGCGGCCGATCCTGTTCGCCTCGGCCACCGCCAGCGAATAGCTTTCGATGTCCTGGCCGCCGGTGCTGCCGACCATCAGCACAACTAATTGCGCTCCCTTGGCCTTTTCCAGCGCCACCAGTTGCGCGTCCAGCTGGTCGACCTGCGGCGCGCTCAGCGTGCCGGTGAGGTCGGTGACGTGCCGCGCCAGCTTCGGCGCGGCATCGGCGGCATGCAGCACCGGCAGCAGCAACGCCAGTGCCAGCGGCAGCCACCAGCGCGGATGGCGCCGCGACATGATCAATGCGACGAGGCCGCCGGAGCCGGCGCAGCGGTGCCGAAGTCCACCTTCGGCGCGGTGGAGATCGCCTGCTCGTTCTCGACCGAGAAGTTCGGCTTGACCTGGTAGCCGAAGATCTTCGCGGTCATGTTGTTCGGGAAGGTACGGATCATCCCGTTGTATGTCTGCACCGCCTGCACGTAGCGGTTGCGCGCCACGGTGACCCGGTTCTCGGTGCCTTCCAGCTGTGCCTGCAGGTTCTGGAACAGGCCGTCGGCCTTCAGCTGCGGGTAGTTCTCGCTGACCACCATCAGCCGCGACAGCGCGTTGCCCAGTTCGCCCTGTGCGGCCTGGAACTGCTTGAGCTTCTGCGGATCGTTCAGCGAGTCGGCGTTGACCTGCAGGCTGCCCACCTTGGCACGGGCCTCGGTGACCTCGGTGAACACCTTCTCCTCGTGCTGGGCGTAGCCCTTGACCGTGTTGACCAGGTTCGGCACCAGGTCGGCGCGGCGCTGGTACTGGTTCAGCACCTCGGACCAGGCTGCCTTGACCGCCTCGTCCTGCTTCTGGATGGCGTTGTAGCCGCAGCCGCTCAGGCCGAAAACAAGCAGCAACAGCACAAGATTGCGCAGAAGTTTCATGGAGTCGCTCCGATCCGGTGGAAGGCCATTCCATCATCCCATGCCGTTCACCGCAATCGTGTCGGCGCGGAGTGAACGCATACCTCAGCTGAACAGGCGCGGCCCGAGGATCAGTGCCCAGCTTGCCATCACCAGCAGCAGCAGCAGGAATACCGCAGCGGAGCCCATGTCCTTGGCGCGGCCGGCCAGTTCGTGGAATTCGGGGCTGACCTTGTCGACCACCGCCTCGATCGCCGAATTGAGCAGCTCGGCCGACAGCACCAGCGCCGGCGCCAGGATCAGCGCGAATTTCTCCAGCCCGCCCTGGCCCAGCCACAGGCCGAGCGGGATCAGCACCACCGCCAGGCAGGCCTCCAGCCGGAACGAAGCCTCGTGTCGCCAGCCGGCCCTGAGGCCCTTCATCGACCACAGGAACGCGTTCCAGAGCTGCTTCGGGCCGCGAAAACCTTCGGCGGCCATCAGCGATGTCGCCCGCCCGGCCGCGGGCGCGCCGACAATATCAATGCGTTGGACATGGACGGCAAACTCCCTGGAATCAGGCCGGCTCTGGCGGCCGATGATGCCACAAGCGCCAGCGCCGGGCGCCCGCTGCGGACTCCCGGCTTGCCGCAGTGCAGCTACACCCTGATGGCGAATGGGTTACGCTTCGCCGGTTGTGGCCATCCAGCGGCTGCATGGCACTGGCGCGTGCCGGCACGTCGCCACGGTTTGGATCACGCACGGAAAACATATGGCAACCCAGAACCCGCCCGTCTCGCAGACGCGGTCCTTCAGCACCGTCTTCCTGATCGAAATGTGGGAACGCTTCGGCTTCTACGGCATGCAGGTGCTGATGGTCACCTACATGGTGAAGAAGCTCGGCTTCGTCGACAGCAAGGCCAACCTGATCTGGGGCGCCGCGGCGGCGCTGATCTACGCCACGCCGGCGATCGGCGGCTGGGTCGGCGACAAGCTGATCGGTACCCGCCGCACCATGCTGCTCGGCGCGGTGGTGCTGACGCTGGGCTACGTGATGTTGTGGATTCCGACCAACAACGCCTATTTCCTGTACGTCGCGCTCGGCGTGATCATCGTCGGCAACGGCTTCTTCAAGCCGAACGCCGGCAACCTGGTGCGCAAGATCTACGAGGGCGACGACACCAAGATCGACAGCGCGTTCACCATCTACTACATGGCGGTGAACATCGGCTCGACCATCTCGATGCTGCTGACCCCGTGGATCCGCGACTACGTGGGCGCGAAGTACGGCGACGCCTGGGGCTGGCATACCGCGTTCGGTATCTGCGCGATCGGCCTGGTGCTCGGCCTGGTCAACTACACGCTGATGCACCGCACGCTGGCGCACATCGGCTCGCCGGCCGACGACAAGCCGGTGGACGTCAAGCGCCTCGGCACGGTACTGCTGGCCGCGATCGGCATGGTGTTCGTCTCCGCCTTCATCCTGCAGGACCAGACCGTCGCCAAGTGGTGCGTGTACGCCGCCGGCATGGTGATCCTCGGCATCTTCGTGCACCTTATCCGCAGCAGCGAGCAGCACGAGCGGGCCGGCCTGGTCGCCGCGCTGGTGCTGACTGTGCAGACGATCTTCTTCTTCATCTTCTACCAGCAGATGTCGACCTCGCTGAACCTGTTCGCGCAGCGCAACGTCGACCTCTCGTTCGACCTGTTCGGCCTGCATCTGTTCAACTGGATTCCCGAGCAGTTCCAATCGCTCAACGCGATCTGGATCGTGCTGTTGAGCCCGGTGCTGGTGTTCGTCTACAACACCATGGGCAAGGTCGGCAGGAATCCGTCGGTGGCGGCCAAGTTCGCCTGGGGCTTCGCGGCGGTGGCGATCGGCTTCTTCATCTACGGCGTCGGCGCCCGCTTCACGGTGAACGGCCAGGTTTCGTCGTGGATCATGGTGTGGGGCTACGGCCTGTATTCGCTGGGCGAGCTGCTGGTATCGGGCCTCGGCCTGGCGATGATCGCCCGCTACGTGCCGGCACGCATGGGCGGCTTCATGATGGGCGCCTACTACGTGGCCTCGGGCATCTCGCAGTACCTGGGCAGCGTGGTGGCGAACTTCGCCAGCATCCCGACCGACATCAAGGATCCGCTGGTGTCGCTGCCGGTCTATACCGCGCTGTTCAACAAGCTGGGTTTCGCCGGCGTCGCCTGCACGGCGATCGCGCTGGCGATGCTGCCGCTGATGAAGAAACTGTCGAGCAGCCATTCCGACTCCGCCGCCAACAACCCGCTGCCGGCCGTGCGCAGCGAGGAATTCAACACGCCATCGTGACCCGACCGGGCCCGCCGCGCGGCGGCCCGGCAAGCCTGGATGACCGCCATGCCGCACCGGCACTCCCAACGCATCGGTCCGTTCGCGCTGACGCGCTCGCTCGCCTGGCTGCGGATCTGCGCCATCGCGGGCCAGAGTACCGCCGTGCTGGTGTGCGCCTGGGGAATGCACCTGGGCATTCCACTGCTGCCGCTGCTGCTCGGCATCGGCCTGCTCGGGGTGTTCTCGGTGTTCGCCGCATGGCGGCTGACCCAGCCGTGGCCGCTGCGCGAGTGGGAGGCGGTCGGCCACATCGCGTTCGATACGCTGGTGCTCGGCTACCTGCTGTACTTCACCGACGGTGCCAGCAACCCGTTCATCACCCTGCTGCTGGTCCCGATCGCGCTAAGCGCGGCGGCGCTGTCGGGCCGGGCGGTGCTGGCCGTGGCCGCGCTGGCCGGTGTCGCCTATGTGATCCTGCTTTATTCGTACGTGCCGTTGCCGATGCCCGCCGGCTCGCCCAGCCGCTTTACCCTGCACGTGGTCGGCATGGGCGTGAACTTCGTGATCATGGCCCTGCTGCTGAGCTTCTTCATCAGCCGGCTGGCCCGTGTGCTGCGACTGCAGCAGCTCGAGGTGCAGCGGGTGCGCGAGCGCGCGCTGCGCGACGAGGGCATCCTGGCGATCGCCACCCAGGCCGCCGGCGCCGCGCACGAACTCAACACGCCGCTGTCGACCATGCGCACCCTGCTGCCCGAACTGCGCCGCGAGCACGCCGGCGATGCGACGCTGGCCGAGGACCTGGCACTGCTGGAAGGCCAGGTCGACCGCTGCCGCACGATCCTTCGCGAGATGGTCGCGTTCGGCAAGGCCCAGCTGTCGCAGGAGCCGGAACGGCTCACGGTGGCCGCGTTCATCCACGGCTGCCTGGAACGCTTCCAGCTGCTGCGGCCCGAGGCCGAGCTGGATCTCACCCTGGACCAGGAGATCACCCGCGTCGTGCTGCGTACGCCGCCGGGCCTGCGCCATGCGCTGCTCAACCTGCTCAACAACGCCGCCGACGCCTCCGCCATCAACCAGTCGCACGCGGTGGCGCTGCAGGTCGCGCGCGATGGCGACTGGCTGCAGCTGAGCGTGCGCGACCACGGCCCCGGCTTCGACGCCACCGGCGAGCTCACCCTCATCGGTCACTCGCAGAAGCAGACCGGACTGGGCATCGGCCTGGCCCTCGCCGAGGCGACCGCCGAACGGCTCAACGGCGAACTGCTCGCCAGCAACACCGGACACGGCGCCGAAGTCTGCCTGCGCCTGCCGCTGGCGGTGATCGCCGAAAAATGACCCGTCGGGCGCGCTTCCGGCAGAATGAGCCACCGATCCGCCTCCAGGAAACACCACCATGACCGAGTTGCCCCACGCCGCCACGGCCCGCCCGCTGCTGCTGGTCGACGACGATGCCACCTTCCTGCGTGTGCTGGCGCGGGCATTGGCCTCGCGCGGCTTCGAGGTCATCACGGCCGGCAACTTCGACGAGGCCCGCGCGTTGACGCGGCGGCATCATCCGCGCTACTGCGTGCTCGACCTGAAGCTGGGCGAGGAGAACGGCCTGCGCCTGATTCCCGAACTGCACACCCTGGTGCCTGACCTGCGCGTGCTGCTGCTGACCGGCTACGCCTCGATCGCCACCGCAGTGGAGGCGATCAAGCGCGGCGCCCACGACTACCTGGCCAAGCCGGTCGACGCCGACGCCGTGGTACGCGCCCTGCTCGACGGCGACAGCGACGTCGAGGACAGCGATCTGCCGGACACCCCCGAACAGCCGCTGGCGCTGCGCCGGCTGGAATGGGAGCACATCCAGCGCGTACTGACCGAATGCGACGGCAACATCTCCGAAACCGCCCGCCGCCTGGGCATGCACCGCCGCACCCTGCAGCGCAAATTGAGCAAGCATCCGGTGCGCGAACGCCCCGACCGCGAAGAGTGACAGCGCAGTCGTAGGGCGGGCACTGCCCGCCGGCTCTTCATCGCGCCACGACCAGGAGCGGCGGGCGGTGCCCGCCCTACGTTCGCTGCGGGCACCTTTCGCCGTGCCCGCGCATCCCATCGCCGAACCACCGCTGCGACAACGCGCCATCTGTGGTGCGTGCGACCGCGGACTATCCTTGCAACCCTAGACCACCATCCAGAGTGTCGCTTGAACACCCTACCGCTCGGCCTTTGCGCAGTCGCACTCGCCGTGGGCGCCGGCCCGCTGCTGGCCGCCGATGGGCCCGCCCCCGCCACCACCACCCTTGCGCCGGTCTCGGTGCACGCCAGCGACACCATGGTGATGGAGACGCCCAGCGTGCGGGTGCGCGTCGACCGGCAGCAGCTGCAGCAGCAAAACGTCACCGAAAGCGCCGACGCGCTGAAGTACGCGCCGAACATGATGGTGCGCAAGCGCTACATCGGCGACCCGAACGCGGTGATCAGCGGCCGCAACGCCGGCACCCTGCAGAGCGCGCGCAGCCTGGTCTACGCCGACGGCCTGCTGCTCTCCAACCTGATGACCAACGGCTGGGACGGCGCGCCGCGCTGGGGCATGGTGGCACCCGGGGAAATCGGCGCGGTCGACATCCTGTACGGGCCCTACTCCGCGCTGTATCCGGGCAACTCGCTGGGCACCACGGTGCTGATCCACACCGTGCTGCCGCAGCAGTTCACGGCCAGCGCGAGCACCCAGTTCTTCAGCCAGGACTACCGCGACGCGTATGGCGCCGGCGGCCACTACAACGGCCACCAGGCCGCCGCCACCATCGGCGACAAGCAGGGCCGCTGGAGCTGGCTGCTGGAACTCAGCCGGCTCGACAACCACGGCCAGCCGATGCAGTACGCCACCGCGAAGGCCGGCGGCAATGCGGCCTCGGCAGTGCCGGTGAGCGGCGCCACCCTGGACCGCAACCCGAACGGCTCGCCGCGGCTGGTCTACGGCGCCAACAGCATCGAGCACACCGTACAGGACCAGGCCAAGCTGAAAGTCGGCGTCGACCTCACCGACCGCGTCGCCGCGCTGTTCACCGTGGGCTGGTGGCACAACCGCGCCGAAGACCGCACCCGCAGCCTGATCAGCGACGCCGCCGGCCACCCGGTCGCCGGCGGCGTGATCAGCGCAGCCGGGCGGACCTGGACCCTGCCGGCCAGCGGCCTGGCACCCTCCTCGGCCCACGACACCCATATGTTGTACGGCGTCGAATTGAACGGCCGCCTCGACAACGGCTGGCGCTGGACCGCCGTGGCCAGCCACTACGATTTCCTGCGCTCGCAGGCGGCCACGGCCAACCTGGCTGAACCCGGCGTTCCCGGCGGCGGCCCCGGCACGATCGCCGACAAGGCCGGTTCCGGCTGGGACACGTTCGACCTGCGCAGTTCCGGCCCGCTCGGCGAGCGCCACATGCTGTACGCCGGCGCACACGGCGACCGCTACGTGCTGGACAGCCGCGTGCGCCACGCCAGCGACTGGCGTGGCGACGCCGACGGCGCACGGGTCAGCGCGTTCGCCGGCCGCACGCAGACCCGCGCGCTGTACCTGCAGGACGTGTGGAGCTTCGCCGATGCCTGGACGCTGACCCTGGGCGGGCGACTGGAACAATGGCGTGCGTATGGCGGCCTGCGCGCGAATGCGGTCAGCACGCTGCACTACGCCGACCGCCGGCGCACCGACTTCTCGCCCAAGGCGGCGCTGAGCTGGGACCTCGCCGGCGGCTGGGAGCTGCGCCTGGCCCATGGCAAGGCGGTGCGCTACCCGACGGTGACCGAGCTGTTCCAGGGCAGCCTGTCGGCCAACGCGATCGTCAACAACAATCCCGACCTGAAGCCCGAGACCGACGAATCCACCGACCTCACCCTGAGCCGCCACCTGGAGCACGGCCACTGGCGCGTCTCGCTGTACCAGGACCGCATCGCGGATTCGCTGTACTCGCAGAGCGACATCACCGTCACCCCCACCGTCACCAGCGTGCAGAACATCGACAGGATGCGCAGCCGCGGCATCGAGGGCGAACTCGGCCTCACCGACTTCTGGCTCGACGGCCTCGACCTTTCGGCCAGCCTCGCCTTCAGCGACGCGAAGACGCGGGCGGACCGCCAGTACCCGCTGGCCAACGGCAAGACTTTCCCGCGCATCCCGAAGATCCGCGCCAGCGTGTTCGCCGACTACCGCTTCGCGCCGCAGTGGGACGCCTCGCTCGGCATCCGCCACTCCGGCCGCCAGTACGACACGCTGGACAACAGCGACTACGTGGACAGCTACGGCGCGGTGAGCCGCTTCACCGTGGCCGACGCGAAGCTGCGCTGGAAGTTCGCGCCGGGCTGGACCGGCGCACTCGGCGTCGACAACCTCACCAACGAACGTTACTGGGTCTACCATCCCTACGCCGGCCGCACCTGGTTCGGCGAGCTGCGCTGGGAGCTGTGACACCCCCTCCCCAACCCTCCCCTGCCAGCAGGGGAGGGAGCAGGGCCGAAAACCCGAGGAACATTTAGATGCGTCGCCTGCTGTTTATCCTGCTCTGCCTGCTGCCATTGGCGGCGTTCGCGCACGACGGCATGCGCATGGAGATGCCGAAAGGCGCCGAGCTGGGCGCCAGCGCGGCGTTCGACAGCCACGGCCGGCTGTGGCTGGTGGACGCGGCGGACGGCCACGTGCGGCTGCGCCATTCCGACGATGACGGCCGCACGCTGAGCGCGCCGGTCGAGGTGAACGCCGCGGCCGAACGCATCTACGCCGAAGGCGAGAACCGCCCGAAGATCGCGTTCGGGCCGCACGACGAAATCTACGTGAGCTGGTCGCAGCCGCGCGCCGAACCGTGGACCGGCTTCGTGCGCTTCGCCCGCTCGCTGGACCGGGGCGAGCACTTCAGCGAGCCGCTGACCGTGCATCACGACCGCGCCGAGATCACCCACCGCTTCGACGCACTGGCGGTGGACGGCAAGGGCCGCGTCGTGATCGCCTGGATCGACAAGCGCGACGTGATCGCCGCCACCGCCGCCGGCAAGCCGTACCTGGGCGCCGCGGTCTACTACAGCTGGTCGGACGACGGCGGCGCCAGCTTCGTGCCCGAACGCAAGCTCATCGACCAGAGCTGCGAATGCTGCCGCATCGCCCTGGCACGCATGCCCGATGGCGAAGTCGCCGCGTTCTTCCGCAGCATCTACGGCGACAATATCCGCGACCACGCCTATGCGGTGTTGCGTACGGACGGCCAGGCGAGCCGTGCCGAACGCGCCACCTTCAGCGACTGGCAGATCGCCGGCTGCCCGCACCACGGCCCCGGCCTGGCGATCGGCCGCGACGGGGTTCCCCATGCCGTGTGGTACGAGGCCAAGGGCCAGCCCACGATCTGGTACGGCCAGCTCGATCCCGGTCATGCGCCGAGACATCCGCTGGCGATCGCCAGCGTCGGCGCCAGCCATGCCGACGTGGCCGTGCACGAGCGCACCGTGTGGGTCGCCTGGAACCAGGCAAGCGCGGACAGCTACGCGCTGATGCTGCGCCGCTCGACCGATGGCGGCGCGCACTTCGACGCGCCCCGCGACATCGCCCGCAGCAGCGGCGCGGTGGGTTCGCCGCAGCTGCTGCTGAAACAGGGTCGTGCGTTCGTGGCCTGGAACACGGCAGCCGGCTTCCGGCTGGTCGAGGTACCGCGATGAAGCGCCTGCTGCTCGCCCTCGTCCTGTGGCTGCCGGCGCTGGCCAGCGCCGGCACGCTGCAGCCACTGGCCGCCGCCGACGTGCCCGCCCTGCTGCAGCCGCCGGCGCACGGCGCACGCATCCTCGCGCTGTGGTCGCTCGACTGCGCCTACTGCGAACCGAACCTCGAAGCGCTGGCCGCATTGCAACGTGCCCATCCGCACGAGATCGAACTGGTCACCGTGACGACCGACAGCATCGCGCTGAGCACGGCGATCGAGGCGCGCCTGCACAGCATGAAGATGGACGGCTGGCCCGCGCGCGCCTACGCCGAAGCCTCGCCGGAACGCATCAACTTCCTGCTCGACCCGAACTGGGGCGGCGAGACCCCGCGCGTATTGGTGATCCACGCCGATGGCAGCCGACACGGCATCAGCGGCGCGCTGACCCCGGCGCAGCTGCAGAAAATCCGGTAGGGCGGCCACTTCGCCGCCGAAGAGCGGGCGGACAATGTCCGCCCTACAAAAGCTGCCGGGGCCGTGCAGGGCGGGCACCGCCCGCCGCCTTGCCCCGCGGCCGAAGCGGTCAGGGCTGCGCGACGCTGTCGGCCGGCGCCGGCAGTTCGGCGGTGCCGTCGTCCTCGTCGCCGTAGAGCGCCACGTGCGGCACACCGTCGGCGCCGATCCAGCCGCGGTACATGCCGTCGGTGTTGAACGGGATCGAGATATGCCCTTCCGCATCCAGCGCGATCGCGCCGCCGTTGCCGCCCATCGACGGAATCTCCTGGTTGATCACCTCGGCGGCGGCACGCTTCAGCGGCACGCGCATCTGGGTCACCTTCATGCATATCTGGTGCGCGGCCACGGTGCGGATGTAGAACTCGCCCCAGCCAGTGCCCGACACCGCGCAGCCGGAGTTCGCGTAGGTGCCGGCGCCGATGATCGGCGAATCGCCGATGCGGCCCCAGCGCTTGTCGGTCATGCCGCCGGTGGAGGTGCCGGCGGCGAGCCGGCCCTGCGCATCCAGCGCCACTGCGCCGACCGTGCCGAAGTGTTTGGCCGTCTCGACGTCCGCATGCGGCCGCTTCGCGGCATCCTCCTTCAACGCCTGCTGCAGCTGCTGCCAGCGCGCATCGGTGCGGAAGTACGATGGATCCACCAGGGTGATGCCCTGCTCCTTCGCGAAGGCCTCGGCACCCGCGCCGGACAACATCACGTACGGCGAATGCTCCATCACCGCACGCGCCAGCAGGATCGGGTTCTTCACCCGCTGCACCCCGGCCACCGCGCCGGCGCGCAGCGTGTTGCCGTCCATGATCGCCGCGTCCAGCTCGTTCTTCCCGTCATGGGTGAACACCGCGCCCTTGCCGGCGTTGAAGTTCGGATCGTCCTCCAGCACGGTGATCGCGGCGGCCACCGCATCCAGCGCGCTATTTCCCGCCTTGAGCCGGGCGTAGCCGTCGCGGAGCGCCCGGGTCATCGCCGCGCGCACTGCCTGCTCCATCGCCGGCGTCATCTCCCGCCTGACCACGCCGGCGCCGCCGTGGATCACCAGCACGGGCGAGACGGCGGCGTGGCTCATGGCGGCAACCCCGAAGGTGGCGAGGGCAAGGAGCAGATGACGCGGTCTCACGTGGCGTTCTCCCGGACAACGGCACGAGTATACCGGGACGCGGTCTGTGACTTGGGCGCGAAGCTGGAGAGGAAAATGCGCGTTGCCTCCGCCTGCGACCTTGGTACAAGGCCGCGCCGGGCCAAACCGTCGTATCCTTGGCAGCTGACTCTCCCCGAGGAAGGCACAGCGATGGACAAGGTTTATCCGAGCGCGGCGAAAGCCCTTGACGGCCTGTTGTTCGATGGCATGACGATCGCCGCCGGCGGTTTCGGCCTGTGCGGCATCCCCGAGAACCTCATTGGCGCGTTGCTGGAGGCCGGCACCAGGGACCTGACTATCGTCGGCAACAACGCCGGCGTGGACGACTTCGGCATGGGCCCGCTGCTGAAGACGCACCAGGTCAAGCGTGTCTACGCCTCCTACGTGGGCGAGAACAAGGAGTTCGAGCGGCAGACCCTGGCCGGCGAGCTGGAGCTGCACCTGACCCCGCAGGGCACGCTGGCCGAGAAGCTGCGCGCCGGTGGCGCCGGCATCCCCGGTTTCTACACGCGCACCGCGTTCGGCACCAAGCTGGCCGAGGGCAAGGAAACCAAGGTGTTCGGCGGCAAGGAATACGTGCTGGAGGAATCCATCACCGCCGACCTGTCGATCGTGAAGGCGTGGAAGGGCGACGCCCACGGCAACCTGGTGTTCCGCGAGACCGCACGCAATTTCAATCCGATGATCGCCACCTGCGGCAAGGTCTGCGTGGCCGAAGTGGAGCACCTGGTGCCGGTCGGCGAGCTGGACCCGAACAACATCCACGTGCCGGGCATTTACGTCGACCGCATCGTGCAGGGCGCGAAGTACGAGAAACGCATCGAGTTCCGCACCATCGCCGGCGTGGCCGGCGGCAAGGAAAGCCCGCTGCGCGTGGCGATGGCCAGGCGCGCGGCGAAGGAGCTGCGCGACGGTTTCTACGTGAACCTGGGGATAGGCATCCCGACCATGGTGGCGAACTACATCCCCGACGGGGTCAACGTCACCCTGCAATCGGAAAACGGCCTGCTCGGCATCGGCCCGTTCCCGACCGAGGAGCAGATCGACCCCGACCTGATCAACGCCGGCAAGCAGACCATCACCACCCTGCCCGGCTCCAGCTTCTTCTCCAGCGCCGAGTCGTTCGCGATGATCCGCGGCGGCCATATCGACCTGTCGATCCTGGGCGGCCTGGAAGTATCCGCGCACGGCGACCTCGCGAACTGGATGGTGCCGGGCAAGATGGTCAAGGGCCCGGGCGGCGCGATGGACCTGGTCAGCGGCGTCAAGCGCGTGGTGGTGCTGATGGAGCACACCGCGAAGGACGGTTCGCCGAAGATCAAGAACCAGTGCGACCTGCCGCTGACCGGCAAGCAGGTGGTGGATCTGATCATCACCGACCTGTGCGTGTTCGAGGTAGCCAAGGGCAAGGGCCTGACCCTGATCGAACTCAACGAAGGCGTCAGCCTGGACGAGGTGAAGGCGAAGACCGGCTGCGCATTCGCGGTGGTCCCGGCGCTGCAAGCCGGCTGATACGTGGGGCGGGCACCGCCCGCCGCTTTGCTCCGGAACCGAAAAGCCGGCGGCCGTGCCCGCCCTACAAGGCGGATTCCGCCGCTTCGCCTACCGGCAACGGGTGCGGAAAGCGGATGCGGGCGATGTTTTCCTGACCCTGGCCCGCCTGCAACTCCAGCGGCCAGGCAAAGCGATCGCTGATCCGCTGGGCGATGGCCAGTTCAAAACCATGCCGATCGACGCCACGAACGCGCAGCGGGCGACCATCGCTGCCACCGGGTACCTGGGATGCTATCCGGTTGCGCACGCTGACCGCGCCAGGCAGCACGCAGATCACCACGCTGCCCTGCTCGGTCTGCTCGCAGGCGTTGCGGATCAGCTGCCAGCACAGCACCGATAACGCCTGCCGCGAGCCCCGCAGCGCAAAACGGGCCGGCTCGTCCAGCAGCAGTTCGATCGGACGGCCGGCGATCAACTCGCGGGCGGACTCCAGTTCCTTGCGCAGGACGTCGTTGACCACGAAGTACTCATCGTCGGTGACGCTGTCCGTCTCGCGCGCCAGGATCAGCAAGGCCTCGACCAGCACCTCCATCTCGCGGGTGGCGCGCTTGATCCGGCGCACCGAGCGCATGCCGAAGTCGGTGAGGCCCTCTTCCTCGGCCAGCATGTCGATCGACATCTTGATCACCGTGAGGGGGCTGCGCAGCTCGTGGCTGGCGTCGCGGGTGAAGTTGCGCTCGCGCTGGTTGTAGCCGGCCAGGCGGGTGGCGAAACCGTGCAGGCCGCGCGCCAGCGAAGCCACGTCGGCATCGGTGTCGGCGGACAGCTGGTCCAGGTGCAAGGCCGCCGGATCGAATGGCTGGCCCTCCCACCGGCTCACCAGCCGGGCCAACGCACGCACCGGCCGCCACTCGCGCCGGGCAGCCAGCCACGCGAATGCCGTGGCGAGCACGATGACCGCAATCACCATGGCCGTCGGCGCCACGTCGTAGAGGCCGAGCACGCAGACGGCCACCACCGTCAGCGACTGCAGCCCGAAGACCCACCCGATGCGCCGACGGAAGGCCCCCACGCGGCAGTGGACTGCGTTGACCCGGCTATCCATTACATGCAAGCACCATGTGCGTTGTCAGACTGTCTGGGGCGCGGACGCCACTTCCGATTCGATATCCGCGAGACGGTACCCTGCAGAATGGATGGTATGTAGCAGGGGTCGCGCGAAGGGCTTGTCGATGACCCGACGCAGGTTGTAGAGATGCGAGCGCAGAGTGTCCGAGTCCGGCAGCGTATCGCCCCAGATCTCGCGCTCGATATCGCGCCGGCTGACCACCCGCGGCGACTCGCGCATCAGGATCGCCAGCAACTTCAGGCCGATCGGCGACACGGTGAGTTCCTGGCCCTCGCGGGTCAGCCGCAGCGTGGCGGTGTCCAGGGTCATGTCGCCGACGCTGAGCACCTCGGTGGAGACCTGGCGGCGGTCCCGGCGGATCAGCGCACGCAGCCGCGCCTCCAACTCGCGCACCTCGAATGGCTTCACCAGGTAATCGTCGGCGCCGGCCTCGAGCCCGGCCAGCTTGTCCTCCAGCGTGTCGCGGGCGGTGAGCATCAGCACCGGGGTGGATTTCTTCGCCTCCCGGCGCAGCTTGCGGCAGACCTCCAGGCCGTCCAGCCCCGGCAGCATCAGGTCCAGCACCAGCACGTCGTAGCTGTTGGACACTGCCAGGTGCAGTCCGCTCACGCCGTCGGCAGCGTAATCCACCGAGTAGCCGCGGCGCTCCAGGAACTCGCCGACCATCTCGGCTATCTGGCGGTTGTCTTCGACCAGCAGGATCAACCCTGCCTGTTCATCATGTACGGTCATCGTCCTTACCTCCGCGTCCTCACATCTTCACACACGTGAAGAGATAACCGGCGCACAAGTGACGGCCGTGTGAAAGCCGGCGATAACGGTTCAGAGCCGGTTCGGTTTCAATGAAGCAACGGCCGCAACGGCTCCCACACGGTATCCAGTACCCGCGGCTGGGCGGCAGCCACCGGATGCAGGCCGTCAGCCTGCATCAGCGCGGGGTCGAGCGCGACGCCTTCGAGCAGGAACGGCACCAGCGCGACGTGGCGGCTTTGTGCCAGTTCCGCATAGACCGCGCGCAACCCGTCGCGGTAGCGCTGACCATAGTTCACCGGCAGTTCGATGCCGACCAGCAGCACCCGCAGCTTCGCCTGCTGCGCGGTGCGGATCATCGCGTCAAGGTTGTTGCGCAGGGCCGGCAGCGGCAGGCCGCGCAGGCCGTCGTTGGCGCCCAGTTCCAGCACCAGCACCGCCGGACGGTACTTCGCCAGCAATGCCGGCAGGCGGTTGCGCCCGCTCAGCGAGGTCTCGCCGCTGATGCTGGCATTGATCGCGCGCCACTTCGGCACCATCTGGTCCAGACGCGCATCCAGCAGGTGCACCCAGCCGGACTCGAGCGGGATGTTGTGCGCGGCGGACAGCGAGTCACCCAGCACCAGCACGGTTTTCGGCGCGGCCGCCTGGGCGCTGCCGATGCCGCAGAGAAAAACCAGCCACCACAGGCATCGACGCATGAGCGATTCTTCCCGGCCTCTTCTTGAAGCCTGCGATGTTAGCAAGTCGGTCAACGGCCCCGAGGGGAGACTGGAGATCCTCAGCCAGGTCAGCCTGCAGGTGCGGTCGGGCGAAAGCTTCGCCATCGTCGGCGCCTCCGGTTCCGGCAAGACCACCCTGCTCGGCCTGCTGGCCGGGCTGGACACGCCGGACGACGGCCGCATCGCGCTGGACGGCCACGCGCTGCAACAGCTGGACGAGGAAGCCCGCGCCGACCTGCGCCGGCGGCTGGTCGGCTTCGTGTTCCAGTCATTCCAGCTGCTGCCTGCGCTCACCGCCGAGGAGAACGTGATGCTGCCACTGGAACTGGAAGGCAGCAGCGCGGCGCGCACGCGCGCACGCGAAGCGCTCGAAGCGGTGGGGCTGGGCGCGCGCCGGCGGCACTACCCCGCCCAGCTCTCCGGCGGCGAGCAGCAGCGCGTGGCAATCGCCCGCGCGTTCGTGCACGGCCCGCGTGTGCTGTTCGCCGACGAACCCACCGGCAACCTCGACCAGCGTACCGGCCACCACATCTGCGACCTGCTGTTCGCGCTGAACCGCGACCACCGCACCACCCTGGTGCTGGTCACCCACGACGCGACCCTGGCCGCGCGCTGCGATCGCCGGATCGAGCTGGAAGAGGGCCGCGTGGTGGCCGCGTCCGGGGATCCCGCATGAGCATCCCTGCGTCACGCGCCGCCCTTGCTCCCTCCCATGCCTACCTTGCTCCCTCCCCTGCTTGCCCCAAAGGGACTTCCTTCGGTCGCAGGGGAGGGCTGGGGTGGGGTGCTCTTGATCTGCCCGCCACCCTGAGCCACCCCCTCCCAGCCTCCCCCTGCTGCGCAGGGGGAGGAGCAAAGCCATGAACCTTCTACGCCTGTCCCTGCGCAGCCTGCGCCGCGAATGGCACCTGCCGGAATTGCGCACGCTGGCCGCCTCGCTGGTGCTTGCCGTGGTGGCGCTGGGCGTGGTCGCCACGCTGGCGACGCGGATCGAACGCGGCATGCTGGCCAGCGCCGCCGAACTGATCGGCGGCGACATCGGCGTGTCGTCGCCGCAGGCGGTGCCGGAGACGTTCGCCGACCGCGCCCGCCGCGACGGTCTGCAGCTCAGCCGCACCGCCGGCTTCCCCAGCGTGGCGTTCGCCCACGAGGAGGCCCAACTGCTCGACGTGCAGGCCGTCGATGCGCACTATCCGCTACGCGGCAAGCTGGAGCTGCGCGACGCCGCCGGGCGCACGCGCAACAGCCACGCCCCGGCCGCGGGCGAGGTCTATCTCGACCATCGTGCGCTGGTGGCGCTGGGCCTCAAGGTCGGCCAGCCGCTGCAACTGGGCGGGCGCGAGCTGACCATCGCCGCCGAACTGCTGCGCCAGCCCGATGGCGGCGAACTGCTGGCGCTGGCGCCGCGTGCGCTGATGAGCCTGGCCGATGCCGAACAGGCCGGCCTGCTCGGCACCGGCAGCCGCGCCCGCCACCGCCTGCTGCTGGCCGGCACACCGGCTGCGGTGCAGGCCTGGCGCGACTGGGCGCAGGCGACCGTGCTGCCGCAGGGCGCCGAGCTGATCACGCCGGAGCAGACCCAGGAGCGCATGCGCACGGCATTCGACCGCGCCGGCGCGTTCCTGCGCCTCACCGCCCTGCTCTCGGCGTTGCTGGCCGGCATCGCGATCGCGCTGTCCGCGCAGCGCTACGCACGACGCAAGACTGCCGAAGTGGCGTTGCTGCGTGCGCTGGGTACGTCGCGACGGCGCGTGCTGGGCCTGTTGCTGGGCACGCTGGCCGCGCTCGCCGTGCCGGCCGCCGCACTCGGCGTGCTGATCGCGCTGGGGCTGGCGCAACTGGCCTGGCTGCTGGCCAGCCAGCTGTTCGGCAGCATGCCGACCGCGCTGCCGCTGGCGCCGTCGTTCGCCGCGGCCGCGATGGGCATTGCGGTGCTGGTCGGCTTTGCGCTGCCGCCAGTGGCGCGGCTGGCCGAAGTCGCTCCCGTTGCCGTATTCCGCCAGAGCATGCAGCGGCGGGTGCGCCGCTTCGATGCGCTGTACCTGATCCCGGCGCTGGTGGCGCTCGGCCTGATCTGGAGCCAGAGCCGCTCGCTCACCCTGGCCGGCATCCTCGCCGCCAGCCTGCTCGGCGTGGCGCTGATTGCGGCGCTCTTGGCCGGAGCGCTGCTGTGGCTGGCCCGGCGCATCGCACCGGGCGCGCATCCGGCGCTGCGGCTGGGCCTGGCCGCGCTGGCGCGGCGACCGGCGCTGAGCGTGATCCAGGCCACCGCGCTCAGCCTGGGCCTGTGCGCGCTGCTGTTGCTGGCGGTGGTGGCACCGGCGTTGCTGCAGGGTTGGCGCCAGGAGCTGCCGGCAAACACGCCAAACTGGTTCGCGCTGAACCTGCAGGATGACCAGCGTGCCGGCTTCACCCAGGCGCTGGACCATATCGGCGGCGACCAGCTCAACATGCTGCCACTGGCGGTGGGCAAGCTCACCGCGATCAACGGCCAGCCGATCGACCGGCTGCACTTCGCGGACGAGCGCGCCAAGGACTGGGCCGACCGCCAGTTGCGGCTGTCCTGGTCCGCCGCCCTGCCGCCCGCCAACGAGGTGATCGCAGGTCGCTGGCACGGTGCGCAGCCGGCCCGCGCCGAGGTGTCGACCGACACCATGTGGCGCGACATGTTCGCGCTGAAGGTCGGCGACACGCTGCGCTTCGACGTCGGTGAAAGCAGCATCGAGGCGAAGGTCGGCAGCGTGCGCAGGGTGGACTGGAGTTCGTTCCGGGTCAACTTCTTCCTGCTGCTCGACCCGGCCCACGCCGGCGGATTGCCGCATACCTGGCTGGCCAGCTTCCACCTGCCGCGCGGACACGCCGCGGAGCTGGCGCAGCTGTCGCGCGACTACCCCAACCTCAGCCTGGTCGATGTCGACGCGCTGCTCGACCGCGTGCGCGAGATCGTCGACCGGGTCGGCAGCGCGGTGCGCTGGATCCTCGGCTTCAGCCTGCTCGCCGGCGCGCTGGTGCTGGCCGCCGCGCTCGCCGCCAGCGCCGCCGAGCGTCGCCACGAAGCCGCGCTGCTGCGCACGCTGGGCGCGCGCCGCGCACAACTGCGCGTGGCCGCCGCCTGCGAATTCGCCCTGCTCGGGCTGGTCGCCGGCCTCACCGCCGCGCTCGGCGCCGCCGGTGCCGGGCTGTGGCTGGGACAGGCGGTGTTCCATATCGAGAACTTCGTGCCGCCGATGTGGCCGCTGCTCGGCGGTGCCGCCGGCGCGGCGCTGGTGGTGATGCTGCTGGGCCTGGCCGGCACCCGCAAGGTCAGCCGCACGCCGCCTATGCGCTTGTTGCGCGAGGGCTGAGCTGTTGCCGGAGATCCCGCTGATAAAGTACGCGGGCACCCCCTCCGCCGGATGTCCCGATGACAGCGAACCGCCTGCGACAGCGCCTCAGGGAGGAGTGGCTGCTGTGGCTGTTCGCGGCGCTGGCGATCGCGCTGGCGGTGTTCGATCCGCAGCCTCTGGCCAGTTATCGCCGATGGCTGCAGCTGCCCACGCTGGCCGGCCTGACGGGTCTGCTGATCGCGATCCAGGGTATCAGCGACAGCGGACTGGTGCAGCACGCGGCGGCGGCCGTGGTGGCGCGTGCGCGTTCGCTGCGCAGCCTGGGCCTGCTGCTGGTGGCGGCGACGGCGCTGCTGTCGATGGTGCTGACCAACGACGTGAGCCTGTTCCTGATCGTGCCGCTGACCCTGGCGATCGGCGGCGTGTCGAACCTGCCGGTGCTGCGCATGGTGGTGCTGGAGGCGCTGGCGGTAAACGCGGGCTCCACCCTGAGTCCGATCGGCAACCCGCAGAACCTGCTGCTGTGGCAGCACTCGCAACTGGCCTTCCTGCATTTCACCGCGGCGATGCTGCCGGCCGCGGCGGTGATGTTCGTGCTGCTGGCGGCGTTCACCCTGCTGTGGCTGCCGCGCGACCGGGTGGCCCTGGTGCCCGAGCGGATCGACGGCCAGGTAGTGTCCGCACGGCTCGGCGCGTGGTCGATGATCGCCCTGGTCGGCATGGTGCTGCTGATGGAATATGGCCACGCACCGCTGGGCGCCGCGCTGCTGCTGGTACTGTTCGCCCTGCTGGCGCGATCGAGCCTGGCACGGATCGACTGGCTGTTGCTGCTCACCTTCGCCGCGATCTTCCTGAGCCTGGGCCATTTCGCCGAGCTGCCGCTGGTGCAGCGGATGCTGGACCGGTTCGACTTCAGCCAGCCGCTGACCCTGTACGCCGGTGGCATCGTCGCCTCGCAGCTGATCAGCAACGTGCCGGCGACGGTGCTTCTGCTCGAACGCGCGCCCGATCCGATCGCACTCGCGGTGGCGGTGAACGTGGGCGGCTTCGGCAGCGCGATCGGTTCGCTGGCGAACCTGATCGCGCTGCGCCTGGCGAAGCAGCCGCATGGCCTGCGGCTGCTGCACCTGGCGTCGATCCCGTTCCTGCTGGCATGCGCACCGCTGGCGTACCTGGCCTGGCGTTGGATCCACGCGTAGGAGCCCGCTCGCGGGCGATGCTGTTGCTTTAAATCTTTTCAACCATCGGAGCAACAGCTTTGTAGGGCGGGCACTGCCCGCCGCTCTTGATTGTGTGCATCGCCGAAAAGCACGGCGGGCAGTGCCCGCCCCACAAGGTCGCCGGCCGGGGTCGCGATCAATCGTCGTCGTGCGGCACGCTGACCTTGCCCTTCACGCCGGAGTGGCCGACATCGCCACTGCCCTTGGCGCCGAGGCTGAAATCACCGGCCACGTCGTGCACGTTCAGATCGCCCGAGCCCAGCGTATCGGCACGCACGCTGCCGCCGACGCTGCGCAGGGTGACGTCGCCCGAGCCGATGCTGCCGATCCGGGCGTCGCCCCTGACGCCCGTGGCCTTGAAGTCGCCGGAGCCCACCGAGCCCAGCTCCAGGCTGCCGACATTGGCCGCATCGACATCGCCCGAGCCCACGCTGGTAGCGAACTTGCCGGACACCTGGCGCACGTGCAGGGCGCCCGAGCCGACTGAGGTCTGCAGCTGCTGCACGCCGCTGACGTCGGCGTCGCCGGAACCCACGCGCACGGTGACCGGCAGGTTCGCCGGCAGTTGCACGGTGACGTCGAGACTGGTGTAGGAACTGCCGCCGAACAGGCTGAAACCGAAGCCGCCGCTGCCACCGATATCGATCAGCAGCTGGTCGCCTTCGCGCCGCTGGGTGACCTGCAGCTGGTCCAGCGCCGCCTGCCCGGAAGCACAGGCGCGGCCGTGCAGGGTGAGGCCCCTGGCATTGCCGCTGCCGGTCAGGTGAAGATCATGGCTGTTCACCTCGATCTGCACGCCGTGCACGCCGGCCAGGTCGAGTTGCAGGTTGCGCGGTGCTTCGTACTTGCACGGCGTGGCGGCTAAGGCGGCGATCGGCGCGAGCAGCAGCGCGGCGGTGAGAAGGCGGCGCATGGGAATTCTCCTTGGATGGTCGACCCGCCTGGGATGCAGCCGAGGGGAGAAAGGTTGCAGGCATGAAGCATGGGTGCCGCACTCAACGCAGCCGGGCCGGTCACGTTTCCCTGGTCTTCCTGAGAGGAGACCCGTCATGGCTGGCCGTGCTGATCACCGGATCGGCCTCGTTCGTGATGGCTCAGAATACGCCTCCCCCTGCAGCGGCGGGCAAGGGCTCCCGCGGGATTCGCTGCTATCGCGACCATGACACGCGCATGCACGGCATCGACCACCAGGGCAGCGGCGTGATCGGCGACCTGGCGCCATCGCGCCGGCTCTAGGACAGGTGTTCCGTCTGCTTGGCGCGCAGCCAGAGCTGTTCCTGTTCGGCCAGCGTGCGCTCGCCGAACGCGGCGCCCTCGACCGCGGCCAGCCGTTCCATCCGGCGGAAACGCCGCTCGAACTTGGCATTGGCGTGACGCAGCGCCTGCGAGAAATCCACGCCGGCGTGGCGCGCCAGGTTCACCGCCACGAACAGCACGTCGCCGACCTCGTCCTGCAGCCGCGCCGGATCGGCGCCGTTGGCGAATTCGGCGCGCACCTCGTCCACTTCCTCGGCCAGCTTGTCCAGCACCGGTTCGGGGCCGGGCCAGGCGAAACCGGTGGCGGCCGCGCGCTGCTGCAGCTTCTGCGCGCGCTTCCACTCCGGCAGGCCGCCGGAGATGCCGGCCAGCGCACTGTCGTCCGCCGGCGCGCCCTTGTCCGCGCGCTCGGCCGTCTTGATCGCTTCCCACGCCTGCATCTGCTCGTCGAGGTCGGCGTAGCGCGTGTCGCCGAATACATGCGGGTGGCGCCGCAGCATCTTGGCGCTGATCGCGTGGGCGACATCGGCGAAATCGAACAGACCCCGTTCGGCCGCCATCTGCGCATGGAACACCACCTGCAGCAGCAGGTCGCCCAGCTCGTCGCGCAGATCGTGCCAGTCGCGGCGGTCGATCGCGTCGGCCACTTCGTACGCTTCCTCGATCGTGTACGCCGCGATCGAGGCGAAATCCTGCCGTACGTCCCACGGGCAGCCGCGCTCGGGGTCGCGCAGGCGCGCCATGATCGCGAGCAGGTCGTCGAGGCTGTGCCGGGTCGGGTCGCTCATGGCGCCTGCAGCCGTGCCGCCCAGTCGATCGTGCCGTCGCCCACCGCGACGAATTCAGGGTTCAGCAGCGACTCGCCGCGGTTGTAGCGGAATGGCCGGCCGGCCAGATCGAGCACCGCTCCGCCGGCCTCCTCCAGCACGCACTGCGCGGCGGCGGTATCCCACTCGCTGGTGAGGCCGAGGCGCAGGTAGAGGTCCGCCGCGCCGCGCGCGATCAGGCAGAACTTCAGCGACGAGCCCAGCGGCACCAGCCGGTAGTCGCTGCCGACCAGCGACTGCAGCCGTTCGCCCTGCACGCCGCCGTGCGAACGGCTGCCGGCCACCAGCGGCGGGTGCGCCAGGGTGCGCGTGCGGATGCGTTGCCAGGGGCCACCGGCCTCGGCCTGCAGCCACGCCCCCTGGCCGCGTTCGGCGACGTAAAGCTCGCCAGTCACCGGCGCCAGCACCACGCCGAGCGCGCTGCAGCGATCGTCGATCAGCGCGATGTTGACGGTGAACTCGCCGTTGCGCTTGATGAACTCGCGGGTGCCGTCGAGCGGATCGACCAGCCAATAACGCGACCAGTGCCGGCGCTCGGACCATGGCAAGGCCTTCGCCTCCTCCGACAGCACCGGCAGCACCGGGTCGAGTGCGGCCAAACCGGCCGTGATGACCCGCTGGGCGGCCAGGTCGGCAGCGGTCAGCGGCGAGGCGTCGTCCTTGGTCTGCACCGCGAAGTCGCCGTGGTAGACCTCGAGGATGGCGGCTCCGGCGGCGCGGGCGATCTCGCCGACCTGGCGGGCAAAAAGGGGCGCCGTGCTCATGTGCGCGGGAAGCGCCCGGCGAGGTACTCGCGGGCCATGAACAGCGCGGCGATCGAGCGCCCTTCGGTCACGTCGCCGCGACCCAGCAGCGTGTGCAGCTCGGACAGCTTCCACGGCACCACCTCGAGTTCCTCCGGTTCGTCGCCGGCCAGCTTCTCGGGGTAAAGATCCTGCGCCAGCACCACATGCGCCATGTGCGTCATGTACGAGGGCGACAGCGACAGGTTGTGCAGGATCTTCAGCCGGCGCGCGCCGTAGCCGACCTCCTCCTTCAGTTCCCGCTCGGCGCCCTGCTCGGCGGTCTCGTCCTGGTCCAGCCGCCCTTTCGGCAGGCCCAGCTCGTAGCGGCCGAGTCCGCCGGCGTACTCGCGCACCAGCAACACCGTGTCGTCGTCCAGCATCGGTACGATGATCACCGCGCCCAGGCCGCTGCCCTTCAGTCGCTCGTAGGTGCGCCGTTCGCCGTTGGAGAACTCCAGGTCGAGCTGCTCGACGTGCAGGAAATGGCTGTCGCTGACATCGCGCGTGGCATGGATGATCGGTAGTTTGCGCATCGGGGCATTCTAGCTCGCGTGGTTCAACACCGCAGGCGCTGCAGGGCCTGCGCGTGGATCGCCGGCGTACCGGCCAGCACGCTGCGCGTGTCCAGCGTGAGCGGTACGCCGTCGAGGTCGGTGAACACGCCGCCGGCCTCGCGCACGATCACCGCCAGCGCGGCGATGTCGAGGATGTTCACGTCCGACTCGATCACCAGGTCCAGGCTGCCGCGTGCCAGCAGGTGGTAGTGGCAGAAATCGCCGTAGCCGCGGATCCGGTTGCTCTCGCGGATCAGCGCGCCCAGCGCCTCCCAGCGCGCGTCGCCGGTGAGCGTCCTGACGTTGCCGGTGGAAAGCGAGGCCTGCGCCATCTCCGCCGTATCCGCCGTCCGCACGCACTCGCCGTCGAGCCACGCGCCCTGGCCTGCAACCGCCCACATCGTCTCGCCGTAGACCGGCGCGCTGGATACGCCCAGCACCAGTTCGCTGCGCTCCATCAGTGCGATCTGGGTGGAGAAGAACGGCGTGCGGCGCACGAAGCTCTTGGTGCCGTCGAGCGGATCGACCAGCCACAGCAGGCCGCCGCGCTCGCCGTCCAGGCCGAACTCCTCGCCGTAGATCGACGCCTGCGGCAGCGCGGCCTGCAGGATCCGGCGGATCGCCTGCTCGGCCTCGCGGTCGGCGACCGTCACCGGGGTCGCGTCGGACTTCAGCTCCACTTCGACGCCGCGCCGCCAGTAGTGCCGGATTACCTCGGCCGCGGCCGTCGCCGCTTCGCGTGCGGCCGCCAGTGCGATGGCGGCAGTATCGGAATTCATATTCGTCTCGCGTCCTCAGTGGGTGGATGATGCGGGCGTGCTGCCGGCCAGGCCGCTGCTGCGCCGGACATGCACGCTGCCGTCGGCCGCCACCGGTCCCAGCGTGGCCAGCCAGCGGCGCATGGTCGGGTCAGTGTGTCGGGCGCGCAGCGTCGCGTCCAGTCGCCAGCCCAGCGGGCTCAGTTGCAGCTCGCCGGCGACCTGCAGCGGACCGTGGCCATCGTCCCGCCACTGCGCATGGATCACGCCGCTGGTCGCCTGCGCCTGGCCCTGCAGCGTGCCCAGCGCCAGGTTGCCTTCGCGGGTACGCACGACCGCCTCCGGCCACAATGCATGTGCCTGCAACTTTACGGGCCAGCCCCCCTGCAGCAGCGCGTGCGCGATGGCGAGTCGCAGTTCGCCGCGCGGCTGGCCCAGCGGCAACCTCGTGTAGGCATCCAGCGCGGCCAGTTGCACGCGCGCGTCGACATCGTCGACAGCGACGCGTGCATCGGCGAGGCGCCGCAGCTTGCCGGAAAACGACAACGGCGCGCCCGCGAACCGCAACTGCAATGGTGAATGCCCGAGCAGGCTGCGCCGCGACAGTTGCCATTGCAGCTGCCCCAGCACGCGCCCGTCGGCGGCCACGACGGCGCCGGCGCGGCCCTCCCACAGGCTGCCCTGCACCTGCTGCAGTTGCAGCCCGTGCAGTCGCGGCGCGAGCCACGGCAACGCCCAGCGCGCCGGCAGGAACCACAGCAGCAGGGCCGCGGCCAGCACCAGCACGCCGAGACCGACCAGGCATGTTCGCAGGGGCTTCAAGGATCACTTCCCGGGAATATCCATGCGCGGGCTTGAGCGCCCGTCGCGCAAGGCCGATCATAGCCGGATGAACAACCCCGCAAGCGGCAACGCCGCCCTCGCCGCGCGCGACCTGCGACACATCTGGCACCCCTGCACGCAGATGCACGATCACGAGAGCGTGCCGATGCTGCCGATCGTGCGCGGCGAAGGCGCCTGGCTGCTCGATGCCGACGGCCATCGCTACCTGGACGGCATCAGTTCGTGGTGGACCAACCTGTTCGGCCACGCCAACCCGCGCATCGCTGCCGCCCTCGCCGACCAGGCGCAGCGGCTGGAGCACGTGATCTTCGCCGGTTTCACGCATGAGCCGGCGATCGAACTGGCCGAGGAGCTGGTGCGGATCACCCCACCCGGGCTCGACCGGGTGTTCTACGCCGACAACGGTTCGGCGGCGATCGAGGTGGCGCTGAAGATGAGCTTCCACTACTGGCTCAACCAGGGCCATGGCGAGAAGACCCGCTTCATCGCGCTGACCGGCAGCTACCACGGCGAGACACTGGGCGCGCTGTCGGTCAGCGACGTGGCGCTGTACCGCAAGACCTATGCGCCGCTGCTGCTGACGCCGTTCCTGGCGCCGTCGCCGGATGCGTACGAAGGCGAGCCGGGCGAGTCCGCCGAACAGACCGCCATGCGCCGCCTCGGCGAACTGCGCGCACTGCTGGAACGCCACGCCCACGAGACCTGCGCGGTGATCGTCGAGCCGCTGGTGCAGTGCGCCGGCGGCATGCGCATGTATCACCCGGCCTATCTCGCCGGCCTGCGCCGGTTATGCGACGAGTTCGCGGTGCATTTCATCGCCGACGAGATCGCGGTCGGCTTCGGCCGCACCGGCACCCTGTTCGCCTGCGAGCAGGCGTCGGTATCGCCGGATTTCATGTGCCTGTCGAAGGGACTCACCGGCGGCTTCCTGCCGTTGTCGGCCGTGCTGACCCGCGACGCGGTCTATCAGGCGTTCTACGCCGAATACGGCGCCGGCAAGGCGTTCCTGCACTCGCACAGCTATACCGGCAACCCGCTGGCCTGCCGGGTGGCGCTGGAGACCCTGGCGATCTTCCGCGACGAGCCGGTGCTCGCGCGCAACCGCGCACTGGCCGCGCACATGGCGCGGCGGCTGGAGCCGCTGCGCGGGCACCTCCACGTTGCCGACGTGCGCCAGACCGGCATGATCGCCGCCGTCGAGCTGGTCGCCGACAAGGCCAGCCGCCGGCCTTATCCCGCGGCGGAACGGCGCGGTCTGCGCGTCTACCTGCACGGCCTGCAGCACGGCGCGCTGCTGCGCCCGCTCGGCGACGTGGTGTATTTCATGCCGCCGTTCGTGATCACCGAACCGGAGATCGACCGGCTGGTGGAGATCGCCGCGGCAGGCATCGCCAGGGCCGTGGCCGGTCCGTAAGCGGCCTGCCGGTCAGTGGCTGACGCTGATGCTCGGATCGAGCATCTGCAGGGAGCGCGCCGTGTCGTTGACGCCGGTACGGCGCAGCTCGTCGCCGCTGTAGCTGCGCCCCGCCACCGGCAGGCATTGACCTTGCTTGGCCGGAATCAGGCTGCCGGTGCTGCGCAGGCAGTTGCGGTCGCCGGGTTTGAGCGGCGACCTGCCAGCCGTGGCGGCGGCCGCGGGGCGGCCGGCCTGGCTGGCAGGTGCCGGGCTGGCCGGCGACGCGTCCTGGGCGAATGCCGCCGCGCCGACGGTCATGCCGGCGCACAGGATGAACGAAACGAGAGTCTGTCTGAACATGGCGGGGACCTCCGATGGCCACCGGGAGAGGCATCTCCATGCTGCGCCGATCCCGTGCCGCGGGCAACCGCATCCACGGCGGAAATCCCGCTGCACATCGCCGGCGCCACGCCGCCGCCGGCGGGCTCGGCTATGCTGGGATTTTGCCGCCCATCGTTCCATGCGAAACATCCGCATCCACGTCGACCTGCCGCTTGCCGCCGGCGCCGAACGCATCTTGCCGGCACAGGCCGGCGAACATGTCGCACGCGTGCTGCGCATGGCCCCCGGCGACCCGCTGACGCTGTTCAACGGCGACGGCAACGACTACCCCGCCACGATCCTCGCCGTCGGCAAGCGCGAAGTCGTCGTGCGGGTGGACGGCTGCCACGCGCTGACCAACGAGTCGCCGCTGCGGCTGACCCTGGCCCAGGGCGTCGCCCGCGGCGAAAAGATGGACCTGATCGTGCAGAAGGCCACCGAGCTTGGCGTGATCCGCATCGTGCCGCTGCTGACCGAGCGCGCCGAGGTGAAGCTGGATGCGGCGCGCGCGGAGAAGCGGCTCGCGCACTGGCGCGCGGTGGCGGCCAGCGCCTGCGAGCAGAGCGGTCGTGCGCGCCTCCCGGAAATAGTCCAGGCGCTACCCTTGCCGGCGTGGCTGGAGGGCCTGGCCGCGGAGGGCGCGCTGCGCCTGGCGCTGCTGCCGGAAGCCGGCCGCTCGTCCCGGGAACTGCGCTTCGGCGCGGCCGGCGGCCTGCTGGTGGTCGGCCCGGAAGGCGGCCTGGGCGAACGCGATGTCGGTGCGCTGACGGCCGCCGGTTTCGAAGGCCTGCGGCTGGGTCCGCGCATCCTGCGCACGGAAACGGCCGGACTGGCTGCGCTGGCTGCGCTGCAGGCCCTGCACGGCGACAGCTAGGCTGCCGTCACCGCCGTCCGGCTCAGTCTTCCGTGGCGGACGATGCCGCAGCGTGCACTGGCTCGGCGTCGCCGAACAGATCGAGCAGGGTGGCTTCGATCCACTCCAGGTCCGGGATCATCGCCACGTCGTCGCGCACCAGCACGTGGGCGCGCACGCCCGGCGGCAGCTGCCTGCCGTCGTGGGTGGGGATGATCAGCTCGGCATTGAGCGTGGTCAGGCGCGGGAAGCCCTGGGTCTGCACCGCGATGAACGGCATCGCCGGGTTGCCGCCGAGCGCCTTCAGTACAGCCACGCGTACGACCAGCTCGGCGTCGCCCTCTTCGGTGCCGGCCAGTCCGGTGAACGACACCAGCGGCACGCGCCAGCCGCGCCAGGCGATCCGGCCGAGCAGCCAGGCAGGGCCGCCGGGCACCGGCTCGGGCCGGCTCTGGGTGATCACTTCGGCGATGGTGGCATTGGGCAGCAGCAGGCGCAGGTTGCCTACCGGCACCAGGACACAGCGGATTTCACGCGGCAGCGGATCACTCATGGGGATACCTCGATCAGGCGCGCCGCCAGTTCGGGCGGCGTACCGGAGAAACTGACCAGCCGTTCGGCGACGATTCCGCTGACCATGTCGGCAAAATGCTCACCGGACGACGACTCTACCCAGACCTGGCCACCGCGGTCATGGATCGCCTGCGCACCGGCCACGGCGTCGTTGCCGCGCCCGGCGAACACGATCGCCAGCGCATCGCAGCCGAACGCGATGGCGGCCATGGTGAGGCTGGCGTCGATCGACGGCTCCTGCGCGATGTCAGCCTGAAGGTCGACACTGCCGTCGCGGCGCAGGCGCACCTGCTGACCGGCAGGTACGACCAGCACCTCGCCGCAGCCGACCCGGCGACCCCGGCTGGCCAGCCGCACCGGCAGCGCGCAATGCGCAGCCAATTTCTCCACCAGGCCCGCGTCCGGTCGCCCACCCAGATGCTGGGTATGCAGGAAGGTGAGCCGGGTGGTCGCCGGCAACGCCGACAGGAAATCACACACGGAGTCGACGCCGTCGGTCGCGGCGCCCAGCAACACGATCCGGTTCAGCGCACCGTCGAGCCCGTCGAGCGCCATCGCCTGATCGTGCTCGTAGACCTGCATCTGTGGCGCGATCGCCTCCTCCATCGACACCAGCTCGAGGCTCATGGTCGGCTCGAGGTCGGGCGCGACCACCTCGACGTCGGGCGCGAGGAAATCGGCGGCGCTCAGTTTCTCGACGCCAAACGCCGCGGCGTGGGGCTTCTCGGCGGCAGGCGCAGCCACCGGAGGATCGTCGTCCAGCAGCGCCCAACTGTCCGGCGCACGCACCGCCGGACCGGCGGCGGCAAGCGCCGGAGCCACCGGCGCGGCAGCTTCCGTGGCGTCCGCCGGATCGGCCAGCGGCGACAGCTGCAGGTGGTCGAGCTGGAACGCCGGCGGCCGCGCGCCTGTCGTGGGCTTCGCGGTCGCGACGGGCGTCGGCTCGGCAGCCAGCCCCGCCGCGGGCGGTGGCGCGCCGAAATGGCCGTCATGCAGCGGCGGCAGCTCGTCGTCGTCACGGTAACGCAGGCCGGGACCGGCCTCGTCGACGGCGTCATCCGGCAGCTCGCCGGAGGCCAGCAGGGCCTCCAGTTCCGCCGCCAGGTTCTCCGATTCGGCCGCGGCGACCTGCTCGTGCCGGCCATCGGGATCGTGGTGGAGCGGAAGGTCGGTCCCGGGCTCCGTGGCGGGAGCGGCAATGGCCGACTCCGCCGCCGCTCCGGTGGCCACGGCGGCGGCCGGCGGCGCAACCGGCGCCTCGACGCCACGGGCGTCCCCCGGACGCGGCGGATCGATGTCGCCCATCGCCATCACCTTGACCGCGAGATGGCGCGCCCAGCGCGCACGATCCCAGCCGGTCAGCTCGCGACTGGCCTGGGCGTCATTGAAGACCACCCGCGGCCGGTCATCGTCGATCACCTCGTACAGGCGATCGAGCGCGTCGTCGGCGCTGTCGTCCAGGTTGACCACCAGCACGTCCGCACCGACCCGCTGCAGCAATTCGCGGCTGAGGCTGGAGACCTCGCCTTCGTGGACGATCCGGGCGCCGCGCTCGTGCAACGCCTCGCGCAACTGGCCGCCCAGGTCGGTGTCGTCGAAAAGCAGGGCCACCGCCGGAACGGTATCAGTCATGTATCGGCTCCACCGCACGTTGCTCCAGCACCTCGGCGATCTGCGCCAGCAACTCGGCCTCCTGGTACGGCTTGCCGAGATAGCGATCCACGCCGATGTCGAACGCCCGCTGGCGATGCTTGTCGCCGCTGCGCGAGGTGATCATGATGATCGGCACGTCGCGCAGCCGCGGATCCGCCTTCATGTGGGTGGCCAGCTCGTAGCCGTCCATGCGCGGCATCTCGATGTCCAGCAGCATCAGGTCGGGCACGCGCTCGTGCAGCTTCTCCAGCGCGTCGATGCCGTCCTTCGCGGTGCTGACCTCGTACTCGTGACGCTCCAGCACGCGGCCGGTGACCTTGCGCATGGTGATCGAGTCGTCCACCACCATCACCAGCGGCCGCACCTGCGCCTCCTCGACCACCGGCGCCCGCACGGCGCTGAGGCCTTCGGCCAGGCGTTGCTCGCGACGGATGATGCCATGGCGAACCAGCGGCGCCAGATCCAGAATGATCAGTACCGAGCCGTCGCCCATGATGGTCGCGCCGAGCAGGCCTGGCACCGAGCTGATCTGCGGGCCGACCGACTTGACCACGATCTCGCGCGACCCGAGCACCGCGTCGATGCGGATCGCCGCGCGCAGGTCGCCGGCACGGGTCAGCAACAGCGGTTGCTGCTCATCCTCGGCCGGCAGCCCCGGCGGCAGACCCAGCAGCTCGGCCAGGTCGTGAATGCCGTACGCCTCGCCGCCGTAGCGGAACGACGGCTCGTCCTCGGCCATCAGCGCGGCCAGGTCGGCCGGGTTGACCCGCGCCACGCCCTGTACCGAGGTCATCGGGATCGCGAACGTCGCCTCGCCGATGCGCACCAGGATCGCCTGGGTCACCGCGAGGGTGAACGGCAGGCGCAGCACGAAGGTGGCGCCCTTGCCCTCTTCCGACTCGATCGACAGCGAACCGCCGAGCTGCTTGATTTCGTTCGCCACCACGTCCATGCCGACGCCGCGGCCGGCCAGCTGGGTGACCTGGCTGGCGGTGGAGAAGCCCGGCTGGGCGATCAGTGAGAGCAGCTGGTTGTCGGTCGGCCGGGTCTCCGGGCGCAGCAGGCCGCGCTCGACGCCGCGCTTGCGGATCGCCTCGCGGTTCAGGCCGCGGCCGTCGTCGCTGACGCGTACCACCACCTCGGTGGCCTCGCGCGCCACCGTGATGTGCACCGCGCCCTCGGCCGGCTTGCCGAGCTTGCGGCGTTCGGCAGGAGCTTCGATGCCGTGCGCGATCGCGTTGCGCAACATGTGCTCGAACGGCGCCTTGATGCGGTCGAGCAGGTTGCGGTCCATTTCGCCGTGGGCACCGTCCACGTAGAGCTGGGCATGCTTGCCTTCCTCCTGCGCGGCCTGGCGCAACGTGCGGCGCAGGTTCGGCACCATGGTGTCGAACGGCAGCATGCGCGTGCGCAGCAAGCCGTCCTGCAGCTCGGTACTGACCCGCGACTGCTGGATCAGCAGCGTCTCGGCCTGGCGGGTCAGCTCGTCCAGCATGTTCTGGATCGACACCAGGTCGGATACCGACTCGGCCAGCGCACGCGAGTACTGCTGCAACTGCGAATAGCGGTCGAGCTCGAGTGGATCGAATGCCGCCATGCCCGCTTCGCGATGCTCGCGCTGGAAGCGCGCGATGATCTGCGCCTCGGTCTCGATCTCCAGCATGCGCAGCTGGCTGCGCAGGCGCGAGACGGTCTGTTCCAGCTCGACCAGATTGAAGCGGTAACCGGCAACCTGCTGCTCCAGTCGCGACCGGTAGATCGCCACTTCGCCGGCATGGTTGACCAGGTTGTCGAGCAGATCGGCGCGGACGCGGATCTGCTCCTGCGAGGAACGCACCTCCTCTTCCGCCTCCGGCATCAGCTCGGGCAGCTGATCGATGCCATCCATCGCGGCAGCCGCCGGCGATGGTACCGCCGGCGCCGGTGTCGCGACCGTCGTTGCGGCCACGTGTGGCTCCACGTCGTCGGCCAGCGTCGTTTCGCCCGCCAGCGTCAGCAGGCGGTTGATCATGGCCTGCGGGTAATCGGGCGTGCGACCCTGCGACACCTGCTGCACCAGGGCATGCAGCTGATCGAAGCTCGCCTCCAGTGCGGCGATCAGCGGACCGGTTCCCGACGGGTCGCGGACCGACTTTTCGAGCAGGGTCTCGATCGCATGACTGAGGTCGCCCACCGACACCAGGCCGGCGATGCGCGCACCACCCTTAAGCGTGTGCAGGTCGCGCTGCAACTCGGGCACGTGCACCAGGTTGCCCGGTTCGGCATGCCATTGCGCCAGCACGCTATCCGCGTGGTCGAGGATCTCGCGCGCCTCGTCGATGAATACTTCCATTAAATCGGCGTCGATCTGGCCGGACCCCGCCAGGGCGTAAACCGGATCCTGCGCGACGGTTTCGGCGTGCGCTGTCTTGTCCGCAGCGGCGGCCCGTGCGGCTTCCGCACGCTCGGCCGCCTGCTGCTCGGCGGCGATCCGCTCGGCTTCCGCGCGTTCGGCGGCCAGTTTTCCGGCCACGGCCTGCTCGGGGTCGAAGGCGCCCAGGGCCGCCATCAACTCCGCCGTCACCTCGTCGTGGTAGGCCTGGTCCGGATGGACATCGGACGCCTGTACGACGGCGGGCGCCGGCGACGCGACAGGCGTCTCGCCCGCCGTCATGTCAGTGGCTTCAAGCATGTCGGCCTCGAGTGAGGCGGTCATGACCGTTTCATCAACGCCGGCATGATCCGTAGCGCCGACGGGCTCCTCGGGCTCCATCTCGTCGGCCCGCGGCTCGTACACGACGTGCGCGACCTTGGATTCGGGATAGCGGTCGCGCAGGTTGACGATCCGCGCGGTCAGCAGGTCGGCGTCGGGCAGCTGCGGCTCGGCGGCGTCGAACTGGCCCATGACGCGGTCAACCACATCGACCGCCTGTTCGAGCAGGTGCACGCCCTCGGAGGTCAGCGGCAGATTGGCCGCGCGCAGGCGCTTGAACAGGCCTTCCAGCGGTGACAGCAGTTGCGTGAGCGACGGGATGTCGACCATCGCGATCGCACCATGCAGCGTGTGCACGGCACGCAGCAGTTCCTCGCCGATCGGCAACTCGATGTCGCTGCGCTGGACCGTAGCGCGGATGGTCTGCAGGTATTGCGCCACTTCGCTGCGCAGAATCTCCAGCAGCACCGGATCCACCGGCGGCATCACCGGCTCCGCCATGACAGGCTCGGCCGGGGCCTGCGCGGCGGCGGTTTCCGGATCGGTCACGCCTGCCGCCGGCACGGCTCCCGCGGCCGCCTCGAAGCGCGGCACGCGCCGGCGCACGATCCGACGAACCGTTTCAGTGGCCCGCGGTGCATGATCCTCCACGCGCGCCGGCTTGCCGGCGGCCAGTTGCCCGGCAGCATGCATGATCGCGCTGAGCGGCACCACCGGCACGCCCTCGCCCCTGAGCGCAGCAAGCAGTTGCGGCAACGCGTCGATCGCGTGCTGCACCAGCGCCTGCACGTCCGCGTTCGGCTCGATGGTGTCGTCGAGCACGCGGTTGAGCATGTCCTCCACCTTCCACGCGAACTCGCCCAGCACGCCGGCGCCCACCAGCCGGCCCGAGCCCTTCAGCGTGTGGAACGAACGGCGGATGCCGATCAGGGACGCGGTCTGGGCCGGATCGGCCAGCCACGCCTGCTCGGCGGTGCGCAGGTTGTCGATCTCCTCCTGCATTTCCTCCAGGAAGATCTCGCGGATGTCGTCGTCGATGCCTTCGGCGTCGACGTTGAAGTGGGTACTCGCGGCCAGCGCGTCGCGCACCGGCACCTGCTCGACGACCTCCTCCTCGACCTCGACCCAGTCGTCCTGGTCGGCTGCGGCATGGCCCTCCCACCCGGCTGCCGCGGTCGCCTCGGTCGGTGCCAGGCGCAAGCCGTCCAGATCATGGACGGGGACGGCAGGCGACGCGCTGTCGCCGACGAACAGGTGCCCAAGATTCTGACCCGGCAGCAGGCTGACGGATTCGGACAGCTCCGGGTGCTCTTCGTCATCGATCCGCTGGCTGGCCGGCATGACCGCTTCGGCTTCGGCTTCGGCTTCGGCGGCGGCGGGCGCAACGCGCGCCGACGGCACCGGCCAATAGCCGAGCAGGCCTAGGCTGTGTTCCGCCACGTCGAGGATGTGCTCCAGGCCGCCGCGGTGCTCGCGCGCAGCCTCGAGGTAGTACTCCAGCGCCGCCAGCGCATCGGCCAGCTGATCCATCTGGGCGCCGCTCGGCACGCGCCGGTCGTCCAGCAACTCATGGCTGATGAACCGGCCGATGCCCCGCGCCAACTCGGCCGGACGCGGCGACGACAGCATATTCATGGCGCCGGCGACTTCGTCCATCAACGCCGGTGCACCGGCAAGGCGATCGTGCTCCCAGCCGGATTCGACGAACGCCACGATCGCGTCCTTGACCCTGCCAGTATTGCCGATCGCTTCCTGCATCAGGGTGGTGACCACCCCCAGCGCCTCGCTGCGCGGCAGCCCCTGCATGGCTTCGGGACCGACCGACTCGTCCTCGGAACCGAGGCTCTCGATGTGGTCGTCCAGCGAAGCTTCGACATACAGCAACGCGCCGGCGACATCGAGCAGGGCTTCCTCGTCGGCCGGACGCATGCGGTTGGCGATCTCGTCGAGCACCCGGCGCTGTTCGGTGACCACCCGGCGCGGCACCGCCAGTGCCAGCATGCCGAGCGTGTCGCCTACGCGTTCGAGCACTTCGCCCTGCGCGGCGAGTTGTGCCGGATCACCGTTCTGCTGGCGCAGGAACAGATCCAGCGCCTCCTTGACCCGCAGCAGGTCGTCCTTCAGCGCGCGCGACACGGAATCGAGCAGCGCGCGGTTGTGCCCGGCCATCGAACCGCGGGCATGTTCCAGCTCGCCGGCGTCGGGCAGCAGGCTGTCCAGCGCATAAGTGCTGCGCAGCAGTTCCATCTGCGGACTGTGCTGCTTGGCCTGGGCCACGATGTAGAGCAGCTTGCAGGCCACCTCGTCGGCTTCGCCGCCACGCAGGCTGTCCTCGCCGTGCTCGATCAGCTGACGGATGTTGCGGTCGACCTTGCCGACCAGCTGGCGTATCTCGCCGGCAAAGCCCTTGAGCTGACCCTGCTCCAGGCCTTCCAGCACGCCGGAGGCGATCCACCACAGGCGCCGCCCGTGCGCGTAATGGCAGCGGGCGGTGATCGCCAGCAGGGTCTTGCGCATGTTGGCCAGCTGCAGCGCCGGGTTCTGCCCGCGGAACCAGCCCAGCAACTGCTGCTGGAAGCGCAGGCGCAGGTCCACCAGCTCGCCGCGATGCGCCTCGGCGTAGGCCTCGCTCATCGCCGCGGGCGCCTGCTCCGGCAGGAACGCGTCGAGGTCGGGGTGGAACATCGCCGATTCGGGCAGCGGCTCCAGCCCGCGGCTGGTGCGCAGGTCGTTCAGCAGCGGCAGCAGCACCACCGGCACGTCGCGGTGGCCGCCGGACAGGCGTTCGAGATAGTCGGGCAGTTGCATCAGGCCGCGCATCAGCGCGGCATAGGCTTCCTCGCGCTGGGCGACGCGGTCCCCCAGAAGCGCGAGCGCCAGTTCCTCCATCTCCGCGGCCACCATCGCCGCGCCGTACAGCTCGACCATCTGCAAGGTGCCGCGCACCTGGTGCAGGTGATCGGCGCAGGTGCGCATGTAGTCGCGCTTGCCCGGGTTGTCGACGTAGGACTCCAGCGCCTCGCGGGCGATCGACAGGGTGTCGTCGAGCTCCGGCTTGACCCACTGCAGCGTGGTGAAATCGATGTGGTCTTGAAGTCTCATGCGCCTCTCTCAGCGGTTGCGCCATGCATGCATCACGCAACCAACGAGACTACTCCCCGTCAAAATGCCCATACCAGCCAGGCCCGTTGTCAGCCCGGCAGCTTGAAGTGCGCCACCGAGCGCCGCAGGTCGCTCGCCAGTTGCGCCAGCGTGCCGATCGAGTCGGCCGTCTGGCTCGCGCCCTGCGAGGTCTGCGAGGTGATTTCCTGGATCGCGTTCATCGAATGCGAAATGTCGGTCGCCGCCGCGGACTGCTCGCGCGCCGCGGTGGAGATGTTCTGAATCAGCGAGGACAGATCGTGCGAGACGCGCTCGATGTCGCCCAGCGCGCTGCCGGCGTCCTCCGCCTTGCGCGCGCCGGCCACCACCTCGGCGGTGGTCTGTTCCATCGAGTTCACCGCCTCGTTGGTATCGGACTGAATGGTCTGCACCAGCGCCTCGATGCGCTTGGTGGCGCTGGTGGAGCGTTCCGCCAGCCGCTGCACTTCGTCCGCGACCACGGCGAAACCGCGGCCCGCCTCGCCGGCCGAGGCCGCCTGGATCGCCGCGTTCAACGCCAGGATGTTGGTTTGCTCGGCGATGTCGTTGATCAGTTCCACGATCGAGCCGATCTCCTGCGAGGATTCGCCCAGCCGCTTGATGCGCTTGGAGGTCTCCTGGATCTGGTCGCGGATCGAATCCATGCCGGAGATCGTCTCGCGCACCACCTCGGCGCCGTGCGAGGCGATCTTCACCGAGCGTTCCGCCACGTCGGCCGACTCGGCGGAGTTCTTCGACACGTCGTCCATCGAGCTGGCGATCTGGTTGATCGCCGAGGTCGCGGTGCTGATCTGCTGCGCCTGCTGCTCGGCTGCGTTGGCCAGGTGGCGGGCGGTGGTCTGGGTTTCCTGCGCCGAGGACGACACCTGCTCGGAGGTCTCGTTGATGGTGGTCACCAGGGATCGCAACTCGTCGATGGCGTAGTTCACCGAGTCGGCGATGGCGCCGGTGATGTCCTCCGACACCGTGGTCTTCACCGTCAGGTCGCCTTCGGCGAGCGAACCCATCTCGTCCAGCAGGCGCATGATCGCCTCCTGGTTGCGCTGGTTCAGCTCGGTACTCTGCGCGAACCGGCGGCGCTGATCGCGCACCAGGGCGATGACCAGCAACAGGGCGAACGCCACCGCAGCGATCGCGCCGAGCAGGCCCCACCACACGTTGGGGAACAGTCGGCGCAGCGGCAGCTTGCCGATCTGCTCGGACAGATCGTTCGCGCGCAACAGCACGGTCTGCGAATCCAGCGAGGCCTGGTTGCCCGCGCGCTTCACGTCGGCGATGTTGCTGGCGGCGGTGATCAGCCTGGCCACCGGGTCGGCCAACTGGGCCCAACCGGCATCCATTTCGGTGAGGATCTTGTGCGCGTTCGCGTCGTTGATCGGCCGCACGCCGCTGTCGGGGTTGCCCTCGAGCAGCCCCTTCAGCACGCTGCCGTACAGCTGCGCGTCGCGGGACAGGCCGTCAGCCGCCGACTGGGCATTGTCACCACCCTGCAGCACTTCCTGCACGCGGCGGATGATACGGTCGGCGGACAGCATCTGGCGGGACGTGCCCAGCATCTGTTCGGCGCTGCCGTTGCGCTGCTGCAGGATGTTGACGACCTGCTCCATGCTCGAGTTGAGCAGCGGCATCTGCTGCGACAGCGTGGCGGCGCGCTGTCCGGAATCGAGCACGACGGCCTTGTTGGAGAGGATCTTGCCAATGTCGGCGTCGAGCTGCCTCCACGAGGCGTCGAGCGCGCTCACGGCGCGGCCGGCCGGCGTGGCGTTGTTGTCCGCATAGGGCTTCATGCTGCCACCGGGATCGCCCTTGCCCAGCTTCTGCACCGCCGAATCGATCGAGTTGCGGGTGGATTCGAGTTCCCTGAACGAGTCGGTGTTGCCGTCTGCCGACTCCAGTGCGAACTTCGCCGTCTGCTGCGACAGCACCTGGATCTGCGTGGTCAGCGCAATCGCCTGGCGGTCCTCGCCGTTCTTCTGGTTGAGCATGAAGAAATCCAGCGCGGCAAAACCCATCGCGATCAGCAGCAGGACAATGAGTACGGTGTAACCGCGCTCCCGGCTGACGCCCCCTGTAGTGCTCATGTTCACCTCGTCCGTCTAACTGATTACGTCACCGGCTCCGCAGAGCACGCACCGCCAGGGAATGCCCGTCCCGAGATTGCCGGCCCTGCAGGCGCCAGCCCTTCATGCCACTGCGGCAAGCCGCGGCTTCAGGCCGCGGCTTGCCGGAAATCCGGTGCGCGCACCAGCCGGTTCATGCTGAACATCGCCAGCTGCTGCTCGCCCACGCGGCTGTCGACGAAACGGGCGAGCCGCGGATCATCCTCGGCTCCGGCCTCACGCCGCTGTTCCTCGTCCACGGTGCGCTGGCCGAACACCTCGTCCACCAGCAGCGCCACGCTGCCGCCGCCCTGGCGCACCACCAGCAGGCGGGTGCGGTCGGTGTACTGCGTGCGTTCGCCGAACAGGAAGCGGCCGAAATCGACCACCGGCACCAGGTTGCCGCGCACGTTGGCCACGCCGAGCAGCCACGGTTGCGTGCCCGGCACCGGGGTGAGCGCCGGCACCGCGAGCAATTCGTTGATCTCGTCGATGCCGCTGACCAGCAGGCGCGAGCCGACGCGGAAGCCGATCCCACGCCACAGGCCGGGCGCCTCGAACTTCTCCTGCGTATCCGATGCGTGCGCCAGCGACAGCCGCTCGTACCGCGCCAGGATCTCGAACGGAGTGCGGTTGACGGGCTCGTTCACGTCGCGCTCGGCAGCAATTCGTTGATGCAGGCGAGCAGTTCCTTTTCGTTCACCGGCTTGGTGATGAACGCACGGGCGCCCTGGCGCAGGCCCCATACGCGATCGGTTTCCATCGACTTGGTGGTGATCATCACGATCGGCACCGCCGAGGTGACTGGATCGCGGGTCAGCGTGCGAGTGGCCTGGAAGCCATTCATGCCGGGCATGATGACGTCCATGATGACCAGCGACGGAAGATCGGCGCGCACGCGCTCGATGCCTTCCTCGGCGGTGCTGACGGCGACGACTTGGTGCCCGGCCCGTTCAAGCAGCGTGGTGAACACCCGCACGTCGGTCGGCGAGTCGTCGATGATGAGAATATTGGCCACAAGCCCCCCTCAGAATCTGCAGTCAGTGGCTCGAGACCGTGCCGACATGGCGGTGGATGGCACCCAGCAGCTCGTCACGCGTGAACGGCTTGGTCAGGTATTGTTGGGCGCCCACGATGCGGCCGCGCGCCTTGTCGAACAGGCCGTCCTTCGAACTCAGCATGATCACCGGCGTGGCGCGGAACTGCGGATTGTTCTTGATCAGCGCGCAGGTCTGGTAGCCGTCCAGTCGCGGCATCATGATGTCGACGAAGATGATCGCGGGTTTCTGGTCGGAGATCTTGGCCAATGCCTCGAAGCCGTCGACGGCGGTCAGTACCTCACAACCCTCTTTCTTGAGCAGGGTCTCCGCGGTGCGGCGGATGGTCTTGGAGTCATCGATCACCATGACCTTGAGACCAGCCAAGTCATTAGCACTCATGTTCAAATTCACCTACTCCCCCCCTGCGGCTCATTCGAGCTCAGGATAGGCACCATGGCAAGCAATGGCCATGCCGGACGGTGCGCAGCAAAAAAGTCGAAACGAACCATCGATAAGACCGCGCTGTAGCGGGATATCCAAGGCTTTGCTGTTTACTGCCTGCCCGCTGAGACTGTCAAGCAATAATCATCCCTGCTGCCTGCCACCCCCACAACGTGACCCATATTGGCACCATCCGGCCGCCGGCAACAGCGACGTGGCACGGGATTTCCCGCATCCGCCTTAGTATAGCGGCCTGACGATCCCGACCCGCCTCACGGGTCACCACCCACGGAGAATCATGATGACCCTTTCGGTCGGCGTGCTGATGGATCCCATCAGCGCGATCAAGATAGCCAAGGACACCAGCTTCGCGATGCTGTTGGAGGCCTGTCGCCGCGGCCATTCGCTGCATTACTTCGAGCAGGGCGACCTGGCCCTGCGCGACGGCGAGCCCTGGGCGCGGACTGCCCCGCTCGAGGTGCGCGAGGACCCGCAGCACTGGTTCACGCTGGGCCCGGCGCAGTGGCGCGACCTGCGCGAGCTCGACGTGGTGCTGATGCGCAAGGATCCGCCGGTCGACGCCCAGTTCATCTACGACACGATGGTGCTGGAAGCAGCCCAGCGCGGCGGCGTGGCGGTGATCAACGACCCGCGCTCGCTGCGCGACTGCAACGAGAAACTGTTCTCGCTGGAATTCCCGCAGTGCATCGCGCCGACCCTGGTCTCGCGCGATCCGGGCGAGCTGCGCCGGTTCGCCGCCGAACACGGCGAGGTGGTGCTGAAGCCGCTGGACGGCATGGGCGGGCGCGGCATCTTCCGGGCCAGGACCGGCGACGGCAACCTCAATTCGATGCTGGAGACCCTGCTCGGCGGCGACGCCCACGGCGAAGGGCGGCAATTCACGATCGCGCAGAAATTCATTCCCGCAATCAGCGCCGGTGACAAGCGCATCCTGGTGATCGACGGCGAGCCGGTGCCCTACGCGCTGGCGCGCATTCCGCAAGGCGACGAATTCCGCGGCAACCTCGCCGCCGGCGGCCGCGGCGTCGGCGTGCCACTGTCCGGGCGCGACCGCTGGATCGTGGACCAGGTGGCGCCGGAGCTGCACCGGCGCGGCCTGCTGTTCGTCGGACTGGACGTGATCGGCGACTACCTGACCGAGATCAACGTCACATCCCCGACCTGCGTGCGTGAACTGGACGCGCAGTTCGGGCTTAACATTGCCGGCCAGCTGTTCGATGTCATCGACCGGCACGTCACCGGAAACCGCAACGCGTGAGCGCCACCGCAACCGTCAACCCGTCGCCCGATCCGATCGGCGCCACCCTGCTGTTCTCGCTGTTGCTGCACGGCGTGCTGCTGCTGGGCATCACCTTCCACTTCGTGAAGCCCGCGCCCAGCCTGCCCACGCTGGACGTGACCCTGGTCAACGTGGCCAACCAGCAGGCGCCGGACAAGGCGGACTTCCTGGCCCAGGCCAACAACACCGGCGGCGGCCGCAGCGACCGCGCCGCGCGGCCGTCGGAGCTGTTCTCGGGCGCCATCCCCAAACCCGACCCCGGCATCGCGGCACAACCGGTCGAAGCCACCACGCCGCAGCCGCGCGAAGCCACCCCGACGCGCATGGTCACCACCAGCGGCGCCACCGATTTCCGCGTGACCAGCGATACCGCGCAGACCGAGGTCGATCCGCACGAACCGACCCCCAGCGCCGACGAACTGAAGCGTCAGCAGGCGATCGCCCAGCTGGCCGCCGAGCTGAGCAGGAAGAAGGCGGACTACGCCAAGCGGCCGAAGGTGAAGTACCTCACCGCCAGCACTCGCGAATACGCCTATGCCGCCTACATGCGCGGCTGGTCCGACCGGGTCGAGCGGGTCGGCAATCTCAACTACCCGGAAGAAGCCCGCAGCCGCGGCCTCCACGGCGACGTGCTGCTCACCGTGGTGCTCGACCTCGACGGCAGCATCAAGAACATCGAGGTGATCCAGAGCTCAGGCCAGAAGGTGCTGGACGCGGCCGCCGAGCGCATCGTGCGGCTGGCCGCGCCGTTCCCGCCCGCGCCACGGAGCAACGAGCGCATCGACGAGCTCAATATCACCCGCACCTGGCGCTTCCAACCCAACAACGTGCTGCAGACTCGCTGAACGGCCCTCCCGGCCTGCAGCGCACGCCGCGCCGTGCGCTTACAATGTGCGCATGACCGCCGTGCAGTCCTCGACCCTCACCGGGCACTTCCTGATCGCCATGCCGGGCCTGGCCGATCCGCCGTTCTCGCACGGCGTGGCGCTGCTGTGCCAGCACGACGAAGACGGCGCGGTGGGCCTGCTGGTGAACCAGCTGTCCGAATACCGTTTCGGCGACGTGCTGGCGCAGATGAAACTCGAATGCGCGGACAGCGAACTGGCCGACGCGCCAGTGCTGATCGGCGGCCCGGTGCAGCAGGAGCGCGGCTTCGTGCTGCACCGCGAGCCCGGCGACTGGGATTCCAGCTACCGCATCAACACCGAATGGTCGGTCACCACCTCGCGCGACATCCTTGTCGCGATGGCCGCCGGCGAAGGCCCGCGTCAGGCCATCATGGTGCTCGGCTACGCCGGCTGGGACGCCGGCCAGCTGGAACAGGAACTGATGGCGAACGCCTGGCTCACCGCCGAGGCGTGCGGCCGCGTGGTGTTCGACACCCCGCTGGAGGAACGCTGGAGCGCCGCCGCCGGACTGGTCGGGGTCGACCCGCGCCAGCTGTCCGGCTATGCAGGCCACGCATGAGCTGCCTGTTCGGCTTCGACGTGGGCAGCCGGCTCACCGGCGTGGCCATCGGCAATACCTTCACGGCCAGCGCGCGGGCGCTGGCCGTGCTGGCGGTGCACGACGACGAACCGGACTGGAACCGGCTCGACGCGCTCCATCGGGAATGGCGGCCCGACACCCTGGTGGTCGGCCTGCCGTTGACCCTGGACGGCGCCGAGCAGGCCGCCAGCCGCCGCGCCCGCCGGTTCGCCGCCACCCTGCAGCAGCGCTACGGCCTGCCGGTGGTGCTCGTCGACGAGCGGCACAGCTCGCAGGAAGCCGCGCGGCGCTTCGCCGCCTCCCGCGCGGCGGGCCTCAGGCGCCGCCGCGATGCCGCCACCATCGACGCCGAGGCGGCGGCGGTCATCCTCGAACGCTGGCTCGCCGGTGCCGAGGCGCCGGTGGCCGGGAACCGCGGCCACTGAACGGACTTCCCCCTTTCCACCTCCAGACCCTGCCGCCATGAGCCCTCGCCTGCGTCACCTGACCACCCTGGAAAATCTCCCGCGCGAGACGATCGAGCGCCTGCTCGACCGCGCCGAGTCCCTGCGCGACGCCTGCGCGCACGGCACCCGCAAGCTCGACGTGCTGGCCGGGCGCACCGTGCTGAACCTGTTCTTCGAACCGTCCACGCGCACGCGCACCTCGTTCGAGCTAGCGGCACGGCGGCTCGGCGCCGACGTGGTCAACTTCGACATCGGGCTGTCCTCCACCAGCAAGGGCGAGGAACTGTTCGACACCCTGCACACACTGGAAGCGATGCACCTCGACGCGATCGTGGTGCGCCACAAGCGCTCGGGCACCCCGGAAGAGCTGGTGCGCCACGCCATGAGCGGGGTGTCGGTGATCAACGCCGGCGACGGCAACCGCGCGCATCCCACCCAGGGCCTGCTGGACGCGCTGACGATCCGCCAGCACCGGCCGGACTTCGGCAACCTCACCGTGGTCATCTGCGGCGACATCCGGCATTCGCGGGTGGCCCGCTCGGACATCCATGCCTTCACCGCCCTCGGCGTGAAGGAGGTCCGCCTGTGCGGCCCGGCCGAACTGATGCCGGCGGCGGACGACATGCCGCAGGGCCGCCGTTACGATGACTTCGACCAGGCCATCGACGGCGCCGACGCGGTGATCATGCTGCGCCTGCAGAAGGAGCGCATGGCCGGCATCGAACTGCCGGACGAGGTCGCCTATTTCGCCCGTTACGGACTCGACCGGCGGCGCCTGGCGCTGGCCGCCCCGGGCTGCCTGGTGATGCATCCGGGGCCGATCAACCGCGGCATCGAGATCGCCTCGGAGGTGGCCGACGGCGCGCAGTCGCGCATCCTCGAACAGGTCGGCAACGGCGTGTTCGTGCGCATGGCGGTGCTGAACGAGGTGCTGGCCCGCTGAACCGCCTCCGCCCGACGCAAGCGGGCATAATGGCGAATGCAGTACCCACCACCTCTCTGGGGATCAACATGCGATCGATGACGCGATGCATCGCGCTGGGCCTGGCCGGCGCCATGCTGGCCGCCTGCGGGCACAAGGACAAGGATGCGCCGCTGGCTTTCGTGCCGGCGGACACGCCGTACGTGGTGGCCAATCTGGAGGTGCTCGACGACGGTACCCGCACCGCCCTGCTCGCCCAGGCGGACGCGCAACTGCCATCCCAGCTGGCCCAGCTGGAGGCGACCGCCGACCGGGTGGCGGTGAAGGATCCCGATGGCGCCCAGCTGCTGCGCGCGCTGCGCGCCGAGTTCGACGGCAAGACGGTCGAGAGCTTCGCCCAGGGCGCAGGCCTGAACCTCAAGGGCCACTCCGCGCTGTACGGCCTGGGCCTGGCGCCGGTGCTGCGCTTCGAGCTGAGCGACCCGGCCGCCTTCGACGGCTTCGTCGGCCGGCTGGAAACCGCCTACGGCAAGAAGCTCGACGTCGCCAAGATAGGCCAGCAGGGCTACCGCAAATACTCGTTCCCGGCCTCGGGCACCGAAATGATCCTCGCCACGGTCGGCAAGCAGGCGGTGGCCGCGCTGCTGCCCGCCGACGCCGCGCCGCCCTTGCTGCGCCAGGCGCTGGGCCTGGACCGGCCGCAGAAAAACCTGCAGGACGACGGCCGCCTGGCCACGCTGGCCAAGGCCAGGGGCTACCAGAAGTGGCTGGTCGGCGAACTGGACCTGACCCGCGCGTTGCCGCTGGCGATCAGCGGCAAGGATGCGCTGATCGGCGCGATCCAGAAGGCCCATGCCGAAGCCATCGCGGCCAAGACCGGCGAGCCCGTGGCCACCCAGTTGCAGACTTCGCCCAGTTGCACCACCGATGCCGCCCGGATCGCCGCCCGCGTCCCGGCGATGAGCTTCGGCTACACCCGGCTCGACGCCAAGCACCAGGACGTACGCTTCGACGTGGCGCTGGCTGACGACATCGGCAAGGCATTCGCCGGCCTCAAGGTTGAGCTGCCCGGCCTGGGCCACGCCGGCACTGCGCCGTTCGACCTGAGCCTGGCCCTGCCGGTCGCCAGCCTGCGCACGTTCTGGCTGGCCCAGGCCGAGGCGGTGGCCGCCAAGCCGTTCAGCTGCCCCTCGCTGACCGACCTCAACGACAGCTTCGCCAAGCTCGGCCCGGTCATGCAGAAGGCGGCGATCCCGCCGTTCGGCGACATGCTCGGCCTGCGCGTCGCGCTGGACTCGCTGGTGCCGCCGGCCGCGAACGCCGCCATGCCCACGTTCAGCGGACGCCTCGTGCTGGGCACCAACAACCCCGACGGCCTGTTCGCGATGGGCCAGATGATGGTGCCTGCACTGGCCCAGCTGAAGCCGGGCCACGACGGCAAGCCGCTGCCGTTGCCGAAGGACATGGTCGGTATACTGGGCCAGTCCGCCTGGATCGCGATGAGCGACAAGGCGCTCGCACTCGGCGTCGGCGCCGGCGAGGATGCGCGCCTCGGCGACACCCTGAAGGATCCGCCCGGCGATGCCGGGCAGCTCGGCCGCATGCACATCAGCGGCGCGATGTACCTGAGTTGGCTGCAGCTGATGGAAGACAAGATCGACAACCTGGCCGCGGTCACCGCCACGCTCGGTAAGAACGACCAGCCCTCGGTCGACGAGACCGAGGATGCCGCCAGCGCGGCCTTGGAGCTGAAGCGCTCCAAGGCGCAGTTCGCCGCGATGAAATTCCAGGCCGAACGCGTCGACCGCATCGACGCGGAAATGCACGTGGAGAACGGCAGCATGGTGATCACCAGCCAGACCACGCTGAAGTAGGTGACCGGCACACGTGTCCAGACTCGCGCTCAGCCAAACAAGCTGTTGAAGCTCGACAGCTAGGCTCCGACGGTATCTGCACGTCTGGCATCCGACGGAAGGGTCTTACCTAAAAAAACGCCGCCGAAACGTCCGGCGGCGAATCTCTGGGAGACAGGCTCCGCCCCCACATGCGGAGCGGAGCCGATTTCTCTACGAGTGAGGCGTCGTCAGAAGTCGTAACGCACGGTGAAGCGTACCGTCCTCGGATCGGTGTAGTTCAACACGCGACCGTAGAGCGGGTTCACCGTGCTGCGATTGCTCGCGTAGCGCATGTTGTAGTACTGCGGCGTCTGGCGGTTCAGCACGTTGAGCACATCGACCTGCAGCGTCAGCTTGCTGTCCGCCCACGCCGGCGCGTACGCCGCGTTGAGGTCCAGCCTGTAGGTCCAGGGTGTGGTCCCGCTGGTGCCGCGCGGGGCATACACGACCTGCGAACCAGGGATGGCCAGGCCGCAGTAGTGGTAGCTCGAGGAGTTGTAGATACCCTTGGTGGTCGCATCCGGCCAGAAGCTGAGGCAGCTCTTGGGGCGGCCGGATGCCACCTGCACGGTGGAGCCGACGCGCCACTCCTTGCTGAACTGGTAGTAGCCGAACGCGCGGATCTGGTGCTTGCGGTTGTTCGGCAGCGAACCGTTGGAGCCCACCATCAGCTGCGGCTTGTCCCAGTCCTGGGTTACCGACACGTCGGCCTGGCCACCGGCACCGGTATCAAGGTCGGACAGCAGCTGGCCTTCGGTATTGCCGTAGTTGTGCGAGAAGGTGTAGCCGATCTTGCCGTACCAGTTGTCGGCGAACGGATGCTCCACGAACAGGTCGAGCGCGGCGTACTTGCGCTTCAGCTTGGGGAAACCGAGCTGGGCATTGGTGTAGTGCACCTCGGTGAAGCTGCCGTCGGGCTGCTCCAGCAGGAAGGTGTTGGCCTGGCCGGGGTTGAACAGGAAGCAGCGGCCACCCAGCGTCTGGGTGCAGGTGTCGTCGATCGCGCTGCGCAGTTTGCGCATGGTGACCTTGGCGCCCGTCACGAAGGTCGGGCTGACCTGGTATTCCGCACCGAGGATGTACTCGTCCTGGAAGTGCGACTTCATGCCCTTGGCTGCCACGGTGCGCGGGTCGGGCGCCTGGCCGCATTCGAGATTGGTCGAGATCAGGTTGGTGTTGCCGCAGGTGGCGCCCTTGCTCCGGTCCACGCTGATCGGGCTGAGGCCGGTCGGCGCACCGGTGCGCGGATCGACGCCGGTGTAGGTGAAGTACTCGCTGGTGATCAGCGAGCCGGAGGCGCCACGCACCGCCACGTTGTTCGGCATCGCCAGGTGGTAGCGGCCGGCGTTGGCGAACACCTTGAGGCTGGAGTCACCGAACACGTCCCACGACACGCCCAGCCGCGGCGCCAGCTGATGGCGCTGGCGCGCGTAGGGCTGGTTGTTGCTGTTGTAGTTGGTGAACTGCTCGTTGCGCAGGCCGAGCGACAGCAGCAGATTGCTGTTCACCTGCCAGCGGTCCTCGATGTACTGGGCTTCCTGCTCGGTCTTCACGCGGGCCAGCTGGGTGTTGTAATAGCGATAGACGTAGTAACCCTGCGTGCCGAGACCGCCAGCCGCGGACGGTGAGCCCACGCCGTTGCCGGCGTCGATTGCAGCCGTCGGACTCTTCTGCCAACCGTACATCCAGCCGTAGCCGCCGGGATAACTCCTGCCAGTCAGCGAATCGGCGATCTGCTTGTCGAAGCCCACGCGGATGTCGTGGTCGCCGATGCGGTATTCGATGTCCAGCCGGCCGCCACGGGTCTTGTCGTTGGCACCGGGCACCAGAATGTAAGGGGTGGCCTTCTGGCAGGTGTTGTAGGTCAGGCCAGGGACGGCAGTCTGGGCATTCACCGAAACGTACGGACAGGCCGGATCGTAGTTCAAGGGCGTGCTGACGTGATCGATCTTCTGCGTGCCGTACAGCGCCGATACGGTCAGGTTGTCGGTGATGTAGCTGGTGTACTTGCCGACGTAGAGCTCACCGCCGTCCTTGGTGTACACGCCGCCGGTCTGCGTGCTGCCGTGGCTGTCGGTGGCATAGCTGTACGGCGAATACTTGGCGTCGTACTGGGTCTTGTCGGAGATGCCGGTCAGTTCGACGATGTTGCTGTCGTTGATGTTCCAGTCGATCTTCGCCGTCCAGCGCGGCTTCTTGTAGGCGTAATCGTTCCAGCCTTGCTTGAGGTTCAACGCAGAGGAGTTGGTGTAGTAGCGGACGCTGTCGCCTTCCTGCCGGCTCACCTCGGCATTCGCGTAGAAAAACAGCTTGTCCTGGATCAGCGGGCCGCCGACGTAGGCGCCCACGGTGGATGTCCAGTACTGCGCGCGATTGCGGTTCAGGTACAGCGTGCCGTCGGTCGGCGTCCGGCTGCCCGAGCCGTAGAACCCGGTGTTGGCGAAGTAGATGTTGCGCGGGTCGGAACGCAGCGTCTGCGGTGCCCATATGCTGTAGACGCCGGCCTTCCATTCGTTGCTGCCGCGCTTGGTCACGATGTTGATCACGCCGCCGGTGGAACGGCCGAATTCGGCACCGTAGCCGCCGGTCAGCACCTGTTCCTGGTCGATGGCATCGAACGGCAAGGTCGAAAGGCCGATCGAGGTCAGCGGGTTGGTGACCGCGTAGCCGTTGATGTAGTAGGCGTTCTCGGAAGCCGCCGAACCGCCGAAGCTCGGGGCGTTGTAGCTCGAACCCTGGATGACGCCGGGGGCCAGCAGGGCCGCCGCCAGCACGTCACGCGACAGCGGCAGCTTCTGCAGCTGCTCGGCCGTCAGCACGGTGCGGGTGTCCACCGACGACACGTCGATGGACGGCAGCGAGGAGGCCGTGACTGAAACCGCTCCCAACTCGGTGGTCTGTTCCGGCGAGGCGAACGATACTTCCGAACCGCCCGAGATCACCACGGTGATGTTGTCACGACTACTGACCGTGGTTCCGTGGTTCTGCAGCGTGACCTTGTAGTTGCCAACCGGCAGGGACGAAAAGCGGTAGCGGCCGCTGGCGTCCACCGTGGTCGAGCGGGTAAAGCCGGTATCCGCGTTCTGGATCAGCACCGTATCGCCCTGCTTCGCGCCGACCTGGCCGAAGATCGAGCCGGTGATGTTGGACTGCGCCAGCGCGGTGCCGGCCAGGGACATGCCCAGCGCTACCGACAGCGCGGAAAGACGCAGCAGGGGCCGCGCGTTACTCGGAAACTTGTTCATCGTTTTCCCCATGAAGAATTGCGAATGGCGATCGATAACACGCAAAATTTTGCGGATCACGAACAACGAAGGCCCTGCCGGACGCGGCGAACTTACGGACAAAGCCCGGGAAACGGTCCGCCACACTCCCCAATCAGCTGGACCGGCAAAGAAAATCCTCCCAAGAATCAATTTCTTGACCCTTGGATTTGATAACAAGAAAATACGAAAGTGTCAACAATTTCGTAACAAAATGCGCAACCATATCCCTCGAAGGACGAGGGACTCCGACGCACCACCTTTCCATCGCCCTTTCAGCCACGCCCAAACAAAAAGGCGCCCGCAGGCGCCTCTTCTGGTGCCGCGGTTGCGGCGTTCAGCGGTTCAGGAAATTGCTGCTGAAGTTCTGCGAGTCGCGGGTTTCCTCCAGCTCCACGCCGTCCAGGCCCTGCGACAGGGTATGCGCGTCGCCGCCCTGCGCCAGCTTGATGCGCAGGCGCACCTCGTTGGAGCTGTCGGCGTAACGCAGCGCGTCCTCGTAGCTGATCTCGCCGGCGTGGTACAGCTCGACCAGGCTCTGGTCGAAGGTCTTCATGCCGAGCAGGGTGGATTCCTTCATCACTTCCTTCAGCTTGTGGATCTCGCCCTGGCGGATGTAGTCCTGCACCAGTGGCGTGCCCAGCAGGATCTCCACCGCCACCCGGCGCGCCTTGCCGTCCGGGGTGGGGATCAGCATCTGCGCCACGATGCCCTTCAGGTTCAGCGACAGGTCCATCAGCAACTGCTGGCGACGGTCTTCCGGGAAGAAATGCAGGATGCGGTCCATCGCCTGGTTCGCGTTGTTCGCGTGCAGCGTGCACAGCACCAGATGGCCGGTTTCGGCGAACGCGATCGCGTGGTCCATGCCTTCGCGCGTGCGCACCTCGCCGATCATGATCACGTCCGGCGCCTGGCGCAGGGTGTTCTTCAGCGCGTTGTCCCAGCTGTCGGTGTCGATGCCGACCTCGCGCTGGGTGATGATGCAGCCTTCGTGCTTGTGCACGTACTCGATCGGATCCTCGATCGTGATGATGTGACCGGTGGAATTGGCGTTGCGGTAGCCGATCATCGCGGCCAGCGAGGTCGACTTGCCCGAACCGGTGGCACCGACGAAAACGATGATGCCGCGCTTGGTCATCGCCAGCTGCTTGAGCACTGGCGGCAGCGTCAGCTCCTCGATCGTGGGGATCTTCGACTCGATCCGGCGCAGCACCATGCCGACGCAATTGCGCTGGTAGAAGCACGACACGCGGAAGCGGCCCACGCCTTGCGCGGAGATGGCGAACTGGCACTCGTGGGTCTTCTCGAACTCCTCGCGCTGGCCTGGCGTCATCACGTTGAGCACCATGTCGCGCGCCTGCTGGATGCTGAGCGGGCTCTGCGTGATCGGCACGATCCGGCCCTGCACCTTCATCGACGGCGCCACGCCGGCGGTAATGAACAGGTCGGACGCCTTCTTGTGCACCATCAGTTTCAGGAAAGAGGTGAAATCGAAGTCGCTCATGGCTTTAGCCCCCGGGAATTGGGAATGGGGAACAGGGAGTGGGAAGCAAGGCACGCCGCGAACCGGCGGCAGGATCCGGGAAATTCATGCAGGAGCGCTGCTGCGCGCTTTTCAACGATTCCCGATTCCCGATTCCCCGCTTCACTTGAAGCTATCCTTGTTCTTGGCGTAGCTGGAAGCCTCCTGCCGGGTTACCAGGCCACGCTTGACCAGGTCCTGCAGGCACTGGTCAAGCGTCTGCATGCCGAACTGCTGCCCGGTCTGGATCGACGAATACATCTGCGCCACCTTGTCCTCGCGGATCAGGTTGCGGATGGCCGGGATGCCGACCATGATCTCGTGCGCCGCAACGCGCCCGCCGCCCACCTTCTTCAGCAGCGACTGCGAGATCACCGCGCGCAGCGACTCGGACAGCATCGAGCGCACCATCGGCTTCTCGCCGGCGGGGAACACGTCGATGATGCGGTCGATGGTCTTCGCCGCCGAGCTGGTGTGCACGGTGGCGAAGACCAGGTGGCCGGTTTCCGCGGCGGTCAGCGCCAGGCGGATGGTCTCCAGGTCGCGCAACTCGCCGACCAGGATGAAGTCCGGGTCCTCGCGCAACGCCGAGCGCAGCGCCTCGTTGAAGCCGTGCGTGTCGCGGTGCACCTCGCGCTGGTTGACCAGGCACTTCTGCGAGGTGTGCACGAACTCGATCGGGTCCTCGATCGTGAGCATGTGGCCGTATTCGCTCTTGTTGATGTGGTCGACCATCGCCGCCAGCGTGGTCGACTTGCCCGAGCCGGTCGGCCCGGTCACCAGGATCAGGCCCTGCGGCTGCTCGATCAGTTCCTTGAACACGCGCGGCGCGCCGAGGTCCTCCAGGGTCAGCACCTCGGAGGGAATGGTGCGGAACACCGCGCCGGCGCCACGGTTCTGGGTGAATGCGTTGACGCGGAAACGTGCCAGGCCGGGGATCTCGAACGAGAAGTCGGTCTCGAGGAACTCCTCGTAGTCGCGCCGCTGCTTGTCCGACATGATGTCGTAGACCAGCGAGTGCACCTGCTTGTGCTCGAGCGCGGGAATGTTGATGCGGCGCACGTCGCCGTCAACACGGATCATCGGGGGCAGACCGGCAGAGAGGTGCAGGTCCGAGGCCTTGTTCTTCACCGAGAAAGCAAGCAGTTCGGCAATATCCATCTATCGTTTCCCTCAATCCGATCGTCTGGATGGCGTGAATTCGCGCACCACACCGGGGTTTCGATGGCATCCGCGGGCCTGGTATGCCGCAGCGCATGGCGCAGGCGCCAGCGAACCACCTGGACGAACGGCCCGAATCCCCCCGTAGCCGCGCCGATACTACTCGCGCGAGCGGTCGTGCGACCAGTCTTGACCGGGGCGATGACGGAAACTGTCGACCCGGTTTGCAGAGCGGGTCGTGAAAACATCATCCGGCGACCTGCCGAAGCGCACCCACTGGCAAAAACCCTCACCGAGACGCCGGCTCCGGTAAGGTAAGCGGCCTGGACGGACGAGGAGCCCCTGCATGACACGACTAGCCTTCATCGGCGGCGGCAACATGGCGCGCAGCCTGATCGGTGGCCTGCTGAAAACCGGTGTGGCGCCGGCCACCCTCAGCGTGGCCGAGCCGCTGGCCGAGGCACGCCAGGCGCTGGGCCGCGAATTCGGCATCGCCTGCTACGCCGAAAACCGGCTGGCCGTGGCAGAGGCCGAGGTCATCCTGCTGGCGGTGAAGCCGCAGGTGATGCCGGCGATCCACGCCGACCTGCGCGACATCCTGCAGCGCAATCGGCCGCTGCTGATCTCGATCGCCGCCGGCGTGCGCCTGAACCAGCTGGAGCGCTGGTTCGGCAGCGGTCTGCCGATCGTGCGCTGCATGCCGAACACGCCCGCGCTGATCGGCGCCGGCGCCACCGGCCTGTGCGCGAACAGCCGGGTCAGCCCCGCGCAGAAGGCGCAGGCGCAGCACATTCTCGATGCCGCCGGGATCACCCGCTGGATCGACGACGAGACACTGATGGATACGGTCACCGCGCTGTCCGGCTCCGGCCCGGCCTACTTCTTCGCCCTGGTCGAAGCTCTTGAAGCCGCCGCGGTGGCGCAGGGTCTGCCGCGCGACACCGCCCGCGCACTTGCCGCGCAGACCTGTTTCGGCGCAGGCCGCATGCTGGTCGAAGGCGGCGAGGATCCGGCGGTGTTGCGCCGGCGCGTCACCTCGCCCAACGGCACCACCCAGGCCGCGCTGGAGAGCTTCGGCGCCGACAGCCTGCCGCACATCGTCGCCCGCGCCGTCGCCGCCGCCACCCGACGTGGCGCGGAACTCGCCGCCGAACTGGACAAACTGCCGTGAGCTACCTGCTGAATGCGCTGTCCATGCTGATCGACCTGGCGTTCGACACGGTGGTCACCCTGCTGCTGCTGCGCGTGGCTGCCGAGGCCTGCCGCGCCGATTTCCACAACCCGCTGAGCCAGTTCGTCTACCGCACCACCAACCCGGTGCTGGCGCCGATCCGCCGTGTGCTGCCGAACTGGCGCCGGATCAACCTGGCCGCCCTGCTGCTGGCATGGCTGGCGATGCTGCTCAAGCGCCTGCTGCTGTTCGCCCTGCTCGGCGCGATGCCGCACCCGCTCGGCCTGATCGTGCTGGCGCTGGCCGAGCTGCTCGACTTCGTGCTGCTGTTCTACCTGGTGCTGATCTTCGGCTGGTCGCTGCTGAGCATGTTCGCGGTGGACCGCCGCCACCCGCTGCTGCAGCTCGCCGGCAGCATCGTCGCCCCACTGCTGCGCCCGCTGCACGGCAGGCTGATCGTCGGCCAGATGGACTTCGCGCCGATGGCGGTGATGATCGCGCTGCTGCTTGCCCGCTTGCTGGTGGCGGCGCCGTTGCTGGATCTGGGGGCGCGGTTGGCGCTCGGCGTCTGAGTTATCTCGTGTAGAGAACGCTTGATTCATCCGCGAGGCGAGGTCTTTGGAGCAAAAGCTTTCGTCCTCCTTCGGAGGGCGAGTCACTTTTCTCTGGGTGGCCAGAGAAAAGTAACCAAAAGAGAGGCCACCCCGATGGCGCGCCCTGCGGGCATCCTGCCCTCCGGGTGCGCGGGTGGGCTGCGGGGTTTGTCGACAGGGCATCCTGCCCTGACGACAAACTGGCCGGCATCCGTGCCGGCCACCCTGCGGGCTTTCCTTCGCCCACCCGCCGCGCCATAGGGGCCCCGGGTAGAGCAGCGCGCATCCTGCGCGCACTCCTCAGAAGAGCCAGATCAAGAACAGGAGCAGGAGCAGGAGCAGGAGCGAAGCCACGGCAAAGCGATGCTTTGCCGCGGCTTCTGCTCTTCAGCTTCATCACCGAGTGCGGGCCAGGATGGCCCGCTGCTTTACCCGGGGCCCCTGTGCGGCGGTGAGACGGGGTCGACAGGCCGCGCAGCGGGCATCGACAGGGATGTCGATGCCTTTTCGCACGGGCAGGATGCCCGTTCGAAAAGCCCGGCCCCGGCTCACGGACTTGCCGCCCATGGATGGGCGGCAAGCGCCAAGCGGGGTGGCCTTTCTCTTTGGTTACTTTCTCTTTGGCCACTCAAAGAGAAAGTAACTCGGGCGCCGCAGGCGCACGAAAGCTCTTGCCTCTGAATTCCCAGCAGAGCAAAAGCATCGCGACAGAAATCGTTCCCACGACAGCTGAAAAAGCTCAGCGCAGCGCCCACTCCACGATGATCCGATGGATCTCGTCCAGCCCGTCGAACAACGCCGCCGGCCCCGGCTGCAGGATGATCGGTGACTTGATCTCGTGCAGCTCACCATCGCGCACTGCCGGAATCGCGGCCCAGCCGGGCCGGGCCGCCACCTTCTCCGGGCAGAACCGCTTGCCGCACCAGGAGCCGAGGATGATGTCCGGCGCGCGCCGCACCACTTCATCGCCGTTGGGCAGGATGCGCTGCTTCGCCAGCGGCTCGCGCGCGAGTTCGGGGAAGCAGTCGTCGCCGCCTGCGATGCCTATGATCTCGGCGACCCAGCGGATGCCGGTGATGATCGGCTCGTCCCATTCCTCGAAGTACACCTTGGGCCGCCGCGGCAACTGCGCGGCGGCGGCACGCACCGCCGCGAGGTGCTGCTCCGCGCGCTGCGCATACGCCTCGGCCTGCTCGTGCGCGCCGACCATCGCGCCGAGCCGGCGGACGTAGGCGAGGATGCCGTCGACGCTGCGGTGGTTGCTGATCCACACCTCGACGCCGGCCTTGACCAGCTCGCGCGCGATGTCGGCCTGGATGTCGGAGAAGCCGATCGCCAGGTCCGGTTCCAGCTTCAGGATTTCGCCGATCTTCGCGCTGGTAAAAGCGGAGACCTTCGGCTTCTCCCTGCGCGCGCGCGGCGGCCGCACGGTGAAGCCGGAGATGCCGACGATGCGCCGCTCCTCGCCGAGCGCGTACAGCACTTCGGTCGGCTCCTCGGTGAGGCAGACGATGCGTTGCGGGAAATGGTCAGGCCGGGCGGAGGACGGCCGGTCGCGATCGGTCACCCGTTCAACTCCCCAGCACGGTCACCACCACCTTGCGCTGATGCGCGTCGAGGCGGTGTTCCCACAGATAGATGCCCTGCCAGGCGCCCAGCATCGGCTTGCCCCCATGCACCGGCACGGTGAGGCTGACCCCGGTGAGGATCGAACGGACGTGCGCCGGCATGTCGTCCGGGCCTTCCGCGTCGTGCTGGAAGATCGCGTCGCCGTCCGGCACGGCACGGGCGAACCAGCGTTCGAGATCGTTGCGCACGGCGGGGTCCGCATTCTCGCTGATCAGCAGCGAGCAACTGGTGTGCGCGGTGAACACCTGCGCGATACCGGTCTGCACGTGGCTGGCCGCCACCGCGTCGCCGACCTGCGTGGTGATCTCGCTGAAACCGCGCCCGCGCGTGTGCACGGTGAAGCCGCCCTGCGCCACATGCTCCGCGGGCAGCGCCCTGGTCACGGGTAGAGCAACCGGCTGGTCCAGGTCTGGCCGTGCCGGTCCCAGCGCACGCGCTCGTGCAGGCGATACTCGGCGCCATACCAGAATTCGACCATGTCCGGCTCGACCACGTAGCCACCCCAATGCGGCGGCCGGGCCACCTCGCGGCCCTCGAACTGCTGCTCGTAGCGCGCCACGCGCTGCTCGAAGGTGGTGCGGTCCGGCAGGGTCTGCGACTGCAGCGAGGCCCAGGCGCCGATCTGGCTCGGGCGCGGGCGGCTGGCGAAGTAGGCATCCGACTCTTCCACCAGCAGCTTGCGCGCCACGCCCTCGGCGCGCACCTGCACGCCCTCGCGCAGCTGCTTCCAGTGGAAGCACAACGCCACCTGCGGATGCGCCTCGAGCTGGCCGCCCTTGTCGCTCTCGTAATTGGTGTAGAAGCGGAAACCACGCTCATCGGCTTCCTTCAGCAGCACGATGCGCGAGGCGACCCGGCCGGAACCGTCCACCGTGGCCAGGTTCATCGCCGTTGGCTCGCGGTCACCGCTGGCCCTGGCCTCGTCCAGCAGCTTGAGGAAAGTATCGAGGATCTCGGATTTGAGCATGGTGTCTGAAACTTTCCTTTTGCATCGCGGCTGACACGCGCGATCATGGTGCGGATGAATCTGCCCAATGATAGTGCAATGCACCACCGATCCAGTACCGCCAAGGCGCGGACGACGACGCCATCTTCCACCATCACGCGTGAAGGCGGCCGTGACGCCCCGGTTTGCGGGATACTCCCCCGCCACGGTCTGCCGATGGCCGACGCCCCTTCCGGAACCATGGTGTCTTGCGGATGACGTCCCATGCCGACATGCAGAACGAGGCCCTCGCCGGCCACCTGCTCGACCAGTACGCCGGGCGCATCGCCCGTTCGCGCCGCCCCTACATCCTCGGCCTGTCCGGCCTGCAGGGCAGCGGCAAGAGCACCCTGGCGCGAGTGATGAAGGCCGCGGCCGAGACCCGCGGCTGGCCCACCGAAGTGCTTTCGCTGGACGACTTCTACTACGCCCGCAGCGACCGCGAGGCGCTGGCCCGCGACGTGCATCCGCTGCTGCGCAGCCGCGGCGTGCCCGGCACCCACGAGATCGAGCTGCTGATGTCGGTGCTGGCCGCGTTGCCGCAGGCTTCCGACAAGCTGCCGGTGTCGCATCCGCGCTTCGACAAGGGCCGCGACACCCGCCTCCCGCCGTCGCGCTGGCCACGCACCACGCGGCCGCCAAAGCTGGTGATCGTGGAGGGCTGGGCGCTGGGCATCCGCCCGCAGCTGCAATCCGCGCTGACGCGGCCGATCAACGAGCTGGAGCGCGCCGAGGACCCCGACGGCAGCTGGCGACACTGGGTCAACAAGCAGTTGCGCGGTTACCAGCCGCTGTGGCGCAAATTCGATGCGCTGATCGTGCTGCAGGCGCCGGGCTGGGAGATCGTGCGCCGCTGGCGTGGCGAGCAGGAACAGGAGCTGCAGGCCCGGCACGCGCCACTGGTGATGGACGAAGCCGCGCTGCAGCGCTTCCTGGCGCACTTCGAGCGGCTCAGCCGGCATGCGCTGGCCACCCTGCCGGCGCTGGCCGATACCGTGGTGGAATACGACGAAGAACGCCACGTGACCGGGCTCAGCCACGGTTGAACCGGGAGCCGGGAAGCATCGCGCTGCCCCAACCCGGATCCCGACACGGGCCGCTCAATCGACCACGAAGTTGACCTTCATGTTGACGCGCCACTCGGCGACCGTGCCGTCGTCCTTCGTCAGCACCTTGATCTCGTTGACCCAGGCGCCCTTGATGTTCTTCACCGACTCGGCCGCCTTCTTCAGGCCGTGCTTCACGGCATCCTCCATGCCCTTGCTGGACGAGGCGTTGATTTCGATGACCTTGGCTACCGACATGGCGTCAATCTCCCGTGGAATCGTGCGTGCGGCACGCTGCGCTCCCCCGCCTGAAGCCCAAGTCTGGTCCGTGGCAGCCGCCCCGGACAAGCCGCACTGCAAAATCACCTCACGTTGACGTTTCCACCTGCACCGCCGTGCCATAGGCCAGCACTTCGGTAACGCCCTGGGCCACCTCGTTCGCGTCGTAGCGCATCGCCACCACGCCATTCGCGCCCATCGCGGCGGCATGCTGCAGCATCAGCTCGAACGCCTCCTCGCGCGCCTTCTCGCACAGCTCGGTGTAGATCGAGATGTTGCCGCCGACGATGGTCTGCAGCGCCGCGCCGAGATTGCCGACCACGCTGCGCGAACGCACCGTGATGCCGCGCACGATGCCGAACGAGCGCACGATGCGACAGCCGGGGATGTCGTTGCCGGTGCTCACCTGGTGATGCGGAATGGTGCGGGCCATGGCGGTTCTCCGTGAGGGGCGATTCAGTTGTCGAGCAGGGCGGCGTAGCTCTCGCGCGCATCGGGCCACTGCGGTGCCCAGCCGCTGGCGCGCAAGCGGGCATTGCTGAGCCGCTTGCTGCCCACGCCGGCTGGCGCGGCGCCTTCCGCCGGCAGCGGCGCGTCGACCAGTCCGGCGAGAAAATCGTACAACTCGTCGAGCGGCATCGGCGTGTCGTCGACGCCGAGGTACAGCGGCTGCGGCGACTTCAGCCCCAGCAGGTGCACGACCGCCGCGGCGGCGTCGTCGACGTGGATACGGTTGGCCCAGTGCGGCGCCTCGCGGGGCACCCGCAGCTGCCCCGCGCGCAGGCGCTCGACCAGCTGCAGCCGCCCCGGTCCGTACAGCCCGGCCAGCCGCAGCACGGTCGACGGCAACGGTTGCTGCGCCAGCCACTGCTCGGCCTCGAGCAGCACGGCGCCATTGAAGCCCGGCGGATCGGCAGGAGTGTCCTCATCGACCCAGTCGCCATCGTGCTCGCCGTATACGGCACTGGAGGAGACGAACAGCAGCCGCGCCAGCGTGCGGGTATCCAGCGCGTCGAGCAGGTGGCGCAGGCCATCGACGAAGATCGCGCGGTACGCCGCCTTGTCGCGCGTCGCCGGCGCCGGCAGGTAAGCCAGCCGGGTGATGCCCGCCGGCAGCGCGTGCAGGCTGGCCGGATCGGTCAGGTCGCCGCGCAGCCAGTGGATGCCATGGCTGCCGCGCGCCGGTGGCTGGCGCCGCAGTGCCCACACCTCGTCGCCGCGCGCGCGCAGGCGCTGCGCCACGCGTTCGCCCAGGTCGCCGCATCCGGCCAGCAGGATACGTTCGCTCACGACTGCCCTCCCGTTGCTCTGCCCGGGCCGATCCGCCCTGATAGCATTTGCCCATGAACCCATCGCCCAACCTGTTCCTCATCGGCCCCACCGGCGCCGGCAAGACCTCGATCGGGCGGCGACTTGCCGCACATTATGGCTTGAGCTTCGTCGATCTCGACCAGGAGATCGAACACCATTGCGGGGTGGATGTGAACACGGTGTTCGCGATCGAGGGCGAGGCCGGTTTCCGTCAGCGCGAAAGCGCGCTGCTGGAGGAATGCAGTCGTCGTCCCGGCGTACTGCTGGCCACCGGCGCCGGGGCGGTGCTGGCCGAGCCCAACCGCCGGCACCTGGCCGGCCGCGGCTACGTGGTGTGGCTGCAGACTACCATCGAGCAGCAACTGGAACGACTGGAGCGCGACCACCAACGTCCGCTGCTGGCGGGAGCCGACCGCCATGAGCGACTGCAGGCGATGGCGCAGGTACGGGAACCGCTCTACCGCGAACTCGCCGACCTCGCGGTGCCCAGCGAACACGGCAGCGTCGTCGCCGCCAGCGAGCGGTGCATCGCGCTGATCGACCATCATTGGCAGCGCCCCGACGCATGACCCAGGCAGACCGCATGAACGACCCCGCATTCCAGACGATCACCATTGCCCTCGGCCCACGCAGCTATCCGGTCTGGATCGGCGCCGGCCTGCTCGGCGAGCAGGCACGCTGGCGCGCCATGCTGCGCGGCCGCCACGCGCTGGTGGTCAGCAACACCACGGTGGCACCGCTGTACCTGCCGCGCATCGAGGCGGGCCTGGACGGGCTGCACTGGTCGACGTTCCTGCTCGACGATGGCGAGGCGCACAAGAGCTTCGCCAACGTGGGCCGCGCGCTGGAAGCGCTGGGCGAACTCGGCGCCACCCGCGACGCCTGCGTGATCGCGCTGGGCGGCGGCGTGGTCGGCGACCTGGCCGGCTTCAGCGCGGCGTGCTGGATGCGCGGCATCGACTTCATCCAGATGCCGACCACCCTGCTGGCGATGGTCGACTCCTCGGTCGGCGGCAAGACCGGCGTCAACCTGCCGGTCGGCAAGAACCTCGCCGGCGCGTTCCACCAGCCGCGCGCGGTGGTTGCCGACATCGACACCCTGGCCACCCTGCCCGGGCGCGAATTCCGCGCCGGCCTGGCCGAGGTGGTCAAGGGCGCCGCGATCGGCGACGAACCGTTCTTCGCCTGGCTGGAGCGGCACGCCGACGCGCTGGCCGCACGCGAGCCCGCCACGGTGCAGCAGGCGATCGCGCGCAAGGTGGCCTACAAGGCGGGCGTGGTCGCCCGCGACGAGACCGAACAGGGCGAACGCGCCCTGCTCAACCTCGGCCACACCTTCGGCCACGCGCTGGAAACCGCCGGCCACTACACCACCCTGCTGCATGGCGAGGGCGTGGCGATCGGCATGCTGCTGGCCGCCCGGCTGTCCGAGCGGCTGGGCATGGGCGATGCGGCCGCCACCACCCGCCTGCAGCGCCTGCTGGAAACCCTCGGCCTGCCGGTGGCGATCCCCTCCGGGATGGACCCGCAGCAGTTGCTGGCGCTGATGCGGCTGGACAAGAAGAACACCGCCGGCACGCTGCGGCTGATCCTGTGGCGCGGCATCGGCCGCGCGGAAATAGTCGCCGGCGTGAACGAGGCCGACGTGCTGGCCGTGCTGACCGAAGCCACCTCGGCGCCGTAGGGCGGGCACCGCCCGCCGCACTTGCCGGAACATGGCGGCGAATCGAAACCCGGCGGACAGTGTCCGCCCTACAAAAGCTGTTCATAGCGCGCACCGCCGTGGCGTGTGACGACGTGCCCAGCCCGTGCAACGGGTGCAACCGCGCAAATCCTATAAACTGTGGCGTCCGGCTACGCGCCTGTTCGTGCGGCACCCCTGGAACCCATGCGCCTCTACCTGCAAACCGTGCCCGGCGCCGCCGAAGCACCCCGCTACGTCCAGATCACGCTGGAGCAGGACCTGCTCGGCGGCTGGACGCTGTACCGCGAATCCGGCATCCAGGGCAGCCGCGCCACCATGAAGCGCGAACAGTTCCTGGAGCGCGACGAGGCGGTCGCCGCCTTCGAGAAAGCCCGCGATGCCCAGCTCAAGCGCGGCTTCCGCCTGATGTTTGCCCAGGGGCTGGAAGGCCCGTACGGACGCTGATCGAAATGACCGATGTGTTGAAGAACGACCGCTTCCTCCGTGCACTGCGTCGCGAACCCACCGACACCACGCCGATCTGGGTGATGCGCCAGGCCGGCCGCTATCTGCCGGAGTACCGCGCCACCCGCGAGCGCGCCGGCAGCTTCATGGGCCTGGCGCAGAACCCCGAGTTCGCCTGCGAGGTGACCCTGCAGCCGCTGCGGCGATTCGATCTCGACGCGGCGATCCTGTTCTCCGACATCCTCACCATCCCCGACGCCATGGGCCTGGGCCTGTCGTTCGCCAACGGCGAGGGCCCGCAGTTCGCCCGCCCGGTGCGCAGCGCCGCCGACATTGCCAGGCTCGCCGTGCCCGACATGGACAGCGAACTGCGCTACGTGATGGACGCGGTGCGCCTGATCCGCCGCGAACTGCATGGCCGCGTGCCGCTGATCGGCTTCTCCGGCAGCCCGTGGACGCTGGCCTGCTACATGGTCGAGGGCGCCGGCTCACGCGACTTCGCCACGCTGAAGGCGATGTGCTGGAACGAGCCGAAGCTCGCCCACCAGCTGCTCGACACGCTGGCCCGCGCCGTCGCCGCCTACCTGGTCGCCCAGGCCGAAGCCGGCGCGCAGGCGCTGATGGTCTTCGACACCTGGGGCGGCCTGCTCGGCCCCGCGCCGTTCCGCGAGTTCTCGCTGCGCTACATGACGCAAATCGTGGCCGCACTGAAGGCCGATGCCCATGCGCGCGAACTGCCGGTGATCCTGTTCTCCAAGGGCGCCGGCATGCACCTGGCCGAGATGGCCGACGGCGGCTGCGCCGCGCTCGGCGTCGACTGGACCATCGACCTCGCCGACGCCCGCCGCGCCGTCGCCGGCAAGGTCGCCCTGCAGGGCAACCTCGACCCCGCCGTGATGCGCGCCAGCCCGGAAGTGATCCGCCGCGAAGCCCGCGCCGTGCTGGACAGCTACGGCAACCACCCCGGCCACGTGTTCAACCTCGGCCACGGCATCACGCCGGAAGTGGATCCGGAGCATGTGAAGGTGCTGGTCGACGAGGTGCATGCGTACGGTCGTACCCTGCGCAAAGGCTGACCGCTTCGCTCCATATCCTGCTTGCCCCTCAAGGGCCTTCCTCCAGTAGCAGAGAATGGCGGGGGCGGGGTTGTTCCTGACCTCTCCCGCCGGCACAAGTACGCCTCTCCAACTTCTCCCCGCATCGCAGGGGAGGAGGCGTACGCCCGGCTGCCTCCGGCACTTTTTGGCAGCCCAGCCCGCGCCCCGTACAATTGCTGCCTTCCCCACGACCAAGACGCACGCTCCGCGCGCGCCACCGAGCCCATCCATGGAAAAGAGTTTCGAACCCGCCCAGATCGAGTCGACGTGGTACGCGCGCTGGGAGGCCAGCGGCGCGTTCAGGCCGTCGGGCAAGGGCGAGCCGTATTGCATCCTGCTGCCGCCGCCGAACGTCACCGGCACGCTGCACATGGGGCATGCGTTCCAGCAGACGGTGATGGACATGCTGGTGCGCTACCACCGCATGCGCGGCTTCAACACGCTGTGGCAGGTCGGCACCGACCATGCCGGCATCGCCACCCAGAAGATCGTCGAGAACCAGCTGGCGGTCGAGGAGAAGACCCGGCACGACCTGGGCCGCGATGCCTTCGTCGAACGCGTGTGGAAGTGGAAGGAGGAATCCGGCTCCACCATCACCCACCAGATGCGCCGCATCGGCGCCGCGGCGGACTGGTCGCGCGAGCGCTTTACCATGGACGAAGGCCTGTCGGCCGCGGTGCGCAAGGTGTTCATCGACTGGTACCGCGCGGGCCTGATCTATCGCGGCAACCGGCTGGTGAACTGGGATCCGTTGCTGGGCACCGCCGTCTCCGATCTCGAGGTGAACAACGTCGAGCGCGACGGCCATATGTGGTCGATCCGCTACTACACCGTCGACGGCAAGGACAGCGTGGTGGTGGCTACCACGCGTCCGGAAACCATGCTGGGCGATGCAGCTGTGGCGGTTCATCCAGAGGACGATCGGTACAAGCATCTCCATGGCAAACATTTGCGCTTGCCAATTACCGGTCGAGAAATCCCTGTCATTCTCGATGAATATGTCGACCGTGAATTCGGCACGGGTGCGGTAAAGATCACCCCCGCGCACGACTTCAACGACTACGCTATCGGGCAACGCCACAGCCTGCCGCAATTCAATGTCTTCACGTTGGATGCGAAGGTTGTAAGTGATTCCACATGGGCTGGCCCGGCGAGCAAGGCTGGTGGCGCGGGCAAGGTGCGCACCAACTACGTCGACATTGCCAGCGACATTCGCATTCCCGCCAAATACCAAGGACTGGACCGCTACGAAGCACGCAAGGCCGTGCTCGCGGACCTGGAAGCCGAAGACCTGCTGGTGGAAACCAAGCCGCACAAGCTGCAAGTGCCAGTGAGCCAGCGTTCGGACGCGGTGATCGAGCCGATGCTGACCGACCAGTGGTTCGTCGACCTGACTTCCGACGTGCAGACGGATGGCCGGCCCGGCGGCCGCAAGGCAATCACCGAGCCGGCGCTGGACGCGGTGCGCAACGGCGAAATCAGGTTCGTGCCGGAGAACTGGAGCACCACCTACACGCAATGGCTGGACAATATCCAGGACTGGTGCATCAGCCGCCAGCTGTGGTGGGGCCACCGCATCCCGGCCTGGTATGACGAGGCCGGCAACATCTTCGTGGGCGAAGACGAGGCCGATGCGCGCGCCAGCGCCAGCGTCGCCCCGGTCGGCACGCTGCGCCAGGACGACGATGTGCTGGACACCTGGTTCAGTTCGGCGCTGTGGCCGTTCTCCACGCTGGGCTGGCCGGCCGATGGCCCGGTGAAGAACGAGCGCGGCGAGGTCGTGGCGAACTGGGAGCAGGACAAGGTCTTCCTGCCCAGCGCGGTGCTGGTCACCGGCTTCGACATCATCTTTTTCTGGGTCGCGCGGATGGTGATGGCGACCAGATACTTCACCGGCCGGATTCCGTTCCGCGAGGTCTACATCAACGCCATCGTGCGCGATGCGGAAGGCCAGAAGATGTCCAAGTCCAAGGGCAACACGCTGGACCCGCTGGACCTGATCGACGGCATCGCGCTGGAACCGCTGGTGGAGAAATCCACCCGCTCGCTGCTGATCCCGCAGGTGCGCGCCAAGGTCGAGAAGCGCATCCGCAAGGATTACCCCGACGGCATCCCCGCGATCGGCACCGACGCATTGCGCTTCACCTTCGCCGCGCTGGCCAGCTACAGCCGCACCATCAACTTCGACATCAAGCGCGCCGAGGGCTACAAGGCGTTCTGCAACAAGCTGTGGAATGCGGCGCGGTTCGTGCTGATGAACGTCGAACCCCCTCTCCCTCCGGGAGAGGGCCGGGGTGAGGGTACGGACGGAGCGCCATCTTCCGGCTCGCCCGAACCCTCATCCGTCGCTTCGCGCCACCTTCTCCCGATGGGAGAAGGAAAACAGCCGGTTACCGAGGCGGAAAGGTGGATTCTCACCCGCCTGAAGCAGACGCTGTGCGAAGTCGAGCAGCACTTCGTCTCGTACCGCTTCGACCTGCTGGCGCAGGCGCTGTACGAGTTCGTGTGGAACGAATACTGCGACTGGTTCCTGGAGCTGGCCAAGCCGGCCCTGAACGGCGACGACGCCGTCGCTGCCGCCTCGACCCGTCACACCTTGCTGGTCGTGCTGGAAAGCGTGCTGCGCGCGTTACACCCGGTGATTCCGTTCATCACCGAGGAAATCTGGCAAGGGGTGGCACCGAAGCTCGGCATGACCGAAAACAGCCTGATGCAGCGACCGTGGCCGCGCGCCGACCAGATCAGCGCCGATGAGGCGGCGACGGCCGAAATCGAGTGGTTCAAGAACGTGCTCTCCGGCATCCGCCGGATCCGCTCGGAAATGAACATCTCCCCCGGCAAGACGATTCCGCTGCTGCTCGCCGACGGCGACAGCGGCGACCGCACGCGGGTGGCGAAGTTCGCCACGCAGATCGCCTTCCTCGCCCGCACGGAAGCGCCGCAGTGGATCGACGCCGGCAGCGCGGAACCCGCCGCGGCCGCCGCCGTGGTCGGCACGCTGCGCGTGCTGATCCCGCTGGCCGGGTTGATCGACCTCGCCGCCGAGAAGGCGCGCCTGGCCAAGGAAATCGGCCGCATCGAAGTCGAGATCAAAAAGTGCGAAGGCAAGCTCGGCAACGCCAGCTTCGTCGCCAACGCACCGGCCGAGGTGGTGGCGCAGGAACGTCAGCGCATCGCCGACTGGAACACCACGCTGAGCGCGCTGCGCGAGCAGGCGCAGAAGCTGGGCTGAGCAGGCAGCGGCCCCGTTGCTACCGCTCGCTGACGCGCGGGCGGCTGCGACGGATTGTTTCCAGCCGCCCGTCCGGACCTCAAGTGTCGTGGCCGACCTGCCCCGGCGAGAAGTCGCGCGTCTTGCGCACGGCCAGCTGGTTGCTGATGCCCAGCAATTCGTAATAGCCGTCGAGCGTGGCCAGCAACCCGTCCACGCCGAGCTTGGGCGTCTCGGTCTTCACGCTTTCGATCTGCTTCTTCAGTCCCTCGGCCCGCCACTGGCGACCCGACCAGCGCAGCCACTTGCGCGCCAACCAGCCTGGACGCGGTGGCGGCCCCAGCTTCGGCGGCACCCACAGGTAATCGTCGAAGATCATCACGCCACCAAGCTTCAGCAGCGGCCACGCCATGACGCCGTCAGCCAGTGCGCCGAAGGCAGAATGCCAGCCGTCGATGTAGACGATGTCGTAGGGCCCTTCGACTCGCCGCAGTGAATCGAAGCTCGATCCCGGAAACTCCCGGATCCGCTCGCGCCAGGCCGCCGTGTTGGCACGAAAGCGCGCGTGGTAGTCGCTATAGACCGGATCAACCTGGAAGAAATCCACGCAATCGATCGAGCTGTCCGCGGCAGTCAGAATGTTCTCGCACAGCCAGACGGTCGAACGCCCCTCGAAGCTGCCGATCTCCAGGGCACGCAAACCGGACCTGCCGCGCAGCGAAGCGAGCCATTGCTCCCAATGCGGAATGTTGTGGTGAAACCAATCGGTCGAAAACTGCCCTTGCACTGGCCGGAACCCTTCGCTTGAACGAAGGCGGCATGCTAACACCCGTCGAAAGCCCCATCCGCGCGAACGGCGTGACAGCATCCGACCCATACCCGGGTCAGCTGGCTGGCGGCTCCAGTGCCATGACGATCGCATCCTCGCGACCATGGCGCGCGGGGTAATACCGCGGCCGGCGGCCGATCTCGTGGAAACCCACCGACTCGTACAGCGCTTTCGCCAACGGGTTCGACGGGCGCACCTCGAGGAAGATCCGCTCGGCGCCGTTCCAGCGCGCGATATCCAGCAGCCGGCCCAGCAGATGCCGACCGAGGCCGCGACCGCGCCAATCCGGCCCGACGCAGAGGTTCAGCACGTGCGCCTCGCCGGCGCCCATCGAGAGGATGCCGTAGCCGGCAACCGCCCCGTCCACGCACAGCACCCAGCATGGATGCCCGGCCTTCACGCAATCGCCGAAGATGCCCGGCGACCATGGAAATTCGTAGGAGGCTTTCTCCAGCGCGCTGACCGTATCCAGGTCTTCCGAGCGCATGGCGCGCACCTGGATCACCGGCTTGATCACCGCCACCACGGCTCAGTTCCCCGCTGCGGCCAACGCGCGACGCAGGCTGCGCAGCGCGTTCCACAACCGCCGCTTGGCCTCGGCGCGGGCCAGCACCAGGGCCGGTTCGTCGGCCAGCACGATCTGCGCGTCGCGCATCACCTCCGCCGGCAATGCTCGCCCCAGCGCATGCGCCTGCGTTTCGCCGAACACCAGGTAGGCACGCGCCATCGGCACCTCGCCCGCGAGTTGGCCGCCGCTCACCGTGATCCGCGCGGCGCGCGCCAGGACGGCGCCGCATGCACCGAGGGCACGACCGACCAGATCGAGTTCGCGCGTGCTGCAGCCCTGCGGCAACACCACCACGCAGGCTACGACTCCCGCCGCCGCGACCGGCTCGTCATGTCCGGAGGCCACCGCCGGCGGTGGCGCACGCCGCACCCATGGCATCACGCCCAGCGCGCGCAGCACGCGGGCACGGTGGCCGGTGCCGGCATGCCGGGGCGCCGGCGTGCTCATGTCGCGCTGCGCCGCGCCCGGCGCCGGTGCGTGGCCAGGCGCCAGATCGTCCATACCGGGCCGGACAGCAGGTAGATCGTGAACCCGGCGAACAAGACCCGCGGCGTGTCCAGGATCAGCAGCGCCAGCAGCAGCACCGCGGCCACCATCCACACGAAGGGCACGCGCTGGCGGTCGCCCAGCGGCAGCGACTTGAAGCTGAAATAGCGGAAGCGGCTGACCATCAGCAGGCCGACCACGATGGCGAGCGCCGGCGTGATGAAACAGAAGTCGGCGCCGGTCAAGCCGAACTTCTCCACGCTCCATACGAACGACATGCACACCGCTGCCGCCGCAGGGCTGGCCAGGCCCTGGAAATAGCGCTTGTCGGCCACGCCGACCTGGGTGTTGAAGCGCGCCAGCCGCAAGGCGGCGCAGGCGGTGTAGATGAAGGCCGCCGCCCAGCCCAGCTTGCCCCACAGCGGGCCGAAGTCGCGCAGCGTCGACAGCGACCAGGTGTACATCACCAGCGACGGCGCCAACCCGAAGCTGACCAGGTCCGACAGGGAGTCGTACTGCACGCCGAACTCGCTCTGGGTCCCGGTCATCCGCGCCACCCGCCCGTCCATGCCGTCCAGCACCGCGGCAATGAACACCGCCACCGCTGCCTCGGCGTAGCGCCCGCCGATGCTGGCGATGATCGCGAAGAAGCCGGCGAACATCGCCCCGGTGGTGAACAGGTTCGGCAACAGGTAGATACCCCGGTGCCGGGGCGGCCGAACGGGCATGGTTTCGCTCATGAATCAGGACCGTGACAGGATGCGCGCAGTGTAAACCATCGGCCGCTTGAGTCCGGGTCGGCGGAGTGTTAACAAGGTAGCCAGAATTTTCCCGCGAAATGGAGAATGCCATGCACCGCTCGCTGATCGTCCTGGCACTGTTGCTGCTGGCACCGCTGGCCACCGCCCAGGTCTTCAAATGGACCGACGCCAGCGGCACCGTGCACTACTCGGAAACCCCGCCGGCGCAGGGCACGAAGTTTTCCAGGGTGACCACCACCGGCACCGTGGAGCCGCTGGCGCCTGCCGCAACCGGCCAGCCCGCGGATCACCCTGAAACCCAGGCCGGCCCGGCCAAGTCGGTGGCCGACACGCCGGAAAACCGCGGCAAACTGTGCGCGTCGCTGAAAACCAACCTCGCCGCGCTGCAGGGCGGCGGCCCGGTGATGATGCAGCAGGACGGCAAATCCGTGGCCCTGGACGGCGATGAGCGCAAGCAGAAGACCGTTTCGACCCAGGCGCAATACGACCAGTACTGCAGGAACTGATCGCCCCCACGCCATGGCGCGGCGGCGGCCTGGCCGGTGCCGGCGACGCCCGTCCGGCGACGGCTGGCCGCTACAATAGGCGTCTTTAATCCGCCGGAACCGCCCGCATGCGCCTCAGCCAATTCCATCTGGCCACCGTCAAGGAAGTCCCCGCCGACGCCGAAATCGCCAGCCACCGGCTGATGCTGCGCGCCGGCATGATCCGCAAGCTCGCCTCCGGCCTGTACACCTGGAGCCCGCTGGGCCTGCGCGTGCTGCGCAAGGTGGAAAACATCGTGCGCGAGGAAATGGATCGCGCCGGCGCCGTCGAGATGCTGATGCCCACGATCCAGCCGCGGGAGCTCTGGGAGGAAACCGGCCGCTGGCAGAAATTCGGCCCGCAGCTGCTGAAGATCAAGGATCGCAAGGAGCAGGAATTCTGCTATGCGCCCACCGCCGAGGAAGTGGTTACCGACTACGCCCGCAACGAGCTGAAAAGCTACAAGCAGCTGCCGGTCAACTTCTACCAGATCCAGACCAAGTTCCGCGACGAGATCCGCCCGCGTTTCGGCGTGATGCGCGCGCGCGAATTCCTGATGAAGGATGCTTATTCGTTTCACCTGGGCCAGGAGTCGCTGGCCGAAACCTACGCCGCGATGTACCAGGCTTATGTGCGCATTTTCACCCGCCTGGGGTTGACCTTCCGCGCGGTGCAGGCCGATACCGGCGCGATCGGCGGCAATGCCAGCCACGAATTCCAGGTGCTGGCCGATTCCGGCGAGGATGCCATCGCGTTTTCCGACGGCTCCGATTACGCCGCGAATCTCGAAAAGGCCGAGGCGCTGGCGCCGACCGCCAAACGCCCCGCCCCCGCTGCGGCCCTGCAACGGGTCGACACGCCCACCCAGAAAACCATCGGCGACATCGCCGGTTTCCTCAAAGTCGGCCCGCAGCAATGCGTGAAGACCCTGCTGGTACGCGGCCACGAAGGCCTGGTCGCGCTGTGCCTGCGCGGCGACCACGAGGTCAACGAGGTCAAGGCCGGCAAGCTGGCCGAACTGCCGGGCGAGTCGGTACTCGCCAGCGAGGAGGAGATCCTCGCCGCCACCGGCACGCGCCCCGGTTTCATCGGCCCGGTCGGCCTGCCGGCGTCGATCCCGGTGATCGTCGACCGCGACGCTGCCGTGCTCGCCGACTTCGTCTGCGGCGGCAATGCCGACCGCACGCACTGCACCGGCGCGAACTGGGAGCGCGACGCGCGCATCACCCGCGTCGCCGACCTGCGCAACGTGGTCGAGGGCGACCTCTCGCCCGACGGCAGCGGGGTGCTGCGCATCGCCCGCGGCATCGAGGTCGGCCACGTGTTCCAGCTGGGCACCAAGTACGCCGAGGCGCTCGGCGCCACCGTGGTGGACGAAACCGGCACGCCGCAGGTAATGACCATGGGCTGCTACGGCATCGGCGTCAGCCGCATCGTCGCCGCCGCGATCGAGCAGCGCCACGACGAGGCCGGCATCGTCTGGCCGGAAGCGATGGCACCCTGGCGCGTGGCGGTGTGCGTGATCAACCCGAAGAACTCGCCTGCCGTCAGTGCAGCCGCCGAAGCGCTCTACCAGACGCTGCTGCAGCGCGGCGTCGCGGCCGTGCTGGACGACCGTGGCCTGCGCGCGGGCAGCATGTTCGCCGACATGGAGCTGATCGGCATACCGCATCGCGTGGTGGTCAGCGAGCGCGGCCTGGCCGCCGGCACGCTGGAATATCGCGCCCGCGAGGAAAGCGAAAACCGCCCGCTCAGCCAGGACGAGCTGTTCGCCCTGCTCGGCTGAATCGGCGCCGTGGGTGATCAACGAAAGCGGCTGCCTGGTGCGGCCGTTTTCCCATTCGATACGGCCCGGCCGGCCGCCAGCCAATTCAAAAGCACGTCACATTATTAATCACCTTAATGTGAAACGTTTTTCACATGATGCGTCACGCTTTACAAATATTCGGCAAATCGGCGAGAATCCCCGGCACTGCGATTTTCTGCTCGCCTGGCATTGGCCCACATAATGGCCGGATTTAATGCCGATACTTACCGGGAGTCCATCATGGCCGTCGATATCAAGAACCTCAATCACAACCAGCTCAATGACCTGATCAGCAAAGCCCAGGTCCGCCAGAATGAATTGCGCAAGGAAAAAGTCGCCAAGCTGCGCGAGAAGGTGCATGCCCTGATCAAGGCCGAGGGTTATGCCTTCGAGGACATCTTCGGCAGCGCGCGCGGTAAGGCCAAACGCAGCACCGGGACGGTTGCGCCAAAGTACCGCAATCCGGCCAATCCCGCACAGACCTGGTCCGGCCGCGGCAAGCGCCCGCACTGGTTCAATGACGCGCTGAAGGCCGGTAAGAAGGAAAAGGACCTGGCGATCTGATCGCCTGCCGTCCGAACAAAAAGCGCCGGCCTCGCGCCGGCGTTTTTATTGGTTTGAGGCAATGCCACATCCGTTTGATGCAGGCCGGCACATACTCGGTCCCTCCCCCTGCAAAGCAGGGGGAGGCCAGGAGGGGGTAGCTTTTGATCTTGGCCTTGGCCAGGAGCAACCCCTCCCCAACCCTCCCCTGCTTTGCAGGGGAGGGGGCGAACGTGCCGTGCAGTTTCATCGTCTTGACGGATAGAGCTTAACGAATGGGGACGCGTCTTCGGCCGCTTTTGTTTATTATAAAGAGCGGCGCGGCGAAACCAGCAGATCGCCAAACATCAGCCCGGCCACCAGCGACACCAGCAGGGTGATCAGCAGTAGGCCGGTGTCCATGCTAAGGGTGGTATCCCGCTCGAGCAGGAACGACACGCTGCGGAAACCGACGCTGCCCGGCACCAGCAGCAGGATGCCCGGTTCGCGGACCACCGCGCTCGGCCGGTGCACGAAGCGCGCGAAGACGTTCGCCAGCGCAGCCAGCAGCAGGCCGCCCAGAAAGACGCCCACCGGCGCGGCGGGCAACGCACCGGCGATCGCGCCGCCCCAGCGGGTGGCGAGGTAGCCGACCACGACCGCCACGATCACCACCGGCCAGTCGCGACGGGCCGCGCGGAACAGGATCGCGAACGCGATCGCGGCGACCAGCAGCGCCGGATAATCCATCCAGGCCGGCAGCGCCGGCAGCGCGAAGTCGCGCGCGGTGATGCCCATCGCCGCGCACAGCTGGGTTGCGGCGATCGTGCCGAAGGTGAGCTTGAGCAGGGTCGACATCGCCCCGGCCATGCGCGCCATGCCGGAGACCAGGTGCTGGCTGGAAATCTCGCGTACCGCGGTGGTCAGCGACATGCCGGGCACCAGGATGATCAGGCTGGCCAGCACCACCGACCTGATCGCCAGCGGCACCACGAACGCGCTGACCACGATCGCCACCGTGGTGGCGACCAGCGCGCTGATCGCGTCGCTGGCCGCCGCCAGTTGCGGCCGACTGGCCGCCAGCAGGGTAATGCCGCCGATGACCATGCCGATGACGCCTGCCACCAGCAGGTCCACCCACGAGCTATGCAGGAACAACGCCGCGATACTGGCCGCGGAAAGGCCGTAACTGGCGATCGAGCCGAGCTTGTCGCGACGCGTGTCGGGCCGGCCCAGTTCGCGCAGCAGGTGGAACCCCTCGCGCAGGCCCAGTTCGCCGGCGATCGCGCGATCGGCGATGTCGTCGGCCTGGCACAACCGCCCCAGGTTCACCTCGCCCGGCGCCAGCCGCATCACCTGGGTGGTCTGCGCCACGCCCTCCTCGCCCTGGGCCATGTCGGCGAAGGAGATGATGATTGCGGTGGGGCTGGACCACACGTCGGCGGTCAGCCCCAGCCGCTGCGCCACGCCGGCAATCGCCATCTCCAGCCGCGGCGCGGACGTGCCGTACTGGTGCAGCCGTCGCGCCAGTTCCAGCACGAACGCGATGCGCGTGGTCAGCGCCGTGGTGGCGAACTGCTGCTGGCTGATGGCGTTGCCGGCGCTCATGCCGCGGCGCGCACCTGCAGCGTGGTGCCTTCCACCGCGACCACCTCCACCGTGGTGCCCAGCGGCAGGTCCGGCCCGCTGACCAGCCACTGGCCATCGCCCACGCGGGCCTTGCCGCGACCGTTGACGATCGGTTCGATCAGCTCATAGCGCTGCCCGATCAACTGCTCGGCGCGGCGGTTCAACCGCTCGCCGCCTGGCACGCGCCGCTCCAGCCGCGGCCGCAGCCAGCGCGCATAGCCCACGCAAGAAGCGAACGCGAGCAGGCCGAACAGGATCGCCTGCGCCAGCAGGCCCAGCGCCGGATCGGCCCACAGCACCGCGCCCATCGCCGCGGCGGCCAGGCCGATCCACAGCAGGAAGTAACCAGGCAGCAACAGCTCGCCGGCGATCAGCAGCAACGCCAGGATCCACCACAGGTAATGCATCGCAAGCTCGCCCATGGCCGTGCCTCAGCGCAGCGACGGCGGGACGGCCGCGGCCTTCTGCTGCTGGCCGAGCGACTCCTTCGCCAGCTCGCCGATGCCGGCCAGCGCGCCGATCACGCCAGTGGCCTCGATCGGCAGCAGCAGCATCTTCTGGTTCGGCGAGGTGGCCATCACCTTCAGCGCCTCGACGTAGTTGTTGGCGACGAAGTAGTTCAGCGCGTTGACGTTGCCGCCGGCGATCGCGTCGGACACCATCGTGGTCGCCTTTGCCTCGGCCTCGGCCGAACGCTCGCGCGCCTCGGCGGCGCGGAACGCGGCTTCCTTCTCGCCTTCGGCGGCCAGGATCACCGACCGCTTCTCGCCCTCCGCCTTGAGGATCGCCGCCTGGCGGAAGCCCTCGGCGTCGAGGATGTTGGCGCGCTTCTCGCACTCGGCCTTCATCTGCCGCGCCATCGCATCGACCAGGTCGCGCGGCGGCGCGATGTCCTTGATCTCGATGCGGTTGACCTTGACGCCCCACGGGTGGGTCGCCTCGTCCACCACCTTGAGCAGCTTCGCGTTGATCGCATCACGCTGGCTCAGCGACTCGTCCAGGTCCATCGAGCCGAGCACGGTGCGGATATTGGTCATGATCAGCGCCAGCGACGCCTGTTCCAGGTTGGACACCTCGTAGGCCGCCTTGGAGGCGTCGAGCACCTGGTAGAACACCACGCCGTCGACGCGCACGACGGCATTGTCCTTAGTGATCACGTCCTGCGACGGCACGTCGAGCACCTGTTCCATCATGTTGATCTTGCGCCCGACCGCCTGGTAGATCGGAATCAGGAAATGCAGGCCGGGGCTGAGCGTGCGGGTGTACTTGCCGAAGGTCTCCACCGTCCACTCGAAACCCTGCGGCACGATGCGCACCAGCTTGGCCAGACCGACCACGACGACGAACACGATTACCAACGCGAGAAGCTGTCCCATTGCCTACCCCCATTCCTTGAAGAGGGCTTGAGTATAGGCGAGTCGATGGTTATCTCGGTGCCGACTGCGGCAAGCGCAGACTCACCCGCAAACCGCCGCCTTCGCGGTTGGCCAGCAGCACGCGGCCGCCATGCGCCTCGGTGATCTCGCGCGCCAGCGCCAGGCCCAGGCCGGTGCCGGAGCGCTTGGTCGAATAAAACGGCAGCAACGCCTGCGCCAGCACCGTCTCGCTCATGCCGGGGCCGCGATCGGCCACCTCGATGCGCAGCTCGTTGCCGACGTCCTGGATCGACAGCGTGACCTCGTCGTCCGGGCCGCCCGATTCGTGCGCGTTCTTGATCAGGTTGATCAGCACCTGCTCGATCTGCACTGCGTCGAAATGTCCCGGCCGCTCCGGCACCGGCGTCGCCAGCCGGTACTGGCAGTGCAGCGCCAGCCCGTCGAGGAATGGCTTCCACGCGATGTCCGCCGGCTGCGGCGTGGGCAGCTTGGCGAAGCTGGCGTAGCCGGCAATGAAACGATGCAGGTGCAGCGCGCGCTCGCCGATGGTGGCGAACACGCCGGGCAACCGATCCAGCTGCCCGCGCCGGGCCAGTTCGGCGCCGGAGTGCGCCAGCGAGGTGATCGGCGCCAGCGAGTTGTTGAGCTCGTGGCTGATCACCCGGATCACCCGCTTCCAGGTCGCCACCTCCTGCCGCGACAGCTCGCGCGTCATGCGCCGGAACAGGTGCAGCCGGTGCGGCCGGCCCTGCAGCCGGAACGCGCGCTGCGACAGGTGGAAGGTTTCCTCGCTGCCGTCCATCTCCACGCTGAGCAAGGCGTCCTCGCCGCTCTCCACCGCCTTGCGCAGCGCTTCGGGCGCTTCGGCCAGCCGTTCGGCGAAGTCCAGCCCGACCAGGCTGCGACCTTCATTGAACAGGTGCCGCGAGGCGATGTTCGCGTAGGCCACCTTGCCGATCGCATCGGTCAGCACCAGCGCCACCGGGGTGTTCTGCACCACCGTGTCGAGCAGCAGCTCGCGCTGCACCAGGTGCTGGCGCTGCTCGCGCAGGGTCTGGCCCAGCGCGTTGTGCATGCGGATCAGCTCGCCGAGCTCGTCGCCCCGGTTCACCGCGATCGAGAAGCTGAAATCGCCGTCGCGGTAACTGGCCACCGCGCCTTCCAGCGCACGCAGCAGCCGGCTCACCGGCGCCATCACCCGGCCGGCCAGCCAGAACGACAGCGGCAGCAGCACGACCACGCTGGCCAGCAGGCCGCCGTAGATGCCCAGCTGCATCGGTGCGCGTATCGACAGCGCCAGGTCCTGGCGCAACCAGAGCAGCAACTGCGGCAGCGGCCACTGGGTGACGCCGGCATAGACCAGTGCGCCGGCCACACCGGCCACAGCCAGCAGAAGGGTCAGGCGTCCCTGCAGCGAATTCAGGCGACGCCACATCGGCCGCTCTCCTCGAAGGGGGAAAGCCGGCTCAACGACACTCGTCCAGCGAAGCCACCGCGCGGTCCGGCAGCAGCCAACCGCCCGGCCAGGCCGAAACGGGCATGATCCGGCGATATCGCACGACGCCTCTCCTGCTGGATGCGGACAGCCATCTTTCTACGCCTTGCGGTCAGGGGCAAGCATCGCGGCCACCGGTCACTCAAGCCGGGGTCGCCAGGCCGTAGCGCTCCATCCGCCGGTACAGTGCCTGGCGCGACAGGCCCAGGCTTTGCGCGGCGCGGCTGACCACGCCATCGGCCTTGTGCAATGCGTTCTCCACCGCCTCGCGGCTGGGCTCGTCCAGGTTGCGTGCCGCCGGTGCGGTCGCCGCGTGCTGCGGCAGGTTCAGCAGCTCGGGCGTGATCGGGTGACCGCCGGCAAGCAGCGCGGCGCGCTCGATCGCGTTCTTCAGCTCGCGCACGTTGCCCGGCCACGGATAAGCCAGCAAGGCCTCGCGCGCGGCGTCACCGAGTTCGGCGCGGCCGTCCAGGAAGAATTCGGCCAGCGGCAGGATGTCGTCGTTGCGCTCGGCCAGCGGCGGCAGGTTCACTTCGATCACGTTGAGCCGGTAATACAGATCCTCGCGGAACGTGCCGGCCTGGATCATCGCCTTGAGGTCGGCATTCGTCGCGCTCAATACGCGCACCTTGGCCTGCCGCGTCTTGCCGGAGCCGAGCCGCTCGAACTGGCCGGTCTCCAGCACCCGCAGCAGCTTCATCTGGCCCGGCAGCGGCAGGTTGCCGATCTCGTCCAGGAACAGCGTGCCGCCGTCGGCCAGCTCGAAACGCCCTTCGCGCGCCTTGTTCGCGCCGGTGTACGCGCCGGCCTCGGCGCCGAACAGCTCGGCCTCGATCAGCTCGCCCGGCAGCGCGCCGCAGTTCACCGCCACGAACGGGCCGCGCTTCACCGCCGAGTTCGCGTGCACGATCGCCGCGATGCGCTCCTTGCCGGTGCCGTTCGGGCCGGTGATCAGCACCGGCACGTCGGAGCGGGCGATCTGGCAGGCCAGGTCCAAGGTGCGCGCCATCGCCTCGGAGGCGAACACCAGGCCATCCAGTTCGTACTTGCGCTGTAGTTGTTCGCGCCGCTGACGGCGTTCGCGGCGGCTGCGGTTCACTTCGCGGGTGGACTCGGACAGCTCCAGCAGGTTCTCCACCGTGGCCAGCAGCTTGTTGTCGTCCCACGGCTTCGCCAGGTAGTCGGCCGCGCCGGCCTTGACCAGCTCCACCGCGGTTTCCAGGTGCGTCCACGCGGTCAGCAGGATGAGCGGCAAGTCCGGGTGGCGCTCGCGGATCGCCCGGAACAATGCCACGCCTTCCTCGCCCGAGGTGGTGTCGGCGGTGAAGTTCATGTCCTGGATCACCACGTCGACCGCCTCGCGCTGCAGCAGCGCCAGGCCCTCGTCCGGGGTCAGCGCGACCAGCGCGCGGATCTCGTGCAGCGAAAGCGCCAGCGACAGCGCCTCGCCCACGGCCGGGTTGTCGTCGATGATCAGGACGGTACGGGTCATCTTCTTTCTGCACATGCGGCAATGGATGCCGCTCCGACCGGAAAGGTTGCCATGACTATGGTCATGCGTATACCCGCAGAGCCGTCTTTCATACCGACCTCGTCGCCACCACCGGCGGCATGTTGGACGCCCGCCTGGCCGGCACGAACACGGATGCCTGCCCCATGGCCAGCATCACCAGCACGCCGGTCATCACATGGGTGAACGGGAGGCGCGGCACCTCATAGTGCGCCATCAGCCACAGGTTGAGTCCGACTGCGAGCAGACTGCCCAGCAGCACGCCGAGACCGGCGATGAACAGGTTTTCGACCTGGAAATAGCGCACGATGTCGATCTTGCGTGCGCCCAGCGCGCGACGCACGCCGATCTGCTTGCGCCGCTGGCCGACCCAGAAGCTGGTCAGGCCGACGATGCCGGCAGCGGTGACGCAAAGCAGGATCAGGCAGACCGCCGCCATCACCAGCACCATGCCGCGATCGGCGCGATAGATCTTGCCGCGGATCTGGGACAGCGACTGGATGCCCCAGGTATCCGGCATCACCCGCATCGGGTTGAGCGCGAGCAATGCCTTGCGTGCCTCGCGCATCACGGCCTGCTCGCGCCCCGGCCGTGCCCGCACCGCGTAGCTGGCGGATGGCCCCACCAGCCGTACCGGCTCAAGCACTGAGTTGTAGTCCCAGCTGCTCCCCCATTTGGCGGTGGTCGGCGTCTGCAGGCGCTCGACGATGCCGACGACGGTCGCCGGCTTGCCATCCTGGTACACCGTCTTGCCCAATGCATCGCCACGCGGGAACAGCCGATCGGCCACCGGCCTGCTGACGATGATCACCGGCGACACCACGGAACTGCGCATGCCGTGGTGCAGGATCTCGTCGGCCTTGAAATCGCGGCCGGCGATCAGCTGCAGCCCGAGGGTCGAGCGCAGATGCTCGTCGCCGTAATAGTAGGCGGCCGTGACGGCCACGCCGCCCTGCTCCGGCGTGCGCGTGAGCGTGCCACTCCAGATGCTACCCTGCAGCGGCATGCTTTCCGAAGCCGCCACCTCCTGCACATCCGGCAAGCTGCGCAATGTGTCCAGATCGGCTCGCTGCATGGCGTCGAGTTGCTCGATCGATGCGGCATCGTCGCCCTTGGGCGCCCGGTACCACGCCTGCGAAACGCGGATCAAGCCCGGTTCGACCGCACCGGTCGGGCGATTGACCCGTTCGATGCGCTGGCCGATGAGGAAGACCGCATTGCAGACGATCGCCAGCGTCAGCGCGACCTGCAACACGATAAGCAACACACCGGCCTTGTGCCGCCGCAACGCCGCAAGAACGGGATGCATGGTCATAAGAAGTTTCCTTTCACTGCCTATGAAACCGGCTTTTATTGAGGAGTGCGGCCATGGATGGCCGCTTTCTTGCGCAGGGACAGCGCGCTAATTGGACTTCAACTGCCACGCAGGTTGCACCTGCGCGGCACGAAAGGCGGGATACAGGCCGGCCAGCACGGTGGCGATCGCCGCCACCAGCAAGGCGAGCAGCAGCAGTGTCGGATCGATCCGCGCCAGGTCGGCAAGCCGCGGCGGCAGCATCCGGTTGACGCCAAGCACGCCCACCCCGGTAAGCAGCAGGCCGAGCAGGCCGCCGCCCACGCCGATCACGCCAGCTTCGACAAGGAACTGGGCATGGATCGCCCGGCGCGACGCCCCCAGCGCGCGCCGCACGCCGATCTCGCCGCTGCGGCGCAGGAATTTGGCTAGCAGCAAACCCACGGTATTGATCAGGCACACGACCAGCAGGCTCAACGCGATCAGCAGCGACATCCGGGTGTCGTTCGGCACCACGTGCTGATAGTCGAGGAACGCCCGCATGTCGCGCAGACGGTTGTTCGGCGCCCAGCTGAAACGGCCGATCGCCTGCTGCTCGCGGGCATAATCGTCGAGATACTGCCGATAGCGCTGCACGGCGGCCGCATCGTCCAGCTCGGCCATATAGGCCAGCCAGGCGCAGTTCGAATGCCGCAGGCCGGTCAAGCCGGGTTCGCCCGGCTGCACGCCTTTCGGGCAATTGACCACGCCGGTGTTCTCCATGCCGTCGGCGATCGCCTGCTGCAACGGCAGGAACAAGTCGGGGCCATGGCCGCCGAAACCACCGGTATCCACCACATCGAAGAAGATCGGTTGCGGGTTCCATTCGCCAAGCACGCCGATCACGCGGTAGTCCTTGCCGTCGATATCGACGGTCTTGCCGACGCCGTTTCCGCCGCCGAACAACTGCCGGTTGAGCTGGTCGCCGATCACGACCACCGGGTTGCCACCGGCGTCATCGCCAGCGCCCCAGGCGCTGCCGTAGCGAAACGGCACATCCAGCATCGGGAAGAACTCGCGATAGACGGCAAAGCCGGAGACGGGAATCACGCCGCGCCCGGCGCCCGTCGGCAGCACGCTCGGCGCCACCTGGTAGATGGCGGATTGCCGGGTGGCACGATGGTCGCGCACCAGGGCCATGGCATCGGCGTAATCCAGCGCATCCGGCGGTTCGCTGCTGCCGCCGTGCGCGCCAGGCCCCGCCGTGCCGGCGGGTCCCCACACGTCGATCTGCGGCACGAACAGGCGCGAGGACTTCCACGGGATCGGGTCACCCGACACGCCGCGGAAAACCGCATACGTCGTCATCGAGGCCGCCACGCCGAAGCCGATGGACAGCACCATCAACACGGTCAGTCCGGGACTTCGCCGCAAGCTGCGTACCGCCAGCTCCAGGTAATAACGAAACATTCCACCCCCTGCAAACCCGCTTCCTGCAGAAACCCGCCGTTGGGCTCCTGCACACTCCGCCCATCACACCGATCTCGTCGCCACCACCGGCGGCACCGCCGCCGCGCGCAGCGCCGGACCGAGCACCGCCAGCTGCCCCAGCCCCCACAGCAGCAGCGCGCCGATCGGCAGGTAATACAGCGGCAATCGCGGCAACTCGTAGTGCTGCATCAGCACCAGGTTCAGCGCGAAGGCGAGCAGCATGCCCAGCACGATGCCGCCCGTGACGATCAGGAAGTTCTCGGTCTGGAAGTAGCGCAGGATGTCGCCGCGGGTGGCGCCCAGCGCGCGGCGCACGCCGATCTGCCGGCGGCGCTGCTGCACCCAGAAGCTGGCCAGGCCGACGATGCCCAGCGCGGTGACCAGTAGCATCGCGGCGATCACTCCGACAAGGATGTGGACCATGGTGCGGTCCTGCTGAAAGAAGCTCTCGCGCAGGCTGACCATGCTCTGGCTGGCGGTGGTATCCAGCACCGCGTCGGGTGCGATTTGGGCGATAGCCGCGCGCGCGTCGCGAAGCGCGCGCGGTAGTTGCTCGGGTGACGCGCGTAAAAGGTAAGTGCCGGCGAAATGTGCACCGGGCTGGGACGGCACGAAAACCGACCATTCGATGGTGGAAGGACCGCCCTCACCCGGAGATGGTCGTGCCAGATTCGCCACCACTCCAGCCACCCTGAAGTGAGGTCTGCCCACCCAGAACTCTTTGCCGATTGGATCGATACCCGGCCACGCGTGTTCAGCCAGCGACTGCGTGACCCACACCAGCGCATCGTCGGGCACGAAGTGGACGACGGGCTGATAGTCGTCATCGTGCGGCGCGCGTCCTGCAATCAACCGCAGTCCCAGCGCCTTGAAGCTACCCGGTCCGCCCGTGTAGAAATTCACTACGCCAGCGAACTGTTTGCCCGCCGCATCCGTGGTGATGCCCGCATTGTTCGGAGAGCCGCCAAACGGCACGGCGTTGATCACGCTTACCGACCGCATGCCGGGAATCGTGACCAGGCCGCCGAGCACGCGGGCGTTAAGGTCCAGACCGTTCTTTTCATCGAAACCGGTGAGCTTGATGGCGGCCAGCGCGCGCTCATCGACGCCGCTGTGAATCTGGATCTGCTGCACGCGGTTGGCTATCAGGAAACAGGCATTGCACAGCACTGCACAGGCCAGCGCGATTTCCATCGCGATCAGCAAGGTTGCGACGCGATGTTTACGCAGCGCGGAGAGAATGGGGCGGATCTGCATGTCGTCGTCCTCAAGCCGTCTTCAGTTGCAGGCCCGGCACCATCCGGCTGGCGCGTATCGCCGGCAGCAGGCCCGCCAGCAGGCTGGCGGCAATGGCTAATGCAAACGTAACCAGGAACATTGCCGTATCCAGATGCACCAGATCGGCATAGGCCACCGGCTGGCGACGCACCAGCCACAGTCCCAACAAGGTCAGCAGCAGACCACCGATGCCGCCCAGCAAACCGATCAATCCGGCCTCGAACAAACACTGCGCCATGATCGCCGCACGACTGGCACCCAGCGCACGCCGTACCCCGATCTCGCTGCTGCGGCGCAGAAACTTCGCCAGCAGCAGACCCACGGTATTGAACAGGCAGATCAACAGAAACGCGAAAGCCACCCACATCTGCAGGCGCACGTCACTCGGCACCACGCGATTGAAGTCCAGCCACTCCATCAGGCTACGTAGCTGAGTGTTGTCGGCGTGCACGAAACGCCCGGCAGCCTTCTGCTGAGCAGCATAGTCGGCCACGAATTGTCGATAGCTGCGGACCTTGGCCGCGCTGTTCAATTGTACCCACAGCGTCATCCACACGCAGGGTGATGTCTGCAAGGTCGCGTCGCTTTTGGGCATGCTCCAGCAGGTGAAAAAATCGAAACCAACAGGATTGATGTCCGACGAACTGCTGAGCGGCAGGAAAACATCCTCCGGACGACTGTAGAAATCGCCGGTCTGGCCACCATCGAAGCGCCCGCCCGCCACGTCATAGAATTGCGGCGAGGGGCGCCACGCACCCAGCACGCCGACGATGCGTACGTCGGAGTTTTTCAGCCGAAGCGTACGCCCCACGCTGTCGGCACCGTTGAACAGCTTGTTGTTCAGATCCGAGGAGATCACCGCGACCCGCGCGCGGGTCGCATCATCCTGTGCCGACCAACCGTGGCCATAGCGGAAGGGTACGTCGAACATCGGAAAGAAATCGCTGGTGGTCGACAGCACCTGCGCCATCAGCGGCGGCAGGTTCACCTGCGGAGCGATCAGCTTCAGCTTGCCGTGTGCTATCAGCGCCTGACGATCGGCGCGATGCGCACTCCACAGATCCATCGCCGAACGGTAATCCATCATGTCATAGGGCAGCGACGGCCCATCTGAATAGGGGTTCGGATCGACCTGCGGAAAGAACAACATACCGCTGCGCGTGGGCACCGGATCGCCCGACAACAGGTGCATCACCGTCAGCGTGGTCATGCTGGCGCCGATGCCGACAGCAATCGCGATCACCATCAGCGCGGTGAGCACCTTGTTGCGCTTGAGGCTGCGCAGCGCGAGGTCGAGGTAATAGCCGAACATTGCGTCACTCCATCTCAGGCCATGTCTGCTCCCCCTGCTCGCCCCAAGGGACTTCCTTCGGTCGCAGGGGGATGGAGCAAAAAGCGTCACACCGATCGTGTCGCCACCACCGGCGGCACCGCCGCCGCGCGCAGCGCCGGACCGAGCACCGCCGCCTGCCCGACCAGCCACAGCACAATCGCGCCCACCGGAAAATAGACGGCCGGCAATCGCGGCAATTCGTAATGCAGCATCAGGAACAGGTTGATGCCGTAGGCCAGCGCCATGCCAAGCACGATGCCGATCGTGGCGAGCAGGAAGTTCTCGGCCTGGAAGTAGTTGAGGATGTTGCGGCGCGTGGCACCCAGCGCGCGGCGCACGCCGATGGTGCGGCGGCGCTGCGCCACCCAGAAACTGGCCAGGCCCGCGATGCCCAGCGCGGTGACGATGAGCAGCGCCACGATCACGCCCACCAGGATGCCGGCCATCGCCCGGTCGTTGGCGAAAAACTTCTCGCGCAGCTCGTCATAGGTGCGCTGCTGGGTCACCACCCGTTCCGGATCGGCCTTCTTCAGCGCGGCCACGGCGGCCTTGAGAACGGCTTCGCGATCCTGCGGCCGGGTGCGGATGACATAGCTCTGGTTCCTGCCCACGCCCATGAACAGCGGCAGGACGACCGAGTAATGCGCGGTGGCGTCGTTGTAGGCGTTGGCACGCGCCAGGTCGGCCAGCACGCCGACCACCCGCACGCCCACCTGGTCGGTAAGGTAGATCGTCTTGCCCAGCGGGTTCTGCCCCGGCCAAAGGCGGCCGGCCAGCGCCTGGGTGATCACCGTGACCGCGGCAGGCAGGCCCTTGGTGTTGCCGCTGGCCAGTGCCTTGACCACCACATCCGCATTGACGATCTCGTCCGGCTGCAGGTTGCGCCCGGCCACCAGCCGCGCGCCCATGGTCTGCGGCAGGTCCTCGCCGAAGTAGGTGCCGGCGCTGAGCGAGGGCTCGCGCTGCGCCGGATCCAGCTTGAGGCTGGCGTTCGACGAGGAGCCCTCCATCGGCAACTGGTTGGTCAGCGCCGCCGCCTGCACGCCAGGCACCTGTCGCAACACGGCAAGGTCTTCCCTCGCCCGGACGAAGATGTCGGGCGTGGGTGCGATCTGGGCCAGCTGGATCTGTACCAGCGCATGCTCGTCGATGCCGCTGGACATGTGCATGTGCTGCAGGCGGTGGCCGATCATGAACACCGCGTTGCACACGATCGCGCAGGTCAGCGCGATCTCCAGGATCAGCAACCACGAGGTGATCTTGTGCCGTCGCAGCGTGGAAAGTATCGGTCGCAGTTCCATCATGCTGCCCTCAATTGCTCTTGAGTTGGAGCGCGGGCGCCACCTGGCAGGCGCGCCAGGCCGGCAGCAGGCCGGCCAGCAGGCTCGCGCCCAGCGCCAGCAGGAAGGTGGTCAGCAGCATGGCGGGATCGAGGTGCGCCAGTGCGGCGTAGTCGGAAGGCCGCTGCCGCACCACCCACAGGCCGAGCAGGGCCAGCAGCAGGCCGCCCATGCCGCCCGTCAGCCCCACCACGCCCGACTCGATCAGCAGCTGCGCGAACAGCGCGCGCCGCGAGGCGCCCAGCGCGCGCCGCACACTGAGTTCGTTGGCGCGACGCAGGAACTTCGCCAGCATCAGGCCCACCGTGTTGACCAGGCACACCAGCAGGAAGCCGAACGCCATCCCGGCCTGCAGGCGTACGTCGTCGGGCACCACTTGTTGGTAGGCCAGCCACTGCATCAGATTGCGCAGGCGCACGTTCGGCGCCTTCACGAAACGTCCCAGCGCCTTCTGCTGCCCGGAGTAATGGACCAGGAACTCCTTGTAGTCGGCCGCCCTGGCCGGCGTGTCCAGCTGCACCCAGAACTGCATCCACACGCAGCTCGGCGCGGGATAGATGGTCCCCACGCCGCCGGTACCGTTGCCCCAGCAGTCGGTGGAGCCGTTGTGATCCAGGTGCATGTCCAGCATCGTCTGCAGCGGGATGAACACCTGTTCGGCGTAACCGAAGGAGCCGGTGTTGAGGTCGTAGAAGTGCGGGCTGGGCGTCCAGTGGTCGAGCACGCCCACGATGCGCAACAGGCTGCCGGCCACGAGCAAGGTGCGGCCCACACTGCTGGTGCCGCCGAACAGGCGCTCGTTCAACTCGCTGCTGATCACCACCTCGCGCGCCTTGGCCTCGTCGTCGGCCGCGCTCCAGCCGCGGCCGTAGCGGAACGGCGCCCCGAACATCGCGAAGAAATCCGCCGTGGTGTAGCGCGCCTCCACGTAGAACGGATCGATCGCGGCGGAATCCGGCTGGATCGGCACCGCACCGCCCGTCATCAAGGCCTGGCGATCCGCCCGCCTCGCATGCAGCAGGTTGAAGCCGTCGATCTCCGTGAGCTGCATGGGCGGCTCCTTGCCCGGCATGATGCCGCTGTTGTCGCGCGGATCGACCTGCGGGTAGTACAGCGCGCCGCTGCGCCCCGGCAGCGGATCGCCCGACAGCACGTGCAGCACGGTGAGCGTGGTCATCGACGCGCCGATGCCCAGCGCGATCGCCAGCACCATCAGCGCGGTGAGCGCCCTGTTGCGCTTCAGGCTGCGCAGGGCAAGGTCGAGGTAGTAACCGAACATTCCACATCTCCTTGGAGCATCTCCTCCCCCTGCTTGCCCCAAGGGACTTCCTTTGGTCGCAGGGGGAGGTCGTGAGGGGGTGCTCTTGCCTCAAAGATCAAAGGCACCCCTCCCCAACCCTCCCCTGCGCTGCAGGGGAGGGAGTAAAAGCGTCACGCCGCCCGCGTCGCTTCCACCGGCGGCACGTTGGACGCGCGCCGCGCCGGTACGAACACCGCGGCCTGCCCGATCGCCAGCATCGCCAGCACGCCGGCCAGCACGTACAGCACGGGGATGCGCGCCATCTCGTAATGGCTCATCAGCCACAGGTTCAGACCCACCGCCAGCAGCACGCCGATCACCACGCCGGCGCCAGCGATCAGCAGGTTCTCGATCTGGAAGTAATGCAGGATGTCCATCTTGCGCGCGCCGAGCGCACGGCGCACGCCGATCTGCCGATGCCGCTGGCCGACCCAGAAGCTGGTCAGGCCGACGATGCCGGCAGCGGTGACGCAAAGCAGGATCAGTGCGACCACGCCCATCAGGATCGCCATGCCACGGTCGGCGCGGTAGGCCTTGGCGCGGATCTCGGCGAACGGTTTGACGCTGTCGTCGTCGAGCACGCGCAGCGGGTTCACCTTGTACAGCAGCGGCGCCACCGCGCGCATCGCCGCGTCCAGCCGGCCCGGCTTGGTGCGCACCACGTAGCGCGCGAAGTTCCCGTCCAGCCGGGTCGGCACCAGCGTCGAATGCCACACGAACTCGTTGCCCCAGCTGCCGCTGGCGGGGATCTGCAGCCGCGCCACCACCCCGACGATGGTGGTGGGCGAGCTGCTGCCATCGGTGTACATCACCTTGCCGACCGCACTGCCCTGCGGGAACAGCTTGTCCGCCAGTTGCTGGGTGATGATGGCGACCGGGCGATCGCGCTGGTCGCGGAAACCCTGGTGCTGCACGTCGCCGGCATTGAACGCGCGGCCGGCCACCAGGCGCAGCCCCAGCGTGGAGAGCGCCTGTTCGTCGGTGAAGTAGTACGCGGTGCGGGTATTGCCCTTGCCGCCCAGCTTGGCGTCCGGCTTGAGCGACACCGAACCGGTCCAGGAGGAGTTGAGCAGCGGTATCGAGTTGATCGGCGCCACCGAAACCACGTCCGGCAGCTGGCGCAGCGCGGCGAGATCCTCGCGCTGCATCGCGTCCAGTTTCTCCACGCCTTCGGGCGTATCGGCGCTGGGCGCGCCCACCCACTGCTGGCTGATCAGGAACAGGTTGCCCTCGTCCAGCCCGGTGGACCGGTTCACCCGTTCGATCCGCTGGCCGATGATGAACACGGCGTTGCAGACGATCGCCAGGGTCAGCGCGATCTGCAACGCGATCAGTACGGTACCGGCCTTGTGCTTGCGCAGGGCGGCGAGAATGGGGTGCAGTTTCATGAGCCTTGTTCCTTGCGTAGATCTGACGATTGAGCCGGCTTTGTCTGAGGAGTGCGGCCACGGATGGCCGCTTTCACGCGCAGGGACAGCGCACTAATTGCTCTTCAATTGCCAGGCGGGCTGCACGCGCGAAGCGCGGAAGGTGGGATACAGGCCGGCCAGCATCGTGGCGATCACGGCCACCAGCAGGGTCAGCAGCAACAGCGACACGTCCAGCCGCGCCAGCGCGGCGATGTCCCTGGGCAGCACCCAGCCCACGCTGGCCACGCCCGCGCCGGTGAGCAGCAGGCCCAGCACGCCGCCGGCCAGGCCGACGATGCCGGCCTCGGTGAGGAATTGCGCGTAGATCGCGGCGCGCGGCGCACCCAGGGCGCGGCGCACGCCGATCTCGCTGCTGCGGCGCAGGAACTTCGCCAGCAGCAGGCCCACCGTGTTCACCAGGCACACCAGCAGCAGGCCCAGCGCCACCAGCAGCGAGACCCTGGTGTCGCTGGGCACCACGTGCTGGTTGTCCAGCCACGCCGGCAGGTCGCGCAAGCGGCCGTTCGGCGGCCAGGCGAAGCGCCCGGCGCGCTGCTGGTCGCGCGCGTAGCCGTCGAGATAATCGCGGTAGGCGGCCACCGCCCCGGCGTCCAGCTCGGCCATGTAGGCGATCCACACGCACTCGGAACGCTGCAGGCCGACGAAGCCCGACTCCTTGGGCACCGCGTTGCAATTGGTGTTGCCGTCGTTCGGCATGGCCGCCTGGATGGCGGTGAGGAACGGCAGGAACACGTCGTCGCCGTTGACCGAGAAGCCGCCGCTGTTGACCACGTCGTAGAAGCGCGGCTGCGGGTTCCAGTCGCCGAGCACGCCGACCACCCGGTAGTCCCTGCCCTCAATGTTGACGGAGCGGCCCACGCTGCTGGCCCCGCCGAACAGCTTCTGGTTGAGCTTGCTGCTGATCACCACTACCTGCGCGTGGCTCTCGTCGTCGCCCGCGCTCCAGCCGCCGCCGTACCTGAACGGCACGTCCAGCATCGGGAAGAACTCACCGTAGACGGCATGGCCACTGACGTTCAGCGGATGCTTGTCGACCTCCGCCGGCACCACCGACGGCGAGATCTGGTACATCGCCGACTGCCGCTTGGCGCGATGGTCGCGCATCAAGGCCAGCGCGTCCGCATAGTCCATCGCGTTCGGTGGCTCGCCGTCGCTGCTGCGGCCGTTCGGCCCCCAGTTGTCGATCTGCGGCACGAACAGCTGCGCGGACTTCCATGGGATCGGATCGCCCGACACGGCGCGGAACACCGACCAGGTGGTCATCGACGCGGCCACGCCGAAGCCGATCGCCAGCACCATCAGCAAGGTGAGGCCGGGGCTTCGCTTCAGGCTGCGCAAGGCCAGTTCGAGGTAGTAGGAAAACATTCCGGTCACTCCGTTGTTGGTCTCCTCCCCCTGCCTTGGCAGGGGGAGGTCGGGAGGGGGTGAAGCTTTTGATGTCAGGATCAAGAGCACCCCACCCCAGCCCTCCCCTGCTACGTCCCGAAGAGGGATTCCCTTCGGTCACAGGGGAGGGAGTAAAGAGCGTCACACCGAGCGCGTCGCCTCCACCGGCGACACGCGCGAGGCGCGCAACGCCGGCGCGAATGTCGCGCCTTGTCCAAGCAGCAACAGCACGAGCACGCCGATGCCTACGTAGGCCATCGACATGCGGTCCATCTCGAAACGGGTCACCGTCCACAGGTTGAAGGCAATCGCCAGCACGGCGCCCAGCACCACGCCCGTCGCACTGATCAGGAAGTTCTCGGTGAGGAAATACGTGAGGATGTCGCGCTGCCTGGCACCCAGCGCGCGGCGCACGCCGATCTGCTTGCGGCGCTGGCCCACCCAGAAGCTGGTGAGGCCCACAATGCCCGCGGCGGTGATCGCCAGCAGCACCACGCTGATGATGCCCATCAAAATCGCCAGGCCGCGGTCGCGGTCATACACCTTGTGACGGATGGTGGCGTAATCCTGGACGCCGTCCTTCGAATCGATAATGCGCAGGCGGCTTTGCGCATACAGCGCCTTGGGCGCCTCGCGCATGGCGTCGGCAAGCTGGCCGGGCCTGGCGCGCACGATGTAGTGGATGCCGCGCGAATCATCCGCCCGCAGCGGCCAGATCAGCGCCTGCCCGGCATAGCCGTTGCTCCATCGATCCACGCCCTGCCGATGCAGCGGATCGACGATGCCGACGATGGTGCTTGGCGTGGTGCCCATCGCGTAGAAGCTCCTGCCCAGCGCATGGCCATCCGGGAACAAACGATCGGCCAGCGCCTTGCTCACGATTACCGTCGATGGAGTGATCGCCTGCTGGGTGCCCATCACCATCACCTCGTCAGGACGGAAATTTCGCCCCGCAACGAGCCTCAGGCCCAGCGTGCCGATGAAATGCTCGTCGCCGGTGTACACCGCTGCGTCCGTGGTCGGTTTCGTCTGGTCAGGCGTCATGGTGACGAAGTTGTCCCAGCCGCCGCCCCTCAGCGGATAACCGCTGGCTGGCGTAGCATCGAGCACCGCAGGCAGTTGCCGCAGCGCAAGCAGATCGGCGCGGACCTGCGCATCGATCTGTGCCGTCGATTGACCGACATCGCCCCACATGTTGGCGATGACGAACACATGGGCCTCGTCCACGCCGCTGGTTGCGGACAGGTTGGCCAGTCGCTGGTGGATGATGAACAGCGCGTTGCACACGATGGCCAGCGTCAACGCGATCTGCAGCGCGATCAGCAAGGTGCCTGCCTTGTGCCGGCGCAGCGCGGTGAGGATGGGCCTGATCTGGATATTCATGGCGCTCTCCTCAGCTCGACTTCAACTGCCAGGCGGGTTGCACATGCGCCGCGCGCCACGCCGGGTAGAACGCCGCCAGCACGGTGGCGACGATCGCAACGATAAAAGTCAGGCCCACCAGCGAGAAATCGAGCTGCGCCAGCTTGGCGATCTCCGGCTGGAACAGGATGCCCACGCCGGACACGCCCGTCGCGGTGAGCAGCAGGCCCAGCGCCCCGCCCGCAAGCCCCACCGTGCCAGCCTCGATCAGGTACTGCGTGTAGATCTCGCCCCGCGTTGCACCCAGGGCACGACGCACGCCGATCTCGCCGGCACGACGCATGAATTTCGCCAGCAGCAGGCCGATGGTGTTGACCAGGCAGATCAGGAAAAAACCCAGCGCCACCGCCAACGAGATGCGGCTTTCCGGCGGCACCACGTGCTCGTAATCGAGCCACTGCATCACGTCACGCAGGCGCACGTTGGCGGCCCAGTCGAAGCGGCCCGCGCGCTGCTGATCCGCGGCGTAATGGGTGAGGAAGCTGCGGTAGCTGGCGACTTCGGCGGGGCTGTCCAGTTCCACCCAGGGCGTGATCCATACGCAGTTGCTTTGCAGATAGCCTTGCCAGGTAGTGTAGGCGAGCGAACCGCGGCAACTGTTGCGGCCGCCCGTGCGCATCTGCAAATCCAGCGCACGGTTGAACACCATGTAGATGTCCGGCTCGTCGGCAAAGCCGCTGGTGGTGAACAAATCGTAGAAACGTGGACGCGGGTTCCAGTGGCTGGCGACGCCCACGACGCGGTAATCATGGCCGCCGAGATTGAGCGCGCGCCCCACGCTGTTGGCGCCACCGAACAGCTTCTGATTGAGCTCGCTGCTGATGACCACATCGCTGGCTCGCGTGTCATCGTCCTGCGCAGCCCAGCCGCTGCCGTAGCGGAATGGCACCTCGAACATGGTGAAGAAATCGGCGGTGACGGCGTAGCCGTTGGCGTTCAAGGGAAGATCGCGATTGCCGCTCGGCATCACCGAGAATTGCACCGGATACAACAAGGTCTGGCGCTTCGCCTCGTGCGCACGGATCAGCGCCATCGCATCGATGTAACCCAGCGCTTCCGCCGGCTCGCCCTTCAGGTTCTGCTGCGGCCCCCAGCCATCGATCTGCGGAGTGAAAAGCTGCGTCGACTTGCCGGGAATCGGGTTGCCCGACACCGCGCGGAACACGGAGTACGTGGTCATCGACGCGGCCACACCGAAGCCGATCGCCATCACCATCAGTGCGGTGAGGGCGGGGTTGCGGCGCAGGCTGCGCAGACCGAGTTGGAAGTAGTAGGCGAGCATCACTATCCGGAGTCAGGGATGGCAAGCGGCCCGCGCCAGCTGCCGATGCAGGCGGCAGTGGCGGGACTGCAGGGACGAGGCGCGCGTCAGCCGTGCGCCTCACCAGCGGCGGCCGCGTGCACGGCGTGGAAACGCGGGTCCTCCGACAGATCCACCACCTGGCCGTCGATGATGTGCACGTTGCGCTGGGCGCGCGCGGCCAGTTCCGGGTCGTGCGTGACCATCACGATGGTGGCGCCCTCGCGGTGGATGTCCTCCAGCAGTTCCAGCACGCCGCGCGCCATCTGGGTGTCAAGGTTGCCGGTCGGCTCGTCCGCCAGCAGCAGCCGCGGCGAGCCGGCCAGTGCGCGGGCGATCGCCACGCGCTGCTGCTGGCCGCCGGAGAGTTCGGCCGGGTAGTGCTTGGCCCGCGAGGCCAGGCCGACGCGCTCCAGCGAATCCATGATGCGCTGCTTGCGTTCCGCCGCCTTCATGCCGCGGTAGCGCAACGGCACCTCGATGTTGTCGAACACGTTGAGGTCGGGGATCAGGTTGAACGCCTGGAAGATGAAGCCGATCTTCTCGTTGCGGATCTTCGAGCGGGCGTTGTCGTTGAGGTTGCTCACCTCGATGCCGTCCAGGTGGTACTCGCCGCCGGAGAACGTCTCCAGCAGACCGGCGATGGTCAGGAAGGTGGTCTTGCCGGAGCCGGACGGGCCGGTGACGGCGACGAACTCGCCCTCCTTCACGTCGATGTTGAAGTCGCGCAGCGCATAGGTCTCCACCACTTCGGTGCGGTAGACCTTGGACAGGTGGGTCATCTTCAGCATGGTTGTTCCTCGGTGGTGGTGATGTTTTGCCCCTCCCCCTGCTTCGCAGGGGGAGGTCGGGAGGGGGTGATGCTTTTAATCTTGCGTGACGAAGAGCTACCCCACCCCTGCCCTCCCCTGCAGGCAGGGGAGGGAGTGAATCTGCGTCAGTTGCTGATCGCGACCGTGGTCGCGCCCTTGAAGCTGTCGGTGCCGGAGATCACGATGCGGTCGCCGGCCTTGAGGCCGTCGAGGATCTCCACCTTGTCGATGCTGGAGGCGCCGACGCGGATCGGGGTCTTCTTGGCCAGGCCGTCGCGCACCAGGTAGGCGTAGCTGCCGCCGGATTCGTCGACGAACGAGCCGCGCTGCACGGTCAGCACGTCGTCGCGCTTGTCCAGCAGCACGCGCACCGACAGGCGCTGGTTCTGCCGCAGCTGCTTCGGCGTGTCGCCGTCGAAGCGCAGCCGCGCGGCGACCTGGCCGTTGACCACTTCCGGCGAGATCGCGCTGACCAGGCCCTTCCAGGTATGGCCGTTGCCGCTGATCTCGCCAGCCATGCCGATGCCGAGATCGCGCGCGAAGCTTTCCGGGACCTGCATCTCCACCTGCAGCGCGGACAGGTCGATCACGCTGAGCAGCTGCGCGTCCTTGGCCACGGTGGCGCGTTCGGCGATGAACAGCTGGCCGACCTGGCCGTCGACCGGCGATTTCACGTTGAGGTCGTCGACCTGGCGCTGCAGATCCTTCACCAGCAGCAGTTGCCGCTCGTGCGCGAGCTTCTTCGCCTGGATGTCGAAGCTGAGGCTGGCGTTGTCCATGCCCAGGTCGGCCTTGGTGTGCTGCAGCGCGATCCTGGTCTTCTGCAGCTCGTCCCTGGCGCGGTCCACCGCCATGCTGGACACCGCGCCCTTGTCGAACGCCTTCTGATTGCGCTCGAGGTCGCGTTCGGCGGCGGTCGCATCGATCTGCGCGTTGTCGTAGGCCTTCTGCAGTTCGCCGCGCTTCTTGCGCGCATCGATCTGCGCACGCTGGTATTCCACTTCCATCGCGTCGGCGTTGCTCTGCTCCTGCGCCAGCTTGTTGGTCAGCTCGGGACTCACGATGGTGGCCAGCACCTGGTCCTTCTTCACCGTGTCGCCGGCATGCACCTTCAGCGTCACCGCGCCGCCGGAAGTGGCGTACAGGGTGGGGCTGACCGCGGCGACCACCTTGCCCTCGGCGGCGATGTCGCGCATGAACGGGCCACGCTCCACGGTGGCGAAGGCCAGCCGCGAACTGCTGACCGATTCGGAAGCGGAGAACAGCCGGCCGGCACGTGGCGCCAGCCACGCCAGCAGGGCCAGCACGAACACGCCGGCGCCAACCAGGATCAGCCGGCGCCTGGGATTGGGTTTCACCTCGACCAGGCGGTCTTGTGCGGAAGTGTCGCGAATCATCGGTGCCGTTCCTGACCGCGGACAGCGCGGTTGCACGGAGATGTCTGCAATCCGCATGCCATGCAGAAATGGCAAGATAAAAATTATGATTTCAATGACTTGCGCTGCGCGCATATTGTTAGTGCAGTGTCCGCGGACACTGCACGGACAACCGGACGAACGCGGTCCGGCCAGCCGCCGCAGCGGTCCCGGAAACGCGAAAGGCCCCGGTTTGCACCGGGGCCTTTCTTTCACGCGGACCAGCCTCGCCCGCCTAGAAGTCCTGCTTGAAACGGATACCGAACGTGCGCGGCTGGCTGAAGCCGGTGTAGACCTGCCCGTTCGGGTACTGCGCGACGACGTTGTGGGCGCCGCATATCGTCACGCCGCACTCGGTGAACTTGTACAGCGCGGCCCGCTTGTCGAACGCATTGTCGACATACGCGTTCAGCGACCAGCTGCCCTTCTGGATGCCGGCGGAGAAATCGACCGAGTTGTACGCCGGCAGGTTGCCGAGCAGGCTCCGCTCGAGCAGGCGCAGGTCGGTCGTCCGCCGCCCCACGTGCACGAACGCGGCCTGGACGAACGCATCGTTCTCGCCCAGGCTGAAGGTGTAGCGCGCCACCAGGTTGGCCTTGAAGCGGGGCGTGATCGGCAGCTGCGTACCCTTCGGGGCCAGCGGCCCGGCCACCACCGCGCCGGTGGACGGGTTGATCGTGCCGGCAGGGCAATGGGTGACCGTGTTGCCGTTGGCGTCGGTGAAGCCGCAGTAGTTCGCGGTCAGCTTGGCGTCGTACAGCGCGATGCCCGTGCTGAGATTCAGGTTGTAGGTGGCCTGCCAGACCAGTTGCGACTCCAGTCCGTCGATGCGGGCCGAGTTGGCGTTCTTGATCTGGGTGAGGCCGTTGGCGCCGAGGATGTTGAACTGGAAGTCGTTCCACTTCTCGCGGAACACCGCACCGTTGAACGACAGCCGGTTGTCGAACCAGGAGGTTTTCCAGCCCAGCTCCAGGTTGGTCAGGAAGTCCGCCTGGTAGGGCGGCAGCTGGCCGGCACGGTTGACGCCGCCCGGGCGGAAGCCCTCGGAGCGGGTGGCGTAGATCATCTTGGTGGGCGAGATGTTCCAGGTGACATTGACCTTGCTGAGCGAGCCGCTTTCCTTCACGTGCTTGTTGAAGTCCAGGCACGGCGCATTAATGAACGGCTGCGGCGAGATGCAGCCGGCCTCGCCGTAGCTCGAATTCGGCGAGAAGCCCTTGCTGAAGCCGTAGAAGCCGTACAGGTCGTTGCTGGTGCGGAAATAGCGCTCGCCCACCGTGGCGGTGAGCACCTCGGGAATGAGGTCGTAGGACAGCTCGCCGAACAGCGCCTTGTCGTAGTCGTAGCGCATCTGCCGGGTCAGCCAGATCGTGTTGGGCCAGCCGGCGACCGACAGCGAGGTGGCCAGGTTGCTGATCTGGTAGTCCTGCATGATGTCGTGCTTCTGCTTCTGCCAGAACGCGCCGGCGGTGAGCCGCAGCCGGTCCTCGCTCGGCGAGACGATGCGCAGTTCGTGGCTGCTGTTGGTGTAGTGGTCCCGGTCGCTGATGAACTCGGACGGATTGATCAGCGCGCCGCTGTTGTCGTGGATGTAGGCACCGTAGGAAAGCAGGGTGTCGTACCAGAACGAGTAGTCGTTGTAGTCGGTCTGCTCCTCCTGGTCGCGCTTGAGGTGCGCATAGGCATAGGTCAGGTCGAAGTTGCCGATCTTGCCCTGCACGGTCAACGCGCCCTGCCACCAGCGGTCGTTGACGCGCTCGGGGTAGAAGTGGGTGACCGCCAGCTTGCCGATGGCGGGATCGCTGGCGAAGGTGCCGTGCGAGATCGTCTGCTGCCCCATCAGGGTCGGGCTGACCGACCAGTTGTCGTTGAGGTCGACTTTCAGCGCGGCGCGGGCACCGTTGGTGTTGGCGTCGTTGTAGTGCTTGCGGGCATGCCCGAAGCACTCCAGCATCGGGCCCGGCTTGCAGTTGTCGGCGTTGCTGACGGTGATGCCGGAAACCGGGAACGTGCGCGAGCCGGCCTGGTTGTCGATGTAGCCGGCGTCGTGCTCGCGCCAGCCGACGATGCGCACCGCCGCACTCTTGCTGATCGGGATGTTGAGCATCCCCTCGGCGGTGAAGCCGACGCCGCCATGCCCCACCTTGTCGACGCCGAGGGAGTAGTTCGCCGCGAAGCCGCGGGTATCGGGCTTGTTGGTGATGATGCGCAGCGCGCCTGCCTCGGCACTGGCGCCGTACAGCGTGCCCTGCGGCCCTGCCAGCACCTCGATGCGGGCGATGTCGTACATGTGGATGTCGAGCGGGCCCTGGATCGTGGTGACCGGCTGGTCATCGAGGTACACGCCGACGCTCGGCTGCGATCCGGAGTGGTTGGTGTTGCCGCCGCTGGCCACGCCGCGCATGTAGATGCTGGCGAAGCCGGGGCCGGTGGCGATGCCGCCGCCGCCCTGCTGGAAGGTGACGCTGGGCAGGTACTTCACGTAGTCGTTGAAGTTCTGCACGTGCAGCGCCTCGAGCTGGTCGGTCTCCAGCACGTTGATGCTGATCGGCACCTTCTGCAGGTTCTCGACGCGCTTCTGCGCGGTCACGTTGACCACGCTCAGCGTCGTCGTCTTCGGTTTCGCCGCCGGCGTCGCCGTCGGCGCCTGGGCCTGCCCCGCGTCCTGCGCGAAAGCCGGCGCGGCCATGGCAAGACAGATCGCCGCCGCCAGCGGCAGCCGGGTCAGGCCGACCCGTCGCATCCCCGTGATCTGTTTCGATCTTATCGCGTACATACACTCTCCCCTCGCATGTCAAGGACTAATCCGTCGAATCCAGCCATTACTCCAATACCGGTACGTCGGGGTAATTCTCCAGCACCGGCCCCAACGCCGATGCCAGCGGCCCCAACCATGGTGCGTAGTGGCGCCAGTGATCCACCCCCTCGCGATAGATCGGCTGGCGCACCTGTTCCGAACTGGCCGTGCGCACCGGCCGCGGGTTCTGGAAGAACCGCAGGCACGACGCCTCGAACGGCAGGCCGCAATAATCGAGCAGACGACGCACCTCTCCCTCGGTGTCCTCGACCATGCGCTCGTACAGGACGCGATGGATGCGCCCGGGCAGCACGGCGTCGAAATGCGCCATCAGCGCCACGTAGTCGCGATAGTAGCGCCCCACGTCCTCAAGGTCGTAGCTGAAGTTCTGTCCGCGCGCGAAGTGCTGCTTGAAGGCCGAGAAGCAGCACGCCAGCGGGTGCCTGCGCGCGTCGATGACCTTCGCGTTCGGCAGCATCAGGTGGATCAGCCCGATGTGCATGAAGTTGTTCGGCATCTTGTCGATGAACAGCGGTGCCGCGGTCTTGCGCTGGATCCGGGTATGCGCGAGGTAGCGCTCGCCGAGCGCACGCAGGGCATCGGCATCGAGCGTCGCCAGCGCGCCGTGGTACGGCATCGCACTGTCGGCATCGCCCTGCAGACGCAGCAGTCGCGTGATCGAGGTGACTTCGGGCAGCTCCATCGTGCCCTCCACCTGGCTGTGGCTGGACAGGATCTGCTCGATCAGGGTGGAGCCGGCACGCGGCAGGCCGACGACGAAGATCGGATCGTGCGCCGCGCTGCCGGCGCCGGCGCGCGCGGCGAAGAAGTCGCGCGTGTAGTGCTCGCGGATGTAGCGCACCCGCGCGCTGGTGTCGTCGGCGCTGTAGTGCAGCTGCGTGCGGCGGATCGCATTGCCCTGCGCGTAATGCCGGAACGACGGTTCGTATTCGCCGGCATCCTCCAGCGCCTTGCCCACGGCAAACTCCAGGTGCAGGCGGTCGTCCCCGGCGAGATCCGTGCGCGCCAGCTGCCGGCGCATCGCGGCCAGCTCGTCGGCGCCGAAGCGGAAGGTCTTCAGGTTGGCCAGGCTCCACCAGACCTCGCCGAACGACGGCTCGAGTTCCAGGCTGCGGCGGTACGCGGCGATGGCGCGTTCGAAATGCCCGGCGGTCTTCAGCGCATGGCCGTAGCTCACCCATATCTTCGCGTTGCCGGGGTAATGCTCCAGCAGGTCGGCATAGATGCGGATGGCCGGTTCGTAGTCGCCGATCCGGCACAGCACCACCGCCTTCAGGTTGCGGCAGCCGAGATGGCCCGGATCGGCCGCCAGCAGGTGTTCGATCTGGACCAGCGCCTGCTCCGGCTGGTTGCTGCGATGCAGGACCAGCGCATAGTTCCGGCGTGCTTCCTGGAAGCTGGGAGCCAGCTCAAGGCAGCGCTCGAGCAGGTGCAGGGCGTCCTCGTTGCGGCCCAGCCGGGCGGCGACTTCGGCGAACATGCGGATCGCCGCCACGTCGGTCGGCGCCTGCTTCAGGTGCTCGCGCAGCAGGGCCTCGGCCTCGGGAATGCGGTTTTCGACCAGCGCGACGGCGGCGGCCAGCAGGCGCGGGTCGCGGGTGGAATAACGCACGTGGCTGGCATACGCCACGTCCGCCTGCGCCTGTTCGCCGGCCGCCATCAGGCAGTCGCCGAGCGAGCGCCAGGCTTGCGGCAGGTCGGGCTTCAGCGCCACCGTCCGACGCAGCGCGTCGATCGCCTCCTGCCCGCGCCCGCAGCGATCCAGGGCCAGCCCCAGTTCAAGATGGATCACCGCCCAGTTCGGCTGGGATCGTGCCAGGGGCATGAGGATGGCGAGCGCGCCCTGCTCATCCCCCTGCAACGAGCGCGCCGCCGCCAGCAGCTGCAGCGCAGCCGGGTGACCCGGGGCGACCTGGAGGATTTCGTCGAGCTGCTCGACTGCCATGGCTGGATCGCGATCCAGCAGGCGGCCGGCATGGGCCAGCGCCTGTTCCAGCGTCCCGGCGGCGGCCGCCCCCGTCACGACGGCTCCCGCCGCGACAATGCGCCTCGCCCGTGCGGGTCGAATCGCGGACGGCACAGCCAAGGCACAGCGCGTTGCATGGACGGCAGCAGCTCCCCGATGGGTATCGTCGCAATCTACAACCGAATCCGGCCGGTAGATAGTAGTTGCGGGCAAATGCGCCATGCGTTGGCGTCCGGCCCCGCCGGCAGGAGCCTGTTGCCCGCGCTCCGGCGGAGGCGCTAGGCTGGATCGCAGACACTGCTGCGGGCGCAGGACGGTGCGCGGGACATGGAAGCTCCGGAAGACGGCTGCCCGTCGCGCCCATCCACCCGGGGACCGAACCTGCTCATGCCTGACGACACCTTGGTCGAGGAACTCAACCGCGCGCACGCCCTGCCCGCCCGCTACTACGCCGGCGACGCGATGCTGGCGATGGAACAGCGTGCGGTGTTCGCGCGCAGCTGGCAGCTGGTGGCCCACCAGGGGCAACTGGCCGAGCCGGGCGACCATGCCGTCGAGCAGATCGCCGGGGTGCCCATCCTGCTGGTGCGCGGAGCGGACCGCATGCTGCGCGCCTTCCCCAACGTGTGCCGCCACCGCGCCGGGCCGCTGGCGCTGTGCGACGGCAAGGGCGCGCGCGCCCTGCACTGCAAGTACCACGGCTGGACCTACACGCTGGAAGGCCAGCTGCGCAGCGCGCCGGAGATGCAGGACGCCTGCGATTTCAGGGTCGAGGACATCCGCCTGCCGCCGCTGCGCGTGCACGAATGGCAGGGCCTGGTGTTCGTGGCGCTCGATCCGGAGGTGCCGGCATTCGACGAGGTCTACGGCGGCATCGCCGAGCGCATCGCGCCGATCGACCTGTCGGCGATGCGTTACCTGCGCCGCGACGTCTACGACATCGACTGCAACTGGAAGGTCTACATCGACAATTTCCTCGAGGGCTACCACCTGCCGCACGTGCACCCGGGCCTGTCGCGGGTGCTCGACTACCGCGCCTACGACACCGAGCTGTTCCCGTGGCATTCGCTGCAATCCTCGCCGCTGCGCAACAGCAGCGAGCTCTATGGCGACGGCCAGGCGTTCTACTACTTCATCTACCCCAACGTGATGCTCAACATCATGCCGGGGCGGCTGCAGACCAACCGCATCCTGCCGCTGGGGCCGGACCGCTGCCGCATCGTGTTCGACTACTACTACGCGCAGGACGCCGGCGCCCAGGCCCGCATCGCCGCCGACCAGGCGTTCAGCGACGAAGTGCAGCAGGAGGACATCGCGATCTGCGAAGCGGTGCAGCGGGGACTGGCCTCCGGCCACTACGTCCCGGGTCGGCTGTGCCCCAAGCGCGAGGGCGGCGTCTGGCATTTCCAGAACCTGCTGCGCGCGGCATACGCCGGCCCCGCCGGGGAGTCCGCGTGAGCGAGCCCCGATCTGGCCGCTCCCCCAGCGAACCGAAACCCGCGGAAGCCGGCATGCACGAGGGCAACACGATCGGCTTCTGGACCTGCACCGCGCTGGTGGTGGGCAACGTCATCGGCATGGGCATCTTCGTGCTGCCGGCGTCGCTGGCGCCGTTCGGATTCAACGCATTGATCGGCTGGGTCATCGTGCTGGCCGGCTGCCTGGTGCTGGCCCGCGTGTTCTCGCACCTGGCCCGCGCCCTGCCCGACGCCGAAGGCCCCTACGGCTACATTCGCCGCACCCTGGGCGAGTTGCCGGCGTACCTGGCGCTGTGGGCGTACTGGGTGTCGCTGTGGCTCACCAATGCCGCTCTCGCCACCGGCGTGGTCGGCTACATGGCGGTGGTGTTCCCGCCGCTGGGCGCGATCCAGCCGGCGCTGTTCGCGCTATGCCTGCTATGGGCCGTGGTGGCGATCAATCTGTTCGGCGTGCGCACCGGCGGCGGCGTGCAGATCGTCACCACCGCGCTGAAGCTGCTGCCGATGCTGGCGATCGCTCTGCTCGGCGGCTGGTTGCTGCTGACCTCGCCGGCGAGCTACACCGCGCACCCGCCGACCACGCCGGTCACCCTTGGCGGCGTGATGGCGGCCTCGACCATCGCCCTGTTCGCGATGCTCGGCATCGAGTCGGCCAGCGTGCCGGCGGCGCGGGTGGACGACCCGGGGCGCACGATCCCGCGCTCGACCATGACCGGCACCGTGCTGGCCGCGGTCATCTACATCATCGTCTCCAGCGTGCCGCTGCTGCTGCTCCGGCAGCACGAACTGGCCGCGGCGAACGCCCCGTTCGCGCTGCTCATGGACCGCTTTGCCGCCGCCGGCTCCGGGCGCTGGCTGGCGCTGTTCGTGGTGATCAGCGGGCTGGGCGCGCTCAACGGCTGGACCCTGCTGGGTGGCGAACTCACCCGCACGATGGCCGGCAGCGGCGTGCTGCCGGCGGTGCTCGCGCGCAACAACCGCCACGGCGCACCGGCGGTGGCGCTGCTGGTGACCGGCGCGCTCGCCTCGGTGATGATCGGGATGAGCTACAGCAAGTCGCTGGTGTCGGCGTTCACCTTCCTCACCCGCGTGGTGACCGCCGCCAACCTGCCGCTCTATCTGTGCTGCGCGCTCGCGCTGATCGTGCTGTGGCGGCGGCGCAGCATGACCTGCGCCTCGCCGCGGGTGTTGCTTACCGCCGTCACCTGCGTGGCGTTCGTGGTCTTCGCCTTCGTCGGCATCGGCCACGAGCCGTTCCTGTACGCGTTGGGACTGATCGCGGCGGGCCTGCCGCTGTATGCGTTCATGCGCCTGCGGCGCAGGGCCGCGCCGTCCACCGGGGCCATTGCGGAATGAGAGACCCGCGCTATGACATCCTGTTCACCCCGCTGAAGATCGGCCCGGTCACGGCGAAGAACCGCTTCTTCCAGGTGCCACACTGCAACGGCATGGGCCATGCGATGCCGCTGGCGCACGCGGCGATGCGCGAGACCAAGGCCGAGGGCGGCTGGGCGGTGGTCTCCACCGAGGAATGCGAGATCCACCCCAGCGGCGACCTCACGCCCTACGTCGAGGCGCGGCTGTGGGACGACCGCGACATCCCCGCGCTGGCGCTGATGTGCGACAAGGTGCACGCGCACGGCGCGCTGGCCGCACTGGAACTCACACACAACGGTCCCACCGCGTCGAACCTGTACTCCCGCGAGGTGCTGATCGCGCCTTCGGCGCAGCCGACCAAGTACGGCTATCCGCACCAGGCGCGCGCGATGACCCTGCACGACATCCGCGAGTACCGGCGCTGGCACCGCGAGGCGGCGATCCGCGGCAAGCGCGCAGGGATGGACATCATCTACGTCTACGCGGCGCACGACCTGTCGCTGGCGATGCACTTCCTGCAGCGCCGGCGCAACCAGCGCAGCGACGCCTACGGCGGTTCGCTGGAGAACCGCGTGCGCCTGCTGCGGGAGGTGCTGGAGGACACGAGGGAGGCGGTCGGCGACCGCTGCGCGGTGGCGCTGCGCTTCGCCACCGAGGAACTGCTCGGCCCCGGCGGCGTGGAGCTGGCCGAGGCGCAGGAGATCGTGGGCATGCTGGCCGAGCTGCCCGACCTGTGGGACGTGAACCTCGCCGCCTGGTACAACGACTCGGTGCCCTCGCGCTTCGCTGCCGAGGGCGCGCAGGAGCCGTTCATCGACTTCGTGAAGAAGACCACCAGCAAGCCGGTGGTGGGCGTGGGCCGCTTCACCTCGCCGGACACCATGGTGTCGCAGCTCAAGCGGGGCGTGCTGGACATGATCGGCTGCGCGCGCCCCTCGATCGCCGACCCGTTCCTGCCGCGCAAGATCGAGGAAGGCCGCGTCGACGACATCCGTGAATGCATCGGCTGCAACATCTGCGTCTCCGGCGACATGACCATCTCGCCGATCCGCTGCACGCAGAACCCGACCATGGGCGAGGAATGGCGCAAGGGCTGGCACCCGGAACGCATCGCGCCGGCACGCTCGGCCAGCCGCGTGCTGGTGGTCGGCGCCGGACCGGCCGGGCTGGAAGCGGCGCGTGCGCTGGGCCAGCGCGGCTACGAGGTGAGCGTGGCCGAAGCACGCAAGGAGCTCGGCGGCCGCGTCACCCGCGAGGCGCGCCTGCCCGGCCTCGCCGAATGGGCGCGCGTGCGCGACTGGCGCATCGGGCAGATCAACAAGCTGTCCAATACAGCCGTCTATCTCGATTCGGCCTTGACCGCGCAGGACGTGCTCGACTTCGGCGCCGAACACGTGGTGCTGGCAACCGGCTGCCACTGGCGCCGCGACGGCTACGGCCGCAGCAACGGCTTCGCCATTCCCGGCCTCGTCGACAACCCGCGCGTATTCACCCCCGACGACCTGATGGACGGCCGTCTGCCGGAAGGCAAGGTGGTGGTGTACGACGACGACGGCTACTACCACGCCAGCGTCGCCGCCGAGCTGCTGCGCCGGCGCGGCTGCGAGGTGATCCACCTCACGCCCGAGGACAGCCTCGCGCCATGGACGCTGAACACGCTGGACTACCGGCATGTGCGCAAGCGCATGGCCGAACTCGGCATCGAGGCGCTGGTCTCGCACGATGTCGTCGGCTACGCCGGCAGCACGCTCACCGTCGAGGACGTGTGGACCCACCGCCGGCGCGAACTGGTCTGCGACGCCGTGCTCACTGTCACCGCGCGCCTGCCCGACGATGCGCTGTACCAGGAACTCTGCCGCCGCGAAGCAGAGTGGGCGGATGCCGGCATACGCAGCCTGCGCTGCATCGGCGACGCCGAGGCGCCGGGGCTGATCGCGCACGCGGTGTATGCCGGCCACCGCTACGCCCGCGAGCTGGAGGAACCGGTTTCCGGCGAGGTCGCGTTCAAGCGGCATTTCCACACCGCGCACGCCGACGACCTGCGCCGCCCGCGCGAGCAGCCGCCCGCCGGCCATTTCTAGGGAAGCCCTTATTTTGCTCGTCATTCCTGCGAGGCGCTTTTCAACAGCCGGAGGCTGGTCAAGCAGGAATCCAGCGCCTTTACGCTCAAAAGTTTGGAGGCACTGGATCCCAGCTTTCGCTGGGATGACGAGCAAGAAGTCGGTTGATCAGAACTTCCCTAGCGGAACTGCCGGTCGCCCTGCCCGGCGTGCGCGCGGGCGATCCGTGCGGCCAGCTGCCGGCCTAACGGAGACAGCCCGGTGACCGCCTCGCCGCGAAGCACGTCGAAGCCGCCCAGCTGGTGTCGACGAAAGCGCAGCGGACACGTTTCGAGTGCCTGCAGGTGCGGCACATGCGGCATCACTGGTGCCGGTTCGCCGCGGGCCAGCAGGCGGTCCCAGCCCAGGTAGTCGGTGTCCGGCAGCAGGTGCAGGCGCACGCACGGATGGCCGTCGCGGTCGATGCCGTCGATCCATTCGCGAGGCCCGTCCACCGCGACCTCGCTGACCGCCAGCAGCCAGTGCACCCGCAGCAGCAGCGCCAGCTGCGGCGTTTCCACCAGCATTTTGCACGGCCGCTGCGGCAAGCCAGATCCGCACGCCGCCAGCGGCATGTACAGCACGCTGCCGAGCATCGGCAACGACTCGACCAGGGTCGTCGTCGCCATCCGCAACCGGCGCCGGCAGACATCCGCGCCGGTTGCCCGCGGGCACCCCTCCAGCAATTGCCTCCACCACGGACTGAACATCGCCTGCCTCCAGCGACACGGATAAGGGCCATCGGCCCGACGAAGACGCATGGGCTGTTGCCCGCCGCGCCGGGACGACCGACGTCGCCGCTACTTGGTCAGGATCAGCTTGTCGTTGCGGGTCAGGCGCAGGTGGTACTCGCTGCCCTGATGCTGGATCACCAGTTCGCGTTCACCTTCCAGCAGCGCCTGGCTGGAGACGCGTCGGGCGATCGTCGCGACTGGAGCCGGCAATGCCGGCCGCGGGATCGGGCGGGACGATGGCGGTTGGCGCAGGGACAGGACAGGCATCGGGTTATCCAACGGAAGCGGCGGCATCTTTGATGATAATGATTCTCATTCGACTGTCAACCACCTTCCTCCATCACCCTGCCTCGGCGACCCGCCGGATCCGCTGCGCCATCGCCGCATCGAGCCGCGGCAGCAGTTCCAGCGCGCCCAGGTTCTGTTCCAGCTGCTCGCGCTTGCTGGCGCCCAGCACCACAGTGGAGACGTGCGGATTGAGCAGGCACCAGGCGATCGCCAGCTGCGCCAGGCTGGTGCCCAGCTCGGTGGCGATCGGCTGCAAGGCGCGCACCTTGCCGAGGCGCTCGTCGCCTTGGCCCAGCACGCTTTCGCGCAGCCATTCGTAGCCGGGCTGGGCCAGCCGCGAGTCGGCCGGCACGCCGTCGTTGTACTTGCCGCTCAGCAGTCCGGACGCCAGCGGCGACCAGATCGTGGTGCCCATGCCGTAGGCCTCGTACAGCGGCGCGTATTCCACTTCGACCCGCTCGCGGTGCAGCAGGTTGTACTGCGGCTGCTCCATCACCGGCGCGTAGAGATGGTTCTCGCGGGCGATCCGGTGCGCCTCGTGGATCGCTTCGGCCGGCCATTCGCTGGTGCCCCAGTACAGCACCTTGCCCTGGCGCACCAGAGTGTCCATCGCCGCCACGGTTTCCGCGATCGGCGTATCCGGGTCGGGGCGATGGCAGAAATACAGGTCGAGATAGTCCACGCGCAGGCGCTGCAAGGCCTGGTGGCAGGCTTCCATCACGTGCTTGCGCGACAGCCCGCGCTGGGTCGGCAGCGGCTTGTCATGCGCGCCGAAGAACACCTTGCTGGACACGCACCAGCTGTCGCGCGGGAAGCGCAGGTCGGCCAGCACGTCGCCCATCACCTGCTCGGCCACGCCGTTGTTGTAGGTCTCGGCATTGTCGAAGAAATTCACCCCGCGCTCGTGCGCCAGCGCCAGCAGCTCCCGCGCCTGCGTGCGCCCCACCTGCCGGCCGAAGGTGACCCAGGCGCCGAACGACAGCGCGGAAAGCTGCAGGCCGGAGGTACCGAGTCGACGGTAAAGCATGGGGATGCTCCTGTGGCGGGGAAGGCCGCCAGCATGTCCAATCCACGGGCGCGATACAACGGCGTAATCTTGTGGTCCCGCCACCACCGGAGTTTGTCATGTCCTCGATCACAGGCTGGGCCGCCAGCGCGGCCGGCCAACCGCTGAAGCTGGCCACGTTCGACGTGGGCGACCTGGGCGCCGAGGAAGTCGAGGTGGCGGTCGACTACTGCGGCATCTGCCATTCCGACCTCTCGATGATCGGCAATGAATGGCGCGGCTCGCGCTATCCGTTCATCCCCGGGCACGAGGTGATCGGCCGGGTCGTCACGCTGGGCACGCAGGCCAAGGGCTTGTCGGTCGGCCAGCGCGTCGGCATCGGCTGGACCGCCGGGAGCTGCATGCATTGCCGCCAGTGCCTGTCCGGCGACCAGCACCTGTGCGCGCAATCGGTGGCGACCATCGGCGGCCACCACGGCGGCTTCGCGGACAGGTTGCGCGCGCACTGGGCGTGGACGATTCCGTTGCCCGAAGGCATCGACCTGGCCAGCGCCGGCCCGCTGCTGTGCGGCGGCATCACCGTGCTGAAGCCGTTCCTCGCCTACGACATCAAGCCCACCGCGCGGGTCGGCGTGGTCGGCATCGGCGGCCTCGGCCACATGGCGGTGAAGTTCGCCGCGGCGTGGGGCTGCGAGGTCACCGCGTTCACCTCCACCATGGCCAAGGCCGATGAGGCGCGCGGCTTCGGCGCGCACCGCGTGGTCGCCAGCCGCGACAGCGCCGCGATCAAGGCGATCGCCGGCTCGCTCGACCTTCTACTGGTCACCGTCAACGTGCCGATGGACTGGAACGCACTGCTCGGCACGCTCGCCCCGAAGGGCCGCATGCACGTGGTCGGCGCGGTGCTGGAGCCGATCCCGGTACCGGCGTTCAGCCTGATCGGCAAGCAGCGCGAGGTCTCCGGCTCGCCCACCGGCTCGCCGGTCGACATCGCCCGCATGCTGGACTTCGCCGCCCGCCACGACATCCGCCCGCAGGTGGAAATGTTCCCGATGAGCAAGGTCAACGAAGCGCTGCAGCATCTCGCCGACGGCAAGGCGCGCTATCGCGTGGTGCTGGAAGCCCCAGCGACGTAGGGCGGGCACCGCCCGCCGCTTTCGCATCGGAGCGTGCGCGAAGACCAGGCAAACAGAAAGCCGGCGGGCGGTGCCCGCCCTACAACAGCGTGCGCAGCCCCAGCGCCAGCACGATGGCGGCGAACGCGCCGGCGACCACGTCGTCGATCATCACGCCCATGCCGCCTTTCACGCGCCGATCGAGCCAGCGGATCGGCCACGGCTTCCACACGTCGAACAGGCGAAACAGCACGAAGCCGCATGCGATCGCCCACCGCGGTGCGGGCAGCACCAGCAGCGGCAACAGCGCGATCCACTGGCCGATGAATTCGTCCCACACCAGGCTGCGGTGGTCGTCGACGCCAAGCGCACGGCCGGCCACGTTGCAGGCCCACACGCCCACGCCAAAACCGGCCAGCAGCACGACCAGATAGATCGACAACGGCAGCTCGCGCAGCAGCAGCCATGGCAGCAGTGCGGCCAGCGAGCCGAACGTGCCCTGCGCCACCGGCGCCAGGCCCGAGCCGAAGCCGCAGGCCAGCCAGCCGGCCGGGGTGGCCAGCAGGGCGCGCCGCTGCTCTGCGCTGAGGGTCTTCTTCGCGCTCACGCGAAGTGCTCCCAGCCCGGCCGGTCCGTGGCCAGCCATGAGCCGTCCGCGGCACGCACGCGCACGCCTTTGCCTTCAACGATGCGGCCGATCTTCGTGGCGCCGCAGCCGAGCCGGGCCAGGCCGGCCTGCAGTTCGGCGACGCGGGCGGCCGGCGCGGTGAAGCACAATTCGTAGTCGTCGCCGCCGCTCAGGGCGAAGTGCAGCGCGGTGGTTTCGTCGTACAGCTCCAGCAGCGCCGACGAGCGCGGCAGCCAGGCGGCCTCGATCTCCGCGCCGACGCCGCTCGCCGTGCAGATGTGGCCGAGGTCGGCGAGCAGTCCGTCGGAGATGTCGATGCACGCCGTGGCCTGCCCCCGCAGCGCGGCGCCAGCCGCCAGCCGCGGCGTCGGGCGGTTCAGCCGCTCGCTCAGGAACGCGCGCAGCCCGGCGCGGTTGTCCTCGTCGCGCGGTGGATGCTGCACGGCATGCAGGCCGGCGGCCGCGTCGCCCAGCGTGCCGGTGACCAGCACCGCGTCGCCGGCACGCGCGCCGGCGCGGGTGAGCGCCTGTCCCAGCGGCACGAAGCCGTGCACGGCCACGCTGATCGTCAACGGCCCGCGGGTGGTGTCGCCGCCGACCAGGGCCAAACGCTGCGGTTGCGCCAGCCGGGCGAAACCTTCGGCAAAACCCTCGACGAAGGCCGTGTCCGCGCTGGGCATGGTCAGCGCCAGCAACGCCCAGGCCGGGCTGGCGCCCATCGCGGCGAGGTCGGACAAATTCACCGCCAGCGCCTTCCAGCCGATGTCGGCCGGCGCGGTGCCGCGCGGAAAGTGCACGCCCTCGACCAGGGTGTCGATCGCCACCGCGAGCTCCTGCCCGGCCGGTACCGCCAGCACGGCGGCGTCGTCGCCGATGCCGACGCGCACGTCATCCCGCGCTTGGGCGGCGTGCCGGCGGATCAGTTCGATCAGGTCGAATTCCATCGGGGAAACCCCCATGCAAGGTCAGCGGCTGAACACGAGGGTGGGACTGTCGTGATAGGTCGACGGCTGCCACAGGCGGAAACCGGCTTTTTCCGCGACGCGGATCGACGCCTGGTTCTCCGGCGCGATGATGCATACCACGCGCCGTTCGGGAAACTGCCCGTCGGCCCAGGCCGCGATCGCCGCCACCGCCTCGCTCGCATAGCCCTTGCCGTGCGCGTGCGGCGCCAGCACCCAGCCGCACTCCAGCATGCCGCGCAACGAGGGTTGCAGTTCGCGCGCGAAGTCGGCGAAACCGACGTCGCCGACATGGCGGCCGCTGGCTTTCTCCTCGATGGCCCAGTAGCCGTAGCCGAGCAGGCTCCACAACCCGCGATACTGCAGCAACCGCTTCCACACTTCCTCGGCGGTGAACGGGCGCCCACCGATGTGGCGGGTGACCGCGGGATCCGACCAGATCGCCGTGCAGCTGGCGTGATCGCCGGCCTGGTGCGCGCGCAGGCGCAACCGCGCGGTCTCGATTTCCGGCACCTGCCCGCCCGGCGACCCCGCGGCGCCCGGCATCAGCCGCGCTTCTCCACCGCGCGCAATTCGCCGGCCAGCTTGTCCAGCACGCCGTTGACGTAGCTGTGGCCATGATCGGCGCCGAAGCGCTTGGTGACCTCGATCGCCTCGTTGATCACCACGCGATACGGCACGTCGGGGCGGAACTTCAGCTCGTAGGCGGCCAGCCGCAGTGCGGCGCGTTCGATCGGGTCGATCTGCGCCACCTCGCGATCGAGGTGCGGGCGCAGGCTGGCGTCCAGTGCGTCGACGTTTTTCTCCACGCCGTGCAGCAGGTCTTCGAAGTAGTCGAGGTCGGCCACTTCCATGTCCTGCTCGTGGCGGAACTGCTCGATCACCGCATTCATGTGGCTGCCGGACAGCTGCCACGCATACAACGCCTGCAAGGCGCGGCGACGGGCGCGCGAGCGCGCCTGCATGTCGATGCCTTCCGGACGTATGTGCATCACAGCTTTCCGTACAGGTTGGCCATTTCCAGCGCGGCGACCGCGGCATCGGCGCCCTTGTTGCCGGCCTTGGTACCCGCACGCTCGATCGCCTGCTCGATGCTGTCGGTGGTCAGCACGCCGAACGCCACCGGCACGCCGGAGCTGTAGGCGGCCTGGGCCAGGCCCTTGGCGCATTCGCCGGCGACGAAGTCGAAATGCGGGGTGGCGCCGCGGATCACCGCGCCCAGCGCGATCACTGCGGCGTACTTGCCGGAGTTCGCCAGCTTGTGCGCGGCCAGCGCGATCTCCCACGCGCCCGGCACGCGGACCAGCTCGATCGCGTCGTCCTTCACGCCGTGGCGCACCAGCGCATCGCGCGCGCCGGCCACCAGGGGTTCCACGACGAAGCCGTTGAAACGGCCGGCGACGATGGCGAAACGGCCTTTCGGGGTGGCGAAATCGCCTTCGATGGTCTTCATTGCGGATTTCCTTGGGTGGATGCGCGGCCCATGCAGAGCGGGCATTTTACGGGTTTGCCCGCCCGCCTGCTCGCGCAGGCTCCCTCCCCTGCCTGCAGGGGAGGGCTGGGGTGGGGTCGCTCTTGATCTTCAGGAAGAGCTTTACCCCCTCCCAACCTCCCCCTGCACGCAGGGGGAGGAGCGCGCTCAAACGCCGGGCGGCAAATGCGGATAGCCGCCGAAATCGAGTCGTGCTTTGCCGCCCGAAACGCGCAGCCGCGCCGGCGCACCGAACGGCAGGGTGCACTTGTCCGGCTCGTGGCCGACCGGCAGGCCGCCGAGCACCGGCAGGCCACTCGCCCGGCGGATCTGCGCGAAGCTGTCGGCCAGGTCGTAGCCGTTGTCGTAGCTGCTGGGCCGGCACTGGCTGAAATGGCCCAGCAGCAGCGCGCGCTGGCGCCCCAGCACACCGGACAGGTGCAGCTGGTACAACATCCGCTCGATCCGGAACGGCGGCTCGCCGACGTCCTCGACGAACAGGATGCCGCCGTCGATCCCGCGGCCATCGATGCCCGGGAAATACGGCGTGCCGACCAGGCTGCACAGCACGGCCAGATTGCCGCCCCACAGCGGCCCCTCGACGTCGAGTTCGGCGTCGGGCGCGGTGGTCCACTCGACCTGCGCCGAGGGGGAGCACACGGTATCCCAGAAGTGCCGCCAGGTGAATTCGCTGAGCGTTTCGGCGCCGAAGTCGGCGCCCAGCATCGGACCGCTGAACGTGCACAGGCCGCTCTTCGCATGCAGCGCCAGCTGCAGGGCGGTGAAATCGCTGTGGCCGACCAGCACGGCGTTGCCGCCGCCCAGCCGCTCGCGCAAGGCGTCGTAATGCAGTTGCGCCAGCAGACGCGTGGCGCCGTAGCCGCCGCGGATCGCCAGCGCGATGTCCGGCAGTTCGTCCAGCGTGGCCAGCGCATTGAGGTCGCCGGCCCGCTGCGCGTCGCTGCCGGCGTAGCGCTGCTCGCTGCGCTCGAGCACCTCCAGGCCGCTCAATGCGCAACCAGCCCCGCGCAACCGTGCCACGCCGCGCGCCATCGCGGCGCGGTCGTGCGGGTAACCGGACGGGGCGATCAGGCGGATGCGGGTTCCGGACATGAGTCGATCATACGGTGCCGAAGCGATGGCTGCAGGGCGGCGCCATGGTGAATCGGAGCCGCGGCGTAGGGCGGGCACCGCCCGCCGCTCTGTGTCATCAAGCACGTGACAAATGCAAAGGCTGGCGGGCAGTGCCCGCCCTACGCAGCGGGAGTGGTTTCACACGTATTCGACCACTTCCAGCCCGAAGCCACCCAGGCCGACCATCTTGCGCGGCGTGCCGAGTACGCGCAGGCGGCGCACGCCGAGGTCGGCCAGGATCTGCGCGCCGAGGCCGAGCTGGCGCCACTCCTGCTGCTGCGCCTCTTCCGGCGCCTGGGTACCGGGCTGGCGGTTGAGCCGGGCCAGCAGCGCCTCCGGAGTGTCCTCGCCGGACAGCACCAGCAGCACGCCGCGATCCTCGTCGGCGATGCGGCGCAAGGCCGAGGTGACGGTGAGGCCGAGATCGTCGCGCTTCAGGTGCAGCACGTCGGACAAGGTGTTGCGCACGTGCACGCGGGTCAGCACCGGCGTGCCGTCGTTGACCCTGCCGCGCACCAGCGCGTAGTGCAGGCCGCGGCGGATCGCGTCACGGTAAGCCACCAGCCGGAACGGGCCGAACTCGGTGTCCACGTCTTCCTCGTGCACGCGCTGTACGGTCTTCTCGGTTTCCAGGCGGTAGCGGATCAGGTCGGCGATGCTGCCGATCTTCAGGCCGTGCTTCTGCGCAAAGACCTCCAGTTCCGGCCGGCGCGCCATCGAGCCGTCCTCGTGCAGGATCTCGATCAGCACCGCCGACGGCTCCAGCCCGGCCAGCGCAGCCAGGTCGCAGCCCGCCTCGGTGTGCCCGGCGCGGGTCAGCACGCCGCCCGGCTGTGCGGTGAGCGGGAAGATGTGGCCGGGCTGCGACAGGTCCTGCGGCTTCGCATCGGACTTCACCGCCACCTGGATCGTGCGCGCGCGGTCGTGCGCCGAGATACCGGTGGTGACGCCCTCGGCCGCCTCGATCGAGACGGTGAAGTTGGTGTGGTAGACCGAGGTGTTGTCGCTGACCATCGGGCGCAGGCCGAGCTGCCGCGTGCGCTGCTCGGTGAGCGTGAGGCAGAGCAGGCCGCGCGCCTCGCGCACCATGAAGTTCACGTCCTCCGGCCGCACCATCTGCGCGGCCATGATCAGGTCGCCTTCGTTCTCGCGGTCCTCGTCGTCGAGGAACACGACCATGCGGCCGGCGCGGATGTCTTCGAGGATTTCGGGGATGGTGTTGAAGGCCATGGCGTGTATCCGTGTGATGGTTCCCTTCTCCCCTTGGGAGAAGGTGCCCCGAAGGGGCGGATGAGGGTACGGGCGAAGCGAGGTATCGTGGCTTCGCACGGACCCTCACCCCAACCCCTCTCCCGGCGGGAGAGGGGCTTCAGATCAGGCGAAGCCGTGCTGCTTGAGGAAGGCCTCGTCCAGCTTGGGCGTTCCGCCACCGGACAGCAGCCGTTCGATGTAGCGCGCCACCACGTCCACCTCGATGTTCACCGCGTCACCCACGCGGCGCGCGTGGAACGCGGTGTGCTCGACGGTGTGCGGAATCAGGTTGACGCCGAATCGCGACCCGGCGACCTCGTTGACGGTGAGGCTGGTGCCGTCGATGCAGACCGAGCCTTTCGCCGCGATGTAGCGCGACAGCGCCGCCGGCACTTCGAACGTCCAGCGCTGCGAGCGGCCATCGGGCGCGATCGAAACCACCTTGCCGAGGCCGTCGACGTGGCCGGAGACCATGTGCCCGCCAAGGCGATCGGCCAGGCGCAGCGCCTTTTCCAGATTCACCGGGTCGCCGGCCTTCAGCTGGCCCAGCGAAGTCAGCGACAAGGTCTCGTTGGAGACGTCCGCGCTGAAACCGCGCGGCTCCAGCGTGATCGCGGTGAGGCACACGCCGGAGACGGCGATCGAGTCGCCCAGCTGCACGTCGGCGAGGTCGAGGCCGGCCGTATCGACATGCAGCCGCACGTCGCCGCCGCGCGGTTCGAGCCGCGCCACGCGGCCCACGGACTGGATGATGCCGGTGAACATCAGCGCAGCTCCGGCGGGAGGGCGATGGACCGCATGGATGCGATGGCTTTCATGAAACGTATCCCGCATGTTGTGAGCGAGTACGCCTCAAGGCATGAGGCCGGGCACGCGCCGTGAGGCGCCCGCCTTGCCGTCTTCTCTTTATCCGGACTGTGAGGAAGCAGTCGCCCGCTGCCAACCGTCGGCTCCGGCATTGGACCGGATCTGCTGACCTCACGGCGGTTGCCGTGAGCGCTCGCGGGCTCGCCCCCAAACCGTAAAAACCGGGGCCTACCGCCGGTGGGGAATTTCGCCCCGCCCTGAAGACGCTATGTAATGTCTGCCGACATCGCCGGCTGGCGAAGTCTAGCACCGCCGCCACGCCGGCTCGCGTGCCGCCGTGGCGAATGCAGCGTTCGCCGGTGCGCACACCCGGACGGGTCACGCCGGGCGCAACTGCAGCCGCCAGTCGGCACCGAGCATGCGCTGGTCGACCACCCGCAACTGCCAGCGCCGCGCCATCTCGTCAAGTGTGGGCAGCTGCAGCAACGGGCGCGCGCCGTCGCCCAGCAGCAGCGGGGCGACGTAGAGCAGCAGCTCGTCGACCAGACCGGCGGCGAACAGCTCGCCGCACAGGGTCGGGCCGGCCTCCACCTGAACCTCGTTGCAGCCGCGCCCGGCCAGCAGGACCAGCGCTTCGCGCAGGTCGAGCGCGTCGCCCGGCGTGGCCAGCGCCACCCGCTTGACCCGCGCGAAGCGGTCGTCCTTGCAGGAAGCCGGCGCCCCGTGCAGCAGCAGGGTTGGCGCCGAACCGTCCAGCACATGGCTGCCGGCCGGCGTACGCAACCGGCGGTCCAGCACGACGCGCAGCGGCGGCATGAACTCCGCGTCGTCGGGCAAGCGCACGGTGAGCCGCGGATCGTCGGCCAGCACGGTGCCGCTGCCGGTGAGGATCGCCGAGCTGCGTGCGCGCCAGCGCTGCACGTCGGCACGCGCGGCCGCGCCGGTGATCCATTTCGATTCGCCGCTGGCCAGCGCGGTGCGCCCGTCCAGGCTCATCGCCAGCTTCACCCGCACGAACGGACGCCCACGCTCGATCCGGCTGAAGAAGCCGCAGTTCAGCTCGCGCGCGGCTTCGCGCATCAGGCACGGCTCGACCACGATGCCGGCGGCGCGCAGCTTGCCGATGCCGTGGCCGTTGACCTGCGGGAACGGGTCCTCGGCCGCAATCACCACCCGCCCGACGCCGGCAGCCACCAGCGCATCGGCGCACGGCGGCGTGCGGCCGTGGTGCGCGCACGGCTCCAGTGTCACGTAGGCGGTGGCGCCGCGCGCCCGTCCGCCAGCTTCGCGCAGTGCGTACACCTCGGCATGCGGCTCGCCGGCGCGTTGATGAAAGCCGGTGCCGACCACCTCGTCGCCGCGCGCGATCACGCAACCCACGCGCGGGTTGGGCTGGGTGGTGTACAGGCCGCGTTCGGCCAGGCGCAGGGCATGCGCCATGTGGGTGTGATCAGCCGCTGAAAAAGAGTCGGTCACGATGCCGCGCCTTGTTTGATGGGAGCGCACCCCGGTGCGCGAAAAGCTTGCGATACGGCGACATTTTTCGCGCACGACCGAAGGAAGTCCCTTGCGGACAGGGTGCGCTCCTGCAAGGAAGCCAAAGCCCCCTGCGGGTATCACGTCATTTGCCTTCCCGCTTGCCGCCGCCGAGCAGGGGCAGCTGCAGATCGGACAGCCCAGGCAGGTCGCGCTCGAGCTTCTCGATCTCCTCGCGGAACGCATGCACGTCTTCGAACTTGCGGTAGACCGAGGCGAAGCGCACGTAGGCGACCTGGTCGAGGTTCTTCAGCTCGCGCATCACCAGCTCGCCGACCTGGCGCGACGGCACCTCACGCTCGCTGCTGCGGCGCAGGTCGTTGATGATCGCCCGCACCGCGGCGTCCACCGCGTCGCTGGCCACCGGGCGCTTCTGCAGCGCCCGCTCGAAACTCACCCGCAGCTTGCGTTCGTCGAATGCCTCGCGCCGCTCGCCGCTCTTCACGATCGCCGGCAGCTTCAGCTCGGCCGTCTCGAACGTGTTGAAGCGCTCGCCGCACTGCTCGCACTCGCGCCGACGACGCACGCTGCTGCCGTCCTCGGTCAGCCGCGAGTCGATCACGCGGGTGTCTTCGTGCTGGCAGAAGGGGCAATGCATAGGTCAGAAGTGAGAGTAGAGAAGCGAGAGACGGGACGGCTTCCTCTCGCTCCTCTTCACCCGCCGTTCGCTCTCAACCGTACACCGGGAACTTCCGGCACTGTGCCGTCACCGCCTCGCGCACGCGGGCGATCACCGCCGCGTCGTTCGGCGCGTCCAGCACGTCGCAGATCCAGTTGGCCAGTTCGATGCAGTCGGCCTCCTTGTAGCCGCGGGTGGTGACGGCGGGGGTGCCCACGCGCAGGCCGGAGGTGACGAACGGCTTCTGCGGGTCGTTCGGCACGGCGTTCTTGTTCACCGTGATGTGCGCCTTGCCCAGCGCGGCCTCGGCGTCCTTGCCGGTGATCGGCTTGCCGATCATGTCGACCAGCATCAGGTGGTTTTCGGTGCCGCCGGAGACGATCTTGTAGCCGCGCGCGATGATGGTCTGCGCCATCGCCTTGGCGTTCTTCACCACCTGCGCCTGGTATTCCTTGAAGGCCGGCTCCAGCGCTTCCTTGAAGGCCACCGCCTTGGCCGCGATCACGTGCATCAGCGGGCCGCCCTGGATGCCGGGGAACACGATCGACTGCAGCTTCTTCTCGATCTCCTCGCCGGCCGGCCCCATTCCAGCATGACTCGCCACGATGATGCCGCCGCGCGGGCCGCGCAGGGTCTTGTGGGTGGTCGAGGTGACCACGTGCGCATGCGGCAGCGGGCTGGGGTACACGCCGGCGGCGACCAGGCCGGCGACGTGCGCCATGTCCACGAACAGGTACGCGCCCACCTTGTCGGCGATGGCGCGGAAGCGTGCCCAGTCCATCACCTGCGAGTAGGCGCTGAAGCCGGCCACGATCATCTTCGGCTGGTGTTCCACGGCGAGGCGCTCGACCTCGTCGTAATCGACCAGACCCTGATCGTTCACGCCGTACTGCACGGCATGGAGGATCTTGCCCGACAGGTTCACCTTGGCGCCGTGGGTGAGGTGGCCGCCGTGCGCCAGCGACATGCCGAGGATGGTGTCGCCGGGCGAAAGCAGCGCGAAATACACCGCCTGGTTCGCCTGCGAGCCCGAGTGCGGCTGCACGTTGGCGTAGTCGCAGTCGAACAGCTGCTTGAGCCGCTCGATCGCCAGCTTCTCGGCGATGTCCACGTACTCGCAGCCGCCGTAGTAGCGCTTGCCGGGGTAGCCCTCGGCGTACTTGTTGGTGAGCTTGGAACCCTGCGCTTCCATCACCCGCGGGCTGGCGTAGTTTTCCGAGGCGATCAGCTCGACGTGGTCTTCCTGGCGCCGGCCCTCGTCCGCGATGGCCTTGGCCAGTTCGTCGTCATAACCGGCGATCGTGCAGTTCTTCGGAAACATTCTGGCCTCGGCAGGTGGGGAGCGGGTTTAGCCGGAAAGTGTAGCGCTGCCGCACGGTTGCGACCACCGTCCGGCCGGGCCACCAGTCGGCCCCGGTAGCGGGCCGCAAACCGCTATAATGCACGGTTTGACGAATTCCCTTTGCCGTGGCCGCCTTGCCGGCAGCACGGTGCCCGCTTTCGGAGGTTGCATGAGTTCGCAGTACATCTACACCATGAACGGGGTCAGCAAGATCGTCCCGCCGAAGCGGCAGATCATCAAGGACATCTCGCTCAGCTTCTTCCCCGGCGCCAAGATCGGCCTGCTCGGCGTCAACGGCGCGGGCAAGTCCACCGTGCTGAAGATCATGGCCGGCGTGGATACCGACTTCCAGGGCGAGGCGCGCGCGCAGCCGGGCACCAAGATCGGCTACCTGGCGCAGGAGCCGGACCTGAATCCGGAGAAGACCGTGCGCGAGGTGGTGGAAGAAGGCGTGTCCGTGGTCCTCGATGCGCAGAAGCGGCTGGAAGAGGTCTATGCCGCCTACGCCGAGGACGGCGCGGATTTCGACAAGCTGGCCAAGGAACAGGAACAGCTGGAAAACCTGCTGGCCGCGAACGACGCGCACGCGCTGGAGCGCCAGCTGGAAGTGGCCGCCGACGCGCTGCGCCTGCCGGCGTGGGAGGCCAAGGTGGGCCCGTTGTCCGGCGGCGAGAAGCGCCGCGTGGCGCTGTGCCGCCTGCTGCTGTCCAAGCCGGACATGCTGCTGCTGGACGAACCGACCAACCACCTGGACGCCGAGTCGGTGGACTGGCTGGAGCAGTTCCTGCACGACTACCCCGGCACCGTGGTGGCGGTCACCCATGACCGCTACTTCCTCGACAACGCCGCCGAGTGGATCCTCGAGCTCGACCGCGGCCGCGGCATTCCGTGGAAGGGCAACTACACCGAGTGGCTGGAGCAGAAGGACGCCCGCCTGAAGCAGGAAGCGAACCAGGAGAAGTCGCGCCAGAAGGCGATCGCGAAGGAGCTGGAGTGGGTGCGTTCGGCCGCCAAGGGCCGCCAGTCCAAGGGCAAGGCCCGCCTGGCCCGCTTCGAGGAACTGAACTCGGTCGACTACCAGCGCCGCAACGAGACCAACGAGATCTTCATCCCGCCGGGCGAGCGCCTGGGCCAGGAAGTGATCGAATTCAAGAACGTCACCAAGTCGTTCGGCGACCGCGTGCTGATCGAGGACCTGTCGTTCAAGGTGCCGCCGGGCGCGATCATCGGCGTGATCGGCCCGAACGGCGCCGGCAAGTCCACCCTGATGAAGATGATCATGGGCAAGGAGACGCCGGACTCGGGCGAGGTGAAGCTGGGCCACACCACCAAGCTGGCCTATGTCGACCAGTCGCGCGACGCGCTCGACCCGAAGAACAACGTGTGGCAGGAAGTCTCCGGCGGCTCGGACATCCTCACCATCGGTACCTTCGAGATCCAGTCGCGCGCCTACATCGGCCGCTTCAACTTCAAGGGCACCGACCAGCAGAAGATCGTCGGCAGCCTCTCCGGCGGCGAGCGCGGCCGCCTGCACATGGCCAAGACCCTGCTGCAGGGCGGCAACGTGCTGCTGCTCGACGAGCCGTCCAACGACCTCGACGTGGAGACCCTGCGCGCGCTGGAAGACGCCCTGCTGGAATTCCCCGGCTGCGCGATGGTGATCTCGCATGACCGCTGGTTCCTCGACCGCATCGCCACCCACATCATCGCGTTCGAGGGCGACTCGCACGTGGAGTTCTTCCCCGGCAACTACAACGAGTACGAGGCCGACAAGAAGCGCCGCCTGGGCGATGAAGGTGCGCGGCCGCACCGGGTGAAGTACAAGAAGCTGGCGTGACGCCCTGCTCCCTCCCCTGCAGCGCAGGGGAGGGTTGGGGTGGGGTCGCTCTTCGTCACGCAAGATCAAAAGCTTCACCCCCTCCCGACCTCCCCCTGCGCGCAGGGGGAGGAGCAAAAGCACGGAGATTCCGATGCACTTCATGCAGTCCCTGCAGCAAGTTTGGAAAGACCACGACTCGCTGGTCTGCGTCGGCCTCGACCCGGAGCCGGCGAAGTTCCCCGCACATCTGCGTGATGCGCCGGACGCCGTGTTCGAGTTCTGCCGTGACATCGTCGACGCCACCGCCGACCTGGTCTGTGCGTTCAAGCCGCAGATCGCGCACTTCGCCGCGCTGCGCGCCGAGGACGCGCTGGAGCGGCTGATCGCGCACATCCATGCGAAACATCCCGGCGTGCCGGTGATCCTCGACGCCAAGCGCGGCGACATCGGCTCCACCGCGCAGCACTACGCCACCGAGGCATTCGAGCGCTACCGCGCCGATGCGGTGACGCTGAACCCCTACCTCGGCCGCGACTCGATCCAGCCGTTCCTCGACCGCGCCGACAAGGGCGTGATCCTGCTCTGCCGTACCTCCAACCCCGGCGGCGCGGATTTCCAGGCGCTCGATTGCGGCGGGCTGCCGCTGTACCTGCGCGTGGCCGAGACCGTGGCCCGCGACTGGAACGCCAACGACAACTGCGCCCTGGTCACCGGCGCCACCTGGCCGGAGGAACTGGGCAAGGTGCGCGCGGTGGTCGGCGAGATGCCGCTGCTGGTGCCCGGCATCGGCGCCCAGGGCGGCGACGTGGAGGCGGTGCTCCGGCACGGTTGCACGGCGGACGGCAACGGCCTGCTGATCAGTTCGTCCCGCGCGATCCTCTATGCCGGCCGCGGCGAGGATTTCGCGGCGGCCGCGCGTGCCGCCACCAGCGAACTGCGCGACACCATCAATCGCTGCCGGCGCGGCTGAGCGAGTCGCGCGCCGGCGCCACGATCAACCCGTCGCCATCTTCGCCACCTGCAACGCCTTCGTCTTCAGGTCCAGCGCATCGGCCGCATCCAGCAACGCACGCGCAAAGCTGCGCACCTCGGCCGGACGCAAGGCATACCAGTTGCCGCCCTTGCCGGCTTCGTCCAGCTTGCGGCCCGCACGGGACACGCAATGCGGCCGGAAGATCACCATGCCGGTGAGCGACTCCGAGCTGATGTCCGCCGCGACGATCTGCATGTGTGTTTCATCTTCTTTCTTCACCGAACTTCTCCCGGGCGGACATCCGCCCTTCCGCAGCTTACGCCACGAGGAGTTCGACGGTTGTCGGACTCGCGTCGCCGACTAGGCCCATGGCGATCGCCGCCATGCATCGTAACGCCCAAGCGCCGTGTCAGCGCACGCGCACCCAGTACACGCGAATGCCGTGGGCGCGGTTTCCGCACGATGCCCGTCGCGCCCGTCCATCACGATGCCCCAGGCCGAGCGCAACACGCCCGCCTGCACGCGGTCGATGCGGACCTGTTCGCCATTGGGGATGATGAAGGCCGTCTCGACCACCATCACCCCGTCGCGCTCGAACACCAGGCTTGCCAGCCTGCCCGCGCCGGCGCCCCAGCCGACGTGCAGCTCGCAGGCCACCGGCGTGAACACGCCGCGGTTGTCCAGGCTCCACCCTTCCGTCTTGGTGAGCAGCGATTGCAGGCTGGGGTCGGTCCAGTCGACGCTGTTGCCCACGGCGCCCCACGGGGACGGCTTGCCGCGGGTCATGTCCATGGCGATTCCTCGTCGCGCGCCTGCGGCCAGGGGCGGCCGGCGCGGACGCACACCGCGCCATGGCAGGCGCCGCGTCCGGACCCACCGGGATCGACATGAAGACGAACTTCGCGTGGCAGCATGGACAAGGTATCGGCAGCACCGGCCGGCGCTTGAGCCGGTATTCCGCGCCCGGCGGCCGACCGGACCGGCGCGCGCTTACTCGTCTGCCGGTTCCTGCCCCGGAAACAGCACCTCGGTGTAGCCGAACTTGCTGAAGTCGGTGATCCGCGAGGGGTACAGCCGGCCGATCAGGTGGTCGCACTCGTGCTGCACCACGCGGGCATGGAAGCCCTCGGCGGTGCGTTCGATGCGCGCGCCCCTGGGGTCGACGCCTTCGTAGCGGATCAGCGTCCAGCGGTTCACCGCGCCGCGCAGGCCGGGTACCGACAGGCAGCCTTCCCAGCCCTCCTCCATGTCCTGCGACAGCGGCGTGACCACCGGGTTGAGCAGGATCGTGCGCGGCACCGCCGGCGCCTCGGGGTAGCGCTCGCTGGTGTCGAAGCCGAAGATCACCAGCTGCAGGTCGGCGCCGATCTGCGGCGCGGCCAGGCCCACGCCGCCGGCGTCGTGCATGGTCTCGAACATGTCGGCGATCAGCGCGTCGAGCTCCACGCTGCCCAGCATCGCATCGGGCACCGGCGGCGCGATGCGCAGCAGGCGCGGGTCGCCCATCTTGAGGATTTCACGGATCATGAGGGCCTCGCCTTGAACACTGTTACCGGATGATCTGTGGTCGATGCGATGCCGGTACAAGCGGCGATGCCCATGCCTCAACAGCCAAAAGCCGGGCAAAGCCCCGTACCGATCTTGTTGAAGCCGCAAGCGGCTTCAACCGCCGAACACCTTCTTCAACAAGTCGGTGGTGCGCGCGCCCGGATTGTGGCGGATCGACTGTTCCTGCTCGCCGATGGTGGTGAACAGGCCGTCCAGAGTCTTCGCCGTCACATAGTCGTCCAGGTTCAGCGGGCTGCCGCCCCTGTTCGACTTGCCGCCGCCGAGCGCGCCCAGCGATCCCAGGGCGCCGCCGAGCGCGCCGCCGCTGCCGGAGGTGAATGCCTTGTACTTCTGGGTCACGCCGACGCTGTCGGTGGCCCTGGCCACGATCGGATGGATGCGCGCGGTCAGCGCGTCGCCGGCGACGCGGCGGAAGAAGTCGGTGGCCGCGTGGTCGCCGCCGGTAAGGATGCCGCGCGCGTCGTCCAGGGTCATCTTGCGGATCGCGTCGCCGAAGATCTCGGCCACCTGCGGCACCGCCTTCTCCGCCGCCCGGTTCATGCTCAGCTCGAACGCGTCGACCCTGGCCCCCTGGCCCAGCTCGCGCGCCAGCTTGCCGGCCTGTTCGAGTTTCCCCGGCAGCGGGATGCGCACCTTGCTGTTGTTCCAGAAACCGCCGTCGCGGCCGAGGCTGTTGATCGCATTGGTGGTGCCCTTGGCCAGCGCCTCCTTGAGGCCGGCGGCGATGTCGCTGGACGGCAGGTTGCCGCCGGGTTGCGACGGACTGGAGGCATGCGCCGACTGCTTGACCCTGTTCAGCAGGTCCTTGAACTGGCCGGAGCCGACCGCCGCGACCGGCAGGGTGGCGACAACGAGAGCGAGGCCCAACAGGCCGTGGCGAACCGGGATACGCATAACGGGTCCAGGATGGTCGGCGGGGCGGCCAGTGTAGCGCCGCGGCCTCACCGCGGCGTGACGGCGCGCAGGGGGGCTATTCGACCAAAGGCTAATACCGATCGGCCCTTTCCGGCATTGACCGCCGCCGCCGCCAGGACGACTCTTGCAGCCATCGCCGAGGAGAGCCACCCATGCAAGCTGCTGTCATACCCAAGCCCAGTCCGGCCAGCAAGATTCTCTGGGTCGCCATCGCCATCGTCGGTGCGTTCTGCCTGGGCGTGGTCGCCCTGCGCCGGGGCGAGCCGATCAATGCGATCTGGCTGGTCGCCGCTTCGATCGCGATCTTCGTGATCGGCTACCGCTTCTACGGCAAGTTCATCGAGCACTCGGTGCTGCAGCTCGACCCCACCCGCGCGCCACCTTCGGTGCTGCGCAACGACGGCCTTGACTACGTGCCCACCGACAAGTGGGTGGTATTCGGCCACCACTTCGCCGCGATCGCCGGCGCCGGCCCGCTGGTCGGCCCGGTGCTGGCCGCGCAGATGGGCTACCTGCCCGGCACGTTGTGGATCCTGTTCGGCGTGGTGTTCGCCGGCGCGGTGCAGGACTTCATGATCCTCGGGCTCTCGCTGCGCCGCGACGCCCGCTCGCTCGGCCACATGCTGCGCGAGGAGCTGGGGCCGTTCCCCGGCATCGTGGCGATGATCGGCGTGCTGGTGCTGATGATGATCGTGCTGGCGGTGCTGGCGCTGGTGGTGGTCAAGGCGCTCACGCACAGCCCGTGGGGCACCTTCACCGTGGCCGCCACGATTCCGATCGCGCTGCTGATGGGCGCCTACCTGCGCTGGTTCCGTCCGGGGCGGATCCTCGAGGTGTCGCTGATCGGGCTGGTGCTGCTGCTCGCCTCGATCTGGTTCGGCAAGATCGTGTACGACACGCCGGCGCTCGCCACGCTGTTCGACTTCGACGCGAAGACGCTGGCCTGGCTGTTGATCGCCTACGGCTTCTGCGCCTCGGTGCTGCCGGTGTGGCTGCTGCTGGCGCCGCGCGACTACCTCTCCACCTTCCTCAAGATCGGCACCATCGCGCTGCTGGCGCTGGCGATCTTCCTGGCCGCGCCGACGCTGCAGTTGCCGGCGGTGACCAAGTTCATCGACGGCACCGGCCCGGTGTTCGCCGGCAACCTGTTCCCGTTCCTGTTCATCACCATCGCCTGCGGTGCGGTCTCCGGCTGGCACTCGATCATCGCCTCCGGCACCACACCCAAGCTGCTCGCCAACGAAGGCCAGGCGCGCATGGTCGGCTACGGCGGTATGCTGATGGAGGCGTTCGTGGCGATCATGGCGCTGGTCGCCGCGGCCTCGCTGCACCCGGGCGTGTACTTCGCGATGAACTCGCCGGGGGCGATCGTCGGCACCACCGTGCAGGATGCCGCCACCGCGATCAGCCAATGGGGCTTCGTGGTGACGCCGGACGAGTTGCTGCAGACGGCCAGGGACATCGGCGAGAGCAGCATCCTCGGCCGTGCCGGCGGTGCGCCGACGCTGGCGGTGGGCATGGCCCAGCTGCTGCACAACATCATCCCCGGTGGCGGCATGATGGCGTTCTGGTACCACTACGCGATCCTGTTCGAGGCGCTGTTCATCCTCACCACGGTGGACGCCGGCACCCGCGTAGGCCGCTTCATGATCCAGGAGATCGCCGGCCTGATCCACAAGCCGCTGCAGGAAACCGAATCGTGGACCGGCAACCTGCTGGCCACCGCTATCTGCGTGGCGCTGTGGGGCTACTTCCTGTATCAGGGCGCGGTCGACCCACTCGGCGGCATCAACACCCTGTGGCCGCTGTTCGGCATCGCCAACCAGATGCTGGCCGCGATCGCGCTGATGCTGGCCACCGTGGTGGTGGTCAAGCTCAAGCGCGAGCGCTACGTGTGGGTGCCGGGCATCCCCGCGCTGTGGCTGATCATCTGCACGCTCACCGCCGGCTACGAAAAGCTGGTCGGCCCGATCAGCTTCACCGCCGCGGCGAACAAGTACGCGGCCGCCATGCAGCAGGGCAAGCTGCTGGCCCCGGCCAAGACCCAGGCCGCGATGCAGCAGATCGTCACCAACAACTACGTCGACATGCTGATGACCGGCCTGTTCATGCTGCTGGTCGTGGCGATGGTGCTGTTCTGCCTGAATGCGGTGGTCAAGGCCTGGAACATCAACCACCCGACCGCGCACGAAGAGCCCTACGTGGCGCTGAGCAGCGTGGCTGGCTGAGCGGGGGACGCCATGATGAACGCGACCTTCCAGTCCGTGCGCAAGTGGGCGGTGCAGACCGCCCGCCTGTGCTGCGGCGTGCCCGACTACGACGTGTATGTGAAGCACCTGCGCGAGCACCATCCCGAGCGCCAGGTGCCCAGCTACAGAGAGTTCTTCCGCGAGCGCCAGGAGGCCCGCTACAAGGGCACCGGCGGCCGCTGCTGCTGACCCCACCCCGCGTCGTGCAGAGGAGCCCCCCGCGGGCTCCTCTGCACGCGTGTCTTCGACAGCCCTGCCGATCCGCACTGGTCAATCGCGCGCAAGCGCGGACAATGGGCGCGGCTTACCCGTCCAGCTTCCCGCCATGCCAGAAACCAAGCCTGCCACGCTCCCGCCCACGGCTGTTCCGGCGCAGCAGCATGCCGGCCTGCGCGTCATCGCGGTCTACGAGATCATCAAGACCGCGTGCCTGGTGCTGGTGGCGATGGCGGCGTTCCATCTCGACCGCCAGCAGAACTTCGAGCAGCTGGTGCACTGGCTGGAACATCTCTCGCTGGCCGACAGCAACGGCCTGCGCTGGAAGCTGGTCGGCCTGCTGCAGGATTTCGGGCCCAGCCGCTTCGTCGCGGTCGGGGCGGTCGCGTTGGGCTACGCCGTGCTGTTCGGCGTCGAAGGCGTGGGCTTGTGGCTGGGCAAGTACTGGGCGGAATGGTTCACCGTGATCGCCACCGGCTCGCTGATCCCGCTGGAACTGTACGAAACGCTGCACCGCTTCGGCTGGCTGAAGCTGGCCACCCTGGTCGGCAACGTGGCGATCATCGTCTACCTGGTGCGCATCGCGTTGCAGCCGCGTCCGCGGCACTGACCGTCACACCTCGTGGTGCACCGCCTCGGCCGGCGGCTCGTTGCGCCGCGGCATCAGCTCGACCAGATACATCGCGGCCAGGATCAGGCCGCCGCCGAACAGCATGCGCCAGCTCACCACGTCGCTGCCGAGCAGCACCGCGAACGCGGCGGCGAACACCGGCTCGGTGGTCATCACGATCGCGGCGCGGGTGGCCGGCAGGTGCGACTGCGCCCAGGTCTGCACCAGCATCGCGCCGGCGCCGGCGATCAGCGCCATGTACAGCACGGCGAGCCAGGCGCTGCGGTCGGGCGGCAGCACCGGACCGTGCGGCGCGGTGGCAAGCAGGCAGACCGCCGCGATCGCCACCATCTGCACCGCCGACAGGCCGAACGCCTCGCCCTGCCGCGACCACTGGCCCAGCAGCACGATGTGCAGGGCGTACAACGCGGCCGATGCCAGCGTGAGCCACACGCCCAGGTCGACCGACACGCCGTTCAGCGACAGCAACGCCAGCCCCACGGTGGCGAGCGCCACCGCCAGCCACACCACGCCGGCCATGCGCTGGCCCAGCAGCAGCATCGCCAGGATCGGCGTGAACACCACATACATGCCGGTGGCGAAACCGCTGACGCTGGGCGCGATCAGCGACAGCCCCCAGGTCTGCAGCAACTGGCCGGCGCCGTAGATCGCGCCGAGCAGCAGACCACGCAGCAGGAGTCCGCGGCCGAGCCGCAGCACGGCCCGCGGGAACAGCAGCAGCATCGCCAGCGCGGCGACCACGAAGCGGACGGCCAGGAAATCCGCCACCGGCATGCGCCCGACCACGTCCTTGATCAGCACGAAGGTCGAACCCCACACGGCGGTCAGCGCCAGCAGGCCGAGCGTAGCGAGGGTGGTCGTGGCGCGCGGCGTGCTCAAGGGATCGATCGCGAGTGGAGAAGAACCATGGGGAGAGAGAGTCGCGGCTTTGCCGCCGGCAGGCAAGGGCGCGGCACCCGCTTCGCGCCCGGCCTTCCCTCCGCGCCCCCCGTCACCCGCTGCGCACCCTGCGCCACAACTGCCCGGGAATCTTCAGCAGGAAATGCGTCCAGATGCCCAGCCACACCACGGCGGCCACCAGCGGATTGCCTGCGGCCGGGTCGTGCTTGCGGAACCAGCGCCACATGCCGCGGTGCTTGTGGCGGCTGACGAACACCGGCCGGTGCCGGCTCGAGCTGCCCTTGCCGTGCTGCACGCGGACGTCGCCGGCCAGCAGCACCTGGTAGCCGAGGTTGCGCACGCGGCGGCACAGGTCCAGATCCTCGCAATGCAGGAAGTATTCCTCGTCGAAGCCGCCGAGGCGCTGGAATATCTCGCGCGGCAGCAGCATCGCCGCACCCGACACCGCCTCGGTCTCGATCACCTCGGCCGGAATGTCCCGCGCCATGTTGATCCGCTCGCCGGGGCGGCCGAGCAGGCTGTTGAGCGCGCGCCGCAGCAGCGGGTCGCGACGCCACGAGGCGGGATCGGGGCGACCGTCGGCATCGCAGACCACCGCACCGACCAGCCCCACCTTCGGCCGCTCCTCCAGCACGGTCAGCAGCCGCTGCAGTTCGTCATCGCGCACCAGGCAGTCGGGATTGAGGATCAGCAGCGCCCGCCCGTGCGCCTGCTTCGCGGCGAGGTTCACCGCCGGGCCGAACCCCAGGTTGCGGTAGTTGTAGATCGCCCTGAGGCGCGCGTCGTGCGCATGGGCGCGCTCGATCGCCTCAGGCACGCCGTCGCGCGAATCGTTGTCGACCAGGATCAGTTCCAGCGACAGCGTGCTGGCCAGCACGCCGCGCACGCACTCGCGCAGGGTCTGCCCGCTGTCGGCGGAGACCACGATCACGCTGAGCGCCACCGCGAATGGCGAACGATGTGGGGAAGCGGAGTTCACGATGCAAGTATGCGCGGAGATGCGCGACGGGAGAACCGTTTGCGGCGATGCCCGCAAAGAAAAGGCGGCTCACGCCGCGGCTTCACGCACCGTCCACATCGTCTTCGCCCAGCACCGCCGACAAGGCCAGCGGCATGTCGCCTTCGCGACGGGCCAGCCACGGCTGCCCGCGGTGCCAGCCGACGAGTTGCCAACCGCGCAGCCAGTGTTGCCGCTCGCGTCGGCGATCCCACAACAGCACGCCGCGGTCGCGACGCAGGCGCGCCACGAACCAGCGGCCGCACGGACTGAAGGCCGCCTGCGGGCCGACATCGTCGATGCGGGTGCCCGCCGCGAATCGATAGCAGTTCGCGCGATAAACCACGCGGCCGCCCAGCGGATCGAGCAGCTCGCCGGCTCCCGCCAGCCACCGCACCGGTTGCAGTTCGATGATTTCCGCGGGGGGGCCGATCGGCGCCATCGCCAGTTCGGGCCAGTCGGCGGAGGAAGCCGCCGCCGGCGCACGGCGCACGTCGCGATCGAGCCATGCCTCCAGCCCGGCCAGCAGGGTGTAGCCGGCCAGCGCACCCAGCAGGGCCGCACCCCAGGCGAACGCATCGCCGCCCAATGCACGCTGCAGCGCGAACAGCACGCCGGGCAGTCCCCAGCCCAGGCCGCGGCGGATCAGTGCGGCATGTGCGTCCGCCAGCCGGTACTGCAGCAATACGACGCTCGCCGCCAGCGCCAGCAGTCCCGGCAGGCCGAGCCACCACGGCATTGCGGCCAGCACGACCAGCCAGGCCGCCCGCGACAGCACGGCGCGCCATGGCGGTGCGCGGCGCCGGGCCATCGCTCAGCGCCCGGCGCCGCGATGGCCGGTCAGCCGCACCATACGCGGGCGTTGCGGAACATGCGCATCCACGGCGAATCCTCGCCCCACTGCTGCGGATGCCAGCTCAGCTGCACGCTGCGGAATACCCGCTCCGGATGCGGCATCAGGATCGTCACGCGGCCATCGGCGGCGGTGAAGCCGGCCAGGCCGCCCGGCGAGCCGTTGGGGTTGAGCGGAAAGTTCTCGGTCGGCTTGCCGCGGTTGTCGACGAAGCGCACCGCGCCGTTCGACTTCGACGGGCTGCACGCATGCGGGAAGCTGACCCGGCCCTCGCCATGCGCCACCGCCACCGGAATGCGCGAACCGGCCATGCCCTTGAAGAAGATGCTCGGCGATTCGAGCACCTCCAGCGTGGCCAGGCGCGACTCGTACTGCTCCGACGCGTTGCGCAGGAACTTCGGCCAGTGCTGCGCGCCGGGGATGATCTCCTTCAGCTGCGACATCATCTGGCAGCCGTTGCACACGCCCAGCGCGAACTTCGCCTCGTCGGCGAAGAACGCCGCGAACTGCTCGCGCAGCATGTCGTTGTAGAGGATCGAGGTGGCCCAGCCGCGGCCGGCGCCCAGCACGTCGCCGTAGGAGAAGCCGCCGCAGGCCGCGAAGCCGCGGAAGTCGGCCAGCTTCACGCGCCCGCTGGCCAGATCGGACATGTGCACGTCGACCGCCTCGAAGCCGGCGCGGGTGAACGCAGCCGACATCTCGACCTGGCCGTTGACGCCCTGCTCGCGCAGCACCGCGACGCGCGGCCGCGCACCCGTGCCGATGAACGGCGCGGCGACGTCCTGCGCCGGATCGAAGCTGAGCTTCGGGCTGATTCCCGGATCGGCGTCGTCCAGCCGCCACTCCAGTTCGGCGTCGGCGCTCTGCGGGTTGTCGCGCAGGCGCTGCATCGCGTGGCTGGTTTCGTTCCACGCCTTGAACAGCGTGCTCCAGTTCCACTTGAACAGGGTCTCGTCGCCAAGGAACAGCTTGATGCCCAGCTTCTCCTTGGGCCGGCCGATGCGGTGGCAGATGCCGGCCAGGCCGTGCTTGACCACCAGCGCCTCGAACGCCTCGCGGTTCGCTTCGGCCACCTGCACCACCGCACCGAGTTCCTCGTTGAACAGCGCGCGCAGGGTCGCTTCGGCCCAGCCGTCCAGATGGATCTCCAGGCCGCAGTGGCCGGCGAACGCCATCTCCAGCAGGGTGATCAGCACGCCGCCGTCGGAACGGTCGTGGTAGGCCAGCAGCAGGCCGTTCGCATTCGCCTCCTGGATCAGCTCGAACAGCGCGCGCAATCGCTTCGCGTCGTCCAGGTTCGGCGGCACGCCGCCCGAACGGCCGAACACCTGGGTCAGCGCGGAGCCGCCGAGGCGGCTGCGTCCGGCGCCCAGGTCGATCAGCCACAGCGCGGAGTCGCCGCGGTGGAGCCGCAGTTGCGGGGTGAGCGTGCGGCGCACGTCGTCGATGCGGGCGAAGCCGGTGATCACCAGCGACACCGGCGACACCGTGCGCTGCGCGCTGTCGCCGTCCTGCCACACGGTCTGCATCGACAGCGAGTCCTTGCCGACCGGAATCGAGATGTCCAGCGCGGGGCACAGCTCCATGCCGACCGCGTGCACCGCGTCGAACAGCGCGGCGTCCTCGCCGGGATGGTTGACCGCGGCCATCCAGTTCGCCGACAGGCGGACCTCGCCGAGACTGGCGATCGGCGCGGCGGCCAGGTTGGTGATCGCCTCGCCCACCGCGAGCCGCGCCGCGTCGGCGCTGGAGAGCAGGGCCACCGGTGCGCGCTCGGCCATCGCCATCGCCTCGCCGGCGTAGCCGTCGAAGTCGACCATGGTCACCGCGCAATCGGCCACCGGCACCTGCCACGGGCCGACCATCGGGTCGCGGTGGTTGAGGCCACCGACAGTGCGGTCGCCGATGGTGATCAGGAAGCTCTTGCTGCCCACCGTCGGCAGCCGCAGCACGCGCAGCAGCGCCTCGTCCATGCCGATGCCGGTGAGGTCGGGCAGCAGGTCCACGCGCGGCTTGTGCCGGCTGGCGTCGCGATGCATCCGCGGCGGCTTGCCGAACAGCACGTCCATCGGCAGGTCGATCACGGTCAGCTCGCGGCGCGGGTCGGTCACCAGCAGCCGGCGCTCGGCGGTGGCGTCTCCGACCACGGCATGCGGGCAGCGCTCGCGTCGGCACATCGCCTCGAACGCCGGCAGGTCCGCCGGCGCGATCGCCAGCACGTAGCGCTCCTGCGATTCGTTGCTCCACACCTGCATCGGCGACAGCGAGGGGTCGTCGCAGGGAACCTTCGACAGGTCGATCACGCCGCCGACGCCGGCGTCGTTGAGCAACTCGGGGATCGCGTTGGACAGGCCGCCGGCGCCGACGTCGTGGACACTGACGATCGGGTTGGCGTCGCCGCAACGCCAGCAGGCGTCGATCACTTCCTGGCAGCGCCGCTCCATCTCGGCGTTGTCGCGCTGCACCGAGGCGAAATCCAGCTCCTCGCTCGACGCACCGGACGCCACCGACGAGGCCGCGCCGCCGCCCAGCCCGATCAGCATCGCCGGGCCGCCCAGCACGATCACCTTGTTGCCCGGTTGCACCGCGCGCTTGAGCACGTGGCCCGGGCGCAGGTTGGCCAGCCCGCCGGCCAGCATGATCGGCTTGTCGTAGCCGCGGCGCAGGCCGGCTTCGCCGGTCTCGTGCTCGTAGCTGCGGAAATAACCGCCCAGGCAGGGCCGGCCGAATTCGTTGTTGAACGCGGCCGCGCCGAGCGGGCCGTCGCGCATGATTTCGAACGCGCTGGCCATCCGCGGCGGCAGCGGGCGGTCCACTTCCCACGGCCGCGGCAGGCCGGGGATGCGCAGGTCGGAGACCGAGAAGCCGGTGAGCCCGGCCTTCGGCTTGCCGCCGCGGCCGGTCGCGCCCTCGTCGCGGATCTCGCCGCCGGCGCCGGTGGCGGCGCCCGGCCACGGCGCGATCGCGGTGGGATGATTGTGCGTCTCCACCTTGATCGCGTAATCGATGCGCTCTTCGTGTTCGCGCCACACGCCATCGGCCGGGTCGGCGAAGAAGCGCCGGCCGGCGCTGCCCTCGATCACCGCCGCGTTGTCCGAATAGGCGGACAGCGTATGCGCGGGCGCCTGCTGGTGGGTGTGCTTGATCATGCCGAACAGGCTCTTATCCTGTTCCACGCCGTCCACCGTCCAGCTGGCGTTGAACACCTTGTGCCGGCAATGCTCGGAATTCGCCTGGGCGAACATGAACAGCTCGGCGTCGGTGGGGTCGCGGCCGAGTTCGGCGTAGCGGTCGGCCAGGTACTCGATCTCGTCGTCGGCCAGCGCCAGGCCCAGCCGCGCGTTCGCCGCCGCCAGCGCGGCCCGCGGGTCGGCGCCTAGCGCCACGTGCACCAGTTCGCCGGGCGAGCCGGCCAGGAACAGGCCTTGCGCGTCGTCGATGCGGATCAGCACCGACTGCGTCATCGCGTCGTGCAGCACCGCCATGACCGCCGCATGGTCCGGCGCATCGGCCGGCGGCAGGCCGACCACCAGCCAGGCCAGGCCACGCTCGACCCGGCGCACGTCGAAACCGGCGCCATGCAGGATGTCGGTGGCCTTGCTCGACCACGGCGAGATCGTGCCCAGCCGCGGCACCACCCACAGCGTGGCCGGCTCCGGCGCGACGACGTCCTTCGCCTCCAGCACGGCCAGCAGGCGCTGACGCAGCGCGCCCTCGGGCGCCGTCTCGGCATCGATGAAGTAGACGAACCACGAAGCCTGCACGCGAACGCCCCGATGCAGGGCATCGAGGCGGGCATTGAGGCGTTCGAGGCGGAACGGCGAGAGGGCGTTCTGCCCGTCGAGTACGATCATGCGGGGAACGAAACTGTGCGGAGGAAACGCCCATTCTACCCTATGCTGCAATACGGCATTGGCGATCCGGCGCGCACACCCCCGGACCGGGCGCAAGCGGGCCTCAGCCGCCCTGCTTCAGCGCCTGCAGCAGCTGCTCCGGAGTCACGTAGCCGCCCAGCATGCGGCCGTCCGGGCCGTAGATCGACGGGGTGCCGCTGACGCCCAGCTTCACGCCCAGCTCGAACTGGTCCTTGACCGGGTTGGCACAGGTCGCCGGCGCCGGCGCACGGCCCTCCTTCGCGGCGCTGAACGCGGCCTTGCGGTCCTTGGCGCACCACACCGAGACCATCTCGGTGTAGGTCGGCGTGGGCCGCCCGGCGGTGGTCACCACGCCTTCGCGCGGCCACGCCAGGTATTCCACCGCGATGCCGGCCTTGTTGAACGCGGCGACGTGCTCGTGCAGCGCGCGGCAGAAGCCGCAGTTGACGTCGGTGAACACGGTCACCGTGTACTTCGGGTTCGGCGGTGCGAACACGATGCGCTCGGACGCCGGCACCTTGGCCAGTTCGACCTTGCGGAAACGCGCCCAGGCGTCGTCGCTGACGTTCTGCTTGCGGCTGAGGTCGATCACGTCGCCGTGCATCGCGTACTTGCCGTCGGTGCTGACGTAGAGCAACTGGCCGGCGGCGATCACCTGGTAGAAGCCCGGCATCGGCGCCGGCTCGATCGAATCGACCTGCACGTTCGCCGCCAGGCTGTGGATCGCCTGGCGCACCATCCGCTGCGCCGCCGGCGTCACCGCCGGGGCGGCGACCGGCGCCGCATCGTTCTCGGCGGCGCATGCGCTCAGCGAAAGCCCGCCGATGCACAGCGCCAGCAACAGTTTTTTCAGCATCACCAACCTCGTTCGATCCGTGGCCGGCGCATTCACCGGCGGCAGACGCGCATTCTCGCACAGGCGGCTGAACGCCATTCGGCGCACGATGCCGCAGAAGCCGATGATCGCCGCCCGCTTCGACGGTAGATTTTCGCCACACAGCTGCCTGCAACGGCCCGGCGGAACCGCCCGGCCCCTCCCTACAGCCTGAACCGCCCGGCGGAATCCTCGCGATCATCTGCGCTCCCAACGTGCTGACCCCCGAAGAACTCGGCGTGATACGCGGCGAACTCCAGGGCGCCTCGTTCGTCGACGGCACCAGCACGGCCGGCTGGTCGGCGCGCGAGGTCAGGAAGAACCTGCAGGCCGCCATCAACACCGAAGGCCAGGCCCGGCTGCAGGACATCGTGCGCGGTGCCTTCCTGCGCAATGCGATGCTGCAGACCTCGATCCTGCCGGCCGCCACCACGCAGGTGCTGTTCAACCGCTACGACGTCGGCATGCAATACGGCCCGCACGTCGACGCCCCGGTGATGGGCGGCCTCGGCAGCGCGGTGCGCACCGACGTGGCGATCACGCTCTTCCTGTCCGACGCCAAAAAGCTACGCCGGCGGCGACCTGGTGGTGGAGAACAACCGCGTGGAATACGGCTTCAAGCTGGAAGCCGGCTCCGCCATCGCCTACCCGGCCAACTCCCTGCACCACGTCACCCCGGTCACCCAGGGCGCGCGTCATGCCGCGATCATCCGGGTGCAGAGCCAGGTACGCGACACCGCCAGGCGCGAGCTGCTATGGGACCTGGACAACGCCAAGCGACAGATCTTCGGCCGCGAAGGCAAAAGCGCCACGTTCGACGTCATCAGCAAGTCGCGTGCGAACCTGCTGCGGAAGTGGGCGGAGGTGTAAATCACCAGGTCGTTGCAAGCCGGGTTCGATGCCTGCAACCTGCCGGCTCGGTCAGCGGACGAACGGGGCCGCTTCGGAAACTCGCACCGGGACAACCGGCAACGGCAATTCATCCAGGCTGGCGGCCAGTTCGATGCTGCGGCGGGTGGCCGCCGCCACGGCATGGGCGGCGATGCGTGGCAGGTTGTCGGCGGTGAAGCTTTCCAACGCCGCCTGCGTGGTGCCATGGGGCGAAGTCACTCGCTGGCGCAACACGGCAGCCGCCTCATTGCTCCCTACCAGCATGCGGCCAGCGCCGAGACAGGTCTGCGCCGTCAGCGCTTCGGCGATATCGTGCGGCAGCCCCTGCGCCACCGCGGCATCCACCAAGGCTTCAACCAGCGCAAAAAAATAGGCCGGGCCGGAGCCGGACAATGCGGTAACCGTGTCCATCTTCGCCTCGTCCTCGATCCATCGGGTCATGCCTACCGCATCCAGAAGGCCCTGCGCCTGTAACCGCTGCGTGGCACTTACCTGGCGATTGGCGCACAGACCGGTGGCGCCGGCGTTGATCAGGGCTGGCGTGTTCGACATGCAACGCACGATCGGCAGGTCGCTCCCAAACCAGCGCTCCAGTTGGTCGATGCGCACACCGGCGGCTATCGAGATCAGCAATGGGCGGTTGCGCTGCAAGGTGTCGTGAAGCCCCGCATGAATGGACGGCATGATCTGTGGCTTCACGGCCAGCAGCAACACATCAGCGTGCTCGGCAGCCAACCGGTTTTCAGCGTAACTGGCTACGCCGAATTCGCGCTGCAGCTCCTGCCGCGCCTCTTCGCGTGGCTCGGCGACGCTGATGGCAGAGGCGTGCATGCCGGTGTGCAGCAGGCCGCCGATCAGGCTGCGTGCCATGTTGCCGCCGCCGATGAAGGCGATATGAGTCATGCCGATCTTCTCCTGCATGCTGAGCAAATGATGGTCGCCCGGGCTGGCTGCAGTGAACTCCCGAACGCCGCGAACAACGTGCACGCGCACCCTGCGCCCCCACCTCCGGGGGCAGCGCGGCGAAGGCGAATCAATGCACTGGCATGGTGCCGGATCCAGCGCGCTCGCCCGAAAACCATTGGGGTGCGAGCGGCCTGACCTGCGGATAGATCTCGTCCAGCGTGTTCGCATCGTACAGACGGCCATTCTTCATGACCTGCGCGATGGCAAGCGTGTTGCGGATGTCGTCGAGCGGGTTCTTGTCGAGGATCACCAGATCGGCATATTTGCCTGGCGCAAGGCTGCCAATCTCATCCTGCCGCCCGATCGTTTCGGCCGAGCCCATGGTGACCGCCTGCAGCACTTCGTGCGGCGTCATGCCGCCAGCGGCGTAAGCCTGCATTTCCCAGTGAATGCCGAAACCCGGCACTTCGCCATGCGACCCCACGCCCAGCAAGCCACCCGCGCGCTGCACCTTGGCCGCGCCCTGCGCGATCGCGCCAAAGAAATATTCATCCGGGGCGTACCAGTGCCGCCGCGAGAATTTCTTCTCGGCGAGCTGTGGCGGGGAGAAATGCGCCAGCTTCGGCACGTCCTGCGGCAAGTCGCGCTCGATGAAATAGTTCTGCGCTGGCGGGCCACCATGCGAAATCTGCAAGGTCAGCGTGTAGCTCACGCGCGTGCGCGCCAGCAGTTCGATGACGTCCTTGTACAACGGCGCCGCGGTCAGCGAGTGCTCGTTGCCGGCGAACCCATCCATGATCTGGGTCAGGTCCAGCTTCATGTCGAGCGCGCCTTCGGTGGTCGGCTGTATCCCCAGCTCATGCGCGGCCATGGCCACCCATTGCCGCGTGCGACGGTTGCCGGTGCGGTACTCCTTGAGGTTGCGCGTACGGAAGTGGTCGACGTAGCGCGACAGCACGTCCCTCACCTGCTGCAGGCTGGTGAACTCGTTGTAGGAAAAAATCGCCGGGCCGGTGGAATACACCCGCGGCCCGAGCGACAGGCCCGCATCGAGCAGATCCTGGTAGGCCAGCATGTCGATACTCAGCGGCGAGGGGTCGAGCCCCGCTGTCTTGCCGTAGGCAAGGTCGGTGAGGAAACTCCAGTTCTGCAGGTCGAGCACGCCACGACGCACCTCGGCCCAGTGATCGTGGGTATCGATGAAGCCGGGCACGATGAATTTGCCGTCCACCTCGCGAATGGTCGCGCCGGCGGGAATCTGCACCTGGCCACGCTGGCCGATCGCGGCAATGCGATTGCCGGCGACCACGATGTCGGCGTTGGCGATGACTTCGTCGCCGCGCATGGTGACGGCCGTCGCGCCACGCAATACCAGCGTGCCATGCGGTACATCGCGCGGCACTTCCACCCTGACGGGAAAGGCTTCGACGCCATCCTTGCCGGGCTGCGGCCGCGCGCCGCTGCCGACGGCACCGGCACGATCGAGTGCGACAGCCGCCAACGGCTGGCGATAGAAAGTCGAGCCGACCGCCCAGGTAATCGTCTTGCCGCCGTCGGCCCAGCCGAGGAAGTCGGCACCCACGCTGGTGAGCTTGCGATGCTCGACGGGTGGCGTGTCGACGTCGAGCGTCCGCGCGCCGCCTTCGGGCATGCGCAGCAGATAAAGCTGTTCGGCGATTTGCGCCAGCAGCCATTTCCCGTCGGGGCTGACACGCAGGTCATCGACCGGTACGCGACCTTCCTGAAAATAGAACCCCGGCCCGGTGACAGAGACCAGACGGTGCCGACCGGTGCCATCGAGCTTGACGGCATTCAGGCCATCGTCCATCAGCACGGCTACCGTCGAGCGATCGGGGGTGAAATGCGGCACGCCACCCATGCGGTCGCTGGCGAGCAGTTTCACCGGGTCACCCGCCAGCGGAAGCAGGATCAGGTCGGCCTGGCGCAGCGGCCCATATTCCATGTAGGTGTGCATGCGCTCGTAGTTGCTGGAGCGCTGCGCCACGATGGATTTTCCGTCCGGGGTGAACACCGGGTTGGTGTAATAGGCCGCCGCGTGCGTAAGCGCCCGGGGTGCGCCACCGTTGGCGTCGACCTGCCAGATCTGTCCGGCCTCCTGCGCGGTCCAGCTGATGTACACCACGGATTTCCCGTCCGGCGACCACGACGGCTGGAACGCCGCGACGCCCGCCGGAGAAAGCGCATGCGGCCGGGCCTGCGCCGTCAGCTCCATCGTGTACACGCGACCCAGCGCGGAGAACGCGATGCGCTTGCCGTCCGGCGCGGCTACTGGCGCCTGGATCAGGCGCGCCGACACGGGGCCGGTACCATCCCTGAACGAGTGCCGCAGCGACGGCCCGATGTCCAGGTCGACCTGCGCCTGGAACGGGATCACCGTGGCCTGGCCGCTGGCCAGGTCGATACGATGGATCTTCCCCAGGTAGGCCGCGATCAGCGCACGCCCGTCCGGCGTGAACGCATAACCGGGCACCGTGTCGCGCGTGGCCATGCCTTCCTGCACATCGTGCTGGATCGGATAAACCAGCAGGCGATCGCTGCCACTGGTCAGGTCACGCACACGCAGACCCGTCTTGCCGTCGTGGCGCGCGGCGTATACTAGCGTGTTGCCGTCCGGTGACAGGGCCGGCCGCATCGCGCTGCCCTGCGCGGTGACGATCGTGTCGTCCTGGCCGGTCTGGCGATCCAGCCGATGGATGCTCCACATCGGCAGGACCATGTCCTCGTCGAAGGTACCGTAGCGACCGGCAAAATAAAGCGAGCGGCCATCGCGCGAGGCGACCGCCCCGAGCGCACTGAAGCGCTGGTCCTTGGGCTGCGCCGCATAGGTCTTGGCGTGGGTGACCTGCTCGCCATGGCCATCGCCATCGACGGCGTAACGCCATAGCTGAAACGCGGTCAGGTCGGCGCGAAACTCGGATACATAGATCGAGCGGCCATCCGCCGACCAGGTCGGCGAGGTGAACACGGTGTTGTCGTCGCGCGCGGAAATCCGCCGCACGTGCGTACCGTCGGCATCGGCGATCCAGACGTTTTCGTTACCGGACCGGTCGCTCACGAACACGAGGTGCCTGCCGTCCGGCGCGAAGCGGGGCTGCGAATCAAACGGCAGCCCGTGCGTGATCGCCTGCGCCTTGCCACCACGGATGTCCATCCGGTACAGGTCGCCGAGCAACTCGAACACGATGCTGCGGCCGTCCGGCGACACGTCGAGCGATATCCAGGTGCCCTCGTCCGTACCGAAGCGGATGTGCCGGGCTGGCACCAGCGGCAAGCCAACCGTGCTGGCAGCCGCTTGCGCGGGGCCACTCGCAGGCGGGGCTGCCGCGACAGGACAGGCCACGACGGCAACCGCAGCCAGCAACAGGATCCCTTTCCAGTTCATGTGTCACCGCCTCGACAACCAGCACGCGTTCAGTGATAGGCCGGTGGCCATGGGTTCGACCAGGCCTTTGGCGCGTAGCGGTCGCGCAGCAGGGTCTGCCGCGTGACGAGCGACGCGGGTTCGCCCCTGACCAGGACCAGGCTGGGCGCGCTGGTCGGCTCGAGCGGGTCGCCATCCCAGATGACCAGGTCCGCGTCGAGTCCACGGGCCATGCTGCCGTAGTGATCGGCAATGCCGAAGACGCGCGCGGGATTGACCGTGAGCGCCTTCAGCGCGGCCTGCCAGGGCAGGCCGTTGGCTACCGCGATGCCGGCCGCCTCGCGCACGGCGACGCCCGCGTTGTGGCTGAGGTAGATCGTATTGCCCGACACGTTGAATGCGATCACCACGCCGGCGCGCTGCAGGATCGCCGCGCTGTCGGCACGCGAACCCAGTTCGTCGAAGGTCCACGGCAGATCGGCTTCCGGATCGATCACCACCGCCACCCGGTGTTTCGCCAGCAGGTCGGCGCAACGCCACGCCTCGGCGCCGCCGAGGACGACCAGCGGGATATCGTAGTCAACCGCCACGCTCACCGCCTGGCGGATATCCGACTCACGCGACACCTGCATCACCAGCGGCGTCCGCGCGGCGAGCATCGCATGCAACGCGGCGACATTCAGACGGCTCTGCAACCTGTCGCGCGGGTCGGCATCGCCCGACTTCGACGGGTACGCCTTCGCCTCGTCGAACGCAGTGCGCAGCAACTGCCACTGCGCGCTGCGCGAGCCACCCGCACGCTTGGAGACATCGCCGCCAATGCGGGCGTACATCGCCGCTTTCGCGCGATCGAGAATGTCGCCACCCGGCACGATGCGCAGCACCGCGCCCATGCCAATGAACACCGGGTCGCCCGCACTGCCGGGGCTGGTCACCGCCCGCGTCAGCCCATCAGCCACCACGTTGGGCAGCAGGGTGGATTCGGGATTCAAGCCGTATTGAACATCGAACGCCGCGCCCAGCGGGCCGTCGGCCACGCTGTAGTCACGGGTTTCCTGCAGCGAGGAGACTTCGGTCAGACCCAGGTGGGTGTTTGCATTCATCAGGCCGGGGGTAACGATTTTTCCGACCGCATCGATCACGCGCGCGCCCACCGGTGGCGCCGCGCCGGCCGTGACCGATTCGTAGCGACCGTCGCGGATCACGATGGTGGCGTGGTCGATGCGGCCCTGCGCGCCAGCGGCATCGGTCATCGGCCAGGCCTGTGCGTTCACGATCGCCAGGGTTTCGCCATGCACGGCGGCGGCGCCAAGCAGGCAAAACAGAGCGATCGCGCTGCGCGGGTGACGACATTGCATGCGCTTACGGGCCATCGGCACGCTCCACGGCGGGGCCGACCATGCTGGGCTGGCCAACCTCGAAATCGGTGGCTGGCCGACGTTCGGCATCCGCGCGGTCGTAGATCAGTGCACCATCGATGAAAACCTGCTCGGCACGGCTGTAGACGCTGAAGGGATCGCCCGACCAGATCACCACGTCGGCATTCTTGCCCGGCTCGAGCGAACCGACCTGTGTCTCCAGACCCAGTACCCGGGCGCTGTTGAGCGTCACCCACTGGATCGCATGCGCGGCCGTGAGCTGCAGCCCCGCACGCTGGCCCGCCGCCATGGCCTTGGCCGCCTCGAGATTCAGGCGCTGGCCCAGCCAGGGCGAATCCGAATGCAGCGCCACGCAGGCACCAGCCGCATCGACAAACGCCGCGTTCGCGCGAATGCCGTCCAGAGCCTCCATCTTGTAACCCCACCAGTCCGACCAGACCACGGCGCAGGTGCGGTTTTTCACGAACAGGGCGGGAATCTTGTATGCCTCGACGGCATGATGAAACGCCGTGATGTGGAAGCCGGCTTCCCGCGCGGTATCGAACAAGGTCGCCATGTCGTCGGCACGGTAGCAGTGCCAGTGCACGCGAATGCTGCCGTCCAGCACGCCGGCGAGCGTGTCGAGTTTCAGATCCTGATCGGGCTTTTTGGGCTGCTTGCCGGATTCGTAATCGAGCCACTTCTGACGATAGGCCGCCGCCTCGATCCAGGCCGCACGCGTTCCCGCCACGTTACCCATGCGGCTGGACGGGAAACTGCCCTTGCTGCCGAAACTGTATTTTGGATTCTCGCCGCAGGCCATTTTCAGCCCGTACGGCGCACCGGGAAATTTCATCGCCTGGACGGTCGTCGCCGGCACGTTTTTCAACACCACGGTACGGCCGCCGAACAGGCTGCTGGAACCGGGCAGGATCTGCAGGGTGGTGACGCCGGCGGCGAGCGCATGGGCGAACGAGGGGTCCTGCACCGCAATCGAATGCTCGGCCCATACATTCGCCACATTTGGTGAGGTCGACTCACTCACGTCCGATGCCTCGGCATCAAGGCTGGTATACGGCGCGGGGAAATCGCCGTCGTGCGAATGCACGTCGATGATGCCTGGCGTAACCCAGCGGCCGCTCGCGTCGATGGTGCGGGTGCCGGCCGGGGCGGTCGGCGTTGCCGTGTCGATCCCGACAACCTTGCCGCCACGCAGCAGCACGCTGGCCCTGTCGAAGCGGTGACCGGCACCGTCGAGGATGGTGGCGTTGACGATCAACGTGTCCTGCCGCGGCAGCGGCCGATAAGTACTCGGATACGAATCGAGTTTCCAGGGCAACGGTGCCCTGGTGCTGCCTGCTCCGCGGGCGGGCGATGCGCCGACCGCCATCGAGAATGTCAGCCCGAAACCGACCATGCCCGCACAGGCCAGTCCCGCGATGAACCGCCATGAGCCCAGGCGATTCATCGGGGCGACGCCGATCATGATGTTTCCCGCAGCGGAGTCGGTACGTTCAGAACCTGCGTGTAACCGATGCATTGATGGCACGGCGCAATCCATAGAAACACTGGGCATCGCTCGCGCATCGTGACAGGTACTCCTTGTCGAACATGTTGGAGAGGTTGAGCTGCATCACCCAGTTGCCCACGTTGTAGTGAACCGTGGCATCCCACAGTACGACCGAAGGTGCCTTGAACGCGTTTGCCGGATCACCATAGCTCGATCCCACATAACGTGCGCCCAGGCTCGCACCCAAACCCGCCAACGAGCCCGTCTGCTGGGTGAAGTCGACCAGCGCCGAGGCCATCTGCCGCGGTGTCTGCACCAGCTGCTTGCCCAGGTTCGCACCATTGCTGCGGGTGACTTCCGAATCCATGTAAGTGTAAGCGGCGTTGAAGCTCCAGCGGTCGTTGAAGCGCGCCACGCCCTCGAGCTCGAGTCCCTTCACCCGCACTTCGCCGGCCTGCACGCTGAAGAACGCATGGCTGGGGTCCGGATCCGCCGTCAGCACGTTCTTCTGGGTCAGATCGTAGGCGGCCAACGTCAACAGCACATTGGTGCCGGCCGGCAGCGAGCCCGGCTGGAACTTGACGCCGACTTCCGTCTGCTCGCCCCGGGTCGGCACGAATGCCTTGCCCGAAAAATCGGCGCCCGGCGTGGGTTGGAACGAAGTGGCGTAGGAAACGTACGGCGCAAATCCGCTGTCGAACAGGTAATTCAGGCCGGCGCGGTAGGTGAACTTGTTGTCGGTGGATCGCTTGCCAGCGTTGCTGGACTTGACGTTGTCCCGGCGGCCGCCGAGGGTGAGTACCCAGCGATCGAGCTTGATCTGATCCTGCGCGTACAGGCCCGTCTGCTTCTGCACCTCTTGCAGATAGGGAAACAGCGAGGTCGGCGTGGTGATCGGCATGCCATACACCGGTTTGAACAAATCGATCGGCGGCGCAAGACCGAAACCGAATTCAGCGTTGTCGGTGTAACGGCGGTAATCGACACCGACCAGAAGCTTCTGCTTCACCGCGCCACTGTCGAAGGCCCCCTCGACGCGCGAATCGACATTGAACGACTTGACCTTCTCGTTGAACGGAAAATTGTAGCGATTGACCGTGCGGTAATCATCCGGAACGCCATCGAAATCCGCATCGGCGAGGCCGGCGCCGTAAACCTGCAGGATCTTGACGTCGCTGGAGAAGTATTTGAGGTTCTGCGTGAAGCGCCAGGTGTCGTTGAACTTGTGGCTGAACTCGTAGCCGACACCGTACTGGTCGCGCTTGAAGTGGTTGTACTTGGTGTCGCCCAGATTGCGGCTGGTGGACACCTTGCCAAGCGGGTTGAAGCGCGCGACACCGTAGATCGGCAGGAAGCCGCCGCCGTCGCCGTAGACATCGTCGTGCTGGAAATAACTGAGCAAGGTGAGGTTGGTGTCCGGCGAGGCGACCCAGGTGAATGCCGGCGCCACATAATAGCGATTGGTGTCCACGCCGTCGGTCTGCGTGCCGCGATCGAAGTACAGCGCCGTCAGCCGCCCCAGGAAATGGCCATCCTTGTCGAGCGGCCCGGTGACGTCGACCGCCACTTGCGCGTTGGCGTAACTGCCGTACTGCAACTGCGCTTCGCCGCTGAATTGCGCTTCGGGGCGACGGCTGGTCAGGTTCACGATGCCGCCGGGAGGCGCCAGGCCATACAGCGTCGATGAGGGCCCCTTCAGCACCTCGACGCTCTGGAAGCCGTACAGGTCGACACCGACGTTGCTCACCGAGCCGACCGGGGCCTGCAGGCCGTCGATGTACTGGATGGGATAGAAGCCGCGCATGGTCAGCCAGTCATACCGCGGATCGGGGCCGTAGTTCTCGCCGATGACACCGGCCGTGTAGCGCACCACCTGGCTCAGGTTCTGCCAGTCGAGCAGGTCGATCTGGTCGCGCGGGATCACCGTGACCGCCTGCGGCGTCTCGATCAGCGGTATCGCCAGCTTGGCGGCGTCGTTGGTTTCGCGCGGCACGTAATTCGGGGCGGACACCACGATGTCCGGCAAGTTGACCGCGCTTTTCTTGCTGTTGTCCTGCTGGCTGTTGTCGGCCTGCCCCGTACCGGCTGCCGCCACCATACCGGCGTAGGCGAACAACGCACCCAGCACGCTGGCACACAGGAAGCGACGCTTGCCCAACTTGTTTGCGAGCCAAGATGCACTGGTAACCATGATTTCCCCTCCCCTGACAACAATCTGCACAGCATGTGCTGTCGGATCAACCACGTCCCGCTCCATCCACCGGACGCGACCTTGTCTCACTCGAGGCGATGCAATTCGCCCTCAGCTAGATCAATACGGATCCAGTGTGCCCAGCCTCCGGCTGTAATGCATTCGTCACGGGGTCTCAAATCATCGCATTAAGGCCACCGGCGGCCGCCATCCCATTTCCCCGCGGGCGCCGCTCAAACGGACGGCCGAAGACACGTGCGCAACCATGCCGCACTGTCGTCAAGGGCGCGCCCCGCCACCTTCGCGACGGCAACCGCCTCGATGAAACTGTGGGTCGCGCCAGCGTATTCACGCTCGACGGCGGCAACGCCCGCCTCACGCAAACGTGCGGCAAACGCCGCACCCTGCTCGGCCAACACATCGCATTGCGCGGTGACCTGGAACGTCGGCGGCAGGCCCTCGAGGCGCGCACGCAGCGGCGAAGCCAGCGGGTCGAGCACATCGGCAGGCTCGGCCAGATAGTTTCGCCAGAATTCGGCCATCTCGCTGGCGGAAAGCAGATTTCCCTCGGCGCCGTAGCCGCTTGTCGACCATGTCGACAACTCGCTGGTAAAGCAGCCGTAGATCAGCAGCATCCCTTGCAGCAGCTGTGCGGCACCCGAGTCCCGCAGCAGCAGGGAGGTACCCACCGCAAGGTTCGCGCCCGCCGAGTCGCCGCCAATGGCCAGCTTCCCCGGGTCCACGCCCAGGCCGGCGCCATTGACGTGGAGCCAGCGCACCACGCTCTCGACCTGGCGCAGGGCCAGCGGAAATTTCGCCTCCGGCGACAACGCATAATCGACCCCCGCCACCACGACGCCGGCACGCGCGGCCAACTCGCGCATCACTCGGTCGTGCGTGTCGATACTGAACAGCGTCCAGCCACCGCCATGCAGGTAAACCAGTGCGGGCTGCAACCCGCTCCGGACGGTAGGCCGATAAAGACGCACGCGCACCACATCGTGTGCGGTCGGCACCTGGATTTCCTCGGTCTCCGCCATTGATGGGCCGCCACTGCGCCAGGGCGCGCGCACCACCTCGGCGATACGTCGCGCTTCCTCGATGGAGAGCCCGTCCGCGGCGGGGAAACGCGCCTGCGCTTGCTTCAGCGCATTCACGAAATACTGGATCTGCGGATCAATTGCAGCAAGTTGCATCTGCGTGGCTGCGGCCGCGGCGGCAGCCCCCGGCGCAGGCTTCAACAAGCCACTGCTCTTCGCTTCATCCGTCATGCGGACCGAACTCCTGCGTGTGTCATCGACCGCTCCTTCCCCTGCTGATATCAATTCGTTGGTTGCCGGTGGCAATTGCACGACTTTCGGTTCTGTGCCTAGAATCGAGTCACTGTCATCGTGTCCGCGGGCGCGCATGCGCGCTGTCGTGAGGGGACCGTTCATCGTCTAGCGTGGGCCACATGGGTCGCAGCAAGAAAGGTATCGATTACCAACTCGTAGCTCGTCCGATCGCCGTATTGATAGACGACTACCCGCCGGGCTTCTTCGACCCCGCGCACAGCCACCTTCGCGCCCAATTGGTCTACGCGACCAGCGGCATCACCATCCTCAGCACTGCCGATGCGAGCTACGTGGCTCCGCCCCAACGTGCCATCTGGGTTCCGGCAGGCGTGAGGCATGAGGTGCGCTGCCGCGGGCGCGTGCAGATCCGCACCTTGTACATCGCCAGCGACGCAACGCCGGACCTGCCGACCACGTGCCAGGTGATCGAGATTTCCAACCTGCTGCGCGAACTGATCATCGAGGCAGGCAACCTGCCCATCGAGTACGAACTCGAAGGCCGCGACCAGCGCATCATGTTGCTGATCCTCGACGAGATACGCCGCGCCCCGCGCATTCCCCTCAGCGTGCCGATGCCGGCAAACGAACGATTGGCGCGCATCTGCAAGGCGATCCTCGCCGACTCCGCCCAACACGATGCACTGAATGACTGGGCCAACGCCGCGGCCATGGGCCGGCGCACGTTCACCCGCACCTTCCGACGCGAGACCGGCATGAGTTTCGCCACCTGGCGACAAAACGTGCGCCTGATGGATGCGCTCTCGCGCCTGGCAACGGGCAGGTCGGTCACCGCCACCGCACTCGACGTCGGCTACAGCAGCCCCAGTGCATTTACCGCCCTGTTCCGTCGCACCTTCGGCGTGCCCCCCACGCATTACCTGATGGATGCGCCGTCCATCCCGCCGGAAGGCGCAGGCGACGGTTCGGCGAGCCCGCCCTGATCCGCGCAGATTGGCCCGGCTACGACAGCGATAGACCCCTCGGCAAATGCTTGTCTCCACGTTAGGGGCGAGATTGGTCGACAGGTTCACGCGTCGTTTCGGTAGGAGTCCCTGCATGCGGTCGATGCTGCGCGCCATCCACAAATATCTCGGTCTGGCGTTCCTCCTGCTGTGGGTCCTGCAGGCAGCCAGCGGGGCGGTGCTGGTGTTCCATGGCGAACTCGACGACGCGCTACTGAGCGGTCCGTCACAGCCGCTCGTCGCATCGTCGTTCGGTACCGCGGTGACCAAGCTGTCTGCCGCGCGCCCGCAATCGAAACTGACTTACATCATGGCCAGCGAAGGATCGCGCCACCGCTTCGACCTGCTGTTCACCGACTCGGCCGAACGCACACAGACGGTACGCGTCGACGGCGCCGGCAGCGTGCTGCGCGAGCGCCCGCGCGATTACGACTACCCCGCACCCGGCCTGTTCCAGATGGCGCTGGATTTCCACGAAACCCTGTTCGCCGGCGATCGCGGCGCCTGGCTCCTGGGCCTGAGCGGAGCGTTGCTGCTTTCCAACCTGCTGGTTGGCGTGGTACTCGCCTGGCGCACGCGCGGCCAGACGTGGCGGCGTGTGCTGTTGCCTGGCATGGCCGGCAAGTTCGCCACCAAGATCTATCAATGGCATCGCGCACTCGGTTTGCTGCTGGTGCTGCCGGCGATGCTGCTGGTCGCGCTGGGCGTGCTGCAGGAATGGCCGACCGACCGCTGGCTGGGCGTCGACCCGCCAACGCCCACCTCGCAAAACAGGGTGCAAACGCAGCTTGCGCCGCTGGGCAAGGTGCTCGATGCCGCCCTCGCCCGCTACCCGGGCGCGGCCCTCTCGCTGGTCACCATGCCGGCCGCCGACCAGCCGTGGTATCGGATCCGCCTGCTCCAGTCCGGCGAACTCGCGCGCGTGTACGGCGCAACGACGGTGTTCGTCGATGCCCACGACGGCACCGTGCTGCTCGACCGTAACGCCTTCCAGCTGCCGTTGAACGAGAAAGTCTACAACGCGATCTATCCGCTTCACACCGGCGAGTTCGCCGGGCCGGTGGGTCGCACGGTCGTGCTCATCATCGGTCTCTGGCTCATCGTGATGGCCCCGCTCGGCGCAAGCTTGTGGTGGACACGGCGCGCCCGGTCACGACTCAACTTATCCCAAGCAAAACAAAAGGCAGCGTGATGACCATTTCGAAATTCGCGGCACGCGATGACACCCAGATCACCCGGTTGATCACCGACAACCAGCTCGCCTGGATCATCTCACGCGACAACCCGAACACCGCCACACCATTGCCGCTGCGACCGGAACGCGTCGAGAACGGCCGCCTGGTGAGCTTGATCGGTCACTACGCGCGATCCAACCCACAGGTTGCACAACTGCAAAACGAGCCGCACGCCACGCTGCTGTTCATGGGGCCGAATGGTTACGTGTCGCCATCGTGGTTTGCCGATCGTACCCAAGCGCCCACCTGGAACTACGCCTGCGCCAACTTCGATGCCCGCATTGAATTTCTCGACAACCATGACGACCTCGACCGCATCGTCCGCGACCTCGTCGACGCAATGGAAGCCAACCGCGAGAATCGCTGGCGCATCGAGGAAATGCACGCACGCTACGAGCAACTGCTGCTGCGGATCATCCCGTTCCGCGCCCATGTGCTCGACATCCACGCCAAATTCAAACTGGGCCAGGACGAACGCGACGACGTGTATCCCGAGATCATTCACGGTCTCTCAGCCAGCGGCAATAAAGCCCTCATCGAACTGATGAACGAAGCCAACCCGGGCCGCGCGACGCAGAACACGCCCGCATGAGCGCCTCGCGCATCTTCGCCCGCAAGTCCGCCGAGGCGGTACTTGCAGAGACGCAAAACAACGGTTTGCGAAAAGTACTGACGCCCATGAGCCTGGTGTTGCTTGGCATCGGCTGCATCGTCGGCGCCGGCATTTACGTGATGATCGGACCGGCCGCTGCGTTCTACGCCGGCCCGGGCGTCATGCTGTCGTTCCTGATCGCCGGCAGCGGCTGTGCGCTCACCGGATTGTGCTACGCGGAACTCGCCTCCGCGCTGCCCGCGGCCGGATCCTCCTACACCTATTGCTACACCGCGATGGGCGAAGTCTACGCGTGGGTCCTGGGCTGGCTGCTGATGCTCGAATACGGCCTGGCCGGCTCCGCGCTGGCGGTGGGGTTTTCCGGTTATCTCTCCAGCGTGCTCACCAGTTTCGGCCTGCACCTTTCCACCGCGATATCGACCTCGCTGCTGCAGGTCACGATTGTCGACGGACACGCCACCTTCGCCATCGGCGGCGGCCTCAACCTGATCGCCGCGCTGGCGCTGGCACCCGTCGCTGCCGTGCTGGTGGTCGGCGTATCCAAATCCTCCCTGGTCAACACGATTCTCGTCGCCATCAAACTGTCCGTCCTTGCGGCCTTTGTCGCGGTCGGCGCGGGCGCCGTAGACGTGACCAACTGGGTTCCACTGATCCCGCCGAACGAAGGCGGTTTCACCTACGGCTGGGAAGGCGTGATGCGGGCGTCTTCAATACTGTTCTTCGCCTACCTCGGTTTTGAAACCGTGTCCACCGCGGCTGGCGAAGCAAAGAATCCGCAGCGCGCGATGCCGATCGGAATCCTCGGCGCACTCGCCGCCAGCACGGCCATCTACATCCTCGTCGCCGCCGTGCTCACCGGCATCGTGCCATTCCGCGAACTCGGCTTACCCGATCCGCTGGCGATCGCCGTCGACCGGATGGGCAAGCCGGGCTTTGCACTGTTGATAAAAATCGGGGCACTGACCGGGCTGGCTTCGGTCTTGCTGGTGAACGGTTTCGGCCACTCGCGCATCTGCTTCGCGATGGCCAGCGATGGCCTGCTGCCCCCGGTCTTCGGTCGGCTGCATGCGCGCTACCGCACTCCCTGGATTGGCTGCATCCTGGTCTGCTCGATCTCGGCCCTGCTCGCCGCGGTCTTCCCTATCTCGGTGTTGGGCGACCTGGTGAGCATCGGCACGGCGCTCGCGTTCGTGGTCGTCTGCCTGAGCCTGATGTGGCTGCGTACGGCACGCCCCGACCTGCCGCGCCCGTTCCGCGTCCCGCTGGGCGGCTTCAGGATCGGCAAGGTGTGGATCGGCTACGTGCCGGTCGCAGCCATCATCATGTGCCTGACGATGGTGCTGCCGGTCGCGCTCGACATCATCAATCAGGCACGCCGCGGCGAGATCATCCCGGCCATCATCCTCGGCGGCTATGCCGTGCTTGGCGCGGCCATCTACATCGGCTACGGCCTGCGCCATTCCAACATCGGCAAGGGGCAGCCATGACGGCGGATCTTGCCGGTATCCGTGCGTCCGGCACGGTCTGGGAACGGTCGACCGCTGCCACCAGACACCGCAGCTTGCTCAATGCCAATGCAGGTTTCACAGCTCGAGAAAAATCGCCAGCCAAGCGGCTCCGGACAAGCTTGCACGCCCCTTCGGGCCCGTGCCGCTATCACCCCCGCGGATGATGCTGCGCATGCAGCCGCTTCAAGCCTTCCTTCGCCACCAGCGTGTAGATCTGGGTGGTGCTGAGCGAGCTGTGACCGAGCAGCATCTGCAGGGCGCGCAGGTCGGCGCCGTGGTTGAGCAGGTGGGTGGCGAACGAATGGCGCAGCACGTGCGGCGAGATGCGTTTCGGGTTGATGCCGACTTTCAGCGCGTAGCGTTTGACCAGGGTCCAGAACATCTGCCGGGTCATGCCTTCGCCGCGCTGGCTGAGGAACAGTGCCGCCGGCTGGCGGCCTTTCGCCAATGCCGGCCGCGCGTCGGCCAGGTAGGCGTTGATGCGCGCCAGCGCTTCCTCACCGACCGGCACCAGCCGGTCCTTGCCGCCCTTGCCGGTGACCCGCAGCACGCCCTGGCGCGGGTTCAACGCGGCCAGCGGCAATTCCACCAGTTCGGACACACGCAGGCCGGAGGCGTACATCAGCTCCAGCATGGCGCGATCGCGCAGGCCCAGCGTGGTGGTGGCATCGGGTGCGGTCAGCAGGCTCTCGATCTCGCGCTCGGCCAGCGCCTTGGGCAGGCTGCGCGGCAACTGCGGACGCTCGATCAGCAGGGTCGGGTCGGCGAAGCCCGGCTCGCTGCGGGCGAGGAACGCGTAGTAGCGGCGGAACGCCGACTGCCGCCGCGCGATCGAGCGCACCGCCGCCGGCTGCGTGCCGTGGTACGCGGAGATGTCCTCGCGCCGCGCGGTGTGCAGGGTGCGCCCGCGCGCCGCGAGCCAGCCGGCCAGCGCCTCCAGGTCGCGGCGATAGGCCTCCAGCGTGCGGTCGGCCAGGCCATCCTCCGACCAGATCCGCTCCACGAACGCGCTGATGCCCAGCCGGTCGGCTTCGGCGATACTGGCGCGGTTTTCTTCCTTCCTCATGCGCACGATGCTGGCCATTGCGCGCGCACTACGCAAGCAACCGAGCCACGATGCCCGCCAACCCCGCCACCACCGACATGCCCTGCCCGCCGTGGCGGCGCCTGCTGGCCCTGGTCTACGACCTGCTGATCGTGCTGGCGATCGTGATGGTGGTGGGCCTGCTGTGCCAGCTCGCCACCGGCGGCAACCTGATCCGCACCGGCGCGCGGGCGGTCGTGCCGCTCTGGTACCAGATGCTGCAGGGCGCAGTGGTGGCGGCGTACTTCATCAGCTCGTGGCGGCGCGGGGGGCAGACGCTGGGCATGCGGCCGTGGCGCATCCGGGTGACCCGCGACGACGGCGGCACGCCGACGCTGCAGCAGGCACTGATCCGCGTGCTGGTGGCGGCCGCACCGCTGGTGCTGTTGCTGCTCGCGCCGGTAGCCGGGCTGCGCGCGACGCTGTGGACGCTGCTGGCGGTGTGGGCCGGCTGGTTCGCCGTGGCCTTGTTCGACTCGCGCCGGCGCGCGCTGCACGACATCGCCGCCGGCACTGAAATTCGCCTGCTGGGCTGAGCTTCACACTCCGCTCAGCGCATCCACGCTTCAATTCGCCGATGCCCGCACCGCGCCCTGCCGAAAGCCGCAGCAACGCCGAACTGATCCGCGCCAACCGCGGCTTCTACGAATCGCTGTGGTCCGAGGCGCAACTGATCGGACCGGAGCGCTTCAACACCTGGCCGCTGCTGCGCGAGCTGGCCGACGCCGCGCCGCGCCGGCTGGAGGTGGCGCCGGGCCTGCGCCCACGGCTGCCGTTGCACGGCACCTGCTTCGTCGATCTGAGCCATGCCGCGCTGCGTCGCCTGCAGGCGAGCGGCGCCGATGCGGTACACGGCATGATCGGCGCCCTGCCATACGGCGACGACAGCTTCGACCTGGTCTGCGCGCTCGACATCCTCGAACACGTCGCCGACGACGATGGCGCCCTGGCCGAACTGGCGCGCGTGGCGGCACCGGGTGCCAACGTGCTGCTGTCGGTGCCGCTGCACCCGGCGGCATGGACCGCGTTCGACGATTTCGTCGGCCACTGCCGCCGCTACGAACCGGAGCGGATCGTGGCGTTGCTCGCGCGGCACGGTTTCACCATCGAACGCAGCGCGGTGTACGGCATGCAGCCGAAGTCCTCGCGGCTGCTCGACCTCGGCCAGTGGTATCTGACCCATCGGCGCGAGCGCGCGATGTGGTGGTACAATCGGGTGTTCATGCCGCTGGGCCTGCACTTCCAGAAACCCTTGCAGTGGCGCGCCGGGCTCGGCGATACCGCGGAGGTCGACGAGCTGCTGCTGCGCTGCAGCTACCAGCCGGTTTCAGCGGCAAGTCACTGATCAGGTTGGCAAGCCGCGATTGTGGCATCGCAACACACGGCGGGAAAACGGCGCTAAGATGCCTCCTTTCGCCTGCGGCCAGCCCACTCCGATGCTCTATCAGATCCACGAATGGCAACGTGCGTTCCTCGGCCCACTGAGCCATTTCGCGCAAGCCGGCGCGCGCATGCTCAACGACGCCAGCAGCCCGTTCGCGCAGATGCCCGGCGCCCAGCGGATGGCCGCCGGCTACGAGCTGGTCCATCGCCTCGGCAAGGACTACGAGAAACCCGCCTTCGGCATCCACACCGCCACCGCGCACGAGCACGAGATCGCGGTGATCGAGCGGGTCGCGCTGGACAAGCCGTTCTGCCAGCTGAAACGCTTCAAGCGCTTCAGCGACGACCCTGGCACCATCGAGAAGATGAAGAACGACCCGGTGGTGCTGGTGGTGGCGCCGCTGTCCGGCCATCACGCCACCTTGCTGCGCGACACCGTGCGCACGCTGCTGCGCGACCACAAGGTGTACATCACCGACTGGGTCGACGCGCGCATGGTGCCGGCCGCGGCCGGTCCGTTCGGGCTGGACGACTACATCGCCTGCGTCGAGGAATTCATCCGCCACATCGGCGCATCCACCCTGCACGTGATCTCGGTATGCCAGCCGACCGTGCCGGTGCTGGCGGCGGTGTCGCTGATGGCCGTGCGCGGCGAAGCCACCCCGCGCAGCATGACCATGATGGGCGGCCCGATCGACCCGCGCCGCAACCCCACCAGCGTCAACAACCTGGCCACCACCCAGCCGCTGTCCTGGTTCAGGGGCAACGTGATCCACACGGTGCCGCCGAACTATCCCGGCCGCGGCCGCGAGGTCTATCCGGGCTTCCTGCAGCATGCCGGCTTCATCGCGATGAACCCAGGGCGCCACCTCAACTCGCACTGGGATTTCTACCAGGATCTGGTGCGCGGCGACCTCGACGACGCCGAATCGCACCGCAAGTTCTACGACGAGTACAACGCCGTGCTCGACATGCCGGCCGAGTTCTACCTCGACACGATCGACAAGGTGTTCCAGCAGTTCCTGCTGCCGCGCGGCCTGTGGGACGTGGCCGGCGAACGGGTGAACCCCGCCGCCATCGAACGCACCGCCCTGCTCACCATCGAGGGCGAGCTGGACGACATCTCCGGCCTCGGCCAGACCGAAGCCGCGCATGAGCTGTGCAGCAGCATTCCGACCACGCGTCGCGCGCACAAGGTGATCGAAGGCGCCGGCCACTACGGTATCTTCAGCGGCCGCCGCTGGCGCGAAACCGTCTACCCGCAGGTGCGCGACTTCATCCGCAGATTCGACGAAAGCGCGAAGTAGTCGCGGCGTCTCGTAGCTTTAGAAGCGAAGAGCTTTCGTGCGCCTTCGGCGCCCGAGTCACTTTCTCTTTGCGTGCTCAAAGAGAAAGTAACCAAAGAGAAAGAGCACCCCGCTTGGCGCTTGCCGGGCATCCTGCCCGGCAAGTCCGTGAGTCGGGGCCGGGCTTTTCGAGCGGGCATCCTGCCCGCGCGAAAAGGCGTTGCCATCCTTGGCAACGCCCGCTGCGCGGCCTGTCGTCCCCGACTCACCGCCGCGCAAGGGGCCCCGGGTAAAGCAGCGGGCCCTCGTGGCCCGCACTCGGTGGTAAAGCTGGGAGCGAAAGCCAGAGCCAGGGCGAAGCCTCGCTCTGGCTGTTGATTTGGCTCTTCTGAAAAGTGCGCGCAGGATGCGCGCCGCTCTACCGGGGTCCCCTCTGCAGCGGCGGGCGGGCGAAGGAAAGCCCGCAGGGTGGCCGGCAGGGATGCCGGCCAGTTTTTCGCCAGCACAGGATGTGCTGTCGAAAAACCCCGTAGCCCGCCCGCGAACTTTCCGGGCAGGAGCCCGGAAAGCGCGTAAGCGGGGTGGCCTTTCTCTTTGGTTACTTTCTCTTTGGCCACGCAAAGAGAAAGTAACTCGGGCGCCGCAGGCGCACGAAAGCTCTTGCTCTTGAAGTGCCCACCAGCATCCGCCCCCAACTCACCCCCGCCCAAAAAATTCCGCAAACGCCGCAGCCGTGCGCTCGACACCGTCGTCGTCCACGTCCAGGTGCGTCACCAGGCGCAGCGTGGGCAGATAGCCGATGCTGATGCGGATACCGGCTTCGCGCAGATGGACGTCCAGTTCGCGCAGGCGGCCGGCGGGCACGTCGACGAACACCATGTTGGTGTACTGGCCGAGCAGGTCGATGCCGGCGATCTCGCGCAGGCGGCCGGCCAGGTAGGCGGCGCGGCGGTGGTCGTCGGCCAGCCGCGCCACGTGGTGATCCAGCGCGTACTGACCCGCCGCGGCCAGCATGCCGGCCTGGCGCCAGCCACCACCCGTAACCTTGCGCCAGCGACGCGCCTTGTCGATCAGCGCGTGCGAACCGAGCAGCACCGAACCGACCGGCGCGCCAAGCCCCTTGGACAGGCACACCGAGACGGTATCGAAGTGCCGCGCGATCGCGCGCGCCGGCACGCCGCCGGCAACCGCGGCGTTGAACAGGCGCGCGCCATCCAGGTGCAGGCCGAGCCCGTGCGCGCGGGCGACGTCGTGCGCCGCCTGCAGATAGTCCAGCGGCAGCGTGCGGCCGTGCCAGGTGTCCTCCAGCGCCAGCATGCGGGTGCGCGCGAAATGCGGATCGACCGGCTTGATCGCCGCCTCGATGCATTCCAGCGGCAGCGAGCCGTCGGCCGCCTGCATGATCGGCTGCGGCTGGATCGAACCCAGCACCGCGGCGCCGCCGCCCTCGAACTTGTAGGTATGCGCGTCCGCGCCGACCAGGTATTCGTCGCCCCGCTCGCAATGGCTCATCAGCGCCAGCAGGTTGGACTGGGTGCCGCTGGGCACGAACAGGCCGGCGTCGAAACCGAGCTCGTCGGCCAGCCGCTGCTGCAGTGCGTTGACCGTGGGGTCCTCGCCGTAGACGTCGTCGCCGACGTCGGCCGCCAGCATCGCCGTGCGCATCGCGGCGGTCGGACGCGTCACCGTATCGCTGCGCAGATCAACCCATTCCACGGCTCACCCCATGCTGTCGGCAAAGGAGGTCAGCTTGGCCGCATCGGGCGTTCCGGGCAAGGCCGGAAAGGCGCGGCGCGCGGAAAACCGTGTTACGACAACAGCCCGAAATGCACCATCAACCAGCCGGCTGAAGCGCTGATGTAGATACAAACTCCCAACCAGAATCCAAAGGAATCCTTGTGCCAGATCGGCTTGGTCATGCTTCCTCCGAGAAACGCGGGCAGTAGCCACACGGTACGCGCGGCTCACCTCCTAGGAGACAAGCCGGCCTCGCACCATGACAGGCCTTGGCAATGTTTGATCGGAACGGGGCGTCGTGTTGTGATCGTTCTCACACTAACGGCGTGGCTGCTCGCACCGTTGAGCTCGTTGCAGTCGCCGAAGAGGCCGGCGAAGGGTCAGCGCATGCGCGGATCGGCGCCTGGGGCGCGCGCCGCATTGACACAAATGGCCAATCTCGGCCCTGCCTGGTCAGACGCCCCGGCGGAAGTACAGCCATGCGGCGAGCGCCAGCACCATCGCCGGCAGCAGGTTCGCCAGCAGCGGCGGCATGCCGTACACGGTGCCGAAATTCACCATCGCCTGCTGCAGGAAATACCAGCCGAGCGCCAGCAGGATGCCGATGAACATGCGCTTGCCCAGGCCGCCCGAACGCAGCGCGCCGAATGCGAACGGCATCGCGCACAGCACCAGCACCAGCACGTTGAGCGGATACAGCGCACGCCGCCAGAACGCCACTGCGTAGCTGCTGGAACTCTGGCCGTTGCCTTCCAGGTAGTCCATGTTGCGGCGCAGGTCGCGCATCGAGAGGTATTGCGGCTGGATCACCGACTGCGCCAGCACCTGCGGATTGAGGCTGGACCGCCACGGCAGGCTGGCATCGGTGCTGGCATGCGTGCCCTGCGCATCGAGCGTGGTAGTGCGCGCGTCGTGCAATGCCCATTGCCGGCCGTCGTGCTCCGCGGTCCTGGCCTGGCGGAAGCGGCTGACCTGGCCGTCGGCGGTGAAGGTGAAGATGCGCACGTCGCTCAGCTGCACCGTGCCCACGCCGTCGCGCTGCTTCAGCGAGGTGCCGCGGGCGTTGATGATGTCGTCGCCGTCGCGCGCCCACAGCCCGCTGCTGGTGCCCATGCCGAGGCTGCCGGTCTTCGCGCGCAGTTGCATCACCTGCGCCTGCTGGTCGCCCCACGGCGCCAGCGTCTCGCCCATCACCACCACGGCGACGATCAGCACCGCGACCACGCCCACCGCGGAACCGGCGATGCGCAGCCGCGACATGCCGGCCGCACGCAGGGCGGTGAGCTCCCCGGTGCCGGCCAGCCCGCCCAGGCCGAGCAGGCCGCCGATCAGCGCCGAGTTGCCGAACATCTCGTAGGCGCGGCGCGGGAACGTCACCAGCACGTAGACCACCGCGTTGCTCAACGTGTAGCCATGCCTGCCGACGTTGCCGAGCTGGCGCAGCAGCTGGGTGACCGCGTCGAAGCCGGTCAGCACCAGCCACACCATCAGCAGCGAGCCGAGCACGCTCATCGCCACCAGCCGGTCGACCCGCTTGATGCTGAACACCGTCATGCCGGCATACCCGCCTGCGACCGCACGGACCGGCGCGGGGCGTACTGCTGCCACAGCATCCAGCCGGCCAGCGCCAGCACCAGCGCATGCAGCAGCCACAGCGGCGCCTCGCCGTGCCAGTGGCCCTTGCCGATCTGGGCGCGCCCCAGCGCCAGCAGGGTGTAGTAGAGATAGAACGCGACCACCGCCAGCAGCAGGCGGCCGTACTTCGGCTCGCGCGGGCTCTGCCGCGCCAGCGGCAGCGCCAGCAGCAGCAGCACCAGGGTCAGCGGCGGCGCGTTGGCGCGCCAGGCGAATTCGGCGCGGTCGCCCGGGTCGGCCGACTTGAACAGGGTCCAGCTGCCCTTCGAATGCGACGGATCGTCGTCCTCGTCGCCCTTCACGCTGGACAGCGAGGTGTCGTTGCGCTGGTAGCGCATCTGCCGCCAGTTGTTCGCACCGAGCGGGATGTCGTATTGCCAGCCGTCCTTGAACGCGATGAAGCGGTTGTCGCCGTTGCTTTCCTGGTACAGCTCGCCGTTGGCGGCGCTGACCACCTTCACATGCAGCGTGCCGTCCTTGCTGCTGCTCTGGGTGGCCACGAAGGTACGCCCCAGCCTGCTGCCGTCGCGGCTGAGGCTGTCGACGAAGATGATGCCGCCCTTGCCCGGCAGCTCGGTGAAGCGCCCCGCATCCAGGCCGGCGGCGATCACCGAGCGGTTCGCCTCGGTCACCAGCGCGTCGCTGGTGCGCACCGCCCACGGCCCCAGCCACAGCGAAACCAGCGCGGTGATCGCCACGAGCACCGCGCCGAGGATCAGCACCGGGCGCAGCAGCCCGCCCGGCCCCATGCCGGAAGACGACAGCACGTGCATCTCGCTCTCGCGGTACATCCGGCCCAGCCCCATCAGCACGCCGACGAAACTGGCCAGCGGCATCATGTTGGTCAGCCCGTCGAGCGTGCGCAGCCCCAGCACCTGGAACATCACGCTGGCCGGGAAGCTGCCGTTGGCGACCTGCTGCAGCACCTTGGCGAAGGCGCTGCCGGCGACGATCACCAGCAGCACGACCACGGTGGCGGCCACGGTCTGCGCCAGCTCGCGCAGGAAATAGCGGTCGAGGATGCTCAGCATGCGATAAACTTGTCTGCTTATCCGGCCCGGCGGCGATCGCCGGCAAGCCGCCAGTCTAGCCTGTCCGGCCACTGCCGGGCCCACGCAGGAAAGCCCGATGACCCTCCAGTTCAGCCTCGGCACCGCCGCCCCCGCCACCGTCGACAGCGCCTGCGTGCTGGTCGGGGTCTACGAGCAAGGCGTGCTGACCAGCGCCGCAGCCCAGTTGGACAGCGCCGCCGCCGGGGCGATCAAGCGCCAGGTGGAGAGCGGCGACATCAGCGGCAAGGCGGGCTCCACCACCGTGCTCTTCGCGCCGGCCGGCATTGCCGCCCAGCGCGTGCTGGTGGTCGGCCTGGGCGCGCAGAAGTCGTTCGACGCGGCGCGCTTCCAGAAGGTGAACATCGAGGCCACGCGGGCGCTGGCCCGGCTTCCGGTGGCGAACGCGGTGTCCTACCTCACCGAGGTGGACGTGCCCGGCCGCGACGGCGCCTGGCGCGTGCGCACCGCCGCGCTGGCCTGCGACCATGCCGCCTACCGCTATACCGCCACCTTCAAGCCGCGCGACAAGAACAGGCAGCCGGAACTGGCGGCGCTCACCTTCGCCGCGGGCACCGAGGCACAGGGCGGTCTCGACCAGGCCGTGGCGATCGCCGAGGGCGTGCGCTTCGCCCGCGAGCTGGCCAACCTGCCGCCGAACATCTGCAACCCGGCCTACATCGCGGCCCAGGCCCAGGCCTTCGCCGACGCGCAGGACAAGGTCGGCTGCAACGTGCTCGACCACGCCGAAATGGAGAAGCTCGGCTTCGGCTCGCTGCTGGCGGTGGCGCGCGGCTCGGTCAACAAGCCGCGCCTGATCGCGCTGGAATACAAGGGCGGCAACGACGGCGACAAGCCGTACGCGTTCGTCGGCAAGGGCGTCACCTTCGACTCCGGCGGCATCAGCCTGAAGCCTGGCGCCGGCATGGAAGAGATGAAGTTCGACATGGGCGGAGCCGCCGGCGTGCTCGGCGCGTTCGTGGCCGCGGTGAAGATGGGCCTGAAGCTCAACCTGGTGTGCGTGGTGCCGGCCGTTGAGAACATGCCCGACGGCGACAGCTACCGTCCCAGCGACGTGCTGACCAGCCTGTCCGGCCTCACCATCGAGGTGCTCAACACCGACGCGGAGGGCCGCCTGATCCTGTGCGATGCGCTTACCTATGCCGCGCAGACGTACCAGCCGCAGGCGCTGATCGACGCCGCTACCCTCACCGGCGCCTGCGTGATCGCGCTGGGCAAGCACGCCAGCGGCCTGATGAGCAAGCACGACGACCTCGCCGCCGAGCTGCTTGCCGCCGGCGAGGAAACGCTGGACCGCGCCTGGCGCCTGCCGCTGTGGGACGACTACCAGGTGCAGCTCGACTCCGGCTTCGCCGACGTCGCCAACATCGGCGGCAAGAGCGCCGGCGCGATCACCGCCGGCTGCTTCCTGTCGCGCTTCACCGACGGCCAGCGCTGGGCCCACCTGGACATCGCCGGCACCGCCTGGGAGGAAGGCCGCAAGGGCCTCGCCACCGGCCGCCCGGTCGCGCTGCTGGCGCAGTGGCTGCTGGACCGCGCCGGCTGAGTCCACCACGGAGCCGACCTGCCATGCCACGCGCCGACTTCTACCTGATCGACAAGCCGCGCTTCCGTGAGCAGCCGCTGCTGCTGGCGTGCGAGCTGGCGAAGAAGGCATTCGAGTCGCAGCAGCCGGCCCTGGTGCTGACCCGCGACTTCGCCCAGGCCGAGGCCCTCGACGAACTGCTGTGGGCGTTCGACGACGACGCGATGATCCCGCATCAGCTGGCCGGCGACGACGATGACGACGACACTGCCGTGCTGATCGTGCCGCCGGGCATCGACACCGCCGACCGCGCGCTGGTGATCAACCTGCGCGAGACCTGTCCCGCCGGCCGCTACCAGCGCGTGCTGGAGGTGGTCGCCGCCGACCCGGCCGAGCGCGACGGCTCGCGCACGCGCTGGCGCGAATACCAGCGGCTCGGTTTCGAGCTGCACAAGTTCGACATGTAGCAGAGCCTGTTCAACAGGCTCTCATGCCGGCATCGGCGCATCCACGCCGCCCAGCGCCCGCGCCAACGCATCGGCGAGGCGTTCGCCGCTGACCGGCTTGCGCAGGAAGCCGTCCATCCCCGCCGCCCGCGCCTTCGCCTCGTCCTCGCTGCCCGAGCGCGCCGTCACCGCCACGATCGGCAGGTGCCGCCCCGCGCGCTCGCGCTGGCGGATCAGCCGCGCCACCTGGAACCCGTCCACCCCCGGCAGGTCCAGGTCCAGCAGCACCGCATCGACGTCCGCATGCGCCAGCTCGGCCAGCGCCGCCAGCCCGTTCACCACGTGCACCACCGTGTGTCCCTCCCGCTCCAGCAGGCCGCGGATCACCGTGGCCACGATGGTGTCGTCCTCCACCAGCAGCAGATGGCAGGGACGGCCCGGCGCCCACGCCACCGGCGCGGACGACGCCGGCACCGCCAGCGGCAGCCGTACCCGGAACGTGCTGCCGTGCGCCAGCCGTGACTCCAGCTCGATGCTGCCGCCCATCATCTCCACCAGCTCGCGGCAGATCGCCAGGCCCAGCCCGCTGCCGACCCGCCGCTGCGGCCCCTCCGCCTGCTCGAAGCGCTGGAACAGCCGCGCCTGGCTCGCCTCCGGGATGCCCGGCCCGGTGTCGCTCACGCTCAGCAGCAGGCCCTCTTCCGTGCGCTGCGCCCGCAGCGTCACCTTGCCGTGCTCGGTGAACTTCAGCGCGTTGCTGGCCAGGTTCAGCAGGATCTGCTTGATCCGCAGCGCGTCGCCGAGCAGCTGGGCCGGCAGGTCCTCGGCCACTTCCAGCACGAAGCGGATGCCCTTGGCGTGCGCCAGCCCCTGCTCCAGCTGCACCACGTCCTCCAGCAACTGGCGCGGCTCGAACGGCGCCGGCTCCAGTTCCAGCCTGCCCGCCTCGATCCGCGCCAGGTCCAGCGCGTCGTTGAGCAGCTTCAGCAGCATCCCGCCGGAGCGCTGCATCGCCTTGGTGTAGTCGTGCTGCTGCGGGTCCAGCGGCGTGCTCAGCAGCAGCTCGGCCATCCCCATCACCCCGGTCATCGGCGTGCGGATCTCGTGGCTCAGCGTGGCCAGGAACTGCGTCTTCGCCGCGCTCGCCGCCTCCGCCAGCTGCCGCTGCTGCTCGACCAGCTGCACGTGGTGACGCTGCGCCAGGCGTCGCCGCCAGCTGCGCAGCACCAGGCCGACCAGCGCCGCCAGCAGCAGCACGTAGATCGCCCACGCCCACCAGCGCAGCCACGGCGGCGAGTCCACCTGGATCGACAGCGGCCGCGCCAGCTTCACCCACAGCCCGTCCGCGCCCGCCGCCATCACCTCCAGCGTGTAGCTGCCCGCGCCCAGGCCGGTGAAATCCCGCTCTCCCCGATGACCCGTGTCCACCCAGTCGCTGTCGAACCCGTTCAACCGGAAGCGGTAGCGGTTGGCCGACGGAGCGATATAGGAAAATACCCGCGCCTCGACCGCGAGCTGGCCGTCGCGCCAGCCGACCTGCAGCGGTTGCGTGCCGATCGGCAGCACGTGGGTGGCGCCGTGGCGGCGCACCTTGGCCTGGGTCAGCGCCATCTGCGGCACGCTGGTCTGCCGGTTGCTGCGGTTCGGATTGAACGCCACCACGCCGCCCAGCGTGGCGGCGTAGATGTAGCCGTTCGGCATCCGCGCATAGCCGCGGAAGAATTCGCCGTTGGTCAGGCCGTCCTGCAGGCCGAACGAGCGGAACGCCCCGCTGTGCGGATCGAAACGCCACAAGCCGTCGTGGCCGAACACCCAGACGCGGCCCGTGGCATCGACGTGCAGGTCGGTAACGTTGACCGACGGCCAGCCGTGCGCCGCGTCGACCCGGCGATCCGCCACGATGCCATCGCCGCGACGGCGGTAATGGGTCAGTCCGTCGGCGTTGGCCATCCACAGCCCGTCGCCGGTGAAGTCGAAGGCGTCGACGGTTTGTCCGGACGGGCCGCCCGGCACCATCACGAAGCGGTCGCGCGCCGTGTCCAGCCACATCATGCCGCCATCGCTGGCGTACCAGAAAATGCCGTCGCGCAGCGTCATCTGGCTGCCCCAACGCACCTTGTCGCTGACGCCGTCCATCGGCACCGGGTGTACCGCCAACGTCTCCGGGTCGATGCGGAACAGGCCCTGGCCGAAGGTGCGCGCGTACATCTGCCCGTCCGGTCCGGGCTCCACCTCCAGCGGGCGCTGCATCAGCTTGCCGTCCGCATCAACCCGGTCGAGCCGCCCCTCGGTGTTGCGATACAGCGCGCCCTGCACCACGACCCACAGGCGATGCTTGGCGTCCTCGGTCATGCCGATCACGTCGCCGCGCAGCCCCGACAGCACGTGTTCGACCTTGCCGGTCACCGGATCGAGCCGGTCGATCCGGCCGCCACGCTGGCCGACCCACACATGGCGGCCGTCCTTGCCGCGCGCCATCGTGGTCGCGATCGCGTCGCGCAGGCTGGACGGGTCGTCCGGCACGTGGGTGAAGCGGCTGAAGCGGTTCCAGCCCGGCGCCAGGTAGGCCACGCCGCCGTCGTACAGCACCGCCCACAGGCCGCCTTCGCGGTCCACCATCAGCTGCCACACCCAGGTGCCCGGCAGGTTGCCGTAGAGCACCGGCTGGTCGGTCACCGCGGTCACCGGATCGCCTGCGCGCTCCTGCAGGAACAGCCCTTTCTGCGTGCCGGTCCATAACCGGCCGGCGGTATCCCGCACGCTGGTCATCACGTTGGTGTCGGGAATCACGCCGGTGCCGTAGCGACGCGCCACCCCATCCTTGCCGATGATCCACAGGCCGTTCGCAGCGGCCACGCGCACCTCGTCGCCATCGCCTTCGATCCGCCAGGCGTCGATGGTCCGCTGCGGATCGGCCGACGGCACGCGGCGGATCGCGCCATCCTCCGCGCGCACGAACACGCCATGGTTGCTGCCGATCCACATCCGCCCCTGCGCATCCACGTACAGGGCGGCAACGATGCCGACCTCGGCCGGCGTCGCGCCGAGCACCGGATCGACCACGTGCTCGAACCCCCGCTCGTCCGGGCGCATCCTGTCGAGGCCGCCCGCGCTGCCCACCCACAGCGCGCCGTCGGGAGTCTGCGCCACTGCCCAGACCCGGTCGCTGGCCAGGCTGGCTGGATCGGCAGGGTCGTGCCCCCAGTGCCGGAAGGTGCCGCTGGCGTCGTCGTAGCGGTTCAACCCCGCATTCAGGCCGGCGGCCCACAGGCGCCCCTGCCGGTCGATCCGCAGCGTGGCGATGCCGTTGTTGTACAGCGAGCCCGGGTCGTTCTCGGCATGCCGGAACACCTCGAAGCCGACACCGTCGAAACGCGCCAGGCCGCCCTTGGTGCCGAACCACATCGCGCCGTCGCGGTCCTGCACCACGGCATACACATTCGTGCTGGGCAATCCGTCCGAGGTGTCGTAACGACGGAACTGCGGGGTCGGCAGCGGATCGGTCCGGGGTGCGTCGGACGGAGCCGCCGCAGGCGGCCCCACCACGGGAGCAGCCAGCCCGAGGACCATGGTCAGCAAGACTGCCGAAAACATCAGGTTGTCCCCTTCGGGCCTGCCCACCGACCCGCGCCATCCCGCACGCGAACCGGCTGTCCGCGAGCGAGGCGCCGTGGCGGCTGCCGTCCCGTGCCGACCATGATGCCAAAAGCCCCATGTCGGCGCGAGCCGACACGCCTGTCAGAGATCATGCCGGGGTGCAGGTCGCCGGCGTTGCCGCGGTACGCGCAGCGCATCGGCGAGGCGTTCGCCGCTGACCGGCTTGCGCAGGAAGCCGTCCATCCGCGCCGCCTGCGCCCTCGCCTCGTCCTCGCTGCCCGAGCGCGCCGTCACCGCCACGATCGGCAGGTGCTGCCCCGCGCGCGCGCTGGCGGATCAGCCGCGCGATCTGGAATCCGTCCGCGTCCGGCGACGCGTGCGCCGGATGCCACCGGCGCGGCGAGGGCGCCACCGGGCGCGGACACCAGCACGCCCAGGGCCCCGCCCAGCAGCCAAGCGGACAACCTCGATCCGTCCCCCGCGAAACGGTACCGCGGAATCCATGCCGGCTTCAGCCGCCGCCGTGCTTCCAGCGCACGATAGCGCCAAAACCATACCCGGGGCGCGAGCCGGGCCGGCCGCGCGAAGCTGGCTAGAATGCGCGGATGTCCCGACGCCTGCGATTGCTGTTCACCGCACTGGCCATGGCCGCATTGCTATGGCTGTTGTTCGCGGCCGCCGAACGCGCGCTGGCGCTGGCGCAGCGTTTCCTGGATCTGCCGACGTGGCTGCAATGGACGCTGGGCGGAATGCTGGCGATCTTTGCCGCCGCCGGCCTGAGCGTGCTGTGGTGGCTGCTGCGTCCGCGCCACAAACGCCGCCCGCTGCCGGCACCCGACCGCGGCAGCCTGGAGCAGCGTATCGCCCAGTTGCGCGAACGCGGCGCCGACACCGGCGCGCTGGCGGCTGAACTCGGCGAACTCGACCGCCGCCGCGCCAGCGCGCGCGTCTACGTGGCGCTGTTCGGCGAAATCTCCACCGGCAAGTCCAGCCTGATCCGCGCGCTGGCGCCGCACGCGCAGGTCGCCAGCGACGTGCGCGGCGGCACCACCCGCGCCGTCGGCCACTACGACGGCCAGCTGCCGGACGGCCGCACGCTGGTGCTGGCCGACGTGCCCGGCAGCCGCGAGGCCGGCGGCGAAGCGCACGAAACGCTGGCGCGCGAGGAGGCGCTGCGCGCGCACGCCGTGGTCTACCTCTGCGCCGGCGACCTCAACCGCAGCCAGGCCGATGAACTGCGCTGGCTCGCCGACTTCGGCAAGCCGCTGCTGCTGGTGCTGAACAAGGCCGACCAGTGGAGCGATGCCGAACGCGATCAATTGCTCGCACGCCTGCGCCGGCATGCACAAGGCGTCGCCAGCGCGGTGCTGGCGATCAGCGCCGGCGGCAGCGAACGCTACCGGCGCCAGCTCGCCGACGGCAGCACCGAGTCGGTCGAGCGCCAGCGCAAGCCCGCGATCGAACCGTTGCTGCAGGCGCTCGAACGGCTTGCCGCGCCCGGCGCCGAAGGCCTGGAGGATCTACGCGAGAACGCCGTGCTGGCCGGCCTGCATCGGCGCACCGGCACGCTGGAAGCGCAGACCCGCACCGAGGAAGCCGAGCGCATCGTGCGCAAGTACGCCCGCCGCGCCATCGTCGGCGCACTCGCCGCGGTGGCGCCGGGCAGCGACCTGGTGATCCAGGGCGTGCTGGCCACCGGCCTCACCCGCGCGCTGGCCGAGCTGTATGGCGTGAAAGTCAGCGAGGTGCAGATCGAGGATTTCGTGCAGCAGGCCCGGCTCACCCTGCGCACCGGCAGCTCGATCGTGCTGGCTGTCGCCGGCAATGCGATGAAAGCCTTTCCCGGCCTCGGCACGCTGGGTGGCGGCGTGCTGCACGCCTTCGCCTACGCGCTGATCTTCGACTCGATGGGCCGCGCCCTCGCCGCCTCGCTGGCCGAACGCCAAAGCCTCGACCAGCATGACGCCGGCGAACGCCTCAAGGAACTGCTCGCCGACGCCGGCGGCACGCGCTTGCGCCAGCTGGCCGCGCTGACCATGGAAGCGGTGCGCGAGCGCCCGGATTGAGGGGTGGCGGCTGGTGTGCGCGACAGTCGCCTTTCAGCATCCGGAGAAAAAGCCCAAGAGCTTTCGTCCTCCTGCGGAGGCCGAGGTACTTCTCTTTTGCTTGTCCAAAAGAGAAAGTAACTCGCGCGCCGAAGGCGCACGAAAGCTCTTGCTTCTGGAGCTTTCCGCTCTGAACGAAGCAAGAGCATCGCGCACGACCGCAGGAAGTCCCTCGCGGACAGAGTGCGCTTCTACATAGCACGCAAGAGAAAAGAAGTGACTCGACCACCGCTGGCAGATGAAGGCCCCTGCTCCCGAACCAACAGCGTCATCGCGACCAACAGGAACCTATGGCGTGCCCGCAAACGCCGCGCGCAGCCAGTCATGCATCAGCCGGTAGCTGCGGGTGGCGGCACGCTCGTCGTAGCGGCAGCCGGGCGAGTTCTCGCCGGTCTCGGTGAAGCAGTGCACGGCGTGGCCGAGCACCACGAACTGCCAGTCGGCGGGGCTCATGCGCATCTCATCCATGAACTTGTCCGCGTCCGGCATGGTGCCCTTGTCGTCGGCGCCGTTCATCGCCAGCACGCGCGCCCTGATGTTCTTCGCCAGCGCCGGGTTGTCGGTGTCGAGGCCTCCGTGGAACGACACCACCGCGGCGACGTTCGCGCCGCTGCGCGCCAGGTCGAGCACGGCCGAGCCGCCGAAACAGAAGCCCACTGCGGCGAGCTTCGACGCGTCAAGCGGCGCGTTCGCGGCCTGCGCCTTCAGCTGGTCCAGCGCCAGATTGATCCGCTTTCGCATCAGCGTGCGGTCGCCGTACAGCGGCTTCACCGCCGCCTGCGCCTGATCGGCGTTGCCCGGCCGCGGGCGCACGCTGGCGCCGTACATGTCGGCGAGCAGGATTACGTAATCCTTGCCGGCGATCGTCTCGGCCTTCTTTACGGCCACGTCGTTGATGCCGTACCAGTTCGGCACCATCACCAGGCCCGGCCGCTTCGCACTCGAAGCGTCGTCGTAGACCAGAACGCTGTGGAAGCGGGTGCCGTCCTGCGTCCATTCGACCGGGCGATGCACCATCTTCGCCTGGGCGGCAAGGCTTGAACCGGCGAACAACAGCAGACAGCAGAGTCGGGCGATGCGCATGATCGATCCTCCGGTGATGTGGACTCCCTCCCCTGCATGTCCCAAAGGGACTTCCTTCGGTCGCAGGGGAGGATTGGGTTGGGGCGGGGTCGCTCTTGATCGTCAAGCCAAAAGCTCCACCCCCTCCCGACCTCCCCCTGCGAGCAGGGGGAGGAGCAAGAGTCAAAGTCCGGCAGCGTGCTTGGACAGCCGCCGCTTCAGCGGCGCCAGCCGGTCCAGCAGGCGCACGCCGACGCCGCGTGCGGCGACCAGCGCCGGCGACTGCCACGCGTAGATGCGGGCCAGGGCGTCGAAGCCCAACGCATCCAGCGTGTCGGCGCTGCGTCGGCGACGCGCGTAGCGGCGCAGCACATGAGCGGCGCCGATGTCGCGGCCGGCCGCGCGGGCGTCGACCAGCGTATCGCGCAACTCGGCCACGTCGCGCAGGCCCAGGTTGACGCCCTGCCCCGCCAGCGGATGCACCGCGTGTGCGGCGTCACCCAGCAACACGAATCGGTCGGCCTGGTAGCGCTCGGCCAGTTGCAGCTTCAGCGGAAACGCCGCGCGCGGCGTGGTGGCGACGATCCGGCCCAGCCGGAAATCGCTGGCGACGCCGAGTTCGTCGAGGAAAGCCTTGCCATCCAGCGCGAGCACGCGCTGCGCCTCAGCCTCGGGCAGCGACCACACGATCGAGCTGCGCCCGTCGGCCAGCGGCAGCAGCGCCAGCGGGCCGCCCGGCAGGAAGCGTTGCCACGCGGTGTCTTCGTGTGGGCGCTCGGTGACGACGTGCGCCACCACCGCGCGCTGCGCGTAGTCGCGGCCGTGCGTGCCGATGCCGGCCAGCGCGCGCAGCGGCGAGCCGGCGCCGTCGGCCGCCACCAGCAGGCTCGCAGCCAGCGTCTCGCCGCCGGCCAGTTCCAGCCGGATGCAATCCTCGCGCGCATCAAACGCTTTCACCTCGGCGGGACAAAGCACGCGTACATTGGATGCTTGCAGCGCCTGCCACAGCGTCCATTGCACCAGGCTGTTCTCGACGATGTAGCCCAACCGGTCGCGGCCCTCGCTGGCCGCGTCGAAGTCGATCGCCGCGCCGCTTTCGGCGTCCCACACGTGCATGTGCGTGTAGGGGCCTGCCCGGGCCTCACGGATGGACGTCCAGACGTCCAGTTCGTCGAGCAGCGCCAGCGACGACGGCGCCAGCCCGACCACGCGCAGGTCAACCTCGGCGTGCGCGTCCCATGCCGGCGGTGCGCACGCCTCCAGCATGGCGGTGCTGAAGCCGGCCCGTGCCAGCGCCAGCGCGGCGGCGGCGCCGACCATGCCGCCGCCGACCACGGCCACGTCCAGCGCGGGCGGGCGACGACGCGAAGGCATCTCCTGTGCCGGTGCATTCATGGCAGCCGCTCCAGCACCGCCAGCGGCGGCTCGCCGCGGAAGCCCATGCCGCGCCGCGCCAGTGCGCGCTGCAGCGGCGGCAGCCGGTCGCAGGCGAGCAGGGCCAGCGAGCGCAGCGGCGCCAGCAACGGCTGCGGCAGGCAGGCCAGCCGCACCAGGCCGTGGCTCATCGCCATGGTGCCTTCGCGGTCCGGCGCGCGCCTTGTGCTGTAACGCGCCAGCAGGTCGGCGGCGCCTGGATCGGATGCTGCGGCGACCAGTTCGGCCAGGGTCAGCGCGTCGCGCAGGCCTAGGTTGAACCCCTGCGCACCGATCGGGTGCACGGTCTGCGCGGCATTACCCACCAGCACCGCGCGCGGCGCGGTCAGCTGCGTGGCGGCGACCCGCTGGATCGCGTAGGGATGACGCCGGCCCGGTCGGCTGAGCCGGCCCAGCCGCCAGCCGAAGCGGCGCTGCGCCAGCGCAATGAAGCCGGCGTCGTCCAGCGCAGCCACCGCCCCGGCTTCGGCAGCGGCCACCGTGAGCACCAGGCCGCAACGGCGCTCGGCCAGCGGCAACAACGCGACCGGGCCTTCGTCGGCGAAGCGTTCCCACGCGCGGTTCGCGTGGTCGCGTTCCGGGGTGACCGTGCAGACGAACAGCGTCTGCCGGTAGTCGTGCCGTTCGGCGTCGATGCCCAGTTGCGTGCGCACGAACGAATGCGTGCCGTCGGCACCGACCAGCAACGGCGTGTCGAGGCAGCGCGTACCGTCGGCGGTTTCGACCTGCGCGCGCCAGCCGTCGGCCAGCGGCTGCAGCGCAGACAGCGTGGCCGGCGCCAGGCGGGTCAGCCGGGTGCATTCATCCAGCCGGCGCAGCAGCGCGGCGCCGAGCTCGCGCGCCGGCAGGGTCCAGCCCAGCGCATCGACGCCCTGCTTGTCCGCGTCGATACGCGTGCTGCCGAACTCGCCGGCACGGCTGACGTGGATGTGCCGGATCGGCGTGGCACGGGCGGCGGCGTGCCGCCACACGCCGATCGCCGCCAGTCCGTTGACGGTGGCACGGGCCAGCGCCAGGTTGCGCTCGTCGTAGCTGGGCTGGGCGTCGACGCGCGGCGCGGCGGCTTCGACCAGGGTGGCGGCGACGCCGGCGGCATCCAGTGCGATCGCCAGGCTCGCGCCGACCAGGCCTCCGCCGACAACCAGCACGCCGCCCCCGACAGGGGTGGTGGAGGGATTCATGCCCGGATGATACGCGCGGGAGCGGCGCCTCCGCACCGGGCGGCGTGACATCGGCGCATCGGCCCGGCCGCGTTGGGCTAAACTTCGAACTTCGACATCTGTATCCAGCCGAGCAGCACGGAGTCCACATGGCAATCGCAACGACCCGACGCCTGGCCATCTTCCTGGGCCTGGCCCTGGTGATGGGCGTCACCCGCTTCCACCCCTCGTTGCTGCACCACGCGCTGTGGGATGCCTCGTGGGGCGTGTTCTTCCTCGCCGGCTTCTGGCTGCGCGGCCAGGGCCGCTGGGCCGGCTGGACGACATTTCCGCTGCTGATGGCCGAGGCGGTGCTGGTGGACTACCTCGTCATCACCGGCCAGGGCATCGACTTCTGGAGCCACTACTGCGTGTCGCCGGCCTACTGGTTCCTGCTGCCGTCCTACGCTGCGCTGTGGCTGGGCGGCAGCTGGCTGGCGAAACACCAGCAAGGCCTGAACCTGCGTACGCTGGGCCTCGCGGTGGCCACACTGCTGGTCGCCGAGGGCGTCTGCTACCTGGTCTCCAACGGCAGCTTCTACTGGATCAGCGCTAGCGTGCCGGCGCCGCGCAGCTTCGGCGCGTGGCTCGGCAACCTCGGCGACTGGTACCTGCCGTTCCTCGCCGGCACCTCGGTCTACGTGGCGCTGGGCGCCGTGCTGCACGTGCTGGCGACCCAGCTGGCGCACGCATCGCAGCGCAGCGGCCATATCCGGCACTGACTCCGGCATCGACATGGGCAACCGTCTCTCGAAGATCTACACCCGCACCGGCGACGACGGCAGCACCGGCCTCGGCGACGGCTCGCGGGTGGGCAAGGACTCGCTGCGGGTCAACGCCTACGGCACGGTGGACGAACTCAACAGCACGGTCGGCATGCTGCTGGCCGCCGACGGCGTGGGCGACGAAGTGCGCGAGGCGCTGATCCAGGTGCAGCACGACCTGTTCGACCTCGGCGGCGAGTTGTGCATCCCCGGCATGGCGATGGTCGAGGACGGCGACATCGAGCGGCTGGAGCGCATCCTCGACGAACTCAACGAACCGCTGCCACCGCTGAAGGAATTCATCCTGCCCGGCGGCGGCATGGCCGCCGCCTGCGGCCACCTGGCGCGCACCGTGTGCCGCCGCGCCGAGCGCGAGGTGATCGCGCTGTCGCGGGTGGAGCAGATTCGCAGCCAGCCGCAGCGCTATCTGAACCGGCTCTCCGACCTGCTGTTCGTGATCTCGCGCGTGCTGGCCCGCGCCAGCGGCCACGGTGAGGTGCTGTGGCAGCATGAGCGCCGCCGCAAGCCCAAGCCTGTCGGGTAAGCCGCTGCATGCTGCGGCTGTATACCCACCCCGCCTGCCTGCAACACGACCCCGGCCCGGGGCACGTCGAACGTCCGGCGCGGCTGCGCGCCGTGCTGCAGGCGCTGGACCACGACCGTTTCGCCGCGCTCGACCGCATCGAGGCGCCGCAGGCGACCCGCGAACAGCTCTGGCGCGTGCACGGCGCGGCCCACGTCGGGGAAATCCTGCTCGGTGCGCCGCCGGGCGACATGCTGGCGCTGGACCAAGACACCGTGATGGGACCCGGCTCGACCGAGGCGGCGCTGCATGCGGCCGGCGCCGTGGTGGCCGCAGTCGATGCAGTGCTCGGCGGCGAAGTGCGGCGTGCGTTCTGCGCGGTGCGCCCGCCCGGCCACCACGCCACGCGCGAGCGGGCGATGGGCTTCTGCCTGTTCAACAACATCGCGGTGGGCGCTGCCCATGCGCTGGCCGCGCACGGCCTGAAGCGGGTCGCCATCGCCGACTTCGACGTACACCACGGCAACGGCACCCAGGACATTTTCGAGCGCGAGCCGCGCGTGCTGTTCGTCTCCAGCCACCAGTCGCCGCTGTACCCGGACAGCGGCGGTGAGGACGAGCGCGGCGTGGGCAATATCGTCAACGGCACGCTGTCGCCCGGCGCCGGCTCGTACGAATTCCGCGAACTGTGGGACGGTGTGCTGCTGCCCCGGCTGCATGCCTTCAAGCCGCAGCTGGTGCTGGTCTCGGCCGGTTTCGACGCCCACCGCGACGACCCGCTGGCCGACCTCCGGCTGGGGCCGGAAGACTACGCCTGGATCACCGAGCGGCTGGTGGCGCTGGCCCATGCGCACGCCGGCGGCCGGCTGGTTTCCAGCCTGGAAGGCGGCTACAACCTCGCCGCGCTGGCCGCCAGCGCCGGCGCCCACGTCGCCGCCCTCCTGGAATGAAGTTCCCCGTCAGGCCCCTCCAGGCTGAATCCCGCCCCCGCCCGGGCCAACGTTTACCTGCCGCCGAGGGGGTCTTTCTGCTAGCTTAACGAGCCTTCGAAGCCGGCAGATTTCCCGCGATGCCCAAGCTACCCCCACGCCGCCTGCTCGCGGTTGCTGCCGCGCTTGCCCTGATCGGCGGCCAGGCCGACGCCAGCCCCGCCAAAACCGCGGCCCACAGCGGCACGGACCAGGGCGCCGACCAGGCTTGCCCGCTGGGCTCGTTCCATTGCGCACGGCGCCCACTCAATTACGCGATGTGCCGGCCCAACGCGCTGCTCGAGTTCTACGACCCCACCCTGAGCAAGGACAGCAGCCTGCGCGAGACCAGCCAGACCCAGGTGCAGGCGCAGCACGTGGACAGCGCGGACCAGTCGGTCTACCACCTGTCCGGCGAGGTACGGCTGCAGCGCGCCGACCAGCTGTTGCAGGCCGACCGCGTCGACTACAACGACAGCAGCACCGACTACGACGCCCGCGGCAACGTGCGCTACCAGGAAGCCAGCCAGCTGCTGGCGGCTTCGCACCTGCGCGGCAACACGGAGGCCAGCCGCGGCATCGCCGACGACGTGCGCTACCAGTTGCTCGAGGCGCGCGGCAACGGCTCGGCCAAGCAGGGCCACATGCTGGACGCGCTGCACACCCGTTACTCGATGGCCACGTATTCCACCTGCGACGTCGGCCACCACCTGTGGGAATTCCGCGCCAAGTCGATCACCATCAACAAGGACACCGGCGTCGGCGTGGCGCGCAACGCCACCATGCGGATCGGCAACGTGCCGTTCCTGTACCTGCCGTATTTCAGCTTTCCGGTCGACGACCGGCGCAAGAGCGGCTTCCTGTACCCGACCATCGGCCACAGCAGCCGCTCGGGCTACGAGATCAGCACGCCGTACTACCTGAACCTGGCGCCGAACTACGACGCCACGCTGGACCCACGCTACTACAGCGACCGCGGCGTGATGCTGGCCGGCGAGTTCCGCTACCTGCTGCCCGGCAGCAGCGGCCAGCTCAACGCGGAATACGTGCCCAGGGACCACGGCAAGAACGATGGCCTGGCCGACACCCAGGGCGACTCGCGCTATCTGGTCCGGTTCTCCGACCGCACGCAGCTGTGGAGCGGCTGGCAGTTCGTCGGCTCGTACAACCACGCCTCGGACAGCAGCTACCTGTACGACTTCGGCAACAACCTGTCGCACACCGCGGTCTACATGCTGGATTCCAACGCCGCGATCATGGGCGGCGGCAAGTGGTGGAACGCCTCCTTCGGCGGCACCATCTACCAGAACCTGAACCCGTTCGTGACCGACAGCGTGCTGCCCTACAAGCAGCTGCCCTACGCGCGATTCGGCATGGACGTGCCGCTGTCGCGCTGGCTGGAAGTCGGCATGGACAGCTCGGCGGTGGCGTTCCGCAAGAACGGCTTCATCGGCGGCCAGCGCGAGGACCTCTACCCCTACCTCGCCGCTACCTTCGGCACCTCCGCCTGGTTCGTGCGGCCGCGGCTGGCCTATCGCTACACCGCCTACCAGCTGGACAGCGACTATCGCGACTACGGCTATGGCGGGCGGCTCGGCGGCGGCGCCACCTCGCCGTTCGACCAGAAGTCGCCCAGCCGCGCGCTGCCGATCGTCAGCCTCGACAGCGGACTGGTGTTCGACCGCAGCACCACGCTGTTCGGCAGCAGCTACACGCAGACACTGGAGCCGCGGCTGTACTACCTGTACGTGCCTTACCGCAACCAGAACAACCTGCCGCTGTTCGACACCAACGTGATGTCGTTCGACTACTGGCAGCTGTTCTCGACCAACCAGTTCTCCGGCGCCGACCGCCAGATGGACGCCAATAACCTCACGGCGGCGCTCAGCACCCGCCTGCTCGACGACGGCGGTGTCGAGCGGGTGTCGGCCAGCATCGGCCAGATCCACTATTTCAGCCCGCAGAAGGTGCTGGGTACCGACTGGGTCCACTCGGCTTACGTGGCCCAGCTCGACGTGCAGCTCAACGATCGCTGGCGCCTGAATACGACCTACCAGTGGAACCCGAACACCCGTCTCACCGACATGGCGGCGGTCGAACTGCAGCGGCGGGTGCGCACCGACGGCATCTTCAACTTCTCCTACCGCTACCGCCGCGGCTTGCTGGAACAATACAGTGCATCGATGGTCTACCCGGTATCCGAACGCTGGCGACTGGTGGGCGCATGGACTTACTCGGTGAAGGATCGCGAGAGCGTCGATGCGCTGGCCGGCGTGGAATACGACAGCTGCTGCGTGTCGCTGCGGCTGGTCGATCGCAGCTACGTCAACCAGTACTACTACGGCTTCGGTCCGGCCCCCACCAACCTCAACCATCGCGACAATGCGGTGATGTTCGAGGTGGTTTTCAAGGGGCTGGGCTCCACCGGCGGCCAGATCGATCCACTTCTGCGCCGTGATATTCTCGGCTATCAATAAACGCATTCGCCCCGGCGATCCAGGCTGTCCACCGATGAAGCAACCCATTGCATCCCTGCTGCTCGCGCTCGCGATCGTGCTCCCCGCCCGTGCCCAGTTGCTGACACCCGCCGCGTCGGCCGGCCAGTCGCTGGACCGCATCGTGGCCGTGGTCAACGACGACGTGATCCTGCAGAGCGAGCTGAACGACGCGGTGGCCTCGGTACGGCAGCAGTACGCCGGCCACGCCGAACAGCTGCCGCCGATGAACGTGCTGCAGCAGCAGGTACTCAACCGGCTGGTGCTGATGCGGCTGCAGGTGCAGAAGGCGCGGGACCAGGGCATCCACATCTCCAGCGCCGACGTCGACCAGGCGGTCCAGGGCGTGGCGCAGCAGAACCAGCTCACTCCCGAGCAGTTGCGCGCCGAAGTGGAGCACAGCGGCGGCAGCTATGCCGCATTCCGCGATCAGATCGCCGACCAGATCACCGTGCAGCGGCTGCACCAGAGCGTGGTGCAGGATTCGGTCTCGGTCACCGACAGCGAGATCGACAACCTGCTGCACAGCCCGACCTACAAGTCGGGCGAGGTGCACCTGGCGCACATCCAGATCAGCATTCCGGGCGGCGCCAACGCCGCCGCGATCCAGGCCAGCCAGGCCAAGGCCGAGCAGACGCTGGCCGCGATCAAGGGCGGCATGGATTTCAACGCCGCCGCGATCCGCTACTCCGATGCACAGGATGCGCTGGAAGGCGGCGACCTCGGCTGGCGCCGGATGGACGAGATCCCGCCGGCCTTCGCCGACACCATCGCCACGATGAAACCCGGCGACGTCAGCCCGGCGCTGCGCGGCCCCACCGGCTTCCACATCCTCAAGCTGATCGACCAGCGGCAGAACAGCCGCAAGATGGTCACCGAACTGCACGCGCGGCAGATCCTGATCAAGCCCAGCGAGCTGGTGTCGCCGGCGCAGGCCGAGCAGAAGGCACAGGACCTGTACCACCGCGTCGTCGACAAGCACGAGGATTTCGCCACCCTGGCGAAGGAAAATTCCAAGGACGACACCACCGCCAACCTTGGCGGCGACATGGGCTGGTTCCCGCCGCAGTCGTGGGGCGAGGCGATCGCCGCCCAGCTGGCCCAGCTGAAGGACAACGAGGTGTCGAAGCCGTTCCAGAGTTCCGCCGGCTGGCACATCGTGCAGCGGCTCGGCGAACGCCAGAGCGACCAGACCGTGCAGATCGCGCGCGACCAGGCACGCCAGGCGATCGGCACGCGCAAGTCCGACCAGGTCTACGACGACTTCCTGCGCGACCTGCGCTCCGGCGCCTATATCAGCATCCTGGTACCCGAGTTGCGCGCCGCGGACACCCAGGCCGGCGCCGGCGCACCGTAAGCGATTGGACGACATGCCTCTGCCGCGACTCGCACTGACCGCGGGCGAACCGGCGGGGGTCGGCCCGGAACTGCTGGTCATGCTGGCCGCCACACCGCTGGCGGCCAGCCTCGTCGCCGTGACCGACCGTACCCTGCTGCAACGTGCCGCGTCGCGCTGCGGCATAGCCATCGAACTGGTCGACGACGACGGCAGCACGCAGTCCGCGCGCCGTGCCGGCACCTTGCGCCTGCGGCACATCCCGCTGGCGGTCGACGAAGTCCCCGGGCAGCCCGACCCGCGCAACGCCCACCACGTGCTCGCCACGCTGGCCGAGGCCGCCGACGGCTGCATGGCCGGCCGCTACGATGCGGTGGTCACCGCGCCGCTGCAGAAGGCCTCGATCAACGACGCCGGCATCCGCTTCAGCGGACACACCGAGTTCTTCGCCGAACGCATGCAGGCCGAGGTGGTGATGATGCTGGCCAGTCCGGAATTGCGGGTGGCCCTGGCGACCACCCACCTGCCGCTGGCGGCGGTCCCGGCGTCGATCACGCGGGCATCGCTGACCCGCACGCTGCGCATCGTGCACGCCGAGCTGCGTGCGAAGTTCGGCCTGGCCGAGCCGCGCATCGCGGTACTCGGCCTGAATCCGCACGCCGGCGAAGGCGGCCACCTCGGCCACGAGGAGATCGACACGCTGATCCCGGCGCTCGACGCCTTGCGCCGCGAGGGCATGCACCTGCTCGGCCCGCTGCCCGCCGACACCGCCTTCGTGCCGGCCCAGCGCGCGCGCTACGACGCGGTGCTGGCGATGTACCACGACCAGGCACTGCCGGTGCTGAAGAGCGAGGCCTTCGACCGCACCGTGAACCTCACCCTCGGCCTGCCGTTCATCCGCACCTCGGTCGACCACGGCACTGCACTGGACCTGGCTGGCCGCGGCAGCGCCGATCCGGCCAGTCTGATTGCCGCTGCGAACATGGCACTGGAACTCGTGGCGCGGCGCGGCACTCATCCATCCTCTCCGCTTCGGGGCACGCAGGGAAGCGCCAGCGATGGCGCCAGCTTTGAGGAGCGAGGAGAGGAACGAGGTGAGGGGCCAATCTTGCGAAAGACCCCATGAACCACGCCCCCGCCCGCCCCAAGAAAAGCTTCGGCCAGCACTTCCTGCACGACCAGCGCTATATCGAGCGCATCGTCGCCGCGATGGCGCCGCGACCCGACGATTTCGTGGTCGAGATCGGTCCCGGCGAGGGCGCGTTGACCTTGCCGTTGCTGGCAGCGGCGGGCTCGCTCACCGCGATCGAACTGGACACCGACCTGATCCCCGGCCTGCAGGCACGCGCCGCCGGCGTGGGCGAACTGCACGTCATCCACGCCGACGTACTGAAGGTGGATCTCGGCGCGCTGGCGCACCGCCATGGCGTGCCGCGGCTGCGGCTTGCCGGCAACCTGCCGTACTACATCTCCAGCCCGATTCTGTTCCACTGCGTCGAACATGCCACGGCGATCCAGGACATGCACTTCATGCTGCAGAAGGAAGTGGTCGAGCGCATGGCCGCCGAGCCGGGCAGCAAGGTATACGGCCGGCTGTCGGTGATGCTGCAGCTGGCGTGCCGGGTCGAGCCGCTGTTCGACGTGCCGCCGGAAGCGTTCCGGCCGCCGCCGAAGGTGGACTCCGCGGTGGTGCGGCTCGTGCCGCTGCCGGCGCACGAACTCCACGACGCGCCGCCCGCGCAGGTCCACGCCGTGGTCAAGGCCGCGTTCGGGCAGCGCCGCAAAACCCTGGCCAACGCGCTCAGGCAGGTGCTCGACGCCGACGCGATCCGAGGTGCCGACATCGATCCGAAAGCGCGCGCCGAAACCCTTGCCCCGGCCGACTTCGTGCGGCTGGCCAAGGCTTGCCGTGGCCTCCCGCCGTGAGGGCACATACGGGCGGCGGCTATCGCCCCCCAATCGCGGCGGCAGGCCTTACAATCCGGGCATGACTGAAAAATCCTCCTACACGATCGATGTGCAGGTCGAAACCCGCTTCGTCCCCGACCAATCGAAGCCCGGCGACAATCGCTACGTTTTCGCCTACACCGTGACCCTGCGCAATGCCGGCAAGCTGCCCGCGCGCCTGCTCGGCCGCCACTGGATGATCACCGACGCCAACGGCAAGGTGGAGGAAGTCACCGGCGACGGCGTGGTCGGCGAACAGCCGTGGATGCGCCCCGGCGACGATTTCGAGTACACCTCCGGCGCGGTGCTGGAGACGCCGGTGGGCACCATGGGCGGCAGCTACCGCATGCTGGCCGACGACGGCACGGAGTTCGAGGCGCCCATCCCGACCTTCACCCTGTCCATTCCGCGTACGCTGCATTGATGGTCCCGCGCTGACATGGCTACGTACGCGATCGGCGACGTGCAGGGCTGCTACCCCGAACTGCAACGCCTGCTCGACAAGCTGCGCTTCGACCCGGCGCAGGACCGGCTGTGGTTCTGCGGCGACCTGGTCAACCGCGGCGGCCAGTCGCTGGACACGCTGCGGCTGATCCACGGCCTGCGCGGACACAGCGTGGTCACCCTGGGCAACCACGACCTCAGCCTGCTGGCGATCGCCGAGCGCCGGCCCGATGCGCAGGCGCGGGTGAACCCCGAACTGCGCGAGGTGCTGTTCGCCGACGACGCACCCGTGCTGTTCGAGTGGCTGCGTTCGCAGAAGCTGCTGCACCACGATGAACAGCTGAACTGGACCATGGTGCATGCCGGCCTGGCGCCGATGTGGACGTTGCGGCAGGCGCAGCGCGCCGCGCAGGATGTCGAGCATGAGCTGGCCAGCCCGCGCCATCCGCGGCTGCTGCGCAACCTGTTCGGCAACCGGCCGGCGCTGTGGTCGAGCCGGCTGCAGGGGCTCGACCGCCAGCGCGCCACCATCAACACGATGACGCGGATGCGCTACTGCGACGTCAACGGCCGCATCGACTTCGAGGCCAAGGGCATGCCCGGCACGCAGAAGCCCGGGTTGTATCCGTGGTTCGAGGTGCCCGGCATGCGCCGCCGCGACACCCGCATCGTCTGCGGCCACTGGTCCACGCTGGGCCGCTTCGCCGGTTGTGGCGTGTACTCGATCGACACCGGCTGCGTGTGGGGAGGACAGCTCACCGCCTTGCAGCTGGACGGGGAGGAACCTCGGTACTTCACCGTCAATGCCGAACCGCACCGCAAGCGGCCGCCAGGCGGCGAGGACTGAGCGCCCGGAGTGAGTGCGACGAAGGGTGCGCAGCAAGGGGCGAAGATAGCCCCGCTGACCACTGACCGACATAAAAAAACGAGAGGCATGGCCTCTCGTTTTTTTATGGGCGGGGGAGTGAACGGAAGCGTGGAGTGCGGGGCATCCGCACCCGTTTCTCACTCCTCGCCACCATCCTCGTCCCTAGGCCAGTTGGCCGTGGCAATGCTTGTACTTCTTGCCGGAGCCGCAAGGGCACGGATCGTTGCGGCCGATCTTGGGGCCGTCGTGCTGTGCCGGCTGCTGCGCCAGGCGCATGCCGGCGCCGACCGCCGCCTCGCCGCCGAACGCGCCGGCCGTCGGGGCTCCACCGCCGGTCGCCTGCATCTGTTTCTGCAGCCGGTCGGCCAGACGCCGCTGCTCGGCCTCCATCGCGGCGACTTCTTCCTCGCTGCGGATCCGGATGCGCGCCAACATCTGGGTCACTTCGGCCTTGATCCGGTCCAGCATCGCCGAGAACAGCTTGAACGACTCGCGCTTGAACGCCTGCTTCGGGTCCTGCTGCGCGTAGCCGACCAGGTAGATGCCCTGGCGCAGGTAATCCATGCTGGCCAGATGATCCTTCCAGGCGTTGTCGACCACGGTCAGCATGATGTGCTTTTCCAGCTGGCGCATGGTCTCGGCGCCGATCTGCGCCTCCTTCGCCTGGAACAGCCCGTTCACCCCGTCGCGGACGTGCTCGAGGATCATTCCGGCGTCGATCTCGTGCTGCTGCTCGATCCAGTGCTTGAGGTCGAGCGACAGGCCCAGCTCGCTTTCCAGCTCGCGGTCGAGGCCGGCCAGGTCCCACTGCTCGTCGATGCTGTCTTCCGGCACGTAGGCACGCACCATCGACTGCACCACGTCGTCGCGGATGTCGGCCACGGTGGCCGAGACGTCGTCGCCGTCGAGCAGTTCGTCGCGCTGGCGGTAGATCACCTTGCGCTGGTCGTTGGCGACGTCGTCGAACTCCAGCAGATGCTTGCGGATGTCGAAGTTGTGTTGCTCGACCTTGCGCTGCGCCTTCTCGATCTGGCGGCTGATCATGCGGTCTTCCAGCGCGTCGTCGTCCTTCATGCCGAAGCGCTTCATCCAGCGCACCAGGCCTTCGCCGCCGAAGATGCGCAACAGGTTGTCTTCCAGCGACAGGTAGAAGCGCGAGGAACCCGGATCGCCCTGGCGGCCGGAACGGCCGCGCAGCTGGTTGTCGATGCGCCGCGATTCGTGCCGCTCGGTGCCGATGATGTGCAGGCCGCCGGCGGCCAGCACCTGTTCGTGCAGCTTCTTCCACTCCGCCTTGCCGCGGGCGCGGTCGACCTCGCTGGCGTCCGCCGGCAAGGCCGCCAGCGCCGCGTCCAGGCTGCCGCCGAGCACGATGTCGGTGCCGCGGCCAGCCATGTTGGTGGCGATGGTGACCTGCCCGGGCGCACCGGCCTGGGCCACGATGTGCGCCTCGCGCTCGTGCTGCTTGGCATTCAGCACCTCGTGGACCACGCCGGCCTTCTTCAGCATCCCCGACAGCAGTTCGGAGACCTCGATCGAAGTAGTGCCGACCAGCACCGGTTGGCCGCGCTTGTGGCAGTCCTTGATGTCCTCGATCACCGAGTTGTACTTCGGCGTCTGCGACAGGAAGATCATGTCCGAGTTGTCCTTGCGGATCATCGGCTTGTGGGTGGGGATCACCACCACCTCCAGGCCGTAGATGCTCTGGAACTCGAACGCCTCGGTGTCGGCCGTGCCGGTCATGCCAGCCAGCTTCTTGTACATGCGGAACAGGTTCTGGAACGTCACCGTGGCCAGCGTCTGGTTCTCGCGCTGGATCGGCACGCCTTCCTTCGCCTCCACCGCCTGGTGCAGGCCGTCGGACCAGCGCCGGCCAGGCAGGGTGCGGCCGGTGAATTCGTCGACGATGATGACCTCGCCGTCGCGCACGATGTAGTCCACGTCGCGCTGGTAGATGCCGTTGGCGCGCAGCGCGGCGTTGAGGTGATGCACCACAGCCAGGTTCTTCGAGTCGTACAGGCCACTGTCCTGCTCGATCACGCCGGCCGCGCGCAGCAACTCGTCGGCGTGCTGCATGCCTTCCTCGGACAGGTGCACCTGCTTCTGCTTCTCGTCGACCCAGTAGTCGCCGGCGCCGTCTTCCTCGGTCTGGCGGATCATGTGAGGCACGATCCTGTTCACCGCGATGTACAGCTGCGGGGAGTCCTCGGCCGGGCCGGAGATGATCAGCGGGGTGCGCGCCTCGTCGATCAGGATCGAATCGACCTCGTCGACGATGGCGTAGTGCAGGCCGCGCTGGTAGCGCTGCTCCTTGCTGAGCGCCATGTTGTCGCGCAGATAGTCGAAACCGAATTCGTTGTTGGTGCCGTAGGTGATGTCGGCGGCATAGGCCGCGTGCTTGTCGGCATGGTCCATGCCCGGGTACACCACGCCCACGCTCAGCCCGAGAAAGCCGTACAGCTTGCCCATCTGGGCCGAGTCGCGCCGGGCCAGGTAATCGTTCACGGTGACCACGTGCACGCCCTTGCCGGCCAGTGCATTGAGGTAGACCGGCAGCGTGCCGACCAGGGTCTTGCCCTCGCCGGTGCGCATCTCGGCGATCTTGCCCTGGTGCAGCACCATGCCGCCGATCATCTGCACGTCGTAGTGGCGCATGCCGAGGGTGCGCTTGGCCGCTTCGCGGACCACCGCGAAAGCCTCGGGAAGCAGCTTGTCCAGCGCCTCGCCGGCGGCGACGCGCTGCTTGAATTCGTCGGTCTTGCCGCGCAGCGCGGCATCGTCCAGCTTCTCGAACTCGGCCTCCAGCGCGTTGATGCGGTTGACGCTTCTGGAAAGCTGGCGCAAAACGCGCTCGTTGCGGCTACCAAACAGGCTCGTCAGGGCACGATTGAACATCGATCTTCCGGATTGGGGAACTAAGGTGCCCGCCATGAGCACGGGCCAATCGGGCATGTTACTACATGCCATCGGGACGCCGCCCGCGGGGGAACCCTGCGGGAACGGGCAGATGCCGACCCGCCCTGCATGGTACCGGCCGCGGCCGGATTCAAGGGATAACGCGGCTGGGGAGCGACGTCAGCGGCGGTTGCGCACGAACGCCAGCGGATTGACCACGCGGCCGTCGTACCAGACCTCGAAATGCACGTGCGAGCCGGTGGAACGGCCGGTGGACCCGGCCCTGGCGACCACGTCGCCCACCTGCACATGCTGGCCCGGGCGCACATCCAGTGCGCTGTTGTGCGCATAGCGGGTCATGTAGCCGTTGCCGTGGTCGATCTCGACCACGTTGCCGTAGCCGCTGCGCTGGCCGGCGAATGTCACCATGCCCTCGGCCACGGCGTGCACCGGCGTGCCGAACGGGGTGGCGATGTCGATGCCGGTGTGCCGCGCCGACCGGCCGTCGAAGGGATCCGGACGCACGCCGAAATAGGAGGAGATGTAGCCCGGCACCGGCATCCCGGTCGGCTTCAGGTTCGATTCGATCCTGGCGTCCAGCAACAGGCTCTGCAGTGCCGACAGCTGCGCCTGCTGGGTGTCGAACTGGCCGGCCAGCTGGTTGATGCTGCTTTCCAGGGTCGGCGGCAGCGCATAGGCGACACCGGCGGTGTCCTCGACGCCGCCGACCGCCGGCTGCTGGTCGAAGTTGAACTCGCCGTCATCGAGCTTGCCGACCTCGGCCAGCCTCTCGCCGAGCGCGTTCAGCCGGGTCGACTGGGCCTGCAGTTGTCCGAGCTTCACGGCCAGCGCGTCGAGATCGCGATGGGCGTCCTGGCGCACGCCGGCCAGCTGGGTGTTCTGTTGCCGGATCTGCCGCTGCATGTCGCGGATGTCCGCCAGCGCGCGGTCGCGCGGACTGGCCAGCAGCAATGCCAGCGCCACCCCGGTACTCATGCAGCCGAGCACCGCCGCCGAGACCATCGCCAACAGCTTCCAGCGCAGGCGCCGGTCGGCCAGGTCGAGGGTTTTCGGCAATTTCCCGGCACGTGAGACGAGTATGATTTGCATGACTTTCCAAGATCGAATTCCGGCACCATGCAACGCGCCACCCCGGCCACTTCCCGCCGCGCCGGCAACGGGCCGAAGCCCCTCGCCGAATGCGGCTCCTTCGCGACACTGGCCCGAAAGGCCGGCGCGCTGGAAGCGCTGGACCGCGCACTGCGCCAGACGTTGCCCTCGCCGTTGCGCGAGCAGGCCAGATTCGCCGACCTGCGCAACGACCGCCTCGTCTTCCTGGTGTCTTCACCGGGCTGGGCATCGCGCCTGCGCTTGATGCAGACGCAGATCCTTGCCGCCGCGCATGCCATCGGCATACGCGCCAGTTCAGTCACCGTGAAAGTGGCCCCCCAACCACCGGTTGCAACGCCGCCGGATCGGTCGAAACCGCTTTCGCCTGCTGCGGCCACCCACCTCAGGGCAGCCGCCGCATCATTCACAGACCCCGAATTGCGGGCGCTGTTCCTCGAACTGGCGTCCTTCGCCGAAACTGCTGATTCCCCCTTGCCCGATCCGGACTGACTCGCCCCATCCGGATGCCGGCGACGGGTTTTATAGCACGGAGTTTGTTAAGACATAACCTGCCTCGTCATGGAGGCGTGAAGCCGAACGCGCTGAAAATGTCATGCGCATCACGAAAACGGCCGTGTCATGCGACACGGCCGTTTTCGTGGAGCCCTCCTGGTCAGGACAGGGGAGGCGCTTGCCCGGTTCAGCTTGCCTGGGCTGGGTGCGCGTAGGAGATCGGCGAGGTGGCCGGGTCGTCCTGATAGCTGACTTCTTCCCACGCCGTGGCATCGGCCATCAGCGTGCGCAGCAGCTTGTTGTTGAGTTCGTGGCCCGACTTGTGCGCGTGGTAGGCGCCGATCAGGCTGTGGCCGAGCAGGTACAGGTCGCCGATCGCGTCGAGGATCTTGTGCTTGACGAACTCGTCCTCGTAACGCAGGCCATCCTCGTTCAGCACGCGGTAGTCGTCCAGCACCACGGCGTTGTCCATCGAGCCGCCCAGCGCCAGATTGTGTTCGCGCAGCATCTCGATGTCGCGCATGAAGCCGAAGGTGCGCGCACGGCTCACTTCCTTGACGAAGGAGGTGGTGGAGAAGTCGATCTCGGCGCGCGAGGTGCGCTGGCTGATGATCGGGTGGTCGAAGTCGATCGAGAAGCCGACCTTGAAGCCCTCGAACGGCTCGAAGGCGGCCCACTTGTCGCCCTCCTGCACCTTCACCGGCTTCTTGATGCGGATGAAGCGCTTGGCCACGTTCTGCTCTTCGATGCCGGCGGACTGCAGCAGGAACACAAACGGACCGGCGCTGCCGTCCATGATCGGCACTTCCGGCGCGGACAGGTCGACATAGGCGTTGTCGATGCCCAGGCCGGCCATCGCCGAGAGCAGATGCTCGACCGTGGAGACACGCACCTCGCCGTTGACCAGCGTGGTCGACAGCCGGGTATCGCCGACATTGTCCTGGCGGGCGCGAAGATCGACCGGCGGAGTGAGGTCGGTGCGGCGGAACACGATGCCCGTATTCGGCGCCGCGGGACGCAAGGTCATATACACCTTGTCGCCCGTATGCAGGCCTACACCAGTCGCGCGGATGATGTTCTTGAGCGTACGCTGCTTGATCATTGTTGTTGGTACCTGTGTAGGCAGCAGCCAATCAGGGGCGGATGCTAACACAGTTTTAACCTGTGATGAAAGCAAACCGTACCGTACAGTCTGATTAAGCCTTCATGTTTCTTTCATCCTTGAAGGCTTCGTGCGTCCACCCTCATCTGATCCGATCAAACCACTGAATCGACACGACGCCCCGCGCCTGGGACGGGAATCCGGCACGGGACATCGAGCCGCCGGCGCGGACGGATCCGCCGCAGACGGCCATGCGTCATCCCGACGCACAGTCTTGTTGCTTGCCACAATGAACCAGCCCGGCCGCGGCCACTCGCTGCATCTCAAAATTACTGAGATTTTACCGGCGAGGCCGACCCGGCTGCAGGCAGCCAATCCGGCACGCTGGAAAGAGTGACCAGCCCGACGAGCATTTGTTCAATACTTTCGCAACTCTTTAACCAGTGCAAGTTGTTTGGAAGCCGGCCTCCGTCAGTCGGCCTGGCGACGCAGGAACGCCGGGATGTCCAGGTAGTCGAAGCCCGGTTCGGCATGCTTCGCCGGCGTGGCGGGTTCCGCACGGCCCTGGCTGGCTGCCATCTCGGGCTGGGCGTAGTCGACCACTTCGTTGCCGGTGCCGGTACGCAGCACCACCGGACGCGGCCGCATCTGCACCTGCTGGGTCTCGACCATGCGGATCGGCGGGTGCTGGCGCGAGGCCATCGCCCGGTTGAGGCCGGTGGCGACCACGGTGACGCGCACGTCGTCCTTCATCTCCGGATCGAGCGAGGTGCCCATCACCACGGTGGCGTCCTCGCTGGCGAAGTCGTGGATGATCCGGCCGATCTCGTCGAACTCGCGCATGGTCAGGTTCGGACCGGCGGTGACGTTGACCAGGATGCCACAGGCGCCGTTGAGGTTGACGTCCTCCAGCAGCGGGTTCTTGATCGCCGCCTCGGCCGCCGCCTGGGCGCGGTCGTCGCCGCGGGCGGTGCCCGAGCCCATCATGGCCAGGCCCATCTCCGACATCACGGTGCGCACGTCGGCGAAGTCGACGTTGATCAGGCCCGGGGCGGTGATCAGGTCGGCGATGCCCTGCACGGCGCCCTGCAGCACGTCGTTGGCGGCCTTGAACGCGTTGAGCAGGGTGACTTCACGGCCGAGCACGCTGAGCAGCTTCTCGTTTGGCACGGTGATCAGCGAGTCGACGTGCTGCGACAGGTCCTCGATGCCCTTCAGCGCGACCTGCATGCGCCGACGGCCCTCGAACGGGAAGGGCTTGGTCACCACCGCCACGGTGAGGATGCCCTTCTCCTTGGCCAGCTGCGCCACCACCGGCGCGGCGCCGGTGCCGGTGCCGCCGCCCATGCCGGCGGTGATGAACACCATGTCGGCACCTTCGAGCATCGCCTCGATCCGCTCACGGTCCTCCAGCGCGGCCTGCCGGCCGACCTCGGGGTTCGCGCCGGCGCCGAGGCCCTTGGTCACGTTGCCACCGAGCTGCAGGTGGGTCCGCGAGCCGCAGCTGCTCATCGCCTGCGCGTCGGTGTTGGCGACGACGAATTCCACGCCTTCGATGTTGGCATTGAGCATGTGCGCCACGGCATTGCCGCCGCCGCCGCCCACGCCGATCACCTTGATGACTGCATTGGGTGCGAGTTTATCGATCAGTTCAAACATTTCCCGTCCTCCGTAGAGTTGTTGTCGTTGTAACCATGGGTGGCGACTCCTGTCGGTCCATGGTGGTGGGCGGATGTCCCTCCACCCGGGGCGACGCCTCCTGCGCCACCCTGAAACCTGTCACTCAGAAATTCCTGGTAAGCCAGCTGCGCAGCTTGCCGACCACGCCGCCGACACTGCCGCCGATCGGCCCGCTGGCCCGCGTGCCGCCGGCGCGCGCGCCATGCAGCAGCAGGCCCACGCCGGTGGCATGCAGCGGACTGGAGATCACCTCGCCGAGGCCGTCGATCTGCTGCGGCACGCCGATGCGCACCATCTTGTGAAAGATCTCCTCGGCCAGCTCCAGCGCGCCTTCCATCTTCGAGGCGCCGCCGGTCAGCACCACGCCGGCGGCGACCAGGCTCTCGTAGCCGGAGCGACGCAACTGGTCCTGCACCATCTCGAAGATTTCCTCGTAGCGCGCCTGCACGCTCTGCGCCAGCGACTGCCGCGCCAGCCGGCGCGGCGGCCGATCGCCCACGCTGGGCACCTGGATGGTTTCCTCGGCATGCGCCAGCCCGGTCTGCGCGCAGGCGTACTTGATCTTGATCTCCTCCGCGTGCGCGGTCGGCGTGTGCACGCCGTAGGCGATGTCGCTGGTGACCTGGTCGCCGCCCACCGGCAGCGAGGCGGTGTAGCGGATCGAGCCCTGGGTATAGATCGCGATGTCGGTGGTGCCTGCGCCGATGTCGACCAGGCACACGCCCAGCTCGCGCTCGTCGTCGGTCAGCACCGCCTTCGCGCTGGCCACCGCCGACGGCACCAGTTCGTCCACGGTGAGGCCGCAGCGCTGGATGCACTTGGTGACGTTCTGCACCGCCGCCGCGGCGCCGGTGACCAGATGCACGTTCGCCTCCAGCCGCACGCCGCTCATGCCGATCGGCGCACGGATGCCGTCCTGGCCGTCGATGCGGTATTCCTGCGACTCCTTGTAGAGCACCTTGCGGTCGGCCGGGATCGCCACCGCACTGGCCGCTTCCAGCACCTGCTCCAGGTCGCTGGCGGTCACCTCGCGGTCGCGGATCGCCGCGTTGCCGTGCGAGTTGCGGGTTTCCAGGTGGCTGCCGGAGATCGAGGCATAGACCGAACGGATGTCGCAGCCGGCCATCAGCTCGGCCTCCTCCACCGCACGCTGGATCGAGTGCACGGTCGATTCGATGTCCACCACCGAGCCGCGCTTCATGCCGCGCGAGACGTGGGTGCCGATGCCGATCACGGTGATCGGCTCGCCCGGCTCGTACTCGCCGACGATCGCCACCACCTTCGAGGTGCCGATATCGAGTCCCACCACCAGTTGCTTGTCGTTGCGCGGCTTCATAGGGAAATGCTCATGAGCGGGGCGAACCTCCCTCGTTGGCGGCGGCCGCCTGCGGCCAGCGCACGGCGAATCCATTGGTGTAGCGAAGGTCGGCGTAGGCGAAGCCGTCGGCATGGCCGGCGATCAGCTGCGGGTAGACGTCGAGGAAGCGGCGCAACCGGCGCCCGGCCTGCTCGCGATCGCCGATCACGATCTGCGCGCCGTTCGCGGTGCCCACGCTCCAGCTGCCACGTTCGGTCAGCGCCACACCGGTGATCTGCAGGTGGGTGCCGGCGAACGCCTTGCTGGTTTCCGCGTAGAAGCTGACCACCTCGGCCAGCCGCGCGTCCGGCCCGCGCAGATCCGGCAGCGCGCCGATGCCGGTCATGCCGGGCGCCTCGAACACCAGCCCCTGTCGGCTGATCAGCTGCTTGTCGTTCCAGCGGGCGAACGGCTGGCGCTCGTAGATGCGCAGCTGCAGGGTATCCGGCCAGCGCTTGCGTGCCTCCACCGATTCCACCCACGGCAGCGCGGCCACCGCCTTCTGCACCGCATCGAGATCCAGCGCAAAGAAGCCCTTGCCCAGCCGCGGCCGCACCGCGGCGCGGATGTCGTCCGCGCTGACGTGCCGGAACTCGGCCTGCACGGTCAGCTGGGTCACCGGCCAGCGTCCGGCCGCAAACCAGCCGCGCAGAACGCCGACGATCGGCAGCACGACCAGCGCGATGGCGAGGCACCAGGCGACGAGGCGGACGGCTCCTTTCACATGCCCTCCCGGAAACTGGTTTCCAGCACGCGCCAGCACAGCTCCTGGTAGTCGATGCCGGCCGCCTTGGCCGCTTTCGGCACCAGCGAGTGCGAGGTCATGCCCGGTGCGGTGTTCACCTCCAGCAGCCAGTTGTGGCCTTGGCGGTCGCGCATCAAGTCGACCCGGCCCCAGCCGGCGCAGCCCAGCGCGTCGAACGCGGCCAGCGCCAGTGCGCGCAGCTCCGTCTCGGCAGCGCCTTCCAGGCCGGGGCACAAGTACAGCGTGTCCTCGGCGATGTACTTCGCGTTGTAGTCGTAGAACGCGCCCTTCGGCACGATGTGGATGCTGGGCAGCACCTGGCGACCGAGGATGCCCACGGTGAGCTCGTCGCCCTCGATCAGGGTTTCCATCAGCAGGTCGCCTGGATACTTCGCGGCCAGCTCGACCGCCTGGTCCAGCTGGGATTCCTCGAACACGCGGGTGACGCCCACGCTGGAACCCTCGCAGGCCGGCTTCACGATCAGCGGGAAGCCGATCTGTTTCGCCGCCGCATGCACAACCTGCCCCGGACCCGATCCGGGGGCCGCGCCGCGCGGCAGCGCCACGAACTTCGGCGTCGGCAGGCCCAGCGACTGCCACACGCGCTTCGAACGCGTCTTGTCCATCGACAACGCCGAACCAAGCACGCCCGAGCCGGTGTACGGCACCTTGAGCGCCTCCAGTGCACCCTGCAGCACGCCATCCTCGCCACCGCCATGCTGGCCGTGCAGGATGTTGAACACCCGCGCGAAGCCACCGGTGCGCAGCGCGTCGAGCAGCGCGGGGATGCCGTCGACCGGCTGCGCGTCCACGCCGCGCGCCTTGAGCGCTTCCAGCACGTTGCGGCCGGAATCCAGCGACACCTCGCGCTCGGCCGAGCTGCCGCCCATCGCCACGGCGACGCGGCCGAATCGGGTGGGATCCTTGATCATAGTGCTCACTTGCTTGCCCTCAAATGGCCGGTCTGCGCCAGTTCGACCGCTGCCGCGCCGATGTCGCCGGCGCCGAGCAGCAGCAGCAGATCGCCGTCGCGCAGCAGGGTCGGCAAGGTGTCCTTCAGGTCGCGCGGATGCTCGACCAGTACCGGATCGACCTTGCCGCGGGCGCGCACCGCCCGCGCCAGCGCGCGGCCGTCGGCACCGGCGATCGGCGCCTCGCCGGCCGGGTAGACGTCGGTCAGCACCAGCACGTCGACCTCGGCCAGCACGTTGGCGAAGTCGTCCAGCAGGTCGCGCGTGCGGCTGTAGCGGTGCGGCTGGAAACCGACCACCAGGCGGCGCCCGGGCCAGCCGCCGCGGGCGGCGGCGAACACTGCGGCCAGCTCGCGCGGGTGGTGGCCGTAGTCGTCGACCAGCAGCACGCTGCCCTGCTCCAGTGCGATCTCGCCGCGCCGGTGGAAGCGCCGGCCGACGCCCTGGAAGTTTTCCAGCGCACGCGCCAGCGCCTCGGCCTCGACGCCCAGCTGCCAGCCGATCGCGGCGGCGGCCAGCGCGTTCAGCACGTTGTGCCGGCCCGGCAGGTTGAGCTTCACCGGCAGCGCCTCGGCCCGGCCCGGCAGCAGCAGCTCGAAATGCATCTCGAAGCCGTGCTGGCTCACGTTCTGCGCGCGCACGTCGGCGTCGGCGGTGTCGATGCCGTAGGTCATCACGCGGCGTGTGGTGGATTTCGCCAGCACGGCCACTTCGGGGTCGTCCACGCACAGCACGGCCAGGCCGTAGAACGGCAGCCGGTGCAGGAAGTCGGCGAACGCCTTCTTCACCTCGGCGAAGTCGCCGTGATAGTTCTCCAGGTGGTCGGCGTCGATGTTGGTGACCGCCGCGATCACCGGCGACAACAGCAGGAACGAGCCGTCGGACTCGTCGGCCTCGGCGACCAGGTACTGCCCGGTGCCCAGCCGCGCGTTGGCGCCGGCCGCGTTGAGCTGGCCGCCGATCACGAAGGTCGGGTCGTAGCCCGCCTCGGCCAGCACGCTGGCGGTAAGGCTGGTGGTGGTGGTCTTGCCATGCGTGCCGGCGATCGCCACGCCGCGGCGGAAGCGCATCAGCTCGCCCAGCATCTCCGCGCGCGGGATCACCGGGATGCGCGCCTCGCGGGCGGCGACCAGCTCCGGGTTGTCCTGCCTGATCGCGCTGGAAGTCACCACCACGTCGGCATCGCCGATGTTTTCCACGGCGTGGCCTACGTGCACGTCGATGCCCAGTTGCCGTAGCCGCTGCGCGGTGGGCGAGTTGGCGCGGTCGGAACCGGACACCGCGTAGCCGAGGTTGTGCAGCACCTCGGCGATGCCGCTCATGCCGACACCGCCGATACCGATGAAGTGCACCCGGCGGAACGTACTCATCGGGTCCTCGTGCGCATGCAATCGACGCGGCGTCATGCGGCGACCTCCAGGCAAGCGCGCGCGATCACCTGCGCCGCATCGGGTTTCGCCAGCGCGCGCGCGGCTTCGGCCATCGCCAGCAGGCGGTGGCGATCGCCCAGCAGCGAGGCCAGCCGCTGCGCCAGAATCTGTACGTCCAGCTCGTTCTCCTGCATCAGTTCGGCGGCGCCGGCCGCCATCAGTACTTCGGCGTTGCATGTCTGGTGGTCGTCCACCGCATGCGGGAACGGCACCAGCAGCGCACCCAGCCCGGCCGCCGCGAGCTCGGCCAGGGTCAGTGCGCCGGCGCGGCACACGGCCAGGTCGGCCCAGCCGTAGCTGCCGGCCATGTCGTCGATGAAGGCCACCACCTGTGCCTCGACCCCGGCCTGCGCATACGCTTCGCGTGCTTCGTCGAGGCCGCGGCTGCCGCACTGGTGCAGCACCTCGGGACGCTGCGCCGGCGCCAGCCGGGCCAGTGCCCGCGGCAGCGCCAGGTTCAGCGCGCGCGCACCGAGGCTGCCGCCCAGCACCAGCAGGCGCGGCTTGTCGCTGCGCCCCGCCATGCGCGCGGCGGGCGGCGGCAGGGCGGCGATCGCTTCGCGTACCGGGTTGCCGACCCATTCGGCGCGCGGCAAGGCATCGGCGAAACCGGCCAGCACGCGCTTCGCCAGCCCGGCCAGCTTGCGGTTGGTGAAGCCGGCCACGCGGTTCTGCTCGTGCACCAGCAGCGGGCGGCGCAGCAGCCACGCGGCGAGGCCGCCGGGACCGGCCACATAGCCGCCCATCGACAGCACGCTGCGCGGCCGCACCTGGCGCAGCACCGCCAGCGAGGCGAACAGCGCGCGCAGCAGCATCAGCGGCGCCAGCAGCCGGGTGCGGATGCCCTTGCCGCGCAGGCCGCCGACCGCCACGGTGTGCAGCTCGATCCGCTGTGCCGGCACCACCTTCGTTTCCATCCCGCCGACCGCACCCAACCACACCACCGGAACGCCCTGCGCACGCAGGCATTCGGCTACCGCCAGGCCGGGGAAGATGTGGCCGCCGGTGCCGCCGGCCATGATCAGCACGGGTGCCTGTGTATTCATGCGGGCACCGCCTCGCGCGGCTTCACCGCGACATTCGCGTCAAGCGCGGCCACGGCCGCCGGCATCCGCGTGGCCATCTGCCGCGCGTCCAGCGCGCGGTTGATCTCCCAGGTGGCGCGCAGCAGCACGCCGGCCATCGCGCAGGTCAGCACCATCGACGAGCCGCCGTAGCTGATCAGCGGCAGGGTCAGTCCCTTGGTCGGCAGCGCGCCCAGGTTCACGCCGACCGACACGAACGCCTGCATCGCCAGCATCAGCGAGACGCCGAACGCGACGTAGCCGGCGAAGCGCTGGCCCACCTCGACGCCCTTCAGGCCCAGGTACAGGCCGCGCCCCACGGCCAGGCCGAACAGGCCGACCACCAGCGCTACGCCCGCCAGGCCCAGCTCCTCGCCGATCACCGCGAAGATGAAGTCGGTGTGCGCCTCAGGCAGGTAGGACAGCTTCAGAACGCTGGAGCCCAGGCCTACGCCGGTCCACTCGCCGCGGCCGATCGCCATCAGCGACTGGGTCAGCTGGAAGCCGTCGTTGAACGGGTCCTTCCACGGGTCCATGAACGAGGTCAGCCGCTTCATGCGGTAGCTCTCGCCGGTCGCCGCGATATACAGCAGCGGCATCAGCGGCAGGCCCATCAGGAACAGGAAGACCGGCCGCGCGCCGCCCAGCCAGACCATCGCGATGGTCACCGCGATCACCAGCGTGGCCGAGCCGAAATCCGGCTGCGCCAGCAGCAGCAGCACGATGATGCCGGCGACCAGCAGGGGCTTGAACAGGCCCAGGAAGCGCGTTTCCACGTTCTCGCGGTGGCGCACCAGGTAACTGGCGACGTAGATCACCAGAATGAGTTTTACCGCCTCCACCGGCTGGAACGTGGTGACCAGCAGGTTCAGCCAGCGCCGCGCGCCGTTGATGCGCATGCCGAAGTGCGGCACGAACACCGCCAGCAGCATCAGGAACGCCAGCGCCAGCAGCGGGAACGCGAACTTCTCCAGCAGCTTCAGCTCGGTGCGCATCGCCAGGCCGGCGGCGACCATGCCCAGGCCGAGGAACAGCAGGTGCTTCTTCAGGAAGTAGAACGCACCGATGTGCTGGCTGTCGGCCACCGCGATCGAGCTCGACGTCACCATCACCACGCCCACGCTGGCCAGCCCGACCAGCGCGACCAGCAGCCACGTGTCGAAGCTGCCGCGCGGTCCGCTGCGGCGTTTGGCCTGGGTGGCGGCGTCGAAAATCGGCATCAGCGCACCTTCAACGTAGCCAGACCGATCAGCACCAGCACCACGCTGATGATCCAGAAACGCACGATCACCCGCGGCTCCGGCCAGCCCTTCAGCTCGAAGTGGTGGTGGATCGGCGCCATCCGGAACACTCGCTTGCCGGTGAGCTTGAAGCTCGCCACCTGGATCATCACCGACGCGGTTTCCATCACGAACACGCCGCCCATCACCAGCAGCACGATCTCCTGGCGCACGATCACCGCCACGCAACCCAGCGCCGCGCCCATCGCCAGCGCGCCGACGTCGCCCATGAACACCTGCGCCGGATAGGTGTTGAACCACAGGAAGCCCAGCCCCGCGCCAGCCAGCGCGCCGGTGAAGATCGCCAGCTCGCCCGCGCCGGGAATCGACGGGATACCCAGGTATTCGGAGAACACCTTGTTGCCGGCCAGGTAGGCGAACACGCCGAGCGCGCCGGAGACCAGCACGGTGGGCATGATCGCCAGGCCATCCAGCCCGTCGGTGAGGTTCACCGCGTTGGAGAAGCCCACGATCATGAAATAGGTGATCACCACGAAGAACAGGCCCAGCGGCAGCACCACGTGCTTGAACAGCGGCACGTACAGCGCAGTCTCTGCCACCGGCAGGCCGGCGGCCGCCGCATGCGGCGCGCCGTAGTAAAGGAACAGTGCCGCGCCGAGGCCGAACACCGACTGCCAGAAATACTTCCAGCGGCTGGCCAGGCCGCGGCTGTCCTTCAACACCAGCTTGCGGTAGTCGTCGTAGAAGCCGATCACGCCGAAGCTCAGCAGCACCGCCAGCACCACCCACACGTAGCGGTTGTGCAGGTCGGCCCACAGCAAGGTGGCGACGGTGACCGAGAGCAGGATCATCACGCCGCCCATGGTCGGCGTGCCGGCCTTGACCAGGTGCGTCTGCGGGCCGTCGCTGCGCACCACCTGGCCGGCCTTCAACGCGGCCAGCCGGTTGATCAGCCACGGACCGCACAGCAGCGACAGCGACAGTGCGGTGAGCGCGGCCATGATCGTGCGGAAGGTGATGTACTGGAACAGATGCAGCGCAGTGAAATGCCGCGCCATCCAGTCAGCCAGTTCAAGCAGCATCGGATGCGTCCCCCTTGTTCTTGCCGGCATGACCGCCGAGCGCCGCCACCACCTGTTCCATGCCGGCCGAGCGCGAACCCTTCACCAGGCAGGTGACGCCCTCGTGCAGTTGCGCCCGCAGCGCGGCGATCAGCGCGGCCTTGTCGTCGAAATGCTCGCCACCCGCGCCGAACACCTCGACCGTGGCCGCGCCCAGCGGACCCACCGCGAACAGCCGGTCGACCCCGCGCTCGCGCGCCCGCGCGCCGATGCCGGCATGCAGCGCACGCGCATCCGGGCCCAGCTCGGCCATGTCGCCCAGCACCAGCCAGCGTTCGCCGCCGGCCAGCAGCAGGGTGTCGATCGCCGCCGCCATCGAACTGGGGTTCGCGTTGTAGCTGTCGTCGATCACGGTCCAGCCGCCGGCCATCGCCTCGCGGCGCAGCCGGCCGGCCACCCCGGGCACCTGCTCCAGCCCGGTCACGATGGTGTCCAGCGGCACCGCCAGCGCCAGCGCCACCGCGGTCGCGGCCAGCGCGTTGGCGATGTTGTGGCGGCCGGGCAGCGGCAGTGCCACTTCGGCATCGCCCTGCGGCGTGCTCAGCACGAAACGCGAACCGTCCACGCGCTGCTCGACGATGTCGGCGCCGACGTCGGCCGGCTGATCGAGGCCGAAGCGCAACACCTTGCGCGCGCCGGCCAGGCCGGTGAAGAAGCTGGCGAACGCGTCGTCGGCGTTGATGATCGCGATGCCGTCGGCCGGCAAGGCCTGGTACAGCGCGCCCTTGGTCTCGGCCACGCCTTCGATGCTGCCCATGCGCGCAAGATGCGCCGGCGCGATGAGCGTGACGAGGCCGATATCTGGCCGTGCGATGGCGGCCAGGTAGGCGATGTCGCCCGGCTTGCCGGCGCCCATCTCGAACACCGCATATTCGGTGTCCTGCGGCATCGCCAGCAGGCTCAGCGGCAGGCCCAGCTCGTTGTTGAAGTTGCCGGCGCTGACGTGGGTGCGGCCATGCCGCGCCAGGATCGAGGCGACCAGCGTCTTCACCGTGGTCTTGCCGTTGGACCCGGTAATGCCGACCACCTGCACGTTGCGCTGCGCGCGTACCGCGCTGGCCAGGTCGCCGAGGGCCAGTTCCGTGTTGCCCACCAGCACCTGCGGCAGATCGCTGTCGACCTTGCGCGTGACCAGCGCGGCGACCGCGCCGCGCGCGGCCGCCTCGGCCAGGTAGTCGTGGCCGTCCACCCGCTCGCCCCTGATCGCCACGAACAGGTCGCCGGGCTGCAGTTTGCGCGTATCGATGGCGACGCCGGTCACCTCGACGTCGCTGCCGAGCAGGCGGCCGTGGGTCCACAGCGCGATGGCGGCGAGCTGCATCATGGGCGTGCCTCCCCGCCGATCCGTTCCAGCACGGCGCGCGCCACCGCCAGGTCGTCGAACGGATGCTTGCCGGCGGCGCCTTCCTGGTAGGTTTCGTGCCCCTTGCCGGCGATCAGCACCGCGTCGCCAGCACGCGCCAGCTGCAGCGCATCGGCGATCGCCGTCGCCCGGTCGCGCTCGACCACCATCGCGCGCGCCGCCTGCATGCCGGCGACGATCTGCGCCACGATCGCGTCGCCGTCCTCGCCGCGCGGGTTGTCGTCAGTGACGATCGCCACATCGGCCAGCCGCGCCGCGATCGCGCCCATCAGCGGACGCTTGCCGGCGTCGCGCTCGCCGCCGCAGCCGAACACGCAGATCAGCTTGCCGGCGCAATGCGCGCGCACCGCGCCCAACGCCTGTTCCAGCGCGTCCGGCGTGTGCGCGTAGTCGACCACCACCAGCGGCTGGCCGTGCAGGCCGCCGAGCCGGCTCATACGGCCGTTCACCGGCTGCAGTTGTGCGACCACCTCGACGATGCGCGCGAACGGTTCGCCCAGCGCGCCGAGGCAGGCCACCACCGCCAGCAGGTTCGCCACGTTGAAGCGGCCGATCAGGTGGCTGCGCACCGCCCGCGTGCCCCACGGCGTGCGCAGCATGAACGACAGTCCCTCGGCCGAGGTGGTGATCGCGCTGGCGACGACTTCCGCCTCGCCGTCGCCGGCCATGCTGAAGCGCAGCCGCTGCACGCCGGGCGGCAGCTGCCCGGCCAGCTCGCGGCCGAACGCGTCGTCGACGTTGACCGCCGCACTGCGCAAGCCCGGCCACGCGAACAGCTTCGCCTTCGCCGCGCCGTAGGCCTCCATGCTGCCGTGGTAGTCCAGATGGTCGCGAGTGAGGTTGGTGAACGCCGCCACCTCGAAATCCACCGCCGCCACGCGGCCCTGTTCCAGCGCGTGCGAAGAGACCTCCATCGCCACGTGGCTGACGCCGGCGTCGCGGAACTCCGCCAGCAATTCCTGGACCGTCACGGCGTCGGGCGTAGTGCGCTCGCCCTCGCGCAACCGGCCGTGCACGCCGGCACCCAGCGTGCCGATCGAGGCGGCGCGATGGCCGAGCAGGGTCAGCGCCTGCGCCAGCAGCTGCACGCAGGAGGTCTTGCCGTTGGTGCCGGTGACGCCGACCATCCGCAGCGACTCGCTGGGGCGTTCGTAGAAGCGCGCGGCGATCTCGCCGACCTGGCCGTGCAGGCCCTCGATCCACAGCACCGGCACGTCCAGCGCGGCGGCGGCGTCGACCACCGGCGCCTCCGCCAGCACCACCTGCGCGCCGCGCTGCACCGCACCCGGGGCGAACGTGATGCCATGCCCCCGGGTGCCGCGCAGGGCAAAGAATGCATCGCCACGCCGCACCCGGCGCGAATCCAGCGCCAACCCGGAAACCACGATGCGGCCGGCGCCCGGCACCGCGGCGACCTGCGCGTCGGCGATGCCGAGCAGCAACTGATCGAGATGGCCGGTGCTCATGGGGTGCCCCCGTCGATCGGCGCGTCGTCGAGCGGTGCATCCACCGGCGCCTTGCTGCCGACCAGCCCGTCGACATTCTGCAGCGGGCCGCCCACGTACCAGCGGCCGATGTTGTCCGGCGGCACGTCGAGCAGGCGCAGCGCGCCCTCCATCACCTTGGAGAACACCGGGCCGGACACCGTGCCGCCGTAGTAGCTGCCCTTCTGCGGGTCGTCGATCACCACCACGCCGACCAGGCGCGGATTCGATGCCGGCACGATGCCGGCGAAAGCCGAGGTGTAATTGCTCTTGGCGTAGCCGCCGGCGCTGGCCTTGTGCGCCGTACCGGTCTTGCCGGCCACGCTGTAGTTGGCGATGCGCGCCAGCGTGCCGGTGCTGCCGGGTCCGGTCACCGTCTCCATCATGCGGATCAGCTGGTTCGCCACTTCCGCCGAGATGATCTGCTTGGCCTCGCTCTCGCCACCCTTGATGAAGGTGGGGTTGTGCATCACGCCGCCGTCGGCGATGGTGGCGTAGGCGTTGGCCAGCTGCAGTACGGTCACGTTGAGGCCGTAGCCATAGCCGAGGATGGCCTTCTCCAGCGGCCGCCAGTCGCGGCCGATCCGCAGATGGCCGGACGCCTCGCCGGGAAAGCCGCTCTCGGTGCTGTTGCCCAGGCCGAACGCGCGATAGGTGTCGTACATCAGCGAGGTGTCGAGCTGCATGGCGATGCGCGCGGCGCCCACGTTGCTGGACTTGGTGATCACCCCGGTCGGCGTCAGCAGGCCATAGTTGTGCGTGTCGTGGATGTCATGGCCCTGGAAGTACCAGTGGCCGCCGGTGGTGTCGATGATCGGACCGGTCGGCGTGAACCTGCCGCTGGACAGCGCCGCCGCCATCAGGATCGGCTTCACCGTGGAGCCCGGCTCGAGCACGTCGGTCATCGCCCGGTTGCGGCGCTGGTCCGGGCGGCTGCCGCCGAGCGCGTTCGGGTTGTAGGTGGGCAGGTTGGCCATCGCCAGCACCTCGCCGGTCCTGACGTCGAGCACCACCATCGAACCGGAGCTGGCCTGCGATTTTTCCAGCGCGGTCTTCAGTTCGCTGTAGGCCAGGAACTGGATGCGGCGGTCGATGCTGAGCGTGAGGTTCTGCCCCGGCTTCGGCGCGCGCACCTGCTCGATGTCCTCCACCACGTGGCCCATGCGGTCGCGGATCACGCGCTTCGCGCCGGGCTTGCCGGCCAGCCAGTCGTCGTAGGCCAGCTCCAGGCCTTCCTGGCCGCGGTCGTCGATGTTGGTGAAGCCGAGCACGTGCGCGGTCACTTCGCCGGACGGGTAGTAGCGCTTGAACTCGCGCTGGCCGTTGATGCCGGGAATGCCCAGGTCCAGCACCGCCTGTGCCGCGGCCGGCGCCATCTGCCGGCGCAGGTAGACGAACTCGCGGTCGGAACGCTGCGCCAGCTGCGCCTTCAGGCCTTCCGCATCCACGCCCAGTGCCTGCGCCAGTGCCGGGATGTGCTCGTCGCTGTCCAGCACCTCGGCCGGATTCGCCCAGATCGACATCATCGGGGTCGACACCGCCAGCGGCTCGCCGTTGCGGTCGAAGATGGTGCCGCGTGACACCGGGATCGGCACTTCGCGCAGGAAGCGTGCATCGCCCTGCTTCTGGTAGAACTGCTTGCGCACCACCTGCAGATCGAACGCCCGCGCAATCAGCGCCACCGAGACCAGGCCGAGCAGGCCGACCACCACCACCATGCGCCGCCGCGCGCTGGGACCGGCGCCGCGGCGGCGGCCGGGCTGGGCGGGGGCGATGTGGTTGCGCCAGCTCATCAGCGCAGCAACCGGATGTCTTGCGGACGCGGATCGACCATGCCCAGCTTCTGCCGGGCCTCGTCGTCGATGCGCCGCGGCTCGGCATAGGTGGCCTGCTCCAGTTCGAGCTTGCCGTATTCGATGTTCAGCTCGTCGCGCTGGTTCTGCAGCGCGGTCAGGTTGACGAACAGCACGCGGCTCTCGTGGCGCGTCCACACCACGCCGAGCGCACTGGCCAGCACTGCGACCAGCAGCAGCATCAGGCACAGGGCGCCGATCGCCTTCACGACAATTTCTCCGCCACGCGCAGCACGGCCGAGCGCGAGCGCGGGTTCGCCGCCTGCTCGGTATCGGACGGGAACTGCGCCTTGCCGACCGCCGCCAGCCGCGCCGGCGCGGCCTGCACCGGCGGGCCGCGGCGGCTGTTCTGCACGCGGCCGGAGTGGTCGCGGAAGAACAGCTTCACCGCGCGGTCCTCCAGCGAATGGAAGCTGATCACCGCCAGCCGGCCGCCCGGCCGGAGCCGCTCCAGCGCCGCATCCAGCCCCTGCTGCAGGGCATCCAGCTCGCCGTTCACGCGGATGCGCAGCGCCTGGAAGCTGCGCGTGGCCGGGTGCTTGCCCGGCTCGCGCCGGCCGGCCACGCGCTCGATCAGCGCGGCGAGCTGGCCGGTGCGGGTGAACGGGCTGGCATCGCGATCGGCCACGATGGCGCGGGCGATGCGCCGGCTGTGGCGCTCCTCGCCGTAGTGCCAGAGCACGTCGGCGATCTCGCGTTCGCTGGCGCGGGCCAGGAAATCCGCGGCGCTCTCGCCCTGGCTGGGGTCCATGCGCATGTCCAGCGGCGCATCGGCCATGAAGCTGAAGCCGCGCGCGGCTTCGTCCAGCTGGGGTGAGGACACGCCCAGGTCGAGCAGCACGCCGTCGAGACCAGTCGCGGTCTCGTCCCACTCGGCCAGGCTGGAGAAATTCGCGTGGCGGATCGTCACGCGCGGATCGGCGGCGAACTCGGCCCGCGCGGCGGCGATCGCCGTCGGATCGCGGTCCATCAGCAGCAGCCGGCCGTCGGGGCCGAGGCGCGACAGCACCGCGCGGGCGTGACCGCCGCGACCGAAGGTTCCATCGAGATAGCGCCCGCCAGCCTGCACGGCGAGTCCCTCCACTGCTTCACCCAGCATCACCGGGATGTGCCGCAAAACTTGCTCGGCCATGCCGCACTCCCGCTCCCGTCCCGCCCACATGCCGATCGCGCCTTACAGGCGCAATTCCGCCATTGCCTGTGTGATCTCGCTTTCGCCGATGGTCTGGCGGATCTTCTTCAGGTGCTCCTGTTCGCTCCACAACTCGAACTTGTCGCCCATGCCCAGCAGCACCGCCCTCTTCTCGATGCCGGTGGTGGCGCGCTGGCTGGCCGGCAGCAGAATGCGCGCCGCACTGTCGGGCTCGACCACCGCGGCCGCGCCGACCAGCTTCATCTGCATGTCGCGATGTGCCTTGACCACCTTGGAAAGCACGTTGACCTGATCGCGCACCAGTTCCCACGCCGCGTACGGGAACAGCCACAGGCAGCCCGACTCGAACGGGTTGTAGGTGATCACCAGACGATTGGCGCACTCGCCCGCGACCTGCTCCCGGTAGACGGTCGGGATGGTCAGGCGGCCCTTGTCGTCGATGGTGATGGCGGTTTCGCCCTGGAACACGGTCAGTAGACTCCACTAAAACCCACGATTTCACACTGGAACCCACGATAATCTCGCCCCATGAGACTGTCAAGGGAATTTCGCTTGTGAATCAAGGAGTAAAGGCGGAATACTGACCATATATGCAGCATATTCTGAGGAACACCGGCAAGGTATTTGAAAGCAAGGAATTTTTTTCAAACCGCACCATGCCGATTCGAGCCCGGATCGGGCGAAATCCGGCCGGATCGGGCCGTACCGCCCGGGCCGGGATGAATCGCCGTTCACGCAAACGCCTTCACCACCACCGCAACACGGACGTTGCGGTGGTGGTGAAGGCGGGAAGAGGTGGAGTCGGCCTGTAAGCCGGGTTCTGTACGCCTTGCGGCGCGACAGTCATTCCTCTCGGCCAGGCGTCGCCGCCTGGCTCCAGCAACCTACCCGGGAACAACGCGGGCCGCGTTATCGTTCCCCTATTTGGTCTTGCTCCGAGTGGGGTTTACCGTGCCGTACGGCGTTGGCCCCGTACGCGGTGCGCTCTTACCGCACCCTTTCACCCTTGCCTGATCCTCTTGCGAGGCCATCGGCGGTCTGCTCTCTGTTGCACTGGCCGTCAGCTCACGCTGCCCAGGAGTTACCTGGCACTCTGCCCTGCGGAGCCCGGACTTTCCTCGATGCACTTGCGTGCGACGCGACTGTCCGGCCGACTCCGTGGACAAGAATACAGGAGCGGGTGGAGGGGAGTGAGAAACGAGAGAGAACAGGAGCCGATACAGCGGCTTTTCTCCACCGTCACTCCTCTTCACTCGCTTCTGTAAAGCTCCTTGCGCGGCGCGCCGCTGATCGCGGCAGCGAGCTTCGCCGCCTTCGCCGGCGGCAATTCCTCGCGCAGGATCGCGAACACGCGCTGGCCCTCGGCCAGCTTCGCATCGGCCTCCTCGCCCCGGCCGGCGACCAGGACCACGCATTCGCCGCGTTGCTGGTCGGGGTCGGCGGCGACGCGCTGGGCGAGCTCGCCCAGCGGCTCGCCCAGCACGGTCTCGAACAGCTTGGTCAGCTCGCGCGCCAGCACCGCCTCGCGCCCGGCGCCGAACACGTCGCACATGTCGGCCAGGCTTTCGGCGACGCGGTGCGACGATTCGTAGAAGATGATCGTGCGCGCGTCGCCCGCCAGTTCCTGCAGGCGGCTGCGCCGCGCGGCCGTCTTCGGCGGCAGGAAGCCCTCGAACACGAAACGGTCGCTGGGCAGGCCGGCCACCGACAGCGCGGCGATCGCCGCGCAGGCGCCCGGCACCGGAATGCAGCGGATGCCCGCCGCGCGCGCGGCGCGCACCAGCCGGAAACCCGGATCGCTGATCAGCGGCGTCCCCGCGTCGGAGATCAGCGCCACCGCATCGCCATCCTGCATCCGGCGCACGATCGCCTCCACCGCGTCGCGCTCGTTGTGCTCGTGCAGCGCGATCAGCGGCGTATCGATGTTGTGATGCACCAGCAGCGGCCGGCTGTGGCGGGTGTCCTCGGCGGCGATCACCGCCGCCGCACGCAGGGTCTCGATCGCGCGGGCGGACAGGTCGTCGCGGTGGCCGATCGGCGTGGCGACCACCCACAGGCAGCCTGGCTCTAATGACATCTGCGAACTCCTGCGCCGTAAGCCGGCAAACCGATCCGCTATGATCGCGCATTGACGACCATGACGAACAAGGGATTTCCCATGCGCTTCATGCGCCACTCGCGCGCCGTCGCGACCGGACTGCTGTTTTCGCTGGCACTGGCCGCCTGCGTGCCGGCGAACGCGCCGCGCTCGCCGGCCGAGATGGCCGCCGCACAAGGTGCCGAATCGCTGGCGCGGCAGGGGCAGTACGACCAGGCCGCGCAGGCCTACCTCAACCTGGCCACGCAATCGAGCGGTCACGCCGACAGCTACCGCCTGCTGGCCGCCGAGGCATGGCGCGAGGAAGGCCAGCTTGCCCGCGCCGCGCCGGTACTGGACGGCATCAAGCGCCAGCGTCTCAGCGGCGACGAACCGGTGCGACTGGACCTGCTGCGCGCCGAGCTGGCGCTCGACCGGAACGATGCAGCCACCGCGCTGCGGCTCACCACCCAGCCGACGGTGGCGGTGCCCGCGCCGCTGCAGCTGCGGTTGCTGGAGTGGCGCGCCCGTGCGATGGCAGCCAGCGGCGACCACTGGGGCGCCGCCCGCACCCGTGTACAGATGGACGACCAGCTGAGCGGCTTCGACCATACGCAGAACCGCCAGCAGATCCTCGACCTGCTCGGCCAGGTCGGCGTCGATTCGCTCAAGCAGCGCGCCGCCGCGATGCGTCGCGGCGACCGCATGCTGCCGTGGGTCAACGAGGCGCTGAGCCGGCTCGGTGTCGCCGTGGCCCAGCCGCCGCCGGAACTGCAGCAGCCGGTCGGCACCCTGCTGCCCGGCGCCGACGCGAACGTGCGCGAAGGCTACAAGGTGCCAGCCCAGATCGCCCTGCTGCTGCCCAATGACGGCAACTATGCGGCCGCCAGCACGGCGATCCGCCAAGGCTTCTTTGCGGCCTACATCGACGCCGGGCGCAACCGCGCGCCACGCCCGTCGGTGCGCGTCTACGACAGCCAGGGCACCGCCGACGGCGCGGTCAAGGCCTACCGCCAGGCGGCCAGCGACGGCGCCAGGCTGGTGATCGGCCCGCTGACCCGCGGCGAGGTCGCGGCCACCTTCGGCCAGCCGACCCTGCCGGTGCCGCTGCTCGCACTGAACCACCCGGACGACAAGCAGCTGCCCAGCGGCGAGGCCAGCGAATTCGGCCTGCTGCCGGAAAGCGAAGGCGCCCAGGCCGCCGACCACATGGTGGAGCGCGGTCTGCGCCGGGTCTACGTGGTGATCTCCACCGACGATTTCGCGCAGCGTGCGGCCAGCGCCTTCAAGGCCGAACTGGCCGCCCGTGGCGGGGAACTCGCCGGCACGATCACCCTGCCGCCGGGCGCCACCAGCTACGCCAGCCTGATCGCCGACCTGCACCTGCCTGCCGGCGCATCCGCAACGGCCGCTCCCGCCGGGCCCGCGGCGGCCGGCGCCCCGGCCACCGGCAGCACGGCGGGCGACAGCGGCATTTTCATCAGCATGCGCCCGAACCAGGCGCGGCTGCTGCTGCCGCAGTTGCGCATCGCACGGGTCGAGCTGCCGGTAATCGCCACCTCGCACGTCTACGAAGGCAGCGACGACGCCTCGTCCAACCGCGACCTGGACGGCGTGGAATTCTGCGATGCGCCGTGGCTGTTCAACGCCCAGCCGGGGCTGCCGAACCACGACGAGATCGCCGCCCGCCTGCCCGCCGCCCGCGGCGGCGCGGCGCGGCTGTTCGCCTTCGGCATGGACGCCTGGAACCTGGTGCCGTACCTGGAATGGCTGCGCGCCCATCCGGGCAGCTACGTGCCCGGCGCCAGCGGCCAGCTCACCGCCGACCAGTTCGGCCGGGTACGCCGCGTGCTGATCTGGGCCCAATTCCAGAACGGCCTGGCCCGTCCGCTGGGCGGCAGCCTGCAGATGGACGACGTGCCGTCGAACGCACCGCCGGCCGCCTCGCCCGCACCGGCCAGCCCGTCATCCAGCGGCGGCAGCTTCCAGTCCGTCCCGGGCTGTGATGCACGCCGCCGGCGACGATTTCGAACAGCGCGCCTGCACCGAGCTGGAACGCGCCGGCCTGAAGCTGCTGGCGCGCAATTACACCACCCGCCACGGCGAGCTTGACCTGGTGATGCGCGATGCCGACGCCGTGGTATTCGTCGAGGTGCGCTACCGCAAGAGCGCCAGCCACGGCGATGCCGCCAGCTCGGTCACCGCGGCCAAGCAGGCGAAACTGATCCTCGCCGCGCAGCACTGGCTGGCCGCGCATCCGCAGCACGCGCGGCGCAGCTGCCGCTTCGACGTGGTCAGCTATGACGGGCCGCCCGACGCGATCCGACACGAATGGCGGCGTGGTGCATTCGAGGCCGGCTGACCTGGCCCGGCTGATCTGAGGCAGCAAATTCTTTCCACGAGTGGACTACGCTTCGCCGATGCCCCTGTCTACCGCATTGCTCGCCCGCCTGCGCGAAATCTTTCCCGACGACGCGCTCGCCACGGCCACCGACGAACGGCGCGACGCCGCCCGCGACAATTCCCGCCACGAACACCTGCCCGACGTGGTGGTGTTTCCCGCCTCGCACGCGCAGGTCGAAGCACTGGTGCGCGCCTGCCGCGCGCACGGCGTGCCGCTCACCGCGCGCGGCGGCGGCACCAGTTCCACCGGCGCCTCGGTGCCGGTGGCGGGCGGCGTGGTGGCCAACTTGATGCGCATGGACCGCATCCTGCGCATCGCCCCGGACGACCGCCTCGCGGTAGTGGAACCTGGCGTCACCAACGAGGCGCTGCAGCAGGCGCTGGCGCCGCACGGCTTCTTCTGGGCACCGGACCCGGGCTCGGCACCCTGGTGCACGGTGGGCGGCAATCTCGCCTGCAACGCCGCCGGGCCGCATGCGGTGAAATACGGCGCCACCCGCGACAACGTGCTGGGCCTGGCCGCCGTGGCCGGTACCGGCGAGAGCTTCCGCTGCGGCACGCAGACCAGCAAGAGCGCGATCGGCTACGACCTCACCCGCCTGCTGATCGGTTCGGAAGGCACGCTGGCGGTGATTACCGAGGCCACGCTGAAACTCACGCCCAGGCCCGCCGCGCTGCGCAGCCTGCGCGCCAGCTACCGCGACGCCGCCAGCGCCGCGCTGGCGGTGGCGCGCATCATGGCGCAGCCGGCCACGCCCTGCGCACTGGAGTTCATGGACGCGCTGGCGCTGAAGCTGGCGCGCGAACACCAGCCCGAGGCCGGTGTGCCCGAGACCGAGGCGCTGCTGCTGATCGAACTGGACGGCGCACCCGATGCGCTGGAGGAGGCCTGCGCCGCGGTCGAGGCCGCCGCCCGCGTGGACGGCCTGGTGCAGCTGGAGGTGGCGCGCGACGAAGCGCAGACCCGCGCGCTGTGGGCCGCGCGCAAGTCGCTGTCGTTCGCCCAGCGCGCGGTCACCCAGCACAAGATCAACGAGGACGTGGTGGTCCCCGTGTCGCGCCTGCCCGCGCTGGTGGACAGCGTGCGCGCGCTTTCGGAAAAGCATGCCGTGCCGATCGTGAGCTTCGGCCACGCCGGCAACGGCAACCTGCATGTGAACTTCCTGCCGCGCGACGTGGACGAGATCGAGCGCGCGTACGCCGCCCTGCCCGAGTTGTTCGAACGGGTGATCGCGCTGGGCGGCACGATATCCGGCGAGCACGGCATCGGCGTGGTGAAACGCGAGTTCATGCCGCTGGCGCTGTCGGGCGCGACGCTGGGCCTGATGCGCGGCATCAAGGCCGCGTTCGACCCGGACGGCATCTTGAACCCCGGCAAGCTGCTGCCATGAGCCGGGACGAATCCTTCGAGCACCTGATGGCGCGCATCCGCGCCTGCCGCCTCTGCGAGAAGCACCTGCCGCTGGGACCGCGTCCGGTGCTGCAGGCGTCGCTGCAATCGCGCCTCTTGATCGTGAGCCAGGCGCCGGGGCGCAAGGTGCACGAGAGCGGCATCCCGTTCAACGACGTGAGCGGCGACCGCCTGCGCGACTGGCTGGGCGTGGACAAGCCCACCTTCTACGACGCGGGGAAAATCGCCATCGTGCCGATGGGCTTCTGCTTCCCCGGCAGCGGCAAGGGCGGCGACCTGCCGCCGCGGCCCGAATGCGCGCCCGCCTGGCATCCGCTGCTGCTGCCGCGGCTGACGCAGGTGCGGCTGACCCTGGCGATCGGCCAGTACGCGCAGGCCGGCATGCTCGGCGGGCGCCGCGGCCGCACGCTCACCGATACCGTGCTGGCCTGGCGCGAACACCTAGCGCACGGCGTGCTGCCGCTGCCGCATCCCAGCCCACGCAACCGGCTGTGGCTGGCGCGCAATGCGTGGTTCGAAACGGACCTGCTGCCGGTGCTGCGCGAACGCGTGGCCGCGGCGCTGCACGCACCGGGCTGAGCCGCGCCGCGGCGCGCCTTGCCGCCCGCCCGCCGATTCCTCTACCCTGCCCGGGCTTCATGGCCACGGGGCCGTTCCCTCGGCCTTTCCCCGGGGAATCCGACATGCTGGACAGCGGCCGATGAGCATCAAGCTCCGCCTCGTGGCGATGAACTTCCTGCAGTTTTTCGTGTGGGGCGCGTGGCTGATCACGATCGGCGCGTACTGGTTCCAGTACCGCCACTGGTCCGGCGCGCAGTTCGGCGCGATCTTCTCGACCATGGGCATCGCCTCGCTGTTCATGCCCTCGCTGATGGGCGTGATCGCGGACAAATGGCTCAACGCGGAGAAGCTCTACGGCCTGCTGCACATCGGCGGCGCGATCGTGCTGTTCATCGTGCCCTCGATCGACAACCCGAACGCGCTGTTCTGGGTGATGCTGCTCAACATGATGTGCTACATGCCGACGATCTCGCTGGCGATCGCGGTGGCGTACAACGCGTTGAAGAGCGACGGCGCCGACGTAGTGCTGGTATTCCCGCCGATCCGCGTGTGGGGCACGGTGGGCTTCATCGCCGCGATGTGGACGGTGAGCCTGCTGCACCTGGAAACCTCCGGCGGCCAGTTCTACGTGGCTTCCGCCGCGGCACTGGTGCTGGGCCTGTACGCGTTCACCCTGCCGAAGTGCCCGCCGCGACTGCGCGGCCAGGGCCATACCTCGTGGCTGGATACGCTGGGGCTGACCTCGTTCGCGCTGTTCCGCAACGCCAAGATGGCGATCTTCTTCCTGTTCGCGATGATGCTCGGGGCGGCGCTGCAGCTCACCAACGCCTACGGTGACACCTTCCTGCACGACTTCGCCAAGGTCGACGCGTACAAGGGGATGCTCGCGGTGCGCTACCCGGCGATCATCATGTCGATCTCGCAGGTTTCCGAAACCCTGTTCATCCTGGCCATCCCGTTCTTCTTCAAGCGCTTCGGCATCAAGACGGTGATGCTGATCAGCATGCTCGCCTGGGTGCTGCGCTTCGGCCTGTTCGCCTACGGCGACCCGGGCCCGGGGCTGTGGATGATCGTGCTGTCGTGCATCGTGTACGGCATGGCGTTCGACTTCTTCAACATCTCCGGCTCGCTGTTCGTCGAGGAGCAGAGCGACCCGGCGATCCGCGCCAGCGCACAGGGCCTGTTCATGCTGATGACGAACGGCATCGGCGCGATCCTGGGCAGTTCGATCAGCGGCGTGATCATCGACGCCTGGTTCACCCATGCCGACGGCAGCAAGGACTGGCACGGCATCTGGATCAGCTTCGCGGGGTACTCGCTGGTGGTGGCGGTGCTGTTCGCGATCCTGTTCCGGCACAGGCACGTGCGCGGCGAGACGAGGGTGCCGTTGCACGTGTGAGCCGCGACGATCCGGCCGCATCGGCCGATTGTTATTGCAAATCATTTTCATTTAACATGCGCCTCCACCAACCGGAGGCCGCATGCCGTTCCCTGTCTGCCCGCTCGTTCGCGCGATCGTCCGATACATCAACCACGTCGTGCAGACCATGGGCGACAACGATACGTACTTCGCCCGCCGCGGCCGCATGGCCCCGCTGACCTGGCGGCACGTGTTTTGAGCAGGCCCGCCGCCGGACCGACACCCTGGCGACTGCACGGACGCGTGCGGCAGTGGCTGCAGCGGCTGCACCTGTGGCTCGGCCTCAGCGTCGGCGTGGCGTATGCGCTGATCACGCTCAGCGGCAGCCTGCTCGCCTGGCAGCAGCCATGGCTGCGCGCGGCTTACCCGCAGCTCGCCGGACACGCCCTGCCCAACGAGGCGCAACGCGCGGCGGTGCTCGCACGCATCGCCGCGGAATGGCAGCCGCAGGACCTGCGCGCGGCCGACCTGCCGCTGCCCGGCCTGCCCGTCTGGCAGCTTTATTTCGGCGACGGCGCGCGCCGCTACCTCGACCCGGCCAGCGGCGAGCTGCTGCTGACGCGCGCGCCGCGCGGCGACGCGCTGCAGGTGCTGCGCGAGTGGCACACCCACCTGCTGGGTGGCGAAACCGGCAAGGAACTGCTGGGCATGCTCGGCTGGCTGGTGCTGTGTCTGCTCGTGTCCGGGCCGCTGCTGTGGTGGCCGGGCCGACGCCACGTCGCCGCCAGTCTGCGCCCGCACGCGCAGCCGCCCACGCGGCGCTGGCTGAGTTGGCACCGCAGTACCGGCGTGCTCACCCTGCCGCTGATCCTGCTGCTCAGCCTCACCGGCACGCTGATGGTCTACGGCGCCGGCACCGGCCGGGTGCTGCGCGCGATGTTCGCCGAGGCGGCGCCACCGCCACCGCCCGCGGCGATCACGTGGCGCGACGCCCCGATCGACTGGGCCGCCGCGCTGGCCGCCGCCGAGCGCGCCCTGCCCGGCGCCGCCCCGCACCGCGTGACGCTGCCGACAGCCGGCAACGGCCAGTTGGCAGTCCGCGCGCAGGCCCCCGGCGAGTGGCACCCGGTGGGGCGCAGCACGATCTGGCTCGACCCCTGGAACGCCACCGTGCTGGGCAGCCACGACGCCACCGCCGACGGCCCCGGCACGCGCATCAACAACGCGGTCTACCCACTGCACTCGGCCAGCGTAGGCGGCCGGGCGTGGCGGCTCGCCGTGACCGTGGCCGGCGTGCTGCCGCCGTTCTTCCTGGTGACCGGCTTCCTGTTCTGGCGCGCACGGACGCGGCGGCGCGGCTGAACGGCGCGGCTCATCGCGTTCGAACCGGCGCAGTTACAATGGCGGGATGCAGATCGGCCCTTACCGCATCGACCCGCCGCTGGTGCTCGCCCCGATGGCGGGCGTCACCGACAAGCCGTTCCGCCTGCTGTGCAAGCGGCTGGGCGCGGGGCTGGCCGTGTCGGAGATGACCAACGCCGACCCGAAGCTGTGGCACACGCGCAAGTCGCTGCACCGGATGGACCACGCCGGCGAGCCCGAGCCGGTCAGCGTGCAGATTGCCGGCTACGACCCGGCGATGCTGGCCGAGGCGGCGCGCTTCAACGTCGCCAACGGCGCGCAGCTGATCGACATCAACATGGGTTGTCCGGCGAAGAAGGTGTGCAACGTGTGGTCGGGCTCCGCGCTGCTGCAGGACGAGCCGCTGGTGGCGCGCATCGTGAAGGCGGTGGTGGATGCGGTGGACGTGCCGGTGACGCTGAAGATCCGCACCGGCTGGGATCGGCAGAACCGCAACGCGTTGAACATCGCGCACATCGCCGAGGACGCCGGCATCGCCGCGCTGGCCGTGCACGGCCGCACCCGCGCCGACAAGTACGAGGGCGAGGCCGAGTACGCGACCATCGCCGCGGTGAAGGCCGCGGTGCGCATCCCGGTGCTGGCCAACGGCGACGTCGGTACCCCGCAGCAGGCGAAGCACGTGCTCGAGCTCACCGGCGCCGACGCGGTGATGATCGGCCGCGGCGCGCAGGGGCGGCCGTGGATCTTCCGCGAGATCGCCCACTACCTGGCCACCGGCGAACTGCTGCCCGAACCGGAGCCGGCCGAGGTCGCCGTGATCCTGCTCGGCCACCTCGAACACCTGCACGCGTTCTACGGCGAGCAAGCCGGCGTGCGCATCGCGCGCAAGCACCTGGGCTGGTACTTGAAGTCTATTGAACAGTGCGGCCCGGATAGCCGCCTTGTGTCCGCGCAGGGAAGCGCGTCCAGGCTCGAGCTCCGGCCGGAGAACGCGGCATTCCGCCAGGTGGTCAACCGCGCCGAAACGGCCGGCGAACAGCTGCGCCTGACTCGCGACTATTTCGCCGCATTGGCCGACGACCTGGCACGGGCGGCCTGAGCGGCGGGAAAAAAACGCGCATCGGGCCGCTCAGACGGCATCCGTGTGGATCCAGTAGCGATGCAGCCGCTGCGCGCATCCATCCAGCAGGAAACCCAGCGCGCCGATCAGCACGATCGCCGCCATCAGTTCCGAGTATGCCAGCCGGTCACGCGTATCCAGGATGAAATAGCCCAGCCCGGAGCTGACCCCGAGCATCTCGCACGGGATCAGCAGGATCCAGATCATGCCGATCGCGATGCGCACGCCGGTCAGCACATGGCCGAGGATGCCGGGCACCACGATGCGTCGCAGCAGCTCGCCACGGCTGGCACTGAGGCTGCGCGCCAATAGCAGCCAGCGCGGGTCGAGCTGGCGCACGCCGGCCGAGGTGTTGAGGATGATCGGCCACACCGCGGTGATGGTCAGCAGGAAGTAGATCGGCGCATCGCCGATACCGAACACCATCACCGCGATCGGCATCCACGACAGCGGCGAGATCATGCGCAGGAACTGGAACGCACCACTGGTACTGCTGTCCAGTACGCGCGAGCTGCCCACTGCCACGCCGATCGGCACGCCCAGCAGCAACGCCGCCAGCAGGCTCACCAGCACGCGTTTCAGGCTGGTCAACGCATGCCCGGTCAACTGATTCTGCGCCAGCAGTTCATACAGGCTGCGGAAGGTGTCGCGCGGGCCCAATGCGCTGGCCAGCGGCATGCTGCGACCAAGCCAGTGACTCCCGGCCGACCACAGCACGAGCAGCACGAACAGGCCGAACAGGCCCAGTCCGACACGGGTGCTGGAACGTGGAAAAGAGCGGCTTGCGTTCATGGTGTCCGTAGTCTGTGCAACGTCTTTCGGAATGCCCCGGGCGGCCGTCGTTGCCTTCAGGGCGCGGCCGCTCAGGCGCTGACCTGCTCGCGGCGGGTATAGCCCTCGGGCAAACCGAATGCGGTCATGCCACCCGAACCCGCGATCGCCTTGCGCACGAAGCGGTCATCGACCAGGTCGCGCGCCACGAAGGCCGGGTCCAGCCCGGCGAGGAAACCGTTGCTGCCTTCGACGTAGGTGTTCTTCAGCATCGACACCAGCGTCTCGGTGTAACTGGGGTACGGGTACGGCTGGAAATCGATGCGGTGCTGCTTCCACTCGGGATGCCGGATCGCGCCCGCGGCGACGTAGGCCGCCTCGTCGGACGGTGGCGGCGCCAGCACCTTGGCCAGGGTCTCGCAGGCGTGGGGGGTGTAGCGGCCGTCCCCATCCTTGGCCAGCAGGCGCGCGGTTTCCTGGCGGTGGCCACGCGCCCATGCCTGCGCCTGGACGATGCCATTGACCACTTTCTGCGACCACTCGGGACGCTCGCCCAGGTCACGCTCGTGCATCTGCACCACGCAGCAGGCGTGGTCCTTCCACACGTCGCCGGTGAAACGCAGCACCTTGCCGACCCTGAGGGTCTCGGCCAGCGCCACGAACGGCTCGGCCACGATATAGCCGGCAATCCGGCCGCTGGCCAGCGCCGGCAGCATGTCCGAGGGCGCCATCACCACCAGCTTGACCTGCTTCGGGCCCGGCGTGCCGCTGCCGATCGGCGCGAGGCCCTGACCCTTCAGCAGGTGCTGCAGCACCACGTTGTGCACCGAATACCAGAACGGGATCGCCACCGTGGCGCCGGCCAGGTCGCCCAGCCGGTTGACGCCCTTGCTCACGGTGATCGCCAGCGCCGAGCCGCACACGTGGTTCCATGCCACCACCTTCGATGGCGACTTGCTGCCATAGCGCGCCCAGATCGTCATGGGCGAGAGCATGTGCACCACGTTGACCTGGCCGCTGAGGAAGGCCTCGACGAGCTGCGCCCAGCTGCGGAACAGGCGCGGCCTCTCCACCGCCAGCCCCTGCCGCTGGAACAGCCCGCGCTGATGCGCCACCAGCAGCGGGGTGGCGTCGGTGATCGGCAGATAGCCGATGCGCACCGGCGCATCCGGCTCGGCCGCCACCGCGCGTTCGAAGCCCTGCAGCAGCGGCAGCGCCCCGGCCGCGGTGAACAGCGCCGACAGCTTCAGGAAGCGGCGGCGTGAAGCCTGGGTGTCGGCGGTCTCGTTGCTCACGTTCGGGTCTGCTCGAAAGTCGGAAAGGGGCGCTCAGGCCACGGCACGCCGGGCGGCGGCACTGGCCGCGTCGCCATGGCGGGCGCTGCGCAGGGCCTGCACGATCTCCACCCTTGTCCGGGCCAACTCGGTCGGCACCGCATCGCGCGGACGCGGCTGTTCGATGCGCCATTCGCCGATCAGCCCGGCCGGCAGGCCACCGAGCAGCAGGATGCGATCGGCCAGGATCAGCGCCTCGTCGATGTCGTGGGTAACCAGCACCGCCGCGGTGCGATGCCGCGCCGTGATCTGCTGCAGCAGGGCCTGCATGTCGCCGCGGGTGATCTCGTCCAGTGCGCTGAACGGCTCGTCCAGCAGCAGCAGCTCCGGCTGGCGCGCCAGGCAGCGCGCCAGGGCCACCCGCTGGGCCATGCCGCCGGAAAGCTCGCCGGGGTAGCGCCGCAACGCATGCAGCAGATCGACCTCGGCGATCGCGGCACGCACGCGCGCACGCCGCGCCTGTGCCTCCAGCGCCGGCTGGTGCTTGAAGTCGAGGCCGAAGCCCACGTTCTCCTCCAGCGTCAGCCACGGCAGCAGGCAGGGATCCTGGAACACCAGGCCTACCCGCGGATGCGGCCCGCGCAGCGGCTCGCCGAGCACCCGTACGACGCCGCTGTCCGGCGCCTGCAGCCCGGCCAGCACGCGCAGCAGCGACGACTTGCCGACCCCGCTCGGCCCCAGCACGGCCACCACCTCGCCCGCTTTCAGCTGCATCGAGAAGTCGCGCAGCACGGCGTGGTCGGCATGGCCGTAGCTCAGGGCGATGCGGCTGGCATCCAGTATGCCGGCATGCAGAGGTGTCGTGGTGGTGGCCATGTCTGCCTTCAATCAGGTATCCGGAAAAAATCGTCCTTGCTCACGCCACAATCGGGACAGCCCCAGTCCGCGGGAATCGATTCGAACGGCGTGCCGGGGGCGATACCGTCTTCCGGCAGCCCGGCGGCCTCGTCGTAGATGAAGCCGCACGGCCCGCACATCCACTTCGCCATCACGCCGCCTCGGCGCGCTGCCGACCCTGCTCGAGATCATGGATCTCCTTGCGCAGGTGCTTCAGCGCCGGCGTCACGATCGCCACGAACACCGCCTCGCGCAGCTGGCGCTGCGCCGGATGGCGCATCAGGTAGCCGCGTGCGCCGGCATGCAGCACCGCCGAATTCGCCGCGCGCAAGGCCAGCTCGGATGCCGCGGCACGCAGCTTCAGCACCGGCAGGATCGGGCTCGGACCGGCCTGCGCCTGCCGCGCCAGCGCGACGGCCTGCCCCCGCAGCGCATCCAGCGCGTCCTGCAGCTCGCCTTCCTGATCGTCGAGGAAACCATTCACGTGGGCGTGGCTGGCATTGCTCTCGCGCAACGTCTTCAGGCAGCCCTCGACCACGCCGAAACCCATGCCCGCCTGGCCCAGCACGAAACCGGCCTTGATCCGCTGCAGATGGGCCGCGAACTGCGCCGGATGCGCCAGCACGCTGTCGGCACCGACGACCACGTCCCTGAAGCGCAGGTTCAGCGTACGGGTACCCTCCATGCCGGCGAAATCCGGGCACGGGTGCAGCTCCAGTCCCTCGGCGCGGCCATCCACCGCGAACATGAGATAACCGCCGCCCTCGACCGACGCAGCCACGAACGCCAGATGGTCCGGCCCCATGTTCGACACCCAGGGCAGCACGCCGTTGACCACGTAGCCGTCGCCACGGCGGCTCGCGGCAAGGCGGATCTTCTCGATCCCGGCCAGGTGCTTCACCGCATTGGACATGCCGGTGCCGGCCAGCAGTTCGCCGCGCGCGACCCGGTCCAGGTAGCGCGTGCGCACCGCTTCCATCGGCGCATGCTGCAGGTACCACGCGCAGGTGGACTGGCACCACACCAGGAACGCGGTCGCGCCACAGACACTGCCGACCCGGGTGGTGATGTCGATCTGCCGCGCCAGGTCGAGCGCATGCGCGCCAGGCGCATCCTCGACATGCGCGCCGAAGCCGCCCAGGCTGCCCAGTTCGCGCAGGAACGCCTGCGGGTAGAAACCCTCGCTATCGATGATTCCGGCGAGTGGCAGCAGTTGTGCCTGGATTTGATCGGCAATCGCCTGCAATGGCGCGTCGATGGCGCTGGATGAACTCACGTCGTCTGCTCCGCGGCCGCTTCAGGCAAACGCCTGCAGTTCTGGATTGATCGGTGTCCGGGCCAGGTTGTTGGCGTAGTTGCACAGGGTGGCCAGACTGACGCCCAGCACCACCTCCAGCGCGTTGCCCTGGCTGTAGCCGGCGTCCAGGAAGTGCTGCAGCTCGTCGTCGGAGACGCCACCCCTCGCCTCGATCACCGCCAGCGTGAACAGCGCCAGCGCGTTGAGCTTCGGGTCGGCCAGCGCGTTGGCGCCGCGCAGCGCTTCCAGCAGCGGCTCGGGCATCTGCAGCTTCTTGCGCGCGACGGCGGTGTGCCCGGCCACGCAGAAACCGCAGCCGTTGCGGGTGGCGGCGGTGATCTGGATCACCTCGCGCTCGGTATCGGTCAGGCCGTTGCGCGCGTTGATCGCGCTGACCGTCTGGTAGGTCTCGATGGCGGTGGGCGCATTGGCCAGCACACCGAGCAGGTTCGGCACGAAGCCACTGTTTTTCTTCGCAGCAGCCAGGCGCGAACGAGCCTCATCGGGCGCACTTTCGGGGGTTTGTATGGTGATGCGGCTCATGCCTCTACCTTGCATATGGATGTCTGGACGGCTACCACCATGCCTATGCGGGTCGTCCGGTGGCAAAGGACCATATGCCATGTGCTTATAACCACGGAGCGTGACGAGGCTGGCCACCGCCCTCGCGATCGCGCCATTGACGGCACCCGCCGGCACGTCTATCGTTGGCCCCGCTGGTTTAAATATCCTTTTATCCGTATAAAAAGATATATAGCAGGGAATCCGGTACAGACGCCGGAGCTGCCCCGCAGCGGTAGGCGGGCAGGCCTCACCAGGCCTGCCCGCGAGCCCGAATACCTGCGCCAGCCGAAAGCGTCCGCGCTTTCGTCCGACTTGGCGTGCCCGCGCGGAAACCCCCGCCCGGACACGCCGATTCGCCCGCGGGGGCGAAGGTCGAAGGCGGGCTCCGGCCTGCCGACTCCTTCGTTTCTCTTTGCTCACTTCTGCAAGAGGAATCAACACCATGTCACTGGTCACTCATGCGGGTTTCCCGCGCATCGGCGTGAAACGCGAACTCAAGCGCGCGCTCGAATCCCACTGGCGCGGCGACACCAGCGCCGACAGCCTGCAAGACACCGCCCGCGCGCTGCGCCGGCGCCACTGGCAACTGGCACGCGACGCCGGCGCCGACGTCGTGCCGTGCAACGACTTCAGCCTGTACGACCACGTGCTCGACACGGCCGTGCTGTTCGATGCGATCCCGGAGCGCTACCGCCCTGTATTCGCCGAAAACCGTCTGGATGGTTATTTCGCGATGGCCCGCGGCCACAAGCGCGGCGGCCACGACCTGCACGCGCTGGAAATGACCAAGTGGTTCGACACCAACTACCACTATCTGGTGCCGGAACTCCACGCCGGCCAGCGTTTCGCCCTCGCCGGCGACAAGCCGCTGGCCGAGCTGCGCGAGGCGCAGGCGCTGGGCCATCGCGCGCGGCCGGTGCTGCTGGGGCCGGTGTCCTTCCTGCTGCTGTCCAAGACCGTGGACGGCAGCGACCGGCTGGCCCTGCTCGATGCCCTGTTGCCTGCCTACGCCGAACTGCTGCGCCGGCTGGCCGAGGCCGGCGCGGACTGGGTGCAGCTGGACGAACCGTGCCTGGTGCTCGACCAGGACGCCGACGACCACGCCGCCTATCGCTGCGCCTATGCGGCGCTGGCCGCGGCCGGCGGCCCGAAGATCGTGCTCGCCAGCTACTTCGGCGCGCTGGGCGACAACCTCGCGCTCGCCGCCGGGCTGCCGGTGGACGGGCTGCACGTGGACCTCGTGCGCGCGCCGGAACAGCTCGACGCGGTGCTCGACGCGCTGCCGCCGGATCGAGTGCTCAGCGCCGGCGTGATCGACGGCCGCAACGTGTGGCGCAGCCGCCCCGAACGCGTGCTGCCGCTGCTGCGCAGGGCGCATGCGCGCCTCGGCGGACGGCTGTGGCTGGCGCCGTCCTGCTCGCTGCTGCACGTGCCGATCGACCTCGACGCCGAGACCGCGCTCGACCCGGCGCGCCGCGCCGGCATGGCGTTCGCGCGACAGAAGCTGGAAGAGCTGCGCGTCTACGCCGATGCGCTGGCCGGCGATGCGGAAGCCGAGGCCGCGCTGCAGGCGCAGCAAACCCTGCTCGACCGGCAGGCGCAGCAACCGGGCGTGTGCAATCCCGCCGTGCGTGCCCGCCTGCACAAGCTGAGCCCGCAGATGACGCTGCGCCGCTCGGCCTACGCCACGCGCCGCGTCACGCAGGAGGCGGTCCTGGCACTGCCGGCGCTGCCCACCACCACCATCGGCTCGTTCCCGCAGACCGACGAGTTGCGCAAGGCGCGCGCCGCGCACCGCGCCGGCAGGCTGGACGATGCGGCCTACGAGCAGTTGCTGCGGGCCGAAGTCGGGCGCGTGGTGCGCTTCCAGGAGGAAATCGGGCTGGACGTGCTGGTACACGGCGAGCCCGAGCGCAACGACATGGTGGAGTACTTCGGCGAGCAGCTGGACGGCTACCTGTTCACCAGGCTCGGCTGGGTGCAGAGCTATGGCTCGCGCTGCGTGAAGCCGCCAGTGATCTGGGGCGATGTGGCACGCCCCGCGCCGATGACGGTGCGCTGGTCGACGTATGCGCAATCGCTCACCGGGCGGCCGATGAAGGGCATGCTCACCGGGCCGGTCACCATGCTGCAGTGGTCGTTCGTGCGCGACGACCTGCCGCGCGAAACCGTGTGTCGGCAGATCGCGCTGGCATTGCGCGACGAGGTGCATGACCTGGAAACAGCCGGCATCAAGGTCATCCAGATTGACGAGCCCGCGCTGCGCGAAGGCCTGCCGCTGCGCCGCGCCGACTGGCCGGGCTACCTCGCCTGGGCGGTGGAAAGCTTCCGCATCGCCGCCGGCGGCGTGCGCGACGCCACCCAGATCCATACCCACATGTGCTACTCGGAGTTCAACGACATCATCGAGGCGGTGGCCGCGATGGATGCCGACGTGATCTCGATCGAGACCAGCCGCTCGCGGATGGAACTGCTGGACGCCTTCGTGCGCTTCCGCTATCCCAACGGCATCGGTCCCGGCGTGTACGACATCCACTCGCCGCGCGTGCCCGCCCAGGCCGAGATGGGCGAGCTCGTGCACAAGGCACTCGGGGTGTTGCGCCCGGACCAGTTGTGGATCAACCCCGACTGCGGCCTGAAGACCCGCGGCTGGCCCGAGGTGGAGGCGGCGCTGCGCGGCATGCTGGCCTGTGCCCGCCAGCTGCGTGCCGAACTGGCCACGGCCGCCTGAACCGGCCATGTGCCGGGGCCGCAGCCCGGCGGCCATCCAGACGTCTGAACACCGTGCTAACCCCGTGGTCACCAGAATCGCCGCGGGCTGCAAAACCGGGGGCAGCGATGTATCATGACCGACCTCTTTTATCTTTCTATCCGTACAAAGGGATATAAACCGCGATGTCCAACTACCTGTTCACCTCCGAATCGGTCTCCGAAGGCCATCCGGACAAGGTCGCCGACCAGATCTCCGACGCCGTGCTCGACGCGATCATCGCGCAGGACCCGCGTGCCCGCGTGGCCTGCGAAACCATGGTCAAGACCGGCGTGGCGATCGTCGCCGGCGAAATCACCACCGGCGCGTGGATCGACCTGGAGGCGCTGACCCGCAAGGTGATCGTCGACATCGGCTACGACTCCAGCGACGTCGGCTTCGACGGCGCCACCTGCGGCGTGATCAACCTGATCGGCAAGCAGTCGCCGGACATCAACCAGGGCGTGGACCGCAAGAACCCGGAAGACCAGGGCGCCGGCGACCAGGGTCTGATGTTCGGCTACGCCACCAACGAAACCAAGGACTTCATGCCGGCGGCGATCTACTACTCGCACCGCCTGGTCGAGCAGCAGGCAAAAGTCCGCAAGCGGAAGAACTCGCCGCTGCCGTGGCTGCGCCCGGACGCGAAGAGCCAGGTCACCCTGCGCTACGAGCACGGCGTGGCCACCGCGATCGACGCCGTGGTGCTGTCGACCCAGCATGACCCGTCGGTCAAACAGAAGGACCTGATCGAGGCGGTGCGCGAGTACATCCTGAAGCCCGTGCTGCCGGCCAAGCTGCTGCACAAGGGCACCAAGATCCACATCAACCCGACCGGCAAGTTCGTCATCGGCGGGCCGGTGGGCGACTGCGGCCTGACCGGCCGTAAGATCATCGTCGACACCTACGGCGGCTGGGCCCGTCACGGCGGCGGCGCGTTCTCGGGCAAGGATCCGTCCAAGGTCGACCGTTCGGCCGCCTACGCCGCGCGTTACGTGGCCAAGAACATCGTGGCCGCCGGCATCGCCGACCGCTGCGAGGTGCAGGTCAGCTACGCGATCGGCGTGGCGCACCCGACCTCGATCTCGGTCACCACCTTCGGCACCGGCAAGATCAGCGACGAGAAGATCGAGAAGCTGATCCGCAAGCACTTCGACCTGCGCCCGTACGGCATCCTGCAGATGCTCGACCTGATCCATCCGATGTACCAGCAGACCGCCAGCTACGGCCATTTCGGCCGCACCCCGCAGCTGGTCAAGGACGCCAACGGCAAGTCCTACACCACGTTCTCGTGGGAAAAGATCGACCGCGCCGAGGCGCTGCGCAAGGATGCGAAGCTGAAGTAAGCCGCATTTGCTTTGCGCGTGAAGAGAAGGCCGCCTCCGGGGCGGCCTTCTCTTGTTCGCTCAATGCAGCAACATTCCCGGCGGCAAATACGCGGCCAACCGGCGACGGTGATCGATCGGTGGCAGGCCGAAAGCCGCGCGCACGCGGTCGGCGGGTCGGTCACCCGATCTTTGTCGTCGGCGAAGCGGTAGCAAGAACGCGTGATATGGCAGCCCTTGTGGAAATATCAGGAGCGAGAGTGCGGCAGCGATCTCGTCAAAGCGGCGCGGCGCCTTCGCTCAGCAGCCCGTAGTAACTCTGGTAGATCCAGATGCGATTGCGCTGCTGACCGGTAATTTCATTGAGCAGGCCCAACCCCTGAAGGGCACCGATAGCCGAGCGTACGGTGGGCGGGGCTACGGTCAGCGTCTTGTGGATGGTCGGCGCATCGAGAATCGGGCGTCGGATGAACTGCTCGAACACCTGCAATGCGTTGCCGGCACGACGACCTAGTCCGCGCACTTTTTCACGATCTTCCGCAAACAGTGCCAGGATGCGCTGTGCGGTATCCACGGCCTGTTGCGAGGTGGATTCCACGCCTTCAAGGAAGAACAGCAACCAGGCCTCCCAGTTGCCGGTTTTGCGCACGGCGTCCAGTTGCGCGTAGTACTGCCGGCGTCGCGTCTTGAAATACAGGCTGAGGTAAAGCGAGGGCTCGCGCAGCACACCCTCGGCGCAAAGAATCAGCGCGATCAACAGACGCCCGACGCGGCCGTTGCCATCGTTGAACGGATGAATCGTCTCGAACTGCACATGAACCAGCGCCGCCTTGATCAGGGCCGGCATCTCGTTCCGGCCGGTGTGCAGGAAGGCTTCCAGCTCGCTCAGGCAATCCGCCAGACGCTCGGGCGGTGGCGGCACAAAGCCGGCCAGCGCGGGCGACTTGCCACCGATCCAGTTCTGGCCGATACGAAACTCACCGGGATGCTTGGTCGCGCCACGACCTCCACGCAACAGCACGCCGTGAATCTCGCGGATCAGCCGCAATGACAGTGGAAAGTCATCTTCGCGCAGGCGCTTGAGGCCATGCTGGAGCGCAGCCACGTAGTTGGACACCTCCTCCACATCGTCGATCGGCACCCCCGGCATCTCGGCCAGTTCGTACAGCAACAAGTCGGACAGCGAGGATTGGGTGCCCTCGATCTGGGAAGACAGCAAGGCTTCCTTGCGCACGTACTGATACAGGAACAACGCCGGGTCGGGCAGCATCAGGGTGATGCCATCCAAGCGACCAAGCGCCTGGTTGGCGCGCTCGAGCTGCGCAACCAGAGCAGGACCAAACACCAACGGTGGTTTTGGCGGCAGCGGCTTCGGTACGAAAGCCTTGTAATGACTGCCAGCGAGGCTGCCAGCCACGTAGTCACCGGTTCTTCGTTCCATGGCGCTGCCCCCGTTTTCCCAATCCAGGCACTGTAGATTTTTGAGAAAATTATGGCAATCAATTTTTCCTAAAATAAAACAGCCGCTGCCATGGGAAAGATTCGCGTTGCGCCTGCCTCAAGGGCAGATGGCCAACACGCTCCAGCTACAATGGCCGGATGTCCCTTATCCAACTGCAATGCGTCGACTTCAGCATCGGCGGCCCACTCCTGCTCGAACACGTCGATCTGTCGATCGAGGCGAACGAGCGGGTGTGCATCGTCGGCCGCAACGGCGAAGGCAAATCCACCCTGATGAAGCTGATCGCCGGCGAGCTGCATGCCGACGACGGCGAGGTGCGGATACAGAACGGCGTGGTGATCGCGCGGATGGCGCAGGAGGTGCCGCACGGCACCGAAGGCAGTGTATTCGACGTGGTCGCCGACGGCCTGGGCGATCTCGGCCATCTGCTGGCGCGCTATCACCACCTGCTCGACGAGGGCGACTTCGACGCGCTGGGCGACGTGCAGCACCAGATCGAGGCGCAGCATGGCTGGGACCTGGACCGCCGGGTCAGCGACGTGCTGACCCAGCTGGAACTGCCCGGCGAGACCGACTTCGCCGCGCTGTCCGGCGGCATGAAGCGCCGCGTGCTGCTGGCGCAGGCGCTGGTGCGCAAGCCCGACGTGCTGCTGCTGGACGAACCGACCAACCACCTCGACATCGAGGCGATCGGCTGGCTGGAAACCTTCCTCAAGCAGTTCGCCGGCAGCATCATCTTCGTCACCCACGACCGCAGCTTCCTGCGCGCGCTGGCCACGCGCATCGTCGAGATCGACCGCGGCGCGCTGACCGACTGGCCCGGCGACTACGACAACTACCTGCGCCGGCGCGAGGAACGCCTGCACGCCGAAGCCCAGGCCAACGCGCTGTTCGACAAGAAGCTGGCGCAGGAAGAAGTCTGGATCCGCCAGGGCATCAAGGCCCGGCGCACGCGCAACGAGGGCCGCGTGCGTGCGCTGAAGGCGCTGCGCGTGGAACGCGCGCAACGGCGCGAACTCGGCGGCAACGTGAAGATGACCGCGGCCAACGCGCAGGCCTCGGGCAAGAAGGTGATCGACCTCGAGCACGTGCACCAGGCCTACGGCGGTCGCGTGCTGATCGACGACCTCACCACCACCGTGATGCGCGGCGACCGCATCGGCATCATCGGACCGAACGGCGCCGGCAAGAGCACCTTGCTGAAGATCATGCTGGGCGAACTGCAGCCGCAGCGCGGCAGCGCGGAGCTGGGCACCGGCATCCAGATCGCCTACTTCGACCAGCACCGGCTGCAGCTCAACGACCAGCTCAACGCACTGGACAACGTGGCCGAGGGCCGCGAGTACATCGAGCTCAACGGCCAACGCAAGCACATCATCGGCTATCTGCAGGATTTCCTGTTCTCGCCCGAGCGCGCACGCGCGCCGATCACCCGCCTGTCCGGCGGCGAGCGCAACCGCCTGCTGCTGGCCAAGCTGTTCGCGCAGCCGTCCAACCTGCTGGTGATGGACGAGCCCACCAACGACCTCGACGTCGAGACGCTCGAACTGCTGGAAGAACTGCTGACCGACTACCAGGGCACCCTGCTGCTGGTTTCGCACGACCGCGCCTTCCTCGACAACGTGGTCTCCAGCACCCTGGTGCTGGAAGGCGAAGGCCGGATCGGCGAATACGTGGGCGGCTACAGCGACTGGCTGCGCCAGAAGCCCGGCCCGCGCAGCAGCACCAGCACGGGCAAGTCCACTGCAACGACACCGGCACCGAGTGCGCCTGCCGCACCGAAGCGCAAGCGCAGCTTCAAGGAACAGCACGAGCTGGAGCAGTTGCCCAAGCGCATCGAGCAACTGGAAGGCGACATCGCCGCACGCACCGCCACCATGGCCGAGCCGGCGTTCTTCCAGCAGGACAGCGCCGCCATCGTCAAGGCGAACGAGGCGCTGGTAGCGCTGCAGGCGGAGCTGGATGCGGCCTACGCGCGCTGGGCGGAACTGGACGCCTGACACCAGCCCTGCACGTCATCGTGCAGGCCGGCAGCGGCGTATCATCGGTGGATTATTCTTGCGGACAACCACCATGTACACGCTCTACTACGCTCCCGGCTCGGCCAACCTGCTGGTGCACCTGGCGCTGCTGGAAATCGGCGCGCCGCACGAGCTCAAGCACATCGACATCGAGAAGGGCGAGCAGCGCAGCGCGGCGTACCTGGCGATCAACCCGAACGGCGTGGTGCCGACCCTGGTGGTCGACGGCGTACCGCACGGCGAAGCCGCGGCACTGGCGATACTGCTGGCCGAACGCCACCCCGAAGCCGCGCTGGCGCCGGTCCCCGGCAGTGCCGGACGCGCGGATTACCTGCAATGGATGCTGTACCTCGCCAACACCCTGCAGCCGCTGTTCCGCCAGTGGTTCTACCCCGGCGACCATCTGCCGGAGAGCGCCGACGCGATCAAGCAGGCCGCCCGTGCCGGCATCGAGAAATGCTGGTCCCATATCGACGCGCACCTCGCCACGCATGGCCCGCATATGCTGGGCGGGCGTTTCAGCGTCGTCGATCTTTACGCGTTGATGCTGATGCGCTGGTCACGCAACATGCCGAAGCCGGCAACGGCGTGGCCACAACTGGCGGCACTGGCCACGCGCCTGAAGGCGCGCCCGTCGTGGAAGCGCGTCTGCGATGCCGAAAGCCTGATCGAATGGGCCTGAGCGGATGAGCGACGCGGATGCGCCCGGCGACGACGCCTGGGCCGTCTACCTGCTCGAATGCGCCGACGGTCGTGTCTACACCGGCATCGCCCGCGACCCCGAGCAGCGCTACGCGAAGCACCTCGGCGGCAAGGGCGCCCGCTTCACCCGCGCCAACCCGCCGAAACGGCTGCTCGGCTGGGTCTGGGTCGCCAGCCGCAGCGAGGCGCTCAGGCTGGAGATCGCGTGGAAGCGCCTGCCGCGCGAGGCCCGCATCGCTGCCCTGCTCGAAAGCATGCGCTTCACGACACCTCCGTAGGGCGGGCACCGCCCGCCGCTCTCCACCACGCAAGAGCAACGAGCCGGCGGGCGGTGCCCGCCCTACGCGGTGGATCAGCCAGTGTTCTGCAACCCCTGCGAAACGCCATTGACGCAGGCCACCAGCGCCTGCAGCACGGCATCGTCCGCGCGATCGCCTGCGCGCCAGCGCTGCAGCAGGTCGACCTGCAGCAGGCTCATCGGATCGACGTAGGGGTTGCGCAGTCGGATCGAGGCGGCCAGGCGCGGCTCGCCGCGCAAGAGCACCTCACTGCCCTTCAACCGCAACAGCCAGTGGCGGGTGCGCGCGAACTCATCGCGGATCAGGCCGAAGAACTCGTCGTGCAGCGGGCCGGACAATTTGGAGAACGCCTCGGCGATGTCCAGGTCGCACTTGGCCAGCACCATCTCCACGTCGTCCAGCAGGTTGCAGAAGAACGGCCAGTCACGCGCCATCTCCGCCAGCACGGCTTCGCCGAACTGCTGCATGCCCTGCTCCAGCGCGCTGCCCAGGCCGTACCAGCCAGGCAGGATCGAGCGGCACTGGGTCCAGGCGAATACCCACGGGATCGCGCGCAGGTCCTGCACGCCGCGCATGCTGCGGCGGCTGGCCGGGCGCGAGCCCAGGGTCATCTGCTCGATCACGTCGACCGGCGTGGCGCTGCGGAAATAGTCGACGAATCCGTCGCGCTCGACGAAGGCGCGATAGCTCTGCCGGCTGGTCGCCGACAGCGTGTTCATCACTTCACGCCAGCGCTCCTCGCGCGGCTCGTCTTCGCGCGGGCGCAGCGACGCACGCAGTACCGCACCCACGGTCTGCTCCAGGTTGCGCAGTGCCAGCGCGCGGATGCCGTACTTGCGATGGATCACCTCGCCCTGTTCGGTCACCCGCAGCACGCCGGCCACCGCGCCGCGCGGCGCGGACATCAGCGCCGGTGTGATGCGCGCGCCGCCGCGACTGGCCGAGCCGCCGCGGCCGTGGAAGAAGGCCAGCTGGATGCCGGCCGCGTTCGCCACCTCCAGCAGTTCCACCTGGGCGCGCTGCAGGCCCCAGCGCGAGGCCAGCGTGCCACCGTCCTTGCCGCTGTCGGAGTAGCCCAGCATCACCCACTGCTGGTCGCCGCGCGCGGCGAGGTGGCGGCGGTAGACCGGGTCGTCGAGCAGCGCGCGCAGCGTGGCCGGCGCGTTCTTCAGGTCGTCGACGGTCTCGAACAGCGGCGCGATGTTGAGCGGCACGTCGCCTGTTGTATCGACCAGGCCGCCGCGGCGCGCCAGTGCCAATACCGCCAGTACGTCGGCGGCCGAACGCGCCATGCTGATGATGTACAGGCCGGTGGCGTCGCGGCCATGGCTGCGACGGCTGTCGCGCAAGGTGGCGAACACCGCCTGCAGCGACGTGGCGCTGGCGTCGTCGCTGTCTGGAAAAACCGCTTCACCGTTGGCGTACGGACGCAGGCGCCCGGCCCGCTCGGCGCCGCCGCGGGCGGGCCAGCCCGGATCCGCCAGCAGGGCCGAAAGCGCGTCATCGTGCACGCGCGAATCCTGCCGCACGTCGAGCCGCGCCAGGTGGAAGCCGAAGCTGCGCACGCGGCACAGCAGGCGTTCCACCGCGTAAGCGCCGGCGTGCACGCCGCGATGCCGGAACAGGCTGTCGGCGATCAGCTGCAGGTCGTCAAGCAATTCGTCACTGGACGGATAGCCGTCCGAAGATTCGTCACCGGTCAGCGCCAGCCGCGCGCCGACCAGCTGCAGCAGGCAGCGGTACGGCATGTCGGCGTGGCGCGGACGGATCTGCGCCGCGGCGGCGGGAAAGCGTGCACGATAGTCCGCCAGCCGCGCGTGCAGCGCCGCCGAGGCGGCGACCCGTCCCTCGGTCTGGCTGAGCGACCGCGCCAGCGTGGCAACGTCCTCGCGGTAGCGCTCCAGCACCAGCGCGCGCTGCGAGTCGAGGCAGTCGGCGATGGTGCCGGCGCCCACGTTCGGGTTGCCGTCCATGTCGCCGCCGACCCAACTGGCGAAACGCAGCAGCCGCGGCAACTTGATCGCCACACCGTAGGTTTGTTGCAGCGCCTGCGCCAGCGATTCGTACAGCGCCGGCACGATCCGGTACAGCGGGTTGGCCAGGTAGAAATCCACGTGCTCGCGCTCGTCCTGCACGCTGGGCCGCACCGGCGAGGCCTCGGCGGTCTGCCAGCCCGCGGACAGCGCCGTGTAGATCCGGTCGTCGTCCTCCTGCCGCTCCTGCGGCGTCCGCTGTGGATCGAAGCCGTCGATCAGCGAAGCGACGATCGCCTGTTCCTTCTCCAGCAGCGAGCGGCGCACCGCCTCGGTCGGGTGCGCGGTGAACACCGGCTCGATCCACAGCCGTTCGAGCCAGTCGACCAGTTCGTCGGCGCCCACGCCTTCGGCCTTCAGCCGACCCAGCACGTCGAGCAGCGATTCCGGCTGCGGCGCGCTGCCCTCGCGCTGATAGTCGCGGCGGCGGCGGATGCGGTGCACCCGTTCGGCCGTGTTCACTGCCTGGAAATAGGTGGCGAACGCACGCGCCAGCGCCTCGGCATCGGCGGCGTCGAGGCCGGCCAGCGAGTCGGCCAAGTCGTCGACCGAAGCTCCTTCGCGGCGGCGGCAGATCGCTGCGGTGCGCACCTGTTCGACCCGCTCGTAAAACGCGTCGCCACCTTGCTCGGCCAGCATCCGCCCGACCATCGCCCCGAGCCGGCTGACGTCCTCACGCAACGGGCCGTCCGGCGGCAGGAATTCGGGTTCGCGACTTTGTTCCACGCAGCTGCTCCATGACGGGCCAAGCCACCAGCGTAACCAATCCCGGCGCGTGGGGCACCCAACCATGCGGCATAAGCTCATGTCTGCCGTTACAATGCCCGCTCCGTACTGCCCGCCGAGGGGCGCTGCGACCGCTGCCGTGAACGAACTTCGCGGGAACCGGCCAGGCTCGGCGCGGCACGTTCCACAACGGCGCCCGGTTGTTTGCACGCGAGTCCCTTCGCAGCAGACCGGCCATCCATGGCCGGACTCTTCACAAGAGCCTCGCACTAACCGGAGATTACGATGAACGCCGCACTCAAAGAAAACACCCACGACTACAAGATCCGCGACCTCTCGCTGGCCGACTTCGGCCGCAAGGAGCTGGACATCGCCGAGCACGAGATGCCGGGCCTGATGTCGATCCGCAAGAAATACGCCGCCACCCGGCCGCTGAAGGGCGTGCGCGTGACCGGCTCGCTGCACATGACGATCCAGACCGCGGTGCTGATCGAGACGCTGAAGGACATCGGCGCCGACGTGCGCTGGGCCTCGTGCAACATCTTCTCCACCCAGGACCACGCCGCCGCCGCGATCGCCGCCACCGGCACGCCGGTGTTTGCCTGGAAGGGCGAGACGCTGGAGGAATACTGGGACTGCACGCTGGACGCGCTGTCCTTCCCCGACGGCAAGGGCGGTTTCCTCGGCCCGCAGCTGGTGGTCGACGACGGTGGCGACGTCACATTGCTGATCCACAAGGGCTACGAGCTGGAGAACGGTTCGAAGTGGGTCGACGAGAAGGCGTCCTCGCACGAGGAGCAGGTGATCAAGAACCTGCTGAAGCGCGTGCATGCCGAGCGTCCGGGCTACTGGCACACCGTGGTCAAGGACTGGAAGGGCGTCTCCGAGGAGACCACCACCGGCGTGCACCGCCTGTACCAGCTGGCCGAGGCGAAGTCGCTGCTGGTGCCGGCGATCAACGTCAACGACTCGGTCACCAAGAGCAAGTTCGACAACCTGTACGGCTGCCGCGAGTCGCTGGCCGACGGCCTGAAGCGGGCGATGGACGTGATGCTGGCCGGCAAGGTCGCGGTGGTCTGCGGCTACGGCGACGTCGGCAAGGGCTGCGCGCATTCGCTGCGTGCCTACGGCGCGCGCGTGGTGGTCACCGAGATCGACCCGATCAACGCGCTGCAGGCGGCGATGGAAGGCTTCGAGGTCAACACGGTCGAGAGCACGCTGGGCCGCGGCGACATCTACGTCACCACCACCGGCAACAAGGACGTGCTGACGCTGGATCACTTGAAGTCGATGAAGGACCAGGCCATCGTCTGCAACATCGGCCACTTCGACAACGAGATCCAGGTCGACGCGCTGAACGCGATGGCCGGCGTGAGCAAGCTCAACATCAAGCCGCAGGTGGACAGGTACACCTTCAAGGATGGCCGCGCGATCTTCCTGCTCGCCGAAGGCCGCCTGGTCAACCTCGGCTGCGCCACCGGCCACCCGAGCTTCGTGATGTCCAACTCGTTCTCCAACCAGACGCTGGCGCAGATCGACCTGTGGGCGAACAAGGACCGCTACGAGGCCAAGGTCTACATCCTGCCGAAGAAGCTCGACGAGGAAGTCGCGCGCCTGCACCTGGAGAAGATCGGCGTGAAGCTGACCACGCTCAGCGCCGAACAGGCCGCCTACCTCGGCGTGCCGGTGGAAGGCCCGTACAAGCCGGAGCACTACCGCTACTGATCCGAGCGGGATCGAGACTGGAACGGGGTGCAGCAATGCGCCCCGTTTTTTGTTTGATGGCAAAGATCAAAAGCAGACCCCCTCCTGACCTCCCCCTGCGTCGCAGGGGGAGGGACCGAACCGGAACTGCGCGCCCTGCTCCCTCCCCTGCGACGCAGGGGGAGGATCCGAACCGAAACTGCGCGCCCTGCTCCCTCCCCTGCGTCGCAGGGGGAGGATCCGAACCGGAACTGCGCGCCCTGCTCCCTCCCCTGCCTAGCAGGGGGAGGGACCGAACCGAAACTGCGCGCCCTGCTCCCTCCCCTGCCTAGCAGGGGAGGGCCGGGGTGGGGTCGCTTTTATCTATCGCTTCATCGCGACATAAAGATATATACTCCCCGGCACCGCAACCAGGAACCCGTGCGATGCCTTCGATCAGCTTCGAATTCTTCCCGCCCAAGACCGACGAGCAGCGCGCACAACTGGACCGGGCGGCACAGGCGCTGAAGGCGCACCAGCCGGAATACGCCTCGGTCACCTTCGGCGCCGGCGGCTCCACCCTCAGTTACACCGGCGATACGGTGGCACACCTGCACACACGGCATGGCCTCGATGTGGCCCCGCACCTGTCGTGCATGGGCGGCACCCGGGCCGAGATCGCCGCGCTGCTGGACAATTACCGCGCCGCGGGCTACCGGCGCCTCGTCGCGCTGCGCGGCGACATGCCCTCCGGCATGGCCAGCGCGGGCGACTTCCGCTACGCCGCCGAACTGGTGGGCTTCATCCGCGAGCACTGCGGCGACCACTTCCACATCGAGGTGGCGGCGTACCCGGAAACCCATCCGCAAGCCGACGACGCGCTGCGCGACCTGCAGCACTTCAAGGCGAAGATCGACGCCGGCGCGAACGGCGCGATCACCCAGTACTTCTTCAACCCCGACGCGTATTTCCGCTTCGTCGACGACGTGCGCAAGCTCGGCGTGAACGTGCCGATCGTGCCGGGCATCATGCCGATCGCGAACTACAGCCAGCTGAAGCGCTTCTCCGACCTGTGCGGCGCCGAAATCCCGCGCTGGATCGCCAAGCGCATGCAGGCCCACGGCGACGACGCCGATTCGGTCCGCGCGCTCGGTGCCGAGGTGGTGGCGCAGCTGTGCCGGCGCCTGCTCGACGAAGGTGCGCCCGGCCTGCACTTCTATACCCTCAACCGTGCCAGGGCGACGCAGGCGGTACTGCAGCAACTTTCCTGATCCGCGGCAGGGCTATGCTGGCGCGATGCGCCGGTCAGCCATCCTTTCCTGCCAGATCCTGCTCGCCTGCGCCGCACCCGCCGCGGCGCAGGCGCCGATCCATCGCTGCATCGGCGCGAACGGCGACGCGGTGTTCACCGACCAACCCTGCGCGGCGCTGCAGGCTACCCCGGCTGCCCCCGCCGCCAAACCCGGCAACATGGCACCGCCGGCCGCCACACCGCCGCCGATCCTGTGCGCGGCCAGCCGCCACGAACTGCGCCAGAGCGTGATCGCCGCGTTCGCCAGCCGCGACCCGAATCGCCTGGCTGGCCTGATGCTGTGGAACGGCTACGGCCGCGGCACGGCGGTCGCGAACATCCACTCGCTGGCCGAACTGATGAAACAGCCGCTGCTGGACGTGGACATTCCGGGCGCCGCTGCACCGGCACCGGCCGCCAGCGCCAGCGATCCATTCGCCAGCGACCGGCCATCCGTGCCATCGCCTGCCGACGACCGGCTGGTGCTGCACACCGCCGGCAACGACGGCAGCGGCGACTCGCGCCAACTGCGCTTCGACATCGTGCGCCAGGCCGGCTGCCTGTGGTTGCGCGACGCGAATTGACGCCGGCCCGACGCCCGGCAGTTATCATGGGCGGTCACCATTGGAGAATCGACATGGCGCAGCAATACCCCGAATGGATCTGGCAGAACGGCAGCATCAAGCCCTGGGCCGAGGCGACCACGCATGTGATGTCGCATGCGCTGCACTACGGCTCGTCAGTGTTCGAGGGCATCCGCAGCTACGCCACGCCCGACGGCGCGGCGATCTTCCGCCTCACCGACCACCTGAACCGGCTGTACCAGTCGGCCAAGATCTACGACATGGCGCTGCCGTACACGGCCGACGAGCTGGCTGCGGCCTGCCGCGAGGTGATCAAGAGGAACGGCCTTGGCGCCGCCTACCTGCGCCCGGTTGCCTGGCGCGGCCTGGGCGGTTTCGGCCTGTCCGCCGAAACCCCGATCGACATGGCCGTGGCCGCCTGGCCGATGGGCCCATACCTCGGCGCCGAGGCGCTGCAGAACGGCATCGACGCCTGCGTGTCGAGCTGGCAGCGCTTCGCGCCGAACACCATCCCGGCCGGCGCCAAGGCCGGCGGCAACTACCTCTCGGGCCAGCTGATCGCGCGCGAGGCGCGCCGCCTCGGCTTCGGCGAAGGCATTGCGCTGGCCTCGACCGGCCTGCTCAGCGAAGGCGCCGGCGAGAACCTGTTCCTGGTCTTCGACGGCGTGCTGCACACTCCGCCGGCCAGTGCCTCGCTGCTCACCGGCATCACCCGCAACACGCTGATGACGCTGGCCCGCGAAGACGGCATCGCGGTGGTCGAGCGCGACATTCCGCGCGAATACCTCTACCTCGCCGAGGAAGTGCTGATGTGTGGCACCGCCGCCGAGATCACCCCGATCCGCTCGGTCGACGGCAAGCAGGTCGGCACCGGCAAGGCCGGCCGCGTCACCCTGCGCCTGCAGGAGCTGTTCTTCGGCCTGTTCGACGGCCGCACCCACGACAAGTGGGGCTGGCTGGAGCAGGTCTGAGAGCAGAAATGCGTGTGGTGCGAAGGGTGGGAAACGAGAGCATAGAGCCTTCGTTCCCCACTCTCCCTCACACGTTCCCAGGCCACGCTCCGTAGGGCGGGCACCGCCCGCCGGCTTTTCGATCAATTTTTCGATCAGTGGTCGAGTGACAAAACGGCGGGCGGTGCCCGCCCTACGCGCTAATTCTCGTTTCTCACTCTTCGCTCCACCATTCACTCCTCGCGCTCAGCCGAACCTGATGCTGGCGATCGCGCCGTTGGCGTCGGCACGCGGGCGCATCGAGACATCCCAGCCGTAGAGCTCGCACAACCGGCGCACGATGGCCAGGCCGAGGCCGGCGCCGCTGCCGCCGGCACCTTCGCCGCGCACGCCGCGCTGGAACAGGCGTTCGGCATCCTCGGGCTTGATCCCGGGGCCGGTATCGATCACCTCGATGGAGCCGTTTTCCACCACCACCTGCACATTGCCCTCGAGGGTGTACTTGATGGCGTTGCCGATCAGGTTGGTCAGCGCCACCGAGAGTACCGAAGCCGGCGCGTTGACGCTGACCGACTCGTTCACCGCCAGCCCGATCTCCAGCGGCTTGCCGCGCACCTGCGGGCGCTGGCTCTCGATCACGTCGGCGGCGACCTTGCCGACGTCGGTGGTTTCGCCGCGGGTGGGGCCGCGCCGCTCGGCGCGTGAAAGCAGCAGCAGCGCCTCGATCAGCTCAGTGGCCTGGCGCGAGGCGCGCTCGATGCGCTTCAGCCGCTCGCTGAGCTTCTCGGTGAGGTCGGGCGAACCCTGCAGCAGTTCGGTGGTGCTGGCGATCACCGCCAGCGGCGTGCGCAACTCGTGGCTGACATCGGAGTTGAACTCGCGGTCGCGCTCGACCATCGCGGTGAGCCGCGCCGAGTACTCGTCCAGCGCGTGCGCCAGCTCGCCCACCTCGTCGTCGGCGAAATGCGGCGCCAGCGGCTCGGCCTTGCCGGCCTTGCGAAAATCGCGCAGGCGCCTGGCCAGTTCGCTGACCGGCTTGAGCACCTTGCGCGACAGCCACAGACCCAGCACCAGCGACAACAGGCCGAACAGGAACACCGCGCCGATCACGCTGATCAGCAGCTGCCGCTTGCCGAGGTCGTCGCGGCTGACGTCGTACTTGACGAAGGCGATCAGGCCGTACTTCCGGCTTACCGCCAGCTTGTAATGCCGCTGGCGGCCGTCCGCGTCGGTCTCGTGGATGTCGTGCACGCCGCTGGGCAACGGCTGCCAAGCCAGCGGCGCCTTGTAGAGGGTGCGGTCGCTCCAGCCCCAGCCGGTCATCAGCTTCGAATAGAACGGCTGACCCGGCGACTGGTGCATCTGCTGCACGTAGCTGTCGGCATCCTGCTGCAGCGCCGAGGCCACCAGCTGCTCCTCCACCTTGGCGCGGACGTACAACGCGGCCACGGCGAACAGCGCGCTGAGGCCGAAGCCGAACAGCGCGAACGAGACGATGAGCCGGAACCGCAGCTTACGCCTGGACTGCATCCGGCTCGACCATCCGATAGCCAATGCCGTGCCGCGTGTGGATCAACGGCTTGTCGAACGGTTTGTCGATCGCCGCACGCAGACCGTGGATGTGCACGCGCAACGAATCGCTGTCCGGCAGCTCCTCGCCCCACACGCGCTGCTCCAGGTCCTGCCGGGTAACCACCGACGGACTCGCTTCCATCAGCGCCTGCAGCAGCTTCAGGCCGATCGGGTTGAGCTGGATCGACTTGCCCTCGCGGTTCACCGTGAGCGTGTCGAGGTTGAAGGTGAGGTCGGCCACCTTCAGCACGCGACTCTGCGGACCCTTGCCGCGACGCGCCAGCACTTCCAGCCGCGCCGCCAGTTCCTGCAGCGCGAACGGCTTGGTCATGTAGTCGTCGGCGCCGGACTCGAAGCCGGTCAGCTTCTGCTCCAGCGCATCGCGCGCGGTCAGCATCAGGATCGGCGTCTGCTTGTGCGCCTCGTGGCGCAGCTTGCGAGCGACCTCCAGGCCGTCCATCCCGGGCAAGGTGAGATCGAGCACGATCACGTCGAAGTCGTGCACTACCGCCAGGTGCAGGCCGGTCACGCCGTCGCCCGCGAAATCCACTACGTGGCCGCGATCTTCCAGATAGTCGCCGATGTTGGTCGCGATATCGCTGTTGTCTTCGATCACCAGAACACGCATGTGTCACTCCTGCACAGCCGGCGCACGGGCCGGCTGAGATACAAGCTTAACAAGCTTGCGTGAACGAAACGCACTGGCGTGTGCAGAAACTTCAACGCACCGCCTCGCAGGCAAGAAAAAGCCCAGATGCGCGACTCGCCGTCGCCGCACCTGGGCTCAAATTACTGCCCCGATACCATCGTTTGCCGTCACCGAGCCTGGCGGCCTGCATGCCATGCAAATAACAGTGGCTGCTTTATAGGGGGTTGCTGGTTACGGTGGAGTTAACCCGCTCTCACTTCACGGTTAAACACACGTTCTTGTGACATCGCTCAATGCCACAAGGAGAGGTCGGCAGTTCCGCCTGCGCGCGGCCCCGCATCGTCGGGCCAGCGGCAGATATGCGTCCCGGTAACGATCTGGCAACCTGCCACCGCCTGAATCTCGCCACTGCCCGCATGCGCCTCGGTGGCGCCGCCCCTGCCAGCAGCGTGCAGCACGAAAGCCATGGTCTGGCGATAGCGTCGCTGAACGGTCCCGTCTGCAGGCAGTGCATATTTCCAGCTGCGCATCGCATGAATGGCTGCCTGGTCGAACAGCCCCGCGGGTTCGGCACGAACTACACGCAGATCTTCCACGCTGCCGTCAGTGGCGAGACCGAACTCGACCACGACCTGCCCTTCGATGCCGCGCATCAGCGCGCTCTGGGGATAGATCGGCTGGCGTATACGGATGGGTGTCGGCGCGACCGCCGGCATGGTGGATGACGATGCCTGTTCGACAATGCGAACCGGTGCCTCGTCGCGAATCAGAGGCAGGTCGGAAGTCCGCAGCGATACAGGCAACATCGCCATGTCAACTTTGGCACCCGGCGCTATCAGCGGTGCAGCCCTGTCAGCTTCCGGCGTTGCCTCCGTCAGTGGCCGCAATGCCGCCGCATGCGTCAACGCGAGATCCGGCATATGCCACTCGAGCTTCGACCGTGCAGGCAACAGCCAGGACGGCGTCAGCAGCGGCCGTATCTGCATGATGGCCTCGGTCAGGTTTCGCTGCAGCTCTGCCTGCTTCCATTCGATCCGCAAGGTGAGCACCACCAGGGCAGCACCGAGCAACATCCCGACGAAGCGGGCCGGCGCGCGCGCCGCAGCCGTCTGCATCGGTACAACCATGTGCTGGACACGATCCAGCAACACTCCCCCGGCGGCCGCCAGCAGCAGCGAACCATGCTGCTCGCGCAGCTCGCCCAGTTCGGCCAGCGCCGCCACGAACTCACGCCGGCTGCCGCCACTCACCGCAAGTGCCAGTTCATCACAACAAATTTCGCGTTCGTTGCGCACATCACGCGAAACCCAGTGCACTGCCGGATGATAGAAATAGAGCGTCTCCAGAACGACCTGGAACAGGTTGGCGATGGGATCCCAGCGACGCAGATGCGCCAGCTCATGGGCGAGTATCAATTCGATCTGGGTGGCCGGAAAATTGCACACCACCGCCATCGGCAACAGGATTACCGGCCGCAGCCAGCCCACCAGGACCGGCGTGGCAACGACCTTGCTGCACAACACGGTAATGCGCCGATGCAAGCCAAAGCGCCTGGCCAGGCCGGTTACGCGCCCTTGCCAACCAGGCATCGACTCGGCCATGCGCACCAGCACCTTCAGACCCTGCCACTGGCGCCATGCCCGCAACGACAACAGCAATACGCCGAATGACCATGCCAGCACCAGCCACGGCAGAACGATATCGATCGAGGCATCCCACGCCCATGCCCCGTCGATGGCGGGGCCATGGCTGATGGCGGTCGGCGTCGCTATTGCTGCAACCGCCTGGAGGGTCGACGGCGCCGCGTCCAGCAACCGCCATATCGTCAACAATGGGCAAACGGCGAGCGCGATCAGCATGATCATGCCGAAGCGATAGCGTGCCTCACCCCGCGGCAACGCCAGCCGTACCACCGTATGGACCAGGCCCAGCAAGGCACCCTGCCAGAAGAAGTGCAGCAGCGCCCAGCCGATCACGCGCGCGCCGACAAGCATCAGCGGCAGCGCATCCATCACGACGCGTCCTTGTCGAGCTTGTTCAACAGGCTGCGAATGGCCTTCAGCTCCGCGCGACTGGTACGCTGGCTGCCCAAGGCGTGCAGAACCAGTTGCGAGGACGATCCGTCGAACACGCGCTGCACCAGGTCATGCAGGAACCATTTCTGGGTGCGCTCCTTGCTGACTGCTGCACGGTAAACGTGGGCCCGCTGCGAATCGTCGCGCTCGACCAATCCCTTGGCGTGCATCACCTGCAGCAGCTTCAAGGCCGTGGTGTAGCCCGCGCCATCGCCGAGATGGAGTACATCGTGCACCTCACGCACCGTGCACGCCTCGCGCGACCACAGCACGTGCAGGATCTGCAGCTCGGCTTCGGTGGGCCTCGGTACGCGAGGCTGCGGCGCTTTCATATCAATGCCTCTCGCGGTGGGCGGCGGTCCGGTTTCGCCGGAGGCAACCACGGACCACCCGATCTTCAGCCGCCATTTCTGTTCTGGGGTACCGCCATGGCGTCATGCATGAATTTCTGGCTGTCGCGCCGCGACCTTTCGATATCGCCATAAGTGCGGCAGACCGATTGTGGCAGCAACGAGCCGGTGGGCGGCCTGGACTCGCATACCTTCCGGTTGCTGTCGCGCCTGGTCAGGATCGCATTGACCTCTTCCTGATCGTTCATCAGCTTGATCTTCGCGTCCGGATTCATTTGCGCGACGCTGCCGTACTTGTCGAGCAGTGCCTGCATCTCGGTCAGCCGCGCATCGATGATGCTCCGTTCGGAACCGTTGACGAATTCATAGCGCCCACCTGCCGCCATTTCCTGGCGCACGGCTGCGGCCACCCCCGAAAAATCATCCTTGTTGTCCGCGTTGACCGCCTTGCCTGCAAGCGCACCTTCCAACGGCAGCAGCACCAGGGCCATCGCCATGCCGAGCATCCAGATCTTCCGCTTCATACCTCTCCCTCCGATGTTCATGCCGCACCCCGTTGCAGGGCACAGGACGCAGAACCCCTCCGCGGGCGATGGTAGAACCGCCTCCTCGGCAGTGTCAACGAAAGTTTTCGTACTATGCGCTTCGTACCTTTTTCTTCGGGCCCCGTTCGTCCATGGGAGCAGCGCCAGCCTGCGCCTGCAGCAGATCCACGACCGCGCCGGCCACATCCACGCCGGTGGCGGCCTCGATGCCTTCCAGGCCGGGCGATGCGTTGACTTCCAGCAGCAGCGGGCCGCGGTTGGAGCGCAGCAGGTCGACGCCGGCGATGCCCAGCCCCAGCGCGCCGGCCGCGCGCACGGCGATGCGTTTCTCCTCCACGCTCAGCGTGGCCGCCATCGCAGTGCCGCCGCGGTGCAGGTTCGCGCGGAACTCGCCCGGGGTGGCGTCGCGCTGCATCGCCGCCACCACCTTCTTGCCGACCACGAAACAGCGCAGGTCGCTGCCCTTCGCCTCGGCCACGAACTCCTGCACCAGGAAATTCGCGTACAGGCCGCGGAACGCCTCGATCACGCTCTGCGACGCGGCGTGTTTCTCGGCCAGCACCACGCCGGTGCCCTGGCTGCCTTCGTTGAGCTTGATCACGTGCGGCGGATCGCCGAGCAGGGCCAGCACGTCGTCGGCATCGTCCGGGTTGTCGCCGAACACGGTCACCGGCATGTCGATGCCCTGCGCAGCCAGGATCTGCAGACAGCGCAGCTTGTCGCGCGCGCGCAGCACCGCGTCGGATGGGTTCGGCGTGTACACGCCCATCATTTCCAGCTGGCGCAGCACGGCGGTGCCGTAGAACGTGCTGGCGGTGCCGATGCGCGGGATCACCGCGTCGATATCGCGCACCTCCCGGCCCTTGTAACGGATCGACGAGGCGCCGGGCGCGATGCGCACGTAGCAGCGCAGCGGGTCGAGCACGCGCACCACGTGGCCGCGCACGCGGGCGGCCTCGACCAGCCGCTTGGTCGAATAGAGGCGGGTATTGCGCGACAGGATCGCAATCTTCATGCGGAAAGGTCCGTGGCCACCCGGGGCGGCCGTGGCTGGGTATAGGAGCACGCCGGATCCACCGCAAAGCGCCCGCTCAGCGCGCTGCGGCCCAGCAGCATCGGAAACAGCATATGCCGGCGATCGGTCAGGTTGATGTCGACGCCGAACCGCTGTCCGGCCAGTTGCACTTCGCTGCGGATGAACCAGCGCTCGGTGCGCCGGCCGCCCGTGTCGGTCACCGCGCGGCGGTCGAGTGCCGGCGCCTCGCAGCGGATCTCCAGCGGCTGGCGGCGGCCGGCATGGATGGTGAAACGCAGCCAGGTCACGCCGTCGCACAGGAAGGTTTCCAAGGTGTCCACATGCAGCGAACTGCTGCGCGCGCCGGTGTCGAGCTTGGCCTTGAGCACGCCGATGCCCAGCTGCGGCAACGCCAGCCGCTCCCGCCAGCCGAGTGTGATCAGATCCGCCATGTCGGTTCGGGGAGTCGCTCGGGGATCGGGGAGTGGAGCGGGTGAAGGGAATCGAACCCTCGTCAGTAGCTTGGGAAGCTACAGCTCTACCATTGAGCTACACCCGCCTTGGCCGGCGGATGGTAACCCGGGATTCGCGTGGTTGAAAAGCTCGCAAAAACTGAAGAGCACCCCTCCCCGGCCCTCCCCTGCCGTGCAGGGGAGGGAGCGGAGCATGCAGCTTCAGGTTCGGTCCCAACGAAGAGCACCCCTCCCCGGCCCTCCCCTGCCGTGCAGGGGAGGGAGCGGAGCGTGCAGCTTCAGGTTCGGTCCCAACCAAGAGCACCCCTCCCGGCCCTCCCCTGCCGTGCAGGGGAGGGAGCGGAGCGTGCAGCTTCACGTTCGGTCCCAACGAAGAGCACCCCTCCCCGGCCCTCCCCTGCCCTGCAGGGGAGGGAGCGGAGCATGCAGCTTCAGGTTCGGTCCCAACCAAGAGCACCCCTCCCCGGCCCTCCCTGCCGTGCAGGGGAGGGGGCGGAGCGTGCAGCTTCACGTTCGGTCCCTCCCCCTGCGCAGCAGGGGGAGGTCAGGAGGGGGTGGGCTTTTGATCCTGGCCTGGCGAAGTGCGCCCCGCGCGCAGGAGCGGGCACCGGGCTGCGGCGCGGCGCCCAACGCGTGCTGAACAGCCATCTGCGCAGGCTCGGGCGATGGTCATCGCCGGCCTGACAATGCACGTTGACAACAGCACGACGAATACCCGTCCCGCTCCAGCTTCACACGCACGCCCGAAGGAGAGCCGCATGCCCAGGTTTGCCGAGTCCCCTGTTTCGTGGCGCCGTCACTGGCGAGCACTGGCGATCGTGCTGCTGTGCGTGGCGGCGGGGCTGGCCCAGGCGCAATCACGTTCGGGCGACGGCGTCGATCCGCCCAGCCGGGTGGCGCGGCTGTCATACATCGCCGGCGACCTCGGCTTCCTGCCGGCCGGCGCGAGGGACTGGAGCAACGCCAACATCAACCGTCCGCTGACCACCGGCGACAAGCTGTCCAGCGCACGGGATGCCCGTGCCGAACTGGAATTCGGCGGCGGCACGCTGCGCATCGACGACCGCACCGACGTCGGCCTGCTCGACCTGAATGACAAGCTGGCCCAGCTCGAACTGACCCGCGGCACGCTCAGCCTCACCGTGCGCCGGCTGGGCGGCGGCCAGAGCTACGAGATCGACACGTCGACGGTGGCGCTGGTGGTCGACCGGCCCGGCATCTTCCGCGTCGATGTCGACGACCGCGACGGCGGCACCCAGGTCACCGCATTCGACGGCGACGCGACCGTGTTCGGCGAGAACAACGCCCAGCGCACGATCAACCCCGGCCGCAGCTACCGCTTCACCGACGCCAGCCTGGCGACGGTGACGATCACCGACATCGAGGGCGGCGATGCGTTCGACGACTGGGTCAACCGGCGCGACCGGCGCTACGCGCGGTCGGAAAGCCGCCGCTACGTATCGGAAGACGTGGTGGGCTACCAGGATCTCGACCAGTACGGCAGCTGGCGGGACACCAGCGAATATGGCGCGGTGTGGTTCCCGAGCCAGGTCGACTCCGACTGGGCCCCGTACCGCACCGGCCATTGGGCGTACATCGCGCCGTGGGGCTGGACCTGGGTGGACGACGCACCGTGGGGCTTCGCGCCCTACCACTACGGACGCTGGGCCTACGTGGGCGGCGGCTGGGGCTGGATCCCGGGCCCGGTCGACGTGCGCCCGATCTACGCGCCGGCACTGGTCGCCTTCGTCGGCGGCGGCAGCTGGTCGATCGGCATCGGCAGCGCGCCGGTGGGCTGGTTCCCGCTCGGCCCGGGCGAGGTCTACAACCCCTGGTACCACTGCGACCGCAGCTACTACACGCGCGTCAACGTCACCAACATCTACGTGAACAACACCACCATCAACCGCACCACCGTCATCAACAACATCGATAACCAGTACAACGATTACCGCGCCGGCCGCCCGCTGCGCGAAGCCGCCTATGCCAACCGCATGGCGCCACGCGGCTTCACCGCCGTGCCCGGCCAAGCCTTCGCCGACGGCAGCGGCGTGCAGCGTGACCGGATACGTGTCGACCCGCGCAAGCTGGCCGACGCCCCGGTGCTGGTGCGCGGCGCCAACCGGTCGCCACCCGTTGCCGACAGCGCGATGCCACCGCGCAGCGCACACCTGCGCGACCTGCCGGCCGGCGGTTTCGAGCGGGCGGTAGTGGCGCACCATGCGCCACCCGGCGTGACGCCGGAAGCCGTCGGCCGCGGCCGGGCCGCCCAGCCGGCCGGCGCCATGCGCGACGAGGCCTTTCGCCCGAACGTGCGCATGCTGGACGCGCGCGGCAATGCCGATCGTGCGCCGCGCCCGGCACCCGGCGGACGCGACGGCAACGGATTCCGGCAGCCGGCTCCGGTCGCCACGCTCCCCGAGGTCAACCGGATCACCCCAGCCACGGCGCAGGGCAACCCGCCCGCGCCGCGCGAGGATGGCGAACCGCGCTCCGCCCGCTTCGCCCACCCGCATGGCGGCGATGCCGCCGATCGGCCGCGGCCGGGCGTCAGCTACATCGCGCCCGCGGGCCGCGCCGGTCCGTCGCCCTTCGACGGCCGCGCGCTCCCCCCGGTGCCGCAGATCCGGCGCGCCACTCCGGCCGACCGTGAGCCGATGCCGGCGGCCGCCGAACGCACCCCACGCTACGAACCGGCGAATCGCATGATGCAACGCGAAGCCCCGCCTGCGCGCACTGCCGACGAGTCACGCTTCCAGCGCCCCGATCCGGCACCGCGCTTCCAGCGCCAGGAACCGATGCCTCGCGGCTACGTTCGCGAGCAGGCGCCGCCTGTGGCTGCGCCTCCGCCGCGTGAAATGATGCAGCCGCCGCGTCCGCAACCATCCTACCAGCCGCCGCCGCGCATCCAGCAGGCGCCGCAGCAGCCGCGCGAAGAGCCGCGCCAACCGCCACGCAAATCCGCGCCGGGCGAGGACCGGGATCGCCAGCAGAACTGAAACCGCCCTGCCCGCCAGCCGTCGCCCCGGTGACGGCCGGAAGGCGGCAGCGGGCGGGGGCCTTCGAGGTTCCCGCCGGTAGCTCGCGACGCCAGCCGCTACAATGTCCGCATGCAGATCATCCTCAACGGCCAGCCGCGCGACTGCGCCGCCGCCACCACCATCGCCCGGCTGCTGGAACAGGCCGGCTACGCCGGCCGCCGCGTGGCGGTGGAACTGAACCAGGAAATCGTGCCGCGCAGCCGGCACGACAGCCAGTTGCTGGCCGACGGCGACCGGCTGGAAATCGTCCACGCCATCGGCGGCGGCTGAGCCCGCCCCGTTTCGAGCACCCCAGAGCCTTCCATGAATCTCAAGACCACCGCCCCGACCGACCCACTGATCATCGCCGGAAAAAGCTACGGCTCGCGCCTGCTTACCGGCACCGGCAAATACCGCGACTTCGACGAGACGCGCGCCGCCTCGCTGGCGGCCGGCGCGGAGATCGTCACGGTGGCGATCCGCCGCGTGAACATCGGCCAGGATCCTTCCGCGCCCAGCCTGATCGACGCGCTGCCGCCAGACGAATTCACCCTGCTGCCGAACACCGCCGGCTGCTACAACGCGGCCGACGCGGTGCGCACGTGCAAGCTGGCGCGCGAGCTGCTGGACGGCCATCGGCTGGTGAAGCTGGAAGTGCTCGGTGACCAGAAAACGCTGTTCCCCGACGTGGTGGAGACGCTGAAGGCCGCCGAGGCACTCGTCGCCGACGGTTTCGAGGTGATGGTCTACACCAGCGACGACCCGATCCTCGCCAGGCGGCTGGAAGAGATCGGCTGCGTCGCGGTGATGCCGCTGGCCGCGCCGATCGGCTCGGGCCTGGGCATCCAGAACCGCTACAACCTGCTGGAGATCATCGAGAACGCGAAAGTGCCGATCATCGTCGATGCCGGCGTGGGCACCGCCTCCGATGCGGCGATCGCGATGGAACTTGGCTGCGACGGCGTGCTGATGAACACCGCGATCGCCGGTGCGCGCGACCCGGTGCTGATGGCGCATGCGATGAAGCTGGCGATCCAGGCCGGCCGCGCCGCGTTCAAGGCCGGGCGCATCCCGCGCAAGCGCTACGCCTCGGCCTCCAGTCCGGTCGACGGCACCATCGGCTGACGGTGCTGCGCCTCCCCCCCTTGCAGGGACAGCCCCTTTTCTTCGGACCCGCATGACCGACACGCCCCGCCACGACGCCCCCGGACACCTGCGCCGCATCCGCAGTTTCGTGTTGCGTGAGGGGCGCATGACGCCGGCGCAGCAGCGTGCGTTCGACACGCTGTGGTCGCGCTACGGCATCGACTACCAGGGCGCCCCGCGCGACTTCACCACGAACTTCGGCCGCACGGCGGCGCTGGTGCTGGAGATCGGCTTCGGCAACGGCGAAGCGCTGGCCTGGGCCAGCGAGCACGACCTGGCGCGCGACTTCATCGGCGTCGAGGTACACGGCCCCGGCGTGGGCCGGCTGATGAACGCGCTGGCCGCGCGCGACGCCACCAACGTGCGGCTGTACAAGCATGACGCGGTCGAAGTGCTGGAACACGAAATCGCCGCCGGCAGCCTGGCCGAGGCGCGCATCTGGTTCCCCGATCCGTGGCACAAGAAGCGGCACAACAAGCGCCGCATCATCCAGCCCGGGTTCGTCGCCCTGCTCGCCTCGCGCATGGCCCCCGGCGGCCTGCTGCACCTGGCCACCGACTGGGAGCCCTACGCCGAGCACATGCTCGAGGTGATGGAAGCCGCTGCGGACTGGCGCAACGCCACCGGCCCCGGCCAATACGCCGAGAAGCCTGCATGGCGCATCGAAACCCACTTCGAACGGCGCGGGCTGAAACTGGGGCATGGGGTGTGGGATCTGCTTTACCGCAGAGCTTGACCCCCTCCCGACCTCCCCCTGCTGCGCAGGGGGAGGAGCAGAGCGTCAGCGCTCCCTCCCCTGCTGTGCAGGGGGGAGGAGCAGAGCATCAGCGCTCCCTCCCCTGCTGTGCAGAGGGAGAAGCAGAGCGTCAGCGCTCCCTCCCCTGCTGCGCAGGGGGAGGAGCAGAGCGTCAGCGCTCCCTCCCCTGCTGCGCAGGGGGAGGAGCAGAGCATCAGCGCTCCCTCCCTGCTGCGCAGAGGGAGGAGCAGAGCGCCAGCGCTCCCTCCCTGCTACGCAGAGGGAGGAGCGAGCGCCAGCGCTCCCTCCCCTGCTTGCAGGGGAGGGCTGGGGTGGGGTCAAGCTTTTGACCTTCCCTCCAGCACCCGGAAGATCTCCGCCAACACGTCCTGCGTGCGCAGCAGTACATCGTCGTTCCAGAAGCGCAACACCCGATAGCCCTCGCGCTGCAGCGCTTCGGTGCGACGCCGGTCGTACTCGAGCGCATCGAGATGCTGCCCGCCATCCAGTTCGATCACCAGCCGCGCGGGCACACAGACGAAGTCCGCGATGTAGCCAGCCAGCGGATACTGGCGGCGGAATTTGTGCCCGCCCAGCTGCTGCCGGCGCAGGAAATACCACAGGCGATGCTCGGCGTCGGTGCTGCCGTTGCGGAGCTGGCGGGCGCGGATCCATTTGAGGTGCATGGCGAGTCCTTCGCTGGGCTGGGGCGAAAAGCGTAACCCCCTCCCAACCTCCCCCTGCAAGCAGGGGGAGGAGCAAGGCGCTGTGCGTCTTTGCCCTGCAAGCCGGGGAGGAGCAAGGCGCTGTGCGTCTTTACCCTGCAAGCTGGGGAGGAGCAAGGCGCTGTGCGTCTTTGCCCTGCAAGCTGGGGAGGAGCAAGGCGCTGTGCGTCTTTACCCTGCAGGCTGGGAGGAGCAAGGCGCTGTGCGTCTTTGCCCTGCAGGCAAAAAACCGGTGCTCCCATGCCGCCGCGCCGCGCTCCCTCCCCTGCTGGCAGGGGAGGGTTGGGGGTGGGGTCCGCTTTTCGCCCTCGATTCATCGAGCCCGCTTATACTCATCACCTTCCGCCCAGGGACGAATCGACAGCAGCGTGAAGCTTCCACTATCCCGCCGTATCCACCGTAATCCGCTGCCCCGCAGGGACGTCAGCTAGTGGCACTCTCGCTCACCCCCGAAATGGTCCTGGTACTCGGGCTGGTGGGCTTCACCATGCTGATGCTGGTGCTCGAGTGGATCCGCGCCGACATGGTGGCGCTGCTGGTGGTGGTGGTGATCGGGTTGACCGGGCTGATCCCGTCCGACCGTGTGTTCAACGGCTTCGCCGGCAACGCGGTGATCGCGATCATCGCGATCATGATCATGGGCGAGGGACTCGATCGCGCCGGCGTGCTCGGCCTCACTGCGAACTTCGTGATGCGCATGGCGCGCGGCGTGGAATCGCGCCTGGGCGTGGTGATCAACCTGGTCGCCAGCCTGTTCAGCGCGGTGATCCCGAGCCAGGCGCTGGCCGCGCTGATGATCCCGGTCAGCAGCCGGCTGGCCGCGCGTACCGGCGTGCCGTTGTCGCGGCTGCTGCTGCCGATGGCGTTCTGCATCCTCACCGCCACCAACACCACGCTGATCGCGAACTCGCCGCTGATCGTGCTGAACGACCTGATCGCCAGCGCCAACGTGAACCTGCCGCCAGGCGCGCACACCATTCCGAAGTTCGGCCTGTTCAGCGTCACCCCGGTCGGCCTGACCCTGGCGCTGCTGGGCGTGGGCTATTTCTACTTCTTCGGCCACAGGCTGCTGCCCGGACACGAGGACGAGCGGCTGAAGGTCACGCCCGGGCGCACCGAGAGCTACTTCGCCGAGACCTACGGCATCGTCGGCGAAACCGCCGAGCTCACCGTCACCGCGGAGAGCCCGCTGGTCGGCATGAGCATCGGCGAGGTCGAGCAGCTGCACGGCGCGCCGCTGATCCTGGCGATCAAGAGCGGCAACGACGCGCGCATGGCGCCGCCGGCCGACCACGTGATCTGGGTCGGCTCGGTGCTCGGCGTGCTCGGCCCGCGCGAGCAGCTGAACCAGTTCGCCAACAACCAGCTGTGCCGGCTGTCCACCCGCATGCGCCAGCTGGGCGAGCTGTTCAACCCCACCCGCGCCGGCATTTCCGAGGTGGTGATTCCGCCGGTGTCGCGCTTCATCCGGCAAACCGTGGGCGAACTGCGCCTGCGCAAGCGCTTCGGCATCTCGGTGCTGGCGGTGAACCGCGGCGACCAGGTGTTCCGCGACGACGTGCGCTCGGTCAGCCTGCGCGCCGGCGACACCGTGGTGCTGCACAGCAACTGGCGCGACCTCTCGCTGGCCGCGGAAGACCGCGACCTGGTCGTCGTCACCGACATCCCGAAGGAGCAGCAGCGGCCGGGCAAGATCTGGCAGGCGGTGGGCTTCTTCGTGCTGGCGAAGTGCCTGGCGCTGTTCACCAATCTCGACCTGTCGGTGGCGATGATGACCGGCGCGATCGGCATGCTGCTGACCGGCGTGCTGAACATGGACGAGGCGTACAAGGCGGTCAACTGGAAGACGATCTTCGTCACCGCCTGCCTGATCCCGCTGGGCTGGTCGATGGACGCCACCGGCACCGCCGCGTGGATCGCCCAGGTGGTGCTGGACCACCTGGGCAGCGCGTCGCCGTGGCTGCTGCAGCTGTGCCTGGCCGTGCTCACCCTGCTGTTCTCGCAGGTGATGTCCAACGTCGGCGCCACCGTGATGATGGTGCCGATCGCGATCAGCGTGGCGGTGGCCACCGGCGGCAACCCCTCGGCGTACGCGCTGATCGTGGCGGTGTCCTCCTCCAACACCTTCCTGCTCAGCTCCGGCCACCCCGCGCTGATGATGGTCACCGGCCCCGGTGGCTACAAGGGCAGGGACTTCCTGCGCGTGGGCCTGCCGCTGACGTTCCTGGTTCTCGTCGTCACCCTGCTGGCGATCAACCTGCTGTTCCACTGAACCGAAAAGTCATCCCCCGGTTTCCTGCCCTGCACGGGGTTTCAGGGCGGACCGACCATCCCTGCCCGCCCGCAGGCAGGAGGCGCCGCATGATCGCCCCTGATACACAATGCGTCACTTGCCGCCGCAACAGGTCACCCCGCATCGCATCACGCATGCAGCCCTTGCCGGCCCGATATCCGGCAATCATGCGACAGATCTGCTGCCACGGCGTGATAAGATCGCGTTTTCACCGGTATTCCGTCCCGGGCCGGCACGGCCTGGCGCATCACTGGAGGGGGGGTGGTTATCCGGCACGATCCATGCGTCCGGCTACGCTGCACCAGGCATCGGTCCAGCGCGGCCCAAGCCATGAACCGGTCATGCTGTAATCACCGATTCACAAGGGGCAACCATTCTTGACGGCAACCAGCTCGGCTGCCAGTTACTGCTGGCGGATGTTCGCCAGTACGGGTTACGCCTACTGGAATAGGCTCGAAAGGATACACAGGGGAGTCTACAGCCGATGCAGGTTACAAGAACGATTCTTGCTTGCCTGGCCACAGGCATCACCACAAGCGTAGCGATCATCGTGTTGCGTCGATTCGCCGACCTGCTGGGCCTGGTGGATCACCCCAGCGAACGCAAGCACCACGTCGGCAACGTGCCGCTGGTCGGTGGCCTCGCCATCTTCATCGGCGTGCTGGTGGGTGCCTGCATCTGGGGCCAGTTCCAGATCTTCGACCAGGTGTTGCTGGGTACCTCATGCGTGCTGGTCATGCTGGGCACACTGGATGACCGCTTCGACCTCAGCGTGCGCACGCGACTGCTGGTGCAGCTCAGCATGATCCTCACCGTCATCGGCAGCACCGGCGTCCACATCCACAGCCTGGGGCATATCTTCGGCTATGAGCTCACTCTCGGCTGGGTCGGCATTCCGCTCACCGTGATCGCCGTGATCGGCCTGCTCAACGCGTTCAACATGATGGACGGCATCGACGGGCTTGCCGGCAGCCTGGCCCTGGTCAGCGTTGCCGCGATCATGCTGTTCAGCGGTCCCAACGCGCTGAGCGGGTCAGTCATCATGATGGTCCTGCTGGTCGTTGCGGTGCTGCCCTACCTCGCCACCAACCTCGGCTTCATGGGCCGCAAGATCTTCATGGGCGACGCCGGCAGCATGGTCGTCGGCTACCTGTTGGCGTGGACCCTGATCCGCCTCAGCCAGGACCCCGGCAGCCACCTGTCTCCGGTCGACGTACTGTGGTGCGTGGCCCTGCCCGTGCTCGACACTCTGGCTGTGATGTACCGCCGCCTGCGCCAGGGCAAATCGCCGTTCAAGCCGGATCGGGGGCACATCCACCATATCGTGATGGGCTTCGGTATTGGCCCGCGCGCTACCCTCGTCGCCCTGATCGCGCTGGCCGCGTCGATCGTCTTCCTCGGCAGCGTGATACGTTCGCTGCATCTGGGCTCCGGCTCCAATCTGGCGGCGTTCTGTGCATTCACGGTCATCTACATCGCGATCGTGGAACGTGCCTGGACACGCCAGCAGGCCCGCCGCACCCGCCTCGCCCAGCATCCGGCGGCGAACGATGACCATGTCATCCGTCATCCACCCATCGCTTCGGAAGCCACCGGCAGACAACAGCCGGCCGTCCGCCAGGAAGCATTGTCGAAGTAAGGCGTAGAACCACCAGAGCAACTACCTGACGTGGATCTGTTCGACCGATTGGCCAGTCTCAGCCAGCCCATGCCTCAAGCGACAGGTCTTGCCATCGTCGGGTTGGCTTGGTTGTGTTTTCGACGCTATCGCATCGCCGCCGCCTTCTTTGCGACAAGCGCACTCTGGCTGACGCTGTGCGCCACGCCAGCTTTTGCCGCATGGCTGCAGCGCGGGCTGGAGAGCGAGTATCCACAACGCGCGGCAAGCGCCTACCCCGTGGCCGACGCCATCGTGATCCTGGGTGGCGCACCCTTTCCGCGTGCCGAATCAGACTGGAACACCGAAACAGTCAACTTGCTGAAGTCGCGACTCGGTTTTGGCTACGCTCTGTTCAAGTCCGCACGTGCACCCGTGATTCTCCTTTCCGGTGACGGCGGAGACGCCATCACCATGGCCGACGAACTGGTGAGGCATGGCGTGTCGCCATCAGCCCTCCTGTTTGAAACCACGAGCCGTGACACACACGAGAACGCCGCCTTCTCTTCGCGCCTGCTGAAACAGCAAGGTCGACTCCGTATCCTGATGGTGACATCCTCCATGCATATGCCCCGCGCGGCGGCGAGCTTCAGACGCGAGGGGCTGGAGGTCACGCCAGCGCCTGCGCTGGATCGAGCTGACGTGTACCCGGCCTTGCGCCCGCCATGGCAACCACGCGAGGCACTGCAGCGTAGCGGGCTCAGCCTGCGCGAATATCTCGGGCTGCTGTACTACCTGTTGCGTGGCTGGGCATAAAACCACCGCACTCGGACTGTTCAGGCTTGCAGACGCCTCAAGACCTGCGCGAGGCCGAGGCCGAGGTTAGGGCCGGCCGCTCGCCGTGATGGCCGTGACAGTGATCGTGAGATCACGGCCCGTACTGATGGCGAGGTTGGCACCGGCCATTACGTCCCATCGCGTCGATAGACGAGGAAAAATTTCCGCAACGGGTGGTGCTGATTCGAAGACCAATGTCTACCAGCCTTCTATACAAATCAAAATCTTTTGATCAGCCGCCTGCGATAGGGTCTTAGAACCGCCTGCCATGAACATTCACCTTTGGCGCAGATCTCAACCTGTCTTCGACAAAGGGTTTATTACGGATAAACAGAGTATTTCCGGAACTTGATATCTTATCGGCACAGCCAATAAGCGTACGACTGAAAGGGTCGTATGAGCATGCCTCAAATCCGTTACTAAGCATCAAATCAACAATATGCGATTCACTGAACCCGTAGCGAGAGCCGCTGCCGTTTAGCTCCATAATTACAGCGCTTAACAGCTTATTTTCTAACGTTTTCTGCGCTCCTTCTAGAACTAGTGTTTCATACCCCTCAACATCGATTTTTATGAGTGACGGGACCATCCCATCCAAGGCCCCGTCCAACGAAGTGACCTCAACAATTGTTGTATTCGCACATAACTCGTCAGGCGCAAGCGCGTGGTTCGTTGTGTCTCCATCAACAGTGAATGTGATTGCTCCAAGCTTAGCACCCACGCCCTTGTTTATGCATTTTACTTTCTCGTCCAAATGATTTATGCGCATGTTTTCGATTAGCCTGCTGTAGGTGCTTGGGACTGGCTCGAATGCAACGCCTTTAGCTCTAACCGCCGAGCATGCAAGAATAGTGTAAGATCCAACATTTGCACCAATATCAACAAAGAGATCATTCTCCCGCAAAAAATGGAGCAAAAAACCCATATCTGGAAACTCGTGGAGCCCAGTATATATATTTCCCGTTAATCCCGTTTCTCCAGCTTGAACCAAAAACTTTGAGTCGTTAACCCAAGTGTAAACAATTTCTCTCGCGGGAACTAATCGGCTTCCGGCCTGCCATTTTGCGAATTTAATTATTGAGCTGAATTTATGCCCACGGTTTAATGGGTGATTAGTAATAAATTTAATGGTGTTAAAGATCGACATTATGATTTCCTCCTTATGTTCCTGCGTAAGTCATGATCATTCTTCAGCCGAGCCGCCAGAAATGGGAATAGATCATTCGATATTACGCCACTATTTAGACAAGGCCTGAGACAACTCGCCTCGCAGCTGAAGCAGGAGAATATCTAGCTTCCGCCAACCACCTGCCCCGCTGCGCCATTTCATTCCGTAGCCATGGATTGTCCAGGAGTCTGATTGCAAGTGGTCTAAGTTGATGCTCCGCCAGACCCACGCAAACACAACCGACTCCATTTGCATTAATGATCTGCTCAAGGTCATTCCCCGCGTTGATGCGGGCGAGCACAGGCAGGCCGGCACGCAGGTAGGTCAGAAACTTTCCCGGAATGTTATGCGTGGTATGCCTTGGGTCGAGCGCGATCATGCCTACATGACATTGCGCCAGCAGCCCGGGAATCGACTTCGGATCGACCTCGTCCATGAACAACACGTGGTGCAGGTCGTGAAGCCGTGCATACTCGCGCAATCGCTCCACTTCACTGCCGCGCCCCACGAAAAGAAACCCGACATCGTCGCGACTGGCCATGTCCTCCGCCAGCTCCAGCAGACAGTCCATTCCCTGTGCCGCCCCCATGTTGCCCGCGTAGACAAAGATCGTCCTGCCGGCGAGCGGCGTTGTCTGCAGCGAAACGTGGCACTCGCCGTGCGCCGACTCGGATAGCCAGTTTTCCAGCACCTCGATCCGCGCCGCACCGACGGCAGTTGCTTCAACCATAGGTATATTGCTAGGCGTCTGCACGCCAATTACGTCGGCTTGGAGGTACTGGTAACGCTCCACGTGCTTCAACAGGCGATATGCCAAACCTCGCCGCATGATGCCCGCATCGACGGCCCAATCAGGGAACAGATCGCGCAAGATCAAATAAGACTTGAGGTTCTTGCGCCGTTTAAGCCAAGCAACTACGGGCCCAAGAAAGATCGTCGGCGAGTACCAGACCACCCCGCCCCACGATTCCTTGGCAAGCGGGCTGCGCTTGAGGCCGCGGAGCAAACATAGCGACAGCAGGAACTCCGCGAACACCCTGCGCAGGTAACCGACATCCTTGGTGCGCAAGGCCTTGACACGGAGAACCTCCACGCCTTCCAGCGTTTCCATGGTCCACGCACGATCGAGGTCAGGGGCCGGCACGATGACGGTGGGCCGGTGCCCTTGCCGGACGAACTCAACCGCCAGATCGCGCATCTGCAGAGCCCCAGAAATGCGGGCTGGCACGTACGTATCGATCACGATCAGGATGCGCATGGGTGCCCCGGGATGCGGAGTGCAACAGATCCAGGGAAACAGCTCACGGCTTCCCCCAGACAACCCGGTTCACATAGTCCACGTAGCTGTGGATGACCCGTACGACTTTGTCGGATACATTCGGCATGCTGTAGTCGCCAACCTGCCGCAACATGCGCTGCGCGCCAGCAGGCTGCGTCTCCAGAATAGCAAGCGCCTGCATCACACGTTCGACATTCAAGCCGACCATCATCACCGCGGCCTCCTCCATGCCTTCGGGCCGCTCATGCGCCTCGCGCAGGTTGAGCGCGCGAAAGTTGAGGATGGACGATTCCTCATTGATCGTGCCGCTATCAGACAACACCGCCTTGGCCGATGACTGCAGCCTCACGTAATCGGAAAAGCCCAGCGGCTTCAGCAGCTGGATGCGCGCATCCAGCGTGTAGCCCATGTGGTCAAACCGTTTTCGCGTGCGCGGATGGGTCGACACGATAATCGGCATGTCGTAACGTCCGGCCACCGCATTGAGCACCTCGACCAGCGCTCCGCAGTTTTCGTCCGACTCGACGTTCTCCTCGCGATGGGCGCTCACCACGAAATAGTGCCCCGCTTCCAGGCCCAGGCGCACCAGCACGTCGGAAGCCGCAATCCGGTCCTTGTAGTGGCCCAGCACCTCGCACATCGGGCTCCCGGTCTTGATCACCATGTCCGGCGGCAGACCTTCGCGCAGCAGGTACTCGCGCGCAATGTCGCTGTAGGTCAGGTTGATGTCCGCGGTGTGGTCGACGATGCGGCGGTTGATCTCCTCCGGCACGCGCATGTCGAAACAGCGGTTGCCTGCCTCCATGTGGAAGGTAGGAATCTTGCGACGCTTGGCCGGAATCACCGCCAGGCAGCTGTTGGTATCACCAAGCACCAATACCGCATCGGGCTTAACCTCGCCCAACGCCTGATCCACGGCAATGATTACCTTGCCTATGGTCTCCGCGCCGCTAGCACCGGCTGCCTCCAGAAAGTGGTCCGGTTTGCGGATGTCCAAGTCGTCGAAGAATATCCCGTTAAGCTCGTAATCGTAGTTCTGTCCAGTGTGGATCAGCACATGCTCGCAATGCTCATCCAGCTTGGCGAGTACGCGTGAAAGCCGGATGATCTCCGGCCGCGTGCCCACCACCGTTGCCACTTTCAGCTTCTTCATCGTCATACCTTGCTGGCGATGGTGTCGGGCCGCGCCCGGTCGAAAATCTCGTTGGCCCACAGCATCACCACCATCTCGTCGTCACCGATGTTGGTGATGTCGTGCGCCCAGCCGGGAATGGTCTCCACGATCACTGGCTCGTCGCCCGACGTATCGAGCGCATAGACCTCGTCGGTGAGGATGTGGCGGAACTTGAATCGCGCCCTGCCCTTGATGACCAGGAATTTCTCGGTCTTGCTGTGGTGGTAATGGCCGCCTCGGGTAATCCCCGGGTGTGCAGTGAAGAAGGAGAACTGACCCGAGTCCCGAGTCTTCAGCATTTCCACGAACACGCCGCGCTGGTCGCCGTACTTCGGCACCCCGTAACTGAATTGCGCCGGCTCCAGGTAGCTCACGTAGGTGGCATACAGCGCGCGCACCAGCCCCTCGCCAACCCGCTCGGTCACCAGGCTGCCGCGCACCTCACCGAACGCGCGGATCTGTTCGACCAGTTCACCGACGGTGGCCGTGTAGGCAGGTGCAACCGCACCGAACACGACGCCAGTCGGCGGCTCCCGCAGGAATCGCAGAAGCTCGGCCACCACATCATCCACATAGACCAGCTGCACGGGTGCAGCCGGATCATTGATCTGCACAGGCAGGCCACGCGCGATGTTGTGGCAGAACGTGGCCACGGCCGAGTTGTAGTTTGGACGGCACCACTTGCCGAACACGTTCGGCAACCGGTAGATCGCCACCGGCGAACCCGTGCTGACGGCATGCGCGGACAGCCGCTCCTCCGCGGCGCGCTTGCTGCACCCGTAGGGATTCTCCTGCACCGCCTGGATCGAAGACGCAAACGCCACTGGAATCGCCCGGCCGGATCGCGCCAGCAGATCACACAGATGCCCGGTGAAGTCGGCGTTGCCCGTTGTGAACTCCGCGGGATCCTGTGGCCGGTTCACGCCAGCCAGGTGAATCGCGGCGTCGGCGTCGCTCACCGCTGCCTGCAAGGCGGCCGAATCGGTAGCACGCGTGACAGGCAATACCTCGATGCCCTCGCGCTCACCCAGCGCCACGCGCAGATTCTTGCCAATGAAGCCGTCGGCCCCGGTGATCAAGACCTTCATGGCTCAATCCACCGGCTTGGCAACACGGCCAGCGATCAGGTCGCGAATGAAGTCCAGCTTCAGCAGCAGCTTCTTCATCCCTTCCACATCAAGCTGGTCGGTGTTGTGCGAGGTGTAATCGTCGCTGCGGCTGATCTTCGCCTCGCCATGCTCCACGAACTTGCCGTAGTTGAGATCGCGCAGGTCCGCCGGTATGCGGAAATAGCCCGGCAGATCATCCGTACGCGCGTGCTCCTCACGGCTCAGCAGGGTTTCGTGCAACTTCTCGCCATGCCGGGTACCAATGATGTCGATGCCGTGGTCCGGACGGCCCAGCAACTCGAACAAGGCATGTGCCAGCACGTCCAGGTTGGCGGCGGGTGCCTTCTGCACGAGGATGTCGCCGCTCTGGCCATGCTCGAACGCATACAGCACCAGGTCGACGGCATCGTCCAACGTCATCATGAAACGCGTCATCGCCGGGTCGGTAATCGTCACCGGCCGCCCCGCCAGCATCTGCTCCACGAACAACGGAATCACTGAACCTCGCGACGCCATCACGTTGCCATAGCGCGTACCGCAAATGGTGGTGCGCTCCGGGTCGACCACGCGCGACTTGGCGACGAAGATCTTTTCCATCATCGCCTTGGAAATGCCCATGGCGTTGATCGGGTAAACCGCCTTGTCGGTGCTCAGGCAGATCACCTTGCGTACGCCGCACTGGATCGCTGCCTCGACCACGTTCTCGGTACCGAGCGCGTTGGTCTTCACCGCTTCCAGCGGATAGAACTCGCAAGATGGTACCTGCTTGAGCGCAGCCGCATGGAAGACGTAATCCACTCCACGCATGGCGTTCATTACGCTCTGCGGATCGCGCACGTCGCCGATGTAGAACTTCAGCTTGTCGTTGGCGTACAGCTTGCGCTGATCGTCTTGCTTCTTTTCATCGCGGCTGAAAATGCGGATTTCGCGCACGCCAGTCTGCAGGAATCGCCGCAGTACGGCGTTGCCGAAAGAGCCGGTGCCGCCGGTGATCAATAAAACCTTGTCATCAAACACAAAAACCTCCATGCCCTCTTCGCCCCGGCGTGCTTGCCGGGCACCGATCAATACTGTGGAACCCGCGGATCCGGCTTGCCTGGTCCGTTCGGACGCTTCAGCGGCAGCCGCCCGGTAATTCGAATCTCGCGCAGCTTGTATTCCCACACCCGGTAGACGTCGCTGCGCAGGCGGGACCAGGCATAGCCCACCCAACCAACGCGCCATGCGCCCTGGATCAGATAATGATGCAGGAAGATCACCTGATAGCGGCACGGAAAACGGCGATAATGTTTCTTGATCCACATTCTGCGTTGCAGGGCATTGCCCAACAGCCGCGGCTCGACTGAAAGCGCGCGGCCCTCATGAGCCGCGACCGCCTCTGCCGACGTATACCGGTTCTGCTTGTCCAGCCAGTGGTCGAGATCGGGGCTGTCGTGATGTTCGATATCGCCCTCGACGCGCCGAATTTCCCCCTCCACCATCGGATGCTCATTGACCAGCACATCGGAGAACCGGCAATGGCCCGTGCGCCATACGCGAAGCAATTCATGCCGCACCGGCAAGGGACGCCCCATGAACCAGAGGCGCCGGTCCATCGAAAATCCGTCGGCCTTAGCGTTCGGCATCGCCAGGGTCAGGACCAGGTTCTGTTTCAACGCATCCGTCAAACGCTCGTCCGGGTCCAGCTTCATGGTCCATGGGGCCGTAATGGGTAGAGTCTCCAGCGCAAAGTTCCACTGGTCTCCGAAGCCATGGAATGCATGCTGCACGACGTGCGCACCGTGACGGAGCGCGATCTCCACCGTGTCGTCCGCACTGTAGCTATCAACCACGAACACTTCCTGCGCCCAGCCTTTCAGGTTATCGAGCACCGCATCCATGTTGTGCGCTTCGTTCAGCGTGATCATGACGACGGCCACAGGTACCCCGCCGCATCCTGATGAAGGCACATCGGCCACTGCGGATTCGGCCCCATGTTCGGACGCACTCATGAAGGTCGCCCTTCTCCATCCGATGGGAGCGCCACCAGATTGGTCGTTCGCATCCCGACTTCTCCAGGCTCCCTGGTGCCGAATGACTCGCCATCGAAAACGTCATAGCTCGCGGACCGCAAGAGGGCCACGACCTCGGCGCGCGTACCGCCAGTCACCTCACAATAGATGCGGGGCCTAATGTCGACCAACATGCGGCGGCCACCCCGTAACACGTCCAACTCCGCGCCCTCCACATCGATTTTCAGCACGGAAGGCGGCCGGAAATATTCAACAAGCTTGTCCAAGCGCAAGGCCGGGAGCGTTCGCACTTCCAGGACACCACCCGTTTGGGTGGAACCATAGCCTTCAATGGCGTTGGAGGCTCGCGCCCGGCGCGCGATGGCGAAACGCACAAAGCCGTCCTGATCGCTGATCGCGATTGGCAGAACCGTCAATCGGCGGTCAGCACGGCGTGCCGTCTTGAACAACAATGACACGGCGTCTTGATCCGCTTCGACGGCCACAACGCTTCCGGTACTGCCGACGTGATGCATTGCCGCCATCGAAAAAAGACCCACGTTGGCGCCAACATCCCATACGCAATCGCCGGGCCGGACCAAGGCTCCGGCAATCCTGAGAAGTTCGGGATCAAACTTACCGGATCGCTTGAACAGATACTTGAGCCCACCGACACGCGCACTGACCACAAGTTGCCCACCTCCGCTGCTGGCTGGGAGCCTGCGGGCAATCGTCAACGGCCCCAGAAGGCGCTCTGCGCACCGTCGCAGGAACCCAACCGGCAACACCGCTGTACTTTGATCACTTTGGCTCATCAGGCATCCTTCACAGATCCAGGCGGCGTGCCACCCTGCAACAACCATGCATATGCCGATTCCATCCGATCAGCCACCGACGCCCAACTGAAATCCCGCTGCATCCACGCACGTCCTGCGCGCCCCATGCTTGTACGCTGCTTGTCCGGCAAGCGCATCGCGGTATCCAGCGCCTGGGTCAACGTTGAGACCTCGTTGGAAACCCACCAACCGCACCCTTCGTCTTCGACACCGGACCATGGCGCGCCCCGGCTGACCACCACCGGGCAAGCATGGGCCAAGGCTTCCGCAACCACCATGCCGAAATTTTCTGAGTGCGTGGGCAGCACGAACAGATCCGCCTGGAAGTAGGCCTCCGCCTTGGCGGCGCCATACAGCGGGCCGGGGAACTCCACGCGCTGCAGCCGCAGTGACTGCGCCAGTGCCTCGACCTCCCGCACGTGCTCCGGCTCCCCTTGCCCGGCAATCACCAGTCGCCAGTCCGAATGCAAGGCTTGCAGTTCCATCCAGGAATGCAACAGCCGGTCCAGTCCCTTCGTCGGGTGAATCCGACTCAGAAACAGCAATGTGCGTGTACCACTTGGTGACTTGGCCGTTGGTAGCGGTGGCAGGTCGATGCCATTCGGCACCACGACGACAGGAGCGGTGAAGCCCCGTGCGCGGATCTCGGCATATTCCACTTCACTGGTGGCATGCAATAAATCCGCACGCGACAAGGCGCGGCGTTGTAGTGGCCACAACGCCGCCTTCAGCGCCTTGGTGCGGCCTAATGCCCAAGACGAGAGCGTGCCGCGCGGGGAAGTCACGAGCTTGGCACCGCGTCCGGGTACCACCCATCCGCTGGCAACATTCACCATCGACCACAGGCTGTGGTTGTGGACGATGTCCACGCGACACGCTTTTGCGTGCAGCGCGCGCGCAAGACTCGATGAAATGGCGAACCGCCCCGACACCGGCCATTGCGGGTGCACGTCCAGCCGGACACCCGGGATCTCGCCGCGTGTGGCCAGGCAGGATAATTCCACGTCGTGCCCGCGGGCGGCCAGGCTTTCACACAGGCGCGGCACTGAGTAGGAGGGACCTGCCGCCTCCTGGTCGATGTGGGGCACCACGTGTACCAACTTCATGTTCCCGCCTCGAAGGTCGCGACGACCTCTTTCGCCCAGGCACGGCTATCCAGAGTCGAGCCTGCTTTACCCGCCCGATCCGCCAGCCAACGGCCCACGGGTATCCCGAAGCCGGTCTTGCGGCGCTCGATGATCGCGCGCGGCAATGGTTTGGCGGGGGCCTCCGCCAGCAAGGTCTTCTTCGGAAACCGCTGGAACGCCGACAGCAGCGGCTGAACGTCGGCCAATAGCCATGCGTCGACCAGTGGTGTTCGCAGCTCCACGCTGTGATCCATGCTGGCCCAGTCACTGTCGCGCAGCAGCTGGTTGCGCATGTAAGTGGTAGATTCGATCTGCCCCAACGCGAGGCGCGGGTCGCCGGGAATAGGTCCGCTCATGCGCTGCGTCCACGTATCGGCTTCAAACCCCATCAGCGCCTCCCTCGCCCGATCCTCACCCATCAAGCCAGGCAGTTCGTCAGGCGCGTGCAGACTGCGACGCAGCCACCAGGCGCCCGACAGCGTGCGTGACCATTGCGCAGCGTGGCGCCAACGTTGGTTGCCAGTCCGGCGTGCCTGCAGATTTCCGGCCAATCGTGCCGCCATACCTGCGCCCGGGATGCGCATCGCCGCAGAGCAGCGCGCAACCAGACGCGGCAGCTCATCGAAACTCTCATAGCCCTGGAACAACTCGTCACCACCCACGCCTGACACCACGACCTTCAGCCCAAGCTCCGCGACGGCCTTGCTGGCGTACCAGGTATTGATGCCATCGATGCTGGGCTGGTCCATTGCATCCAGGATGCGCGGAAGGTCGGCGAGGAATTCCTCACGCGTTACTCGCCGGACGTGGTGGCGGATGCCGTAGTGAGCAGCGATGGCTGCCGCAACTGGCGCTTCATCCTGATGGCTGCCTTTGAATTCATCGTAGGAAATGGTGATGCCCTGCACGTCCCTGACACTTGGATCCACCATCAGGCCCGCCAGTGCGCCCGAATCGATGCCGCCGGAAAGAAAGACACCAACAGGTACGTCCGACACCAGATGATTCGCCACCGATGACCGCAAGGCTGCGCGCGTACGCTCGCAGGCTTCGTCATCGCTCACATCCGGGGCTGACGCAGCATTTCGCCAAGATTCGCCGATGTCCCAGAACATTCGCGGCTCGGCGATGCGCTCGTGCTCTACCCACGCATAGTGCCCTGCGGGCATTGCGTGGATATCGCGATACCATGTGTGCGGTTCCGGCACGCTGCCCAATAGCCAGAATCCCGCTTGGCCATGGACGCCCGGCTCGCGCGAGACCACGCCCGTGGCCAGCAGTGCCTTGACTTGCGAGGCAAACAAGACCCCTTCCCTGGAGACCGCGTAATACAGCGGCTTGATGCCGTAGGGATCACGCGCCGCGAACCCGCGTTTGGCCATCCGATCCCAGATCACAAAAGCGAACATACCCCGCAGTTTTCGCAGCATTGCTTCGCCTTCCGCTGCGAACAATGCCAGCAAGACCTCAGTATCCGACGTAGTGCGGAACGTGTCCCCTGCCGCTTCACGCTGGCGGCGCAAGTCGGCGAAGTTGTAGATCTCACCATTGAAGGCGATGACATAGCGACCACAGGCCGAATGCATCGGTTGGGCAGCACGCGAGTCCAGATCCAGGATCGCCAGTCGGCGGTGTCCCAGGCATGCGCCTTCCTCCTGCCACAACCCTTCGCCATCCGGGCCACGGCGTTGCATGCGTTGCAAGGCGAGGTGGATGCGGAATTGCGGCACGGAGGCAGGGCTGAATGTTGCGATGAGGCCGCACATCAGGGTTCTTTCCTTTTTCGCATCAGTCGCTCCCACATGTCGATGAATGCTTCACCGGCTACGCGCTGGTCAAAACGCTGCTCGATGGTCTGCCGGGCCTTTCCTCCCATCACGATATTGAGCTGGAGATTTTGCAGTAGTTGAGCCAGCCGCGAGGCCATGGCGGCAGCGTCGTCCAACGGCACCAGATAGCCATCGCTCCCATCCGTGATGATCCCATCCGGACCGCCACTGCGAGTGGAAACCACCGGCACGCCGCAGGCCATGGCTTCCAGGACAACGACGCCCAGCCCCTCCTCATCCGAAGGAAACCCGAACACGCTTGCCCCTTGATACAGGCGCAACAACGCGTCCTGGTCCGGCATTTCCACATAGCTGACCCGCTCCCGCAAACCCAGCACCGTGGCGCGCTGCCAGAATGCATCGGGTGGCCCGCTGGAACCGGCCAGCACCAGCCGCACGTCATCGCGAAGCTGGGCCGGCAGCAACGCATAGGCCTCCAGCAACAATCGGATGTTTTTGCGTGGGTCATCGAGACGAGCCACGCACAGGATGTAGGGATCGTGTCCAAGATCACGTGTCATGGGCGGACGAAAAGTCTCGGCATCGACACCTGGTGGCGCATAACGCAAGTCAACATCGCGGCCAGCATTCAGACCACGCGCATATTCCAGCATCCACGGGTTCATGACCTGGATCGCATCCACACCACGCAATGCGCTGTCATCCATGCGATCCGTGATTTCTGTCATGGCCTTGCGCCACCATTCGGAAAGGCGCCTGGGATTTGCATCGCGCTGGCGCCTCTCGACACGTGCCCGCGTCGCAACCTGCAGGGCAACCGGCTTGCCCAAGCCAAGCACCGCGTTCGCCCAGGCGGGCGATCCGCAGACCACCTGGATTATGTCGCAATCGGCAAGCAACGCTGCCAATGCAGCGCGTGGCCGATAGCGCTGGAACTCGAATTGGGCGAGACGGGCGCCCACATGGGGTACGTCGTAATCGAGCCACCTGCGACGCCCTGCGGTTGGTGCACGCATCCAACTGCCCGGCTTGAACACAGAAGTGCTTTCGCTATCGGTGGTCGACATGCAGAGTGAGACGGGACGCACGAGCCACTCGCCACTGCGTTCCGCGGTGTCTTTCATGAAACGGGCGACGGCAGGAACACCGCCTCCCTGATGGAGACCTGGAACAACAAGGGCAAGACGCGGGGTCATGGCGTGCAAGCCTCGACGGTACCCGGAGCGACTCTCGACAAGACGCACCCGTTTCCCATCACCGAATTCGCATCCGATATCCATCTAGTGGCCATGAGGATTTGCCACCACTCGTTTCGCAGCTTCCGCGATAGCATCTACCGTGCAGGTGATATCCCACGATTGAATGGTTATGCGGGCACGTTCCGCCATTTGCTTGCGCTGCATCTCATTCCCGAGAACAGTGGTCAGACATTCCGCCAATGCGAAGATATCACCACAGGGATACACGAGCCCCGCACCGGTGTCAGCAACCAAGTCACGCGCCGCCCCCACCTCATCGCTGACGACGACCGGCAAGCCTGCGGCCATGACTTCATTGACGACCAGGCCCCACGGCTCCGAATCGGACGGCAGCACAAAAACGTCGCACGATGCGTAGATTTTCCCGAGCTCCGACTGATTTTTGAAGCCGAGGAAGTGAATCTGATACTGACCGAGGGCAGTCGCCTGTTTCCGAAGTTTGGCTTCTTCCTCTCCCGAACCGACTATCACCAGCGCAGCATCGGGGAATCGACTCGCGGCGACTGAAAAAGCTTCGATGAGATCAGCCGCACGCTTCAGCGCAATCAACTTGGATGCAAACAAGACAAGCTCCGCGTTTTCTGACGTCCCGAGCTCTTTCCTGAACGCCGTGCGCACAGCTTCGCGACGCTCTTCTGGTATTGTGAACGCCGCGTTATCCACACTGAACGGCGCGAAAAAAATCGAATCCCTCGCCATCCCCAAGGAAGCGTAGTAATCACGGTTGGCGGAGCCCACCGCGATGGCACCGTGACACAGGCGCAAGATGGCTTGCTTTAGGCGGCGCTTGAATGGTGAAACGTTGCTTTCCTGAATCCTCGTGTCGCCACGTATGAGCACCCGCACGCCTGTCATGCGGGCGACCAGCATGGCCAACAGGTTGGTGGGGGAGGTATAGCCATGCACGATCAGCACGTCGGGCTTTTTTCGCATCAATTCCCAGGCGACTCGCCACTGGCACCCGCCATTTTCCACGCGGCTTGAGAGAAACCGATGGGAGTAGCCGTCCAGTAAAGGAAGATCCCATTGCACCTCGCGTCCGAAGCCTTCATCACGATAAGGCACCGTACCCATCCGCGTGTGGTAGAACACCTTGAAATCCAACTCCTGGCGTTCTGCCAGCAATCGAAACAAGGGAACGAAATACTGGATTGGATGGCTGACCAAGATGGCCAGACGCAAATTCCGGCGCATGGCCTAACGGTGCCCCGACCGCTTCTGCAACAGCTGCAAGATGTCAGCCGCGCGTGCATCTAAAGAATAGGCCGGAACGGCACGCGCGTGAGCTCGCGCCGCGAAAGCAGCACGCTTCAGTGGCTGGTCGACGAAATGGCGCACGTGCGCCGCCAGTTCGCTTGCATCGTCGAACATTGGCACTTCGGTGGCTTCGTCGTAGGCGAATTGCACGAAGGGCGTGCGCTGATGGATGAAGAAACAGTGGGCTGCAGCCAGCTCGTAGGTGCGCGTGGTGTCTTCATCGCCCGGCTGCTTCCTGCCGTCGATCTTGATCTCGCGATTGATCGGGGCGATGCACACACTGGAAGAGCGCAGGAAATCCACATATGAGCGCCCCTGAAGTGCGCCGGGGAATTGCCAATGGGCGGGAAACTCCGCAGCATGGTCCAGCCAACCAATGCCGCCAATCCCTACTCGCAGATGGAGGTTGCTCAGCGCAGGTACAAGCGCCAGCATCAGCCGGTGATACTCCGGTCGCCACGTGGCGACCATGCCGAGGTCAAACTGCGGCTCACTCTTGGCCGCTGCTTTTGCCAGATGCAAGGCCGGGTCGTAGCCCTGCGGTACGAACACGCACTCGTTGGAATAACCGTAGGTCGAGTTCCACTCGGACGGATGGAAAGTCTTGCTCGAAATGACCAGATCATAGGCACCCATTGCCTCGCGATGGCGCTGCCCATGTGCATGCGGGGAACAGTCTGGGTAAATATTGACAGTTAGGACATTCGATGCGCATGCCTTGATCCGCGCAAGAAGGTCCGCACCGATCGGATTGCCCTTGTAGGTCATGACTACGTCCGGTTGCAGGCGCTTCGCCCGCGTCATAATGGCGTCGCCCAGCTCTCGACGGTACTGCGGTCCCAGCAAACGGTGAATACCGCGTAACCATCGTGCGCGATGCTTGGGCAGGAACGCATCTTCGTTGATTTCGTCTAACTCGACGTCGGGGTAACGCGCGAGCGCCTCGCGCATGCTGCGCGCGCAAGAGCCAAGCCAAGACTCTCCGATGAACAATATCTTCATTACTCGGCACCCCTCGCCTCAACGCTATTGAAATCCCGTCAACCGTTGTTCTCACGAACAAACCTAACCTTGTCTGGAAGAACAGCGTGAGCGTATCCCCACCAACCTGCCCGCCCAGTCAATCATGACCAGAAAAATCGTCGAAAAAGCAATTGTTGTATAGGCATAAACAACGGATTTTTCGTCAAATCGCAGCACCCAGTACAAACTAATGAAGCAGAACGCCGAGTATGGAAAGCCCGGCAATCGCCCTGCCAACCAACGCTGCGCAAACCCCAACATCACGCCAAAAAGACCTGCTCCCAAAACGACACCCAACCATCCCCCACCCAGATAAAGTTCGGTTGAAAAGCCGGCTGCCGTCGCAGAGTGCACCTCTGAAAGCGGTCCACTGAATCCTAGTATGCGGGCAGTCTGCATGGCGCCAGGCTGTAGCACGGGTTTTCCCGGCCAGAGAAAGCGTGGGATAAAGCTGGCAGGAATCATCCCGAACACATTGACTGGTTCAAAACCGTTATGGTCCGCCAATGTCACCGTGATTGCATGCGCCGTCGTCATGTTCAGGCGCGAGCTGATGGCCGAGAATGCCTCGGCTTTATCCACCGTTCCCATCGATTCGCCAAAACTTTCCACCAACTCCATTGTGGATACATTCGAGGCACCCCCACTGCTCCATGTGAGATCCCGAACATGACTAACGTACAACTGCGCGACCGAAATTACGGTGAATGCCAGGGCAATCATGCCCCCCCGTGCCAGGGGGGCCTTGAAATGCCACCAATAGATCATGGCCGAAGGAATCAAAGGAAAGAACATCTCCTCTTTCATGCCACTACCCAAGGCCATTACTGCCATCGGAAACCCCATCAGGATCGACACCACCAGTTTTTTCCAGCGAGATCTGGCGTGCGAAGCAACGAAATAGATGGCCGCGACACCAAAGATAAACAAGAGATAACTCAATTGCTGTACCAAATCAAATTCAACCCCCAATACACGACGAAGGACGTCCACTGCGAACGCGCCAAGATAGACAAGAAGCGACAGCTTCAGCGGCACTTCCTTCAGATCTCGATTCAACGAGTACCGCTCAACTTGCGCCCCAACGGTCAGTCTCCAGCTACAAGCCACCAGTATAGTTCCGAAGACCGTGATGAACTCCGACTTCAGGAACAGCAACAACAGTTCATCCGGTAACGACACGGCGCTATAGGCGTACAGATCGTCCAATCTGACCCCAAAGGTCGCGGCATCCAGCAAGGCATGTATGCGAAAGGCCGCACTCACAAGTAACAGCGCTGACCCGAAACAGTCGTAGCGTGCGCTGCCCCAGCGGCCCATACGCCAAAACGATAAAAGCGCAGCCGCCCCCCCCCCGTGAATCAGGCATAGTGAGATCTCGGTGACAATGCTGGGCGAAGTAACCAGCACGGCAGCCGCAAGAAAAACTCCGTAAATCGTGAGTGACAGAAAGACAGTCTGGAACGCATAAGGCAGGCCAAAAGATACTGGTCTAAGATGAGACTTCATATGTGGATCCCACTACAAGGCCGTTTCATGACCTTTTCTTTAGGTTCTGATCGCATAGAAAGAAAAAGCATGACAGACATGGCTCGGCGCCCCAGAGCAGGAGCAAATGAGCGAAGGTGCCAGAGCAGATTTCCAACGACTTAGCGTTTGCGCAACCGGAACATCATGTCAGCCGTATAAATTCCGCCTTTTGACGAGCCCAGTTCCACAAACAACCAGAAGGCCACGAGCCCCCGGATCCCTTGCCAGAGCAGATACCGGATTCCGCTCACCAACCCATGGGGAACGGGACCACACTCCCGGAAATCTGGCTCGTATCCAAATCCGACAAGGCGTGTGAGCTGATGCACGCTGCTCGGTGTGAACGCATTGAAATGGGTAATATCCCAATAACGGGTCATTCCACCAAATGGCGAAGTGGCATTCGGCACCATCGCCACCAGTGCCCCTTCCGGGCGAAGTACCCGGCAGGCATGTTGCAGAACCGACACTAGAGTGTCCTTGTCGACATGCTCAAGGATATTAAGCGCGAAGATGCGATCGACGGATTCATCGGGCAGCGTGGCCAGATAGCGGCCGATATCGTCCACCACGAAATCCGCGGCAACGCGTTGCCGTGCGAACTCGACCTCTCCCTCACTCAGATTGACCCCGGTGACACGCGCCGCACCGCCCTGCACTGCCAATGCGCAAAGTTCCCCCGTCCCAGAGCCAAGGTCGACCACGACCTTTCCTTTGACATCCAACCAAGGACCCAAACGACGGATCAAACCCTGCTGCGAAAAGGCGAAGGCCTGTTCGCTGAATGCGCTGCCGGCGGCGGAAGTAGTCTCAAAGTAGTAGCGAACGACCAGGTCGCGGGCGTTGTTCGATTGCGGCTCCATCATTTTCTTCCTTCCAACACGGATGCGAACACGGTTTCAAGATCGGCTGCGAGCGCAGACCAAGTAAAGGGAAACGTATCGGCCTTGTGCGCCGGGGCAGCTCGCCGTTCGCCCAACGGATTTCCGGCCAGCCTTGCCAGCGCCTCTGCGACCGCTTGGCGGGTCGCCGCCTCCACCAAAGCACCTCCCGTGCGCTGCGCCAAGACGCGCGACTCACCCGATTCTCCCGGATACACCACGGTCGGCCGACCACAAGCCAACAACTCCAGCAACTTGTGGTGGAAACCTCCGTCATGGCGCACGTACAGATTCGCGACTGCTGAACGGCAGAATTGAGCGAGCTCACCGAGGCCCACATATCCGTGCGACTCAAGATTGCGCGCCTCGACTACATCCCTGGCGGCATCGGCGAACAGCTGGGTATCACCCCCGAAATAGCGGATGCGGACTCTCGCGCGTTGCGCATCCGTCAGCTGCGACATCCAGTCTGCAACACCGCCGAGCATCGTCCTGGTGCGCCCAGCATCGTAAAGTCCACCAACGAAATTGATCGCAAGGGGATCATGGCTTGGGAGGGTGTCGTGTTGAGCGAGCAAGAACTCATCCGCCACGCCGCTGTAGATCACGGTGGCATCCTGGCTCTGCCACTTGCGCGCCATTATGCGGGTGAACTCCGCATTTGCAGTGAGCGCTGCCCAACCACGGGTACGCCACGCCATCAGGTGGCGCAATCCGTTCGGAATATAGAGCTCCCAGTTGTCCTTGATATCCAAGATCCAGGGACATGTGGCTGCGCGGGCCAAGTGCCGCGCGGAGATGGCGTTGCCGGTGTGACCAAAGGTGGTCCAGACCAGATCTGGCCGGAATGCACCGACACACTCCTGCGCACTTGCCGCCACCGCATCACTCCAGCGCCAGCGAGGGCCACCGTGCACCAACAGGTTCCAGGCTGTCTGCATGCGCCTGATGAATGAAGGTACATGACGGAGTGGAGCATCTCTCGAAAGATGCTGGGGCACGCCCAACTCATGCAGGAACGGTTGCAACCAGTCATGGGCGGCCAGACGAGTCGCAAGCCCGGAATCGCGTTGAGCCGGTTCAGGCGTTGCGTCCCGTCGTTGGGTGATAAAGAGGACGTGGTGGCCGCGCACCGCCAGTTCGCGGGCGAATGCCCATAGGCGCACCGCTGAGATATGCGGCGTATCGGGATGCACATCGCTGACGAAGACGAGGCGCATCAAGGCGTGCCAGCTTGTGCACGCATCTGGCGAAGCGGCGCCAGGAAGTACCGCTTCCATTGCTCCACCATGTACGGGTGCCATAACGTCCAACCGAGAGCAAGCTCGCCTTGCTCCACGCGGCGCAATGCACGCTGCCACCAGCTTGCAATCCAGTACTCGCTATCCCGGAAGGCCTGGCTATGGAACGTATCGCGCACCGACGCCAGCATGTCGGGGGACTGGAACCATAAATCCTGCGGCGGACGGAAACCCTGCTTGTTCCAGCGGGTCCTGATCTCCTCGGGCAGGATCCCGCGCATCGACTCGCGTAGCAGGCGCTTGGTCTGGACTTCCCCCATCAACAGATACGGCGGCAAAGCGGCCACGAATTCGGCGATGCGATGGTCGCAGAACGGCAGGCGTACTTCGCGCGAATGCGCCATCGAATTGCGATCGCCGTAGCGCAGCAGCGTGGTCAGATAGCGACCAAAGGTGTCTTGGACCAGCGCATTCGCCAACGAGTTGAAGCCATGCACCTGTGGAAGTACGGTCTCGTGGGCGACTGTGGCCGCCTTCGACGGCTTCATCCCGTATAGCAGACCGGTGCCAAGGCCGAACCGGTTGGACAGCGCATGCCGGATCCGGAAGGGCAGCCGGTCGCGCAAAGCGCGGGCCGGCGGCGTCAGTGCAAGTGGATAGCGCTCACGGATCTTTGGCAATTCGTGCGTCAGGCGCTCGCTGTCTCCAGCCTGGTGCAAGGCTTGCGCGTACCTTGCGAAATACTGCTCGTAGCCGCCCAGGGTTTCATCCGCGCCCTGCCCGTCCAGCAACACCGTTACCCCGTGCTGCTTCGCTAGGCGAAACACGTTCCATTGGGCATATTGGCTGGAACTGCCCACAGGCAACTCGTTATGCCAGAGGAAGTCCGGCAATTCATCCACGAAGCCATCCACCGTGGGTTTCACCACATGGCTGTCCACGTGAGCCGCCTCCACCACCTGCTTTGCCCAGTTCCATTCATCCGCATGCGTACCCGGGAACCTCCCGGTGAACGTGTGGTACCGGGCATCATCGCCCAGTAGCCGACGAGCGATACAGACGATCGCGCTGGAGTCCAAGCCTCCAGACAAACAGGAACCCACCGGCACATCGCTGCGCATGCGGATACGCACGGAATCGATCAGCAGATCGCGGAACTCCGCGAACACCTCCTGCTCGTCGCTCACCTGGCGAGCCGGCTGAGGTTCCACTTGCCAGTAGCGCCAGATACGATGCTGCAAGGTGGCGACCTCCACCTCCATGGCCTCGCCGGGCAGAAGTTGCTGGACATCGTTGAAGACGGTCTGCCGGTCCGCGTCCAAGCCGGTGCTCGGATTATAGGCGGCCTGCACCAAGCGCCACTCATCGAAGTCCAGCGACAACCCCGGATGCTGCAACAGCGCTTTGTACTCCGAGGCGAACGCGAAGAATCCCTTGCCGAACCCGAACAGGAACGGCTTCTCCCCGTAACGATCGCGTGCGCAGAACAGCACACCACGCACGCTGTCATAGAGCGCGAATGCAAACATGCCATTGAAGCGCTGTAGACAGTCCACGCCCCAGTGCTTGTAGGCCTCCAGCAGTACTTCCGTGTCAGAGTGCGAGCGGAACACGACGCCCATCGAGGCCAGCTCCGCGCGCACTTCGAGGTAGTTGTAGATCTCGCCGTTGTAGGTCAGCACGAATCGACCGGAGGCGTCCAGCATCGGTTGATGGCCCGCTTCCGAGAGGTCGAGGATGGACAATCGACGATGTCCCAGACAAACCGACGCAACATCGTTCGACTCAGAGGACCAAATACCTTGCCCGTCGGGGCCACGATGAGCCTGAACTCCAAGCATCACCTGAACCCACCGAATTTCGGGCGACTGTTGTGACCCGATAGTTCCCGCTATGCCGCACATACACCGACCCCAATTTAATTACTTTTCGTAAATCCGTTGTATTCAACTCGATCCATTGCAATCACAAGCGCAAGAAACAGAAAAGAACCAGACAGCAGGGAAATCGCATACCCCAATGCACCGTAACTTGGTATCAACACCATGAAAGCCACACACATGACCAACAAGTACGGAATTTGAAGCCACAGCTGCCGCCACATTCGCGCCGCACCTATAAGTTCCTGCATATATACATTTGCGACTACCGCAGGAATCGTGGATAGAACGATCAGACAGAATGCGAGCCTGCCTCCTGCGAAACCATCACCGTACAACTTCATGATCCATCCGGAGCCTGCGATCACGACAACCGCCACTCCAGCGGCAACCATCAAATTGACCAATGCAAGATTTCGCCGTAGCCTTCTGGTAGCAAGCGGATCACCACTTGTCGACAATCTGCTGAATACGGGGACTGCAACGCCTCCCAGGGAGGCTGCCAGCAAGAGAACCGGGCCGCGCCACTGCTGGCCCGTATTGACAATTGCAACACCCTCAAAGCCACCAGGTTGTCTTGAAAGAATATACATTCCAAGCCATGTTACAAAACCGACAACCAAACTGACTGCCATGGATGGAAAGGCAAAGCCAGTGACGAGCCCCATGAACGAGACTCCCCTTCCGAATTGTGGAATCTGTTGAAGTTGGCGCGTCTTTTTGATGGAAAACCATAAAATCAGTAATTTCAGAAACAGACCGGCCAGAACGATGACAAGCACGCCCATCAGACCGAATCTTACTGCACCTGGGTATATAACTGCCAAGCTGAGCGCAGACGTGAGTATCTTCAATCTGGCGAGCACGCCGAAGAGTTCGAATCCCTGCGCAATCCCATCCTGAACACCACTTACAATTGTCGCACCGACAAACAAAATACCAAGGATGATCGGCATCTGGTATTTACCCGAATCAAGCAACCACATTGAAAGGATCTTGCTGAATGGCAGCGTTGCAACAATGAAGATAACTGCGACCGCACAAGCGAACTTCGAAACAATGGAAATGACGGCGGCCGCTTTCGTTTTTTCCATGTCACGATATTTGGCTATGAACACTGTTGCTGTGAGCCCCATCTGGAGACCCACAACCGACGCCACGAACCCGATGGTGCCAAATAGCAACCCGTAGATCCCGTACTCCGTAATTCCCAACGCGCGTGATATCAATACTGTCTGGGCAACTGCAAACAATCTCTCGAACGCAGAAAGCCCTGTAAACCAGAATACATTTCGACCAAAACTCGATCTCCCTAGTTCTGCAATTTTCCCCCTCAACAAGATATTCATGACATGAATTCAAAATCGCGCGAGCTAGAAGCCCTACAATTCGCGTATGGGCAGCACTTATCACGAATACAAGCAAGAGCCTTACTGCAGACACCTGACTCAAAAAGTGCGATGAGAATCACCTGAGCTTTCGCATCATTTTGCAACTTTTCATCAGTAATTTTCTTCATTTCGGGTAACCTTGCGGATTCAGAGTTTGCCACCGCCAAACGTGCGCACTCATCGCCCGCAGTTCATTCTTTGCACGCCACTGCAAAACTCCGTTTGCTCTGGAAGGGTCCGCAGTCAGCGCGGCAACATCGCCCGCACGGCGTTCCGCGACGCAATATGTAACTTCTTGCCCGACGACAGCCTCAAACGCCGCCACCATTTCCATAACCGAACATCCCCTTCCCGTCCCCAGATTGAATACCTCGCATCCCGCTTGTTCCATGGCGTATTCCACCGCTTTCAGATGCGCTGCGGCCAGGTCCATCACGTGCAGGTAGTCGCGCACGACGGTGCCGTCCGGCGTCGGGTGGTCATCGCCATAGATGCGACAGAAAGGGGACGAAGAGAATCAAGCATGCCCAATTCCCTCCGTCCCTTTTTCGCACCGCGCTGCGTAATAACCCCGATACCACGCCACGAAATTGGCCACCCCCTCCTCCACCGACACCACCGGCCGGTAGCCAACATTCTTGGTCAACGCCGACACGTCCGCCTCGGTGTCCGGCACGTCGCCGGCCTGCAAAGGCAACATCTCCATCCTCGCCTTCTTGCCCAGGCACTGCTCCAGCACTTCGATATAGCGAAGCAGTTCGACCGGCTGTTCGTTGCCGATGTTGTAGATCTTGTAAGGCGCGACGCCGCTGCTGCTCGGGTCCGGCGCATGGCCATCCCAGGCCAGGTCCTTGCCCGGCACCTTGTCTAGCGTACGGATCACGCCTTCGACGACGTCGTCGATGTAGGTGAAGCTGCGCTTGTGGTGACCGTGGTTGAATACCTTGATCGGTTCGCCAGCCAGAATAGCCCTAGTGAACAGGAACAGCGCCATGTCGGGGCGACCCCAGGGGCCGTAGACGGTGAAGAAGCGCAGGCCGGTCGATGAAATGCCGTAGAGATGCGCATAACTGTGCGCCATCTGTTCATTGGCTTTCTTGGTGGCGGCATACAGCGTCAATGGATGCTCGGTGCTCTGGTGCTCGGAAAACGGCATCGTCAGATTGGCGCCATATACCGAGCTGGTCGACGCGAACACCAGATGCTCCACGTCGTGATGGCGACAGCCTTCAAGAACATGCAGGAAGCCGATGACATTGCTCGCCACATAGATGTGCGGATTCTCCGCCGCATAGCGTACGCCCGCCTGTGCCGCAAGGTTGATCACCCGCTGTGGCTTGTGCGTGGCGAACACGCTTTCAACCAGGGCACGATCGGCCAGGTCGCCGTGGACATGCGTGTAATTCGGGTGATTCATGAAGCGTGCGAGCCGCGCCTTCTTCAGGCTCACGTCGTAGTAGTCGTTGAGGTTGTCGAATCCAATGACCTTGTCGCCACGCTCAAGCAATTTGAGGGCAACATGCGAGCCAATGAAGCCGGCGGTGCCGGTGACCAAGACTTTCATGCAATGCGATTCCGACTCAAAGACGACCATCTGCCGCGCCTCGCGGCAGAACGTATTTCACATCGTAGACAACGGAGTCCGGCTTGCCGAAGGCGCGGATGCCGTCGGAACCAAGCGAGACAAACTCCTGATGACCTACTGCCACGATCACGGCGTCGTAGCTGCCAGTTTGCGGCTGCGCCACAGTCGCGACCCCGTACTCGTGCCGCGCTTCGACGCTGTCGACCCAAGGGTCATGGATGTCGACCTCGGCGTTGTAGCCCTTCAGCGCATCCACGATGTCGACCACACGCGTATTGCGCAGATCCGGGCAGTTCTCCTTGAACGCCAGACCCAGCACCAAGACGCGCGCGCGCACCGGGTTGATGCCTTTGCGGACCATCAGCCGAATCACTTCGCTGGCAATATATGGGCCCATGCTGTCATTGGTGCGGCGACCGGCCAGGATCACGTCCGGATGGTGGCCCACTTCCTGCGCCTTGTGGGTGAGGTAGTACGGATCCACGCTGATGCAGTGGCCACCCACCAGGCCCGGGCGGAACGGCAGAAAGTTCCACTTGGTGCCGGCGGCTTCGAGCACTTCCAGCGTGTCGATGCCGAGTTTGTTGAACAGGATGGCGAGGTCGTTGACCAGGGCGATGTTGAGATCGCGCTGGGTGTTCTCGATCACCTTGGCGGCCTCGGCGACCTTGATGCAGCTGGCCTTGTGCGTGCCAGCGGTGATGATCGAGCCGTACAGACGGTCGACAAAGTCCGCTATTTCGGGCGTGGAGCCCGAGGTCACCTTGAGGATGCTGGTGACGCGATGCAGCTTGTCACCCGGGTTGATCCGCTCGGGGCTGTAGCCGGCGAAGAAGTCGCGGTTGTAGGTTAGGGCTGAAACCTTTTCCAGGATCGGCACGCAGACTTCTTCGGTGCAGCCGGGATACACGGTGGATTCGTACACCACGATGTCACCGTGCTTGAGCACCTTGCCCAAACTCTCGCTGGCCTTGACCAGCGGGGTCAGGTCGGGACGCTTGGCCGAGTCGATCGGGGTGGGCACGGTGACGATGTAGACGTTGCAGCCGCGAATGTCATCCAGACTCGCGCTGAAGCTCAGGCGCGGCGCGGCGGCGAGTTCGGCAGCATCCACTTCCAGCGTGTGGTCATGGCCACTGCGCAACTCGTCGATACGCGCGGTGTTGATATCGAAGCCCACTGTGTCGAAGTGCTTGCCGAATTCCACCGCAAGCGGCAGGCCGACATAGCCGAGGCCAATGATGGCTATCTTCGTGTTGTCCAGTGAGTGCATGGGGCTTCCGTTGGATGATCGGGTCGGGACTGTCTGGCGCAGGTCGGACGAATAGCGGGAGCCTTTACCGCGGGTTCGATCGCTGATTATGGGGTTTTCGTGTTACGGGGGCGATGCTGGATGGTTTGAAGTTGCCTGAGGCGGGAGACGGCTGGCTAGCGGGAGGGTTGGCAGCTGCTGCCGAAGTGGGTGTGGGGCGGTTTTTTTGCCGGGTTCAGGGGGTGGGGTATTGGCTGAGAGCCAAGAGCGACCCCTCCTCAGTCCTCCCCTGCTATGCAGGGGAGGAGGTGGTATCGGCTCGGTCCTCCCCTGCTTTACGGGGGAGGAGGTGGTATCGGCTCAGTCCTCCCCTGCTTTACGGGGGAGGAGGTGGTATCGGTTCCGTCCTCCCCTGCTTCGCAGGGGAGGAAGCAAAGCGGGTTATTTGGCGGTTTTGTATTCGTAGTAACCGTAGGAGTAGTAGCCGGCGGCGCGGCGTTCGACGGCGTTGAAGATGGCGCCCTTGATCTCCACACCGTTCTGCTGGAAGCGCTGTTTGGCCAGGGCGATCTCACGTATCTGGTTGAGGCCGAAGCGGGTTACCAGCAGGCTGATGCCGGCATGCTGGCCCACCACCGCGGCATCGGTGACGGCGAGGATGGGCGGGGTGTCGATGACGACGGTGTCGTAGGCCTGCGTGAATTTGTCCAGCAGGGCCTTGAAGGCCGGACGCATCAGCAACTCGGAGGGGTTGGGTGGCACCTTGCCGCGCGGCAGGAAATACATTCCAGCGATGTTGTCCACCGCTCGAATGGCCGCACTCGCCTCGACCTGGCCGCTGATCAGCTCGGACAGTCCGCCCTCTGGGCGGCCACCCAGGATGCGGTGCATGGTGCCCTTGCGCAGGTCGGCATCGATCACCAGCACGCGCTGACCACTCTGCGCAATCACCGCGGCAAGGTTGGTGGAGACGAAGGTCTTGCCGGCGCCCGGGCTGGAACCGGAGATCATCAGCACATTGCTGCCGGCTTCCATCCGCGCGAAGTGCAGGCTGGTGCGCAAGGAGCGCAGTGCCTCGATGGCGAGATCGGCCGGCGTATCCACCACCAGCAGGTGCTGGCGGCCGTCGCCGTGGCGTTGGCTCGCGGGCAGCAGCGCCACTTCGCGCGGGCTCAGCGGGATGACCGCGTACACCGGCAGACCCAGCTGCTCGATCTCGGCCGGGTCTTCCACGCCGCGGCTCAGCATCTTGCGCAGGAATACGAACGCCACGGACAGGAATGCCCCCAAGAACGTGCCAGTCAATACCACCGACGAACGCTTGGGCTTGACCGGATGCGTGGCATCGGTGGCCGCGGAGTCGACGATGCGCACATTGCCTACGGTGCCCGCGCGGGCGATCTCCAGCTGCTGGGCCTGGTTCAACAGCTCGATGTAGGTGGTATTGCTGACCTTCACGTCCTCGGTCAGGCCAAGCAGTTCCTTCTGCGTATCGGGCAGCAGGTCGACCTCCTCCTGCAGCTTGGCCTTTTGCGCCTGCAGTGCGCCGATCTGCTGCATCAGCACCTTGTAGGCCGGGTGATTGGCGGTATAGCGGCGCTCCACGTCGGCCTGATCGATCCTGAGCTTCTGGATGCTGGTGTCGATGCCTACCACCTGGTCGAGCAGGGCCTTGGTCTGCAGCGTGACATCCACCGAATGCGCCTTCACCTGGAAAGCGTTCAGCGCAGCCTGCGCCTTTTCCAGTTGCTGGCGCGTCACTGGCAGTTGCTGCTTGACGAAGGCGAGGCTGCTGGCAGCCTGTGCGGAGTTCTTGTCGACGTTCTGCTGCACGTAGGCCTGCTGCACCTGGTTCAGCACGGCCACCGCGAGCTTCGGGTCGCTGTTTTCGTAGCTGAGCTGGATGATGCCGGAGTCCTTGCCCTGCTCATTGGCATTTATTTGCTGCTGCAGCTTGAGCACGGTGCTGAGGATGCGATGGCGGATCACCGCGAAGTGCGTGCCGGGGTTGGCCCACAACGTCTCCACCTGCAGGGTGACGCCGTGGCCCTGGGCCACCTGCCCCACGCGCCCCTGCAGCAAGGTCGTACCGGCATGCGCCAGCGTGTAGCTACCGCCTGCGCCGGCGACCAGGGTCAGCGGCTGGCCGAGCAGGGCATCGGGCACGTCCAACTGGAACACGTCGAGCTTGGCGCCGCCCCAGTCGTCGCGGCCGAGGCCCAGCCAGGGCGTGGCCACGTCGCCGGGCTTGGCCGGCACGTAGCGGCGGGCGATGAAACCGCCAACCACCGGGAACTGCTGCGGCTGCACCGTGATGTCGAGCTTGAGCTGTTGCACCGCCCGCCCGATCACCGAGCGCGACCGGATGATGGCGATCTCGGTGGCGGCCTCGGAGTTGGAGGTGCCCAGGGTCTGGGTGAGTGCCGAGAGCCCCGGCAGTTGCGGCACCTTCTGCTCCACCTGCACCAGGCCGTTGGCCTGGTAGATCGGCGTGGCGAGCAGGGCGTGGGCCGCGGCCACGAGGAAGAAGGCGCCGGTGACCACGCCGATCAGCCATTTGTGGTCGAGCAGGGTGCCCAGCAGGGCGTTGAGGTCGATGTCGTCGTCGCCAGAAGCTTGCGGTGTTTCGGCCATGTGCGAGGTATTCACTGTCGTGGATTCTGAAGCCGGGGAAGCCAGGCCTGCACGCCCTGCTCGATCATCGCGTAGACGCGCTCGAACATGCCGCGCGGCTGGCGGTAAGGATCGGGAATGTCACGGGACGCCACCCATTTGTCCAGCAGGAAGACCTTGCCGACGGCCTCGGGCGCGAGGCGGCCGATTTGCGCGAGCTGCGCCTGCTCCATCGCCAGTATCAGCTCATGCCGGCGCAGCAGTTCCAGAGTGAGTTGCCGCGCGCGATGCGCAGACGGATCAAGCCCATGCCAGCTCAGGAGTTCGGCAGCCGTCGTATCCATGGGTTGCCCAGCCAGCGCGGCCAGACCGGCACTGCCGATCTCGAACTCATGGCCACGCAGAGCCTGGCGCATGAGCAGTTCGGCAATCGGGCTGCGACAGATATTGCCCACGCACACCAAGAGGATATTGCTGAACACGACTACGCACCGCTCCCTGACCGTTGGCCCTCTTCCCCTGCACGGCGGCCGTGGCGGCGTCCTCGCAGCGCATCGCAACTCCCAACGCAGTCGCCGCAAGAATCTTGCGGGCCTTGCATCTGCCGAAAATCCACTTGCGCGGATAGCTAGCTGTGGATTTATACTTCCAAGGCACACTTTACACAAGCGGACATCCGCAACAGGGAGGGCATGATGGCGACGATGAAGGTGCTTTGTATTGCTTTGCTCGGTGCCGGTATGTCGCTGGCGGCGTCTGCGCAGACTGCGCCGGCCAGCCAGGGCAACCAGATCCACCCGACCACCACGACGAGCCAGGCCGGGGCGACAGGTGCGAACGGGACCACAGCCAGCACGTCCGCCACGACGGGCGCAACCAGCACGTCCGCCACGACGGGCGCAGCCAGCACGTCCGCCACGGCGGCGGGCGCAGCCGGTGCGTCGGCCGCGTCCATCGGCGGCTTGTCTGCCGGCGCGATCGTCGGCATCGGCGCGGCAGCGGTGGCCGTGGGCGTGGCCGCCTCGAGCAGCGGCGGTGGCACCACCGGCACCACCGGCACCCACTGAGGCCGGCCCTCGACAAGGCACGCGGTGAGACCGCGCGCCTTGTCGGGCAACGAAAAATCGCGCCGCCCCTGAGTGGCCGATTGCAGGTTCCTCGTGACATTGCAGGCGTCGCGGATTCCATGCCGCGACGCCTGCCATGTTTTGCGCACACATCCGGCGGCCACGCCGCCGTTGCAAGGTTTCCCAGACGATGAAAGCCCTACCCGCGCTGACCGCCGCCGCGCTCGCCGCCCTGTTGTGCGGCTGCGTGTTCGCCCCCGGCCAGCACCTGGCGAGTTCCGGCTCGCTGCGCGAGAGCGATGCCAGCCGCTACTTCCAGCTGACCCCGATCACGCCGAAGCTGCTGGCGATGCAGCGAGCGACCAACGAGGCCATAGCGGCCGTGCCTGCGGCCCTGCTCGATTACCAGCCGGAGCCGTACCGCATCGGGCCGGGCGACACCCTCTTCGTGACGGTGTGGGAGCACCCCGAGTTGACGGCTCCCGGCGGATCACAGCAGCAGGCGACGGTCAACGGCCGGCAGGTGCGTTCCGACGGCACGCTGTATTACCCGTTCGTGGGCGAGGTGAAGGTGGCCGGCATCACGCTGGAAGATCTGCGCAAACTGATCACGAAGAAGCTGGCGCCGTACATCCCCAACCCGCAGGTAGACGTGGGCGTTATCATCTATGCCAGCCAGCACGTGACCCTGAGCGGCGCCTTCGTCAACACCACGCCGCAGCCGATCACCAGCGTGCCGCTGACCCTGGCGCAGGCGATCGGCACCGCGAAGATCGACGTGCCCGACGCCAACCTCTCCGGGTTGGTGCTGAGCCGCGGCGGCCACGACTTCCCCCTCGATCTGGACGCGCTGGAACACGGCGACCTGTTGGCCAGCCGCATCTACCTGCAGCCCGGCGACCGCATCTACCTGCCGCACAACGACCGCAAGCAGATCTACGTGATGGGCGAGGTGATACAGCCGCGAGCGATCCCGTTCAAGACCTCGGCGATGAACCTGACCCAGGCGCTGGGCCTTGCCGGTGGTTTGAACCCGAGCACCGCCAAGGGCAGCGCGGTGCTGGTGATCCGCGGGGTCAAGGATCTCGAAACGCAACCGGCCACCGTATTCGAACTGGATGCGAAGTCGCCGGCGGCGTTCGCACTGGCCGACAATTTCAAGGTGCTGCCCGGCGACGTGGTGTTCGTGGGTGCGGCGGGTGTGACACGCTGGAATCGCCTGATCAGCCAGTTGCTGCCGATCACCACGGCGCTGAACAGCGCCGCGGCGATCCAGAGCGCCAACCACAACTGATGGCCGTGCCCGGCAAGGTCGCCGCCCGGCGCTGGCGCCCCGGGACGACGCCGGCATGAGTCGCCGGTTCGCCCTGCCCTGCCTGTGGCTGGCCCTGTCGACACTGGCCGGCTGCTCCGCGCTGGGCGGCTCGGTCGCGGATACGGTCAGGCTGGCCGTGGCGCAGCACAGCTCGCAATTGCCGAGCGCGGCCGAGGTAGCTGCCAAGCCGTACTATCAGATGTACGCCAGCACGCGCAGCGGCCAGGCCGTGCTGATTCTGGGCAACCTCGATGGCGAGCGCGAGGCGTGGTACGGCAAGGGCGACGTGGTGCTGTTCCTGCGTCATGGCCAGGTGGTGGCCAGCAGCGGACTCGCCAGCAACCTGGAAGGCCTGCGCCTGCCGGCCGACAACTCCTTTGCGCGCGGCCTGCAGCATCTCGCGACGCCCGTGGAGTTCAACGCGAACATGGACTGGTCCGGCTATCGCTACGGCGTGGCGGTGCACGTGCGCCTGGTGCCGATGGGCGCGACCCGGCTCGAGATCCTCGGCCAGTCGCGCGACGTATTGCGGGTGGACGAGATCCTCGATGCCCCGGCCGCGCGCTGGCACGCGGTCAACCGCTACTGGGTCGACCCTGCCAGCGGGCTGGTGTGGAAGAGCGAGCAGCATCTCACACCGGAACAGGCGATCACCCTCGTGCAATTGAAGCCTTACGCCGGGGTACAGCCGTGAGGCGGCTGGCATGTTGCATCGCGTGCAGTTGGCTGGCGTGGACGGCGCCGGCTCGGGCCGGCATCCAGGTACGCGTGGCGGGCGCGGTGGCGCATCCCGGCACGCTCGTGCTGGCGGATACGGCGCGGCTCAGCGACGCGGCGCTGGCCGCGGGCGTGCAAGCGGACGCGTACCTGCTGGGCGCGGCGTGGTTGCGCCCTTCGCTGATCCGGCAGCAGACCGCATTGAAGGCCGGCATCGTGTACGACCTCGGCGCGCTGCGCGAACACGCATTGCGCGATGGCGACCTGGAGCGCGCCGGTCTCGCGCGCAGCCTGCACGCCTGGCTGGTGGATCTGCCGGTGACCGGGCGCGAAACCGCGCTGCTGGCGCCGCGCGTGGTCGAGGCCACGCCCGCCGCCAACCTGCCGCTGGCGGCGGGCGACACGCTGCTCTATCCGCCGCGCCCAAGCACCGTGCGAGTGGTCGGTGCCGTGCGACAGGCCTGCACGCTGCCGCTGCAACCGTTGCAGGGCGCACGCGAGTATCTCGGGCGCTGCGCGCCCGATGCGCTCGCCGACCGCGACTGGGCGTGGGTGATCCAGCCGGACGGCCGCGTGTTCCGCCGGGGCATCGCTGCCTGGAACCTTTCGGACACGCTGCCGCTGGCGCCCGGCGCAGTGGTCTACGTGCCGATCCGTGCGAACGTCGCCGACCGCATCGACCCCGATCTGAATCGCGAGGTGGCCGCGTTCCTGGCCACCCAGACCTTGCCGGACGCCGCGCCGTGAGCCCGCCACGCCCGTTCCCGTCGCGCCATCGCCTGCGCGCCGCCATCGGCGCGGCCCTGCTGCTGCCGCTGGTTCCACCTGCGCACGCGGGCGACGCCACTCCACCCACCTGGCTCGCGCCCACGTACAACGACTGGGGCAACACCGGCCTGTGGCAGACCCCGGTGGCCCGCATGGCACCAGACAGCGAGTTCGCCTTCACCGCCAGCCACGTGGCGCCGTACACGCGCTACAACTTCCTGCTGCAGCCGCTGCCTTGGCTGCAGGTCACATTCCGCTACTCGGCCATCGACAACCGCCTCTACGGCGTGCCTGGTCAGAGCGGCAACCAGTCCGACAAGGACAAGTCCATCGATGCCCGGCTGCACGTGTGGCAGGAGAGCCGCTACCTGCCCTCGCTCGCGTTGGGCATCCGCGACCTGACCGGCACCGGCCTCTTCTCGGGCGAATACCTCGTCGCCAACAAGCGCACGGGCCCGCTCGACTTCAGCCTCGGGCTGGGCTGGGGTTACCTGGGCGCGCGCGGCGACCTGACCAACCCGCTGGCGATCCTCGACGACAAGTTCAAGACGCGCCCACCGACCTCGATCGGCGAGGGTGGCAAGTTCAACACGCGCAGTTATTTCCGCGGCCGCACCGCGCTGTTCGGCGGCGTGAGCTGGCAGACGCCGTGGCAGCCGCTGCTGGTGAAACTGGAGTACGAAGGCAACGATTACCGGCACGAGCCGCTGGGCGACAACCAGCGGCAGCGCACGCCCTGGAATCTCGGCGTGGTGTACCGGCTCAGCCGCAACGTGGACTTCAGTGCGGCGGTCGAACGCGGCACCACCGCGATGTTCAGCCTCACGCTGCACACCAACCTGGCGGCGGTGGAACTGCCGGCCAAACCACTGGATCCGTCGCCACCGCCGCGACCGGCGTCACCCGCGGCCGGACCGACGGATTGGGCGCGGGTAAGCCAGGCTCTCGATGCAAACGCGGGCATCGCCGTGTCCAGGCTGGCCCTGCGCGGGCGCGAGTTGGTGGTGACCGGCGAGCCACAGCGTTACTACTACAGCGCGCGAACGCTGGGGCGCATGGCACGCGTACTGGACGAGCAGGTGGGAACCGGGGTCGACTGGTACACGCTGGAGTCGACCCAGGCCGGCATGCCGGTGGTGGCTACCAGCGTGGATCGCCGGCGCTTCGATGCGCTGCTCGACCACCGCCTCGCGCCGGACGAATTCGGCCGCGCAGTCGAACAGAACCAGCCGCTGCCGCAGCAGGAGAAGGTGTTGTACCGCGCGCCGCTGCGCCGCTACGACGGCGGCTTCTCACTAGGCTACGCTCAGACCGTGGGCGGTCCGAACGCCTTCCTGCTGTACCAGCTGAGCGCCGACTACAACGCCACGTTCCACTTCACTCCCGGCACGTGGTGGAGCGGCGAGCTGGACGCGAACCTGTTCAACAACTACGGCCGATTCACCTACGACGCGCCCAGCGAACTGCCGCGCGTGCGCACCTACATCCGCGAGTACCTGACCACCTCGCGGCTCACCGTGCCGCTGTTCCAGTTGACCACGGCGCGCCGCCTCGCCCCCGATTGGTACGCGATGGCCTATGGCGGCATGCTGGAGACGATGTTCGGCGGCGTCGGCGGCGAGCTGCTGTACCGACCGTTCGGCGAACGCTGGGCGATCGGCGCGGACCTGAACTGGGTGAAGCAACGCGGCTTCGACCAGCGCGCCGACTTCCGGCCCTACCACGTGGCGACCGGCCAGCTCACCGGCTACTTCGACACCGGTTTCGACAACGTGGCGCTGAAACTCAGCATCGGCCGCTATCTGGCCGGAGACTGGGGCGGCACCATCGATTTGTCGCGGCGCTACCGCAACGGCATCCGCATCGGCGCCTGGGCCACCTTCACCAATGTTTCCTCCCGCCAGTTCGGCGAAGGCAGCTTCGACAAGGGCATCTACGTCTCGATCCCGTTCACGCTGCTGTTGCCGCGCTCGACACCGGGCACCGCGCACATGACGTGGCAGCCCTTGCTGCGCGACGGCGGTGCCCGCCTGAACAAACGCTACAACCTCTACGACCTCACCAGCGACCGCGATACCGACGGACTGCAGGATAACCTGCAGAAGATCACCGAGTAGCAAGGCCTCGTACCCTCCCCTGCTTCAGAGCGAAGCGGCCTTGCTCCCTCCTCTGCGCCAGTAGGGGAGGGTTGGGGTGGGGTTCGCTATTGACCCTGCACTCCTCGCCACCCGGAGCCACCCCCTCACCTGAAGGACTCCCTTCGGTCGCCGACCTCCCCCTGCCGAGCAGGGGGAGGAGCGAAGCGGCTTTGCCCCCTCCCCTGCGCCAGTAGGGGAGGGTTGGGGTGGGGTTCGCTATTGACCCTGCACTCCTCGCCACCCGTAGCCACCCCATCACCTGAAGGACTCCCTTCGGTCGCCGACCTCCCCCTGCCGGGCAGGGGGAGGAGCAAATCGGCCTTGCTCCCTCCTCTGCGCCAGTAGGGGGAAGAGCGAAGCGACTCAGGCCAGCCGCACCTCGTCCGCCTCCACCCGCACCGCCACCGCGCGCAGGTGCTCGCCGCGGCACGGGCCGGCGATGCACAGGCCGTCGTGACGGTTGAAGGTGGCGCCGTGCACGGCGCAGATCAGGGTGGCGTCCTTCAGCAGGAAGTGGCCGGGGGCGTAGTCGAGGCGGCGCCCGGCATGCGGGCAGACGTTGAGGTAGCCGCGCACCTCCGCGCCCTGGCGCAGCAGGATCAGGCTTTCCTCGCCATCAGGCAGGCGGGCGTCGACGGCGGTGGCGCCGCCGTCGGGGATCTCGTCCAGCCGGCACAGCGTCTGCCGGCCCTGCGATGCGGCGGGGGTGAATGTATCCATCGGCACTTGCCTCGCGGGGCGGATGGCCCCATGGTTGTGGCGTAAGTCGTTGATTTTACCACACGGATTTTTAACACATGCACTTCGCCCTGCCTTCTCTTCGTCGTCCCCGCCACCCGCTGGCCCGTGCCCTGTCGCTGTTGCTGGGCGTGGCGATGCTGGGCGTGCTGCTGGTGTTCGGGCTGGTGGTGGCCGGTGTGTTGCTGGTCGGCGGCCTCGTGCTGCTGGTCGCGCGCCAGTGGAAGCAGGGTCGCATGCCGATGGCACCGGCGGCAGCCGGCGTGCACGCGCGGCCGGCCGTGCTGGAAGGCGAATTCGTGGTGATCCGCCAGGGGCGGCCGGTCGCGCATTGAGCAAACCGCAGGGGAACCGACGGATAATGCACCGTCCCCCCATGATCCGCCCCCATGTCCGACACCCCTGCCTCCGTCGCGGTCGCAACGCCGCGCAGCCTGACTGATCCCCGCTTCCTGATACCGCTGTCGCTGTTCGCGCTGTACGTGATCTGGGGCTCGACCTATCTGGGCATCCGATTCGCGCTGGAAAGCTACCCGCCGTTCCTGCTCGCCGGCGTGCGCTTCCTGGGCGCCGGCGTGGCGTTGTACGGCTTCCTGCGCTGGCGCGGGATGGCCCCGCCGACACCACTGCAATGGCGCAATGCGGCGATCACCGGCCTGCTGCTGCTCGGCATGGGCAACGGCCTGGTGTGCTTCGCGGAAGAACGGGTGAGCTCGGGCATCGCCGCGGTGGCGGTGGCCAGCATGCCGCTGTTCGCGGCGCTGTTTTCCGGCATGTACGGCGAGTGGCCGCACCGGCGCGAGGGCATCGGCCTGGCGATCGGCTTTGCCGGCGTGATCGTGCTGAACCTGGGCAGCAGCCTGGCCGGCTCGTCGCTGGGCGCGGCCGCCCTGCTGCTGGCGGCGGCGGCCTGGGCGTTCGGCTCGGTGTGGAGCCGGCGCCAGACGATGCCGCTGGGTCCGATGAACACCGCCGCGCAGATGCTCTGCGCCAGCGTCGCCCTGCTCGTCGTGGGCTTCGCCAGCGGCGAACACCTGCCGGCGCACCCGAGCACCCGCGCCACGCTGGCGGTGGTCTACCTGGCGGTGTTCGGCTCGATCATCGCGTTCAGCGCGTTCCTCTACGTGCTCAGGCACGCGCGCCCCGCGGTGGCCACCAGCTACGCCTACGTGAACCCGCCGGTGGCGGTGCTGGTCGGCGTGCTGCTGGCCGGCGAGAAGGTGGGACCGTTCGACCTGGCCGGCATGGCGATCATCCTGGCCGGCGTGGCGGTGATCACGCTGGCGAAGCAGAAGCGGTAGGTCAAGAGCGTTACCCCCACCTGACCTCCCCCTGCCTTGCAGGGGGAGGGACCGACCGTGCAACCCTGCTCCCTCCCCTGCTTGCAGGGGAGGGCCGGGGTGGGGTTGCTCTTCGCCGAACCCTAGATCAAAAGCATTACCCCCTTCCAACTTCCCCCTGCTTGCAGGGGGAAGGGTCCGACCGTGCGGCCTTGCTCCCTCCCCTGCTCGCAGGGGAGGGACTGAGCGTGCAACCTTGCTCCCTCCCCTGCTTGCAGGGGAGGGGTGGGGTGGGGTTGCTCTTCGCCGAACCCTAGGTCGAAAGCGTTACCCCCTTCCAACTTCCCCCTGCCTTGCAGGGGGAAGGGCGAACGAGGCGTCGCCGGCGGCGACGCAGCTTTGCTTCATTGAAGCGGGGGGGGGGTTCGACCATTGTCGCCTTGCTTGCCCATCCGCCGCCGCGCGACGATGTCGCGATTCACCGGCGGAGAGCGGCATGAACGCGAGACAGGACGGCTGGATGGCGCGCGCGGCATTGCGCAGTGCGGCGTGGGCGGAGCGCTGGTTTCCGGACGCGTGGGTGTTTGCGGCGCTGGGTGTGGTGGTGGTGGCGCTGGCGGCGCTCGCCTTCGGCGCTGCGCCGACCGCGACGGTCAATGCGTTCGGCGGCGGCTTCTGGAGTCTGATCCCGTTCACCATGCAGATGGCGTTCGTGGTGATCGGCGGCTACGTGCTGGCCACCGCGCCGGTGGTGGCGCGCTTCATCGACGTGCTGGCGCGGGCGCCGCGCACGGGGCGCGGCGCGATCGTATACATCGCGCTGGTCAGCATGCTGGCCTCGCTGCTTTCCTGGGGCTTCTCGCTGGTGTTCGGCGGGCTGCTGGTGCGCGCGCTGGCGCGGCGCAGCGACCTGCGCATGGATTACCGCGCTGCCGGCGCCGCGGCGTATCTCGGCCTCGGCGCGATCTGGGCGATGGGCCTGTCCTCGTCGGCGGCGCAGCTGCAGGCGAACCCGGCCAGCATGCCGCCGGGGCTGCTGGCGATCACCGGTGTGCTGCCCTTCAGCCAGACCATCTTCCTGTGGCAGTCGATCGTGCTGACCGCCATCCTGATCGTGGTGTCGCTGCTGGTGTGCTGGTACACCGCGCCGTCGGACGCCAACGCGCGCACCTCGCGCGACTTCGACGTGGGCGACGCCCCGACGCCGGCGCTGCCACCGCGCACGCGACCGGGCGAGTGGCTGGAATACAGCCCGCTGCTGGCACTGGCGATCGGCCTGCTGGGCCTGGGCTGGCTCGGCCACGAGTTCGCCAGCAAGCCGGCGGTCACGGCGATCGCCAACCTCAACACCTACAACTTCCTGTTCCTCACCCTGGGTATCCTGCTGCACTGGCGGCCGCGCAGCTTCCTCGACGCGGTGCACCGCGCGGTACCGAGCACGGCCGGCGTGCTGATCCAGTTTCCGCTCTATGGCGGCATCGCCGCCCTGCTTACCCACGTGCCGGGCGCCGACGGCGCCACCCTCGCGCACCGGCTGTCGAACCTGTTCGTGCACGTCGCCGGCACCGAGAGCTTCCCCGCGGTGATGGGCGCGTACTCGGCGATCCTCGGCTTCTTCGTGCCGTCCGGCGGCGGCAAGTGGCTGGTCGAGGCGCCTTACGTGATGCAGGCGGCGAACGACCTGCACGTGCACCTGGGCTGGGCAGTGCAGGTGTACAACGCGGCCGAGGCGCTGCCGAACCTGATCAACCCGTTCTGGATGCTGCCGCTGCTCGGCGTGCTGGGCCTGAAGGCGCGCGACGTGGTCGGCTACACCTTCATGCAGCTGGTGGTGCACGTGCCGCTGGTGCTGGGCATGCTGTGGCTGCTGGGGCTGACGCTGAACTACATACCGCCGGTGATGCCCTGAACCATCCGTAGGAGCGCAGCGCGGGGGGCGCCGCAGCCGCAAAGCCTGGCGTGCCGCCCGTGCCCTGGTCCGGCGTCGGGACGCTGCAGCCGGTGGACACCAGCCGGCGTCCCGCCCATGCAGCACCACCCCACACATCGGCAGTCCGCGTCCGGCGCCCTGTTCCGGCCACGCGTGGCCAGGCTTTGCTACGCTTGCGGGCATGAACTACGCCATCGCCCCGCCCGCCACCCCCAGCCTGCCGATCACCGGTTCCGACCAGCGCTTCCCGATCCGCCGGGTGTTCTGCATCGGCCGCAACTACGCCGAGCACGCGCGCGAGATGGGCGCCACGGTGGACCAGTCCGCGCCGATGTTCTTCTGCAAGCCGGCCGACGCGGTGGTCGCCGATGGCGCCGACGTGCCCTACCCGCAGGCCACCGCCGACCTGCATCACGAGGTGGAGATGGTGGTGGCGCTGGGTGCCGGCGGCCGCGACCTCGCCCCGGACGCAGCTGCCGCCCTGGTCTGGGGTTATGGCGTGGGGCTGGACCTGACCCGTCGCGACCTGCAGGCGCAGGCCAAGGCGAAGGGCCACCCGTGGGACGTGGCCAAAGGCTTCGACCATTCCGCCCCGGTTTCCGCGCTGCGCCCGGCCAGTGAGGTGGCAGTGGACGGGCAGACCGTGCTGCGGCTCAGCGTGAACGGCGAACTGCGCCAGCAGGCCACGCTGGGCGAGATGGTGCACGACGTGCCGCACATCCTGGCGGCGCTGTCCACGCTGTTCGAGCTGAAAGCCGGCGACCTGGTCTTCACCGGCACCCCGGCCGGCGTGGCCGCGCTGCGGCGCGGCGACCGCTTCCACGCCGAACTGGTGGGCGTGGCGGAACTGGACGGGCACATCGTCTGAGAACCTGTTCCCGATCCGGGACTTCCACGCGACCTTCATCTGTGCGCGCCTACGTTGTCGCATTAGAGTTGCACCGCCATCCGGCCCAACCCGAGGGGAGTAGACGCAGCATGAGCATGATCAGCGAGTTCAAGGCCTTTGCCATGCGTGGCAACGTCATCGACCTGGCCGTCGGCGTGGTCATCGGTGGCGCGTTCGGCAAGATCGTCACTTCCCTGGTCGACCAGATCATCATGCCGCCGATCGGCTGGCTCACCGGCGGCATCGACTTCTCCTCCATGAAGTGGGTGCTCAAGCCCGGCGACGACAGCGACCCGAAGCACAAGATCGCCGAGGTGGCGGTCCAGTACGGCGCCTTCATCAACACCCTGATCCAGTTCATCATCATCGCGTTCGCGATCTTCATGATGGTCAAGGCGATCAACAAGCTCAGCCGCAAGCAGGAAGCGGCACCCGCCGCCCCGCCGGCCGACGTGGTGTTGCTGACCGAGATCCGCGACCTGCTGAAGAACAAGCCATAGCGAACAAGACTATGGCTGCGTAGGGCGGGCACGGCCCGCCGGCTCTTTGGTATGGCCAAGCGAGAGCGGCGGGCACTGCCCGCCCTACGAAGCGGCTCCTCGCCACCGTGACTTCTAGCCTAAGCGGCAACCGGCAACCACGCCATAATCGGGGTTTCCCACGCGGAGTCCCCCGATGCGCCGTCTGTCCCTTACCTTGCTCGCCGCCAGCCTGCTGGCCAGCGGCATCGCCAGCGCCACCACCACGATTCCCGCCACAGCCGTAAAGACGGCCGAACTGCTGCGCGACAAGGCGCTGCACGACGACACTGCGTACGAGGTCACCGCCTCGCTGACCACCGAGGTCGGCGCCCGCCTGGCCGGCAGCCCGAACGACCAGCGTGCGCGCGACTGGGCCGTGGCGAAGTTCAAGGAACTCGGCTATGACAAGGTCTACACCGAGGCGGTGACCTACCCGCTGTGGGAACGCCGCAGCGAGCACGCCGCGATCGTGGCACCGTTCCCGCAGCCGTTGACGCTGACCGCGCTGGGCTATTCGGCCGGCACGCCGAAGGGCGGGCTGACCGCCGAGGTGGTGAAGTTCGACACGCTGGAGGCGCTGAAGGCGGCCGACCCGGCCAGCATCAAGGGCAGGATCGTCTACGTCGGCTACCGCATGGAGCGCGCGAAGGACGGTCACGGCTACGGCATGGGTTCGGCCGTGCGCACGATGGGCGCCGTGATCGCCCAGGCCAAGGGCGCTGCCGCCTACCTGCTGCGCTCGGCCGGCACCGATGCGCACCAGCGCGCCGCGCATACCGGCGTCGCCGGCTTCCGCGACCCGGCCAAGGCGATCCCCGCCGCCGCACTGACCAACCCCGACGCCGACCAGCTCGAACGCGTGCTGGCCTACGGCAAGCCGGTCACCTTGAAGCTCGACCTCGACTGCGGCGTGGTCGGCGAATACACCGGCGCCAACGTGATCGGCGAGATCACCGGCCGCAAGCACCCCGACCAGGTGGTGGCGATCGGCGGCCACCTCGACTCGTGGGACCCGGGCACCGGCGCGATCGACGACGGCGCCGGCGTGGCGATCGCGATGGCGGCCGGCAAGCTGATCCGCGACCTGCCGCAGCGGCCGGACCGCACGATCCGGGTGATCGCGTTCGCGAACGAGGAGATGGGCCTGTGGGGCGGCCGCGCCTACGCCGAGAAACACGCCGCCGAGGTGGCGAAGTTCCAGCTCGGCACCGAGTCCGACTTCGGCGCCGGCAGGATCTGGCGCATGAGCGCAAGCGTGAAGCCCGAGGCGCGCGACGCCATCGGCCAGATCGCCAGGGTGCTGGAACCGGTCGGCGTGGCCTACGATGCCGGCAAGCCCGGCGGCGGCGGTTCGGACCTGTCGCAGATGCACGCCAAGGGCATGGCGGCGCTGTCGCTGACCCAGGACGGCACGAAGTACTTCGACTGGCACCACACCCCGAACGACACGCTGGACAAGATCGATCCCGCCGAGCTGGCGCAGAACGTGGCGGTCTACGCCGCGTTCTCATACATGGCCGCCCAGGCCAACGGCGACTTCGGTTCCGCGCCGGGCGCATTCGCCAAGGACGGCGCCGGCGAGTAGATCGCTGCCTTGCTTCCTCCCCTGCAAGCAGGAGAGGGCCGTGACCGAAGGGAATCCCTTTTGGGAGGGTGGGGTCGCTCTTCAGGCAGATCAAAGATCAAAGGCGAACCCCCTCCCCAACCCTCCCCCTGCCTTGCAGGGGGAGGGAGTACGGGTGATGTTCACTTCGCGTAGTACTGCCCGGATCCCACCAGCGCATCCGGCACGCAGAACGTCTCCGACCGCACGGCGACAGCCAGCACCAGGACGATCTTTTTCCAGGACATGCGCGGGGGCTGCTCGATCTTCGCGCCACGCGCGGTGGCGATGCGGGTTCGGCGTGGTCGGATACCGCAGGGCTGATGACGATGCACCAAGTCCGTTGCAACGCATGCAGCGTCTTCGAGTTGACCCACCGCGAGACACGACCGTCGTCACTATGCCGCGAATTCCGCCGCACGCGCCCCCGACCCATGCACTGGCCGGCGCCGCCGCAGGCGCGCGTCACGGCGTGCCGTCGCCCTGCTCCAGCGCCTGCAGGTTGTCCTTGATCCGGCCGATCACCGCCAGCGCCTGCTGCAGCTCGTCGTGGCCGATGCCGCGGGTGGCGTCCTTGCGCAGCTCGCGCGCGATCAGCTCCATGTCGCCCACGATCACGCGCGCCTGCTCGGTGACGTACAGCCGCCAGGCGCGGCGGTCCTTCGGGTCGGGCCGGCGCTCGACGAAGCCGGCCGCCTGCAGCCGGTCGATCACCCGGCCCACCGCGATCGGTTCCATTTCCAAAAATTCGGCCAGCTCGGTTTGCCGCAGGCCCTCGCGGTGGTACAACACCTTGGTCGCACGCCACTGCGCGCGGGTCAGGCCGAATTTCACCGCGCGCCGGTCGAAATGCTTGCGGAACAGCAAGGTCACGTCGCTGAGCAGGTAGCCGAAGGAAACGTCTTCCGTTTTCGCCATGGTCCGTTGCCACCCCGCCGCGCCCGAATGCCTGCCCGAAGCATAAGCCAAGCCGTCAGCTCCCGCGAAGCCATGCCCATCCAGATCATCAGCGCCGACATCACCCGCCTGTCCGTGGACGCCATCGTCAACGCGGCCAACCCCAGCCTGCTCGGCGGCGGCGGGGTGGACGGCGCGATCCACCGCGCGGCCGGGCCGGCCCTGCTGCGCGCCTGCCGCGCACTCCCCGAATCCGCCCCCGGCGTGCGCTGCCACACCGGCGAGGTGCGCATCACGCCCGGCTTCGCACTGCCCGCCCGCTGGGTGATCCATACGGTGGGGCCGGTCTGGCGCGGCGGCGACGACGACGAGGCCGAACTGCTGGCGCGTTGCCACCGCAATGCGCTGCACCTGCTGCGCGAACGCCGGCTGCACACGATTGCTTTTCCGGCGATCAGCTGCGGCGTCTACGGCTACCCCGCCGGGCAGGCCGCCGCGGTGGCCACGGCCACGCTGCGTGACGAGCTGGCCCGCGACGACGGCATCGAGGTGACGCTGTGCTGCTTCAGCGACGCCATGCGCGCGGTGTTCCAGCAGGCGCTGGCGCCGTAGGGCGGGCACCGCCCGCCGCCCCCCGAGCGCGCCGGCAAAAGCCGGCGGGCAATGCCCGCCCCACGGCGCGAGCCGTTCAATGCAGCTTGAACGGATACAGCGGCGGCAGCCCGGAGTTTCCTTCGGTCGCATCCACGGCACGCCAGGCGAAGCCGTCCTTGAACGCTTTCGCCAGGTTCGCACCAACGTCGGGTGCCGGCGTGCCGGCGTAGTGGCGCTGCTGCAGGACGGCGATCGCCGCGCGTTGCGCGGCATCGCCCAGCGCCGCCGACAACTCGCCGAGGTGCTGGATCGCCGGCCGTTCCGCACGGGCCCAGGCCAGCAGGGTGCGCACCTGCGCGGCCGCATCGCCGCCGCGCGCCGCGGCGAGGAAGGCCAGCTGGCAGCTGCGCGCCGAAGTGCGCGCTGCGACCGGCGGCGCCGCCGACGACGCACGCCGGCGGCGCTGCCACAGCCACCAGGCCAGTGCGCTGAGCAGCCACAGGCCGAGGCTGGCCAGCGCAATCCGGCGCCATGGCGTGGCGGCAGGCGCCGCCGGGCTGGATGTGGCGGCGCCGCCCACCGCTTCGGCCAGTGCGGACGGCACGGCGGCAGCCGCCGCACCGATCGCCGGCAGCACGGTGATGCTGTGCGCGGGGATCTGCGCCACCTCCGGCTTGTCGGTCAGCACGTTCCACCACTTCAGCGTGGTGGCGGGAATGGTCAGCGTGCCGACATGCTCGGGTACGATCGCGAACGACTGCTGGCGCCGCCCGATGATCCACTGACCGTCCTGGCGGTTGCCGGTGACCGGCTTGTCCGGATACACGGTGGCGCCGTCCAGCGGCGGCAGGCTCAGCGCCGGCAGCGCCTCGTACGACAGGCCGGTGGCCTCGAGATTCATGGTGAGGTTGAGCGGCTGGCCAACCCGCGGCGACGCGCCCTGCGTGGTCGGCCAGCCGTCAAGGCTCAAGCTCAGCCGGCGTGCCGGCAACCAGGCGCTGGCGCCCCAGCCGGCCGGCGCCGGCTTCACCTCGATGGTCTGCGCCGGCGCGCTGGCGCTGACCGGTACGGTGGCGCCGAAGAAGCTGTTCGGGTCGGCCGGATCGGCCGTCTCGCCCTGGAAATCCACCGGCGGGATCTCGATCCTGCCGGCGTGCTGGGGGATCAGCGCATAGCGCTGTTCCAGCACGTGGTAGCTACGCCCACCGCGCTCGGCGTCGTAGTTCAGGCCCTTGCCGAGCGCGCTGACTTCCACGCCGTCGACCTGCGGCGGCGACGGCGCGTCGCCGCCGATGCGGTTGGCGTAGTACAGGCGCACCACGTAGGTCAGCTGCTGGCCGACGTAGCCGTGCGCCGGCTCGACCTGCGATTCCATGAAGACGTCGCGCTGCGTGGCGGCGGCCGCGGCCGTGTCCGGCGCCGTCACGGTGAGTTGCAGTGCTGCGGTGCGGCCGCCGGCCACGCTCAGCGCGGGGATCTGCAGTACGCCGACATGGCGCGGGCGCAGCGCCACGCCGAAGGTCAGCTCAGCGCTGGCCCGGCCGTTGACCACGCTGAGGCTGCTGTTCTGCGAGGTGCCGAGCAACTGGAAATCCTGGCTCAGCGCGCGCAGGTCGGGCGCGGCGGCGCCGGTGTCGCCCTCCACCCGCACGTTCAGCGTCACCGTCTCGCCCAGCTGCACGTGGTCGCGATCCAGCGTGGCGGTCACCTCGGCGGCACCGGCCAGCACCGGAACCAGCGCCAGCATCAGCAGGCACCCATGCACGACATGTCGGAACTTCACGGCTGTTGATCCTCGCTCGGCGCGCCGCCGTGGCGCTGCTGGTATTCCAGTTCGAACTTGCGCCGCAGCAGGGCACCGGGATCGTCCGGCACGCGCTGCAGGGCGTGGCGCAGGTCGGCCGGCAGCTTCGCCTGCAGGTCGTCCTTGGCCGGTGCGCCGAGCTGATGCCCAGCCTGGCGCTCGCCCGGCTTGGCCAGCGCCGCATCCATCTGCTGCTTCAGCGCCTGCCGCGCCTGTTCCGCCTCCGCCCGCTGCTCGGCCTGCTGCTGCGCGGTCTGCGGCTTGGGCTGACCGGCGGCGCCCGGCCCTGATTTGCCCTGCGGCGACTCGTTTTTGCCGGATGGGTCCTGCGCTTGCGACTTGCCGTTCTGGCCCGACTGGCCGGACGGCTCGGCATCATCCGAGGCGGACGACGGGTTCTTCGCATCCTGCTTGCCGGTCTTGCCCTGTTCGCCCGGCGACGACTGGTTTTTCTTGCCGTCGCGGCCTTCGTGTTCCTTCGGGTCCGACGGCTGCTGTTGCTGCCGGCGCAGCCAGTCCTCGACCGCCTGGCGGTTCGCCTTGGCGTCGGCGTTGGCCGGATCGAGTTGCAACGCATGGTCGTAGGCCGCGAGCGCCTTCTGGTACGCGCCCTGCTTCGCCAGCGTGTTGCCGAGGTTGTACGCCGCGTCGCTGCCGGGCGCCTGTGGCAAGGCCTGCGCCGCGGCGGCGTAGTCGCCGGCGCGATACGCCGCCACGCCGCGCCAGGCCGGATCGCGCGCGAGCTGCTGCGCCCGCTTCGCATCGCCCGCACGCAAGGCCTGCGCGGCCTGCTGGTCGGGGCGCTGCCACAGATCGTGCCAGCTCGTCGCCGCCGCCGTGCCCGGCCACAGCGGCAGCACGGCCAGCGGCAGCAACAACAGCCAGCCGCGGCGGAACGCCAGCGCCACCAGCGGCAACAACGGCAGCAGCAGCCACGCGCCGCGATCCTGCCAGGCATCGCCGACCTGTCCGTCCGCCAAGGTGGCCTTCGCGCTGCGCAGTTGCGCATGCAGCGCATCGACGTCGCGCTGGTCCGCGCTCATCGCCGCGTAGCGGCCGCCGCCGGCTACGGCCAGCGCGGTGAGCGCCGCATCGTCGCGGCGGGCCAGCAGCACGCCGCCCTGCGCATCGCGCAGGAAGCCGCCGTCGGGCAACGGCACCGGGCCGCCCTGCGGCGTGCCCACGCCCAGCACCGATACCTGCACGCCCGCAGCGTTCGCCTTGCGTGCGGCGGCATCGGCGGCGGCATCGGCCTGGTCGGTGATCAGTACCAGCGAACCGCCGCCGGCCTTGCCATCGCGGATCAATGCCACGCCGCGTTCGATCGCCGCCGCCGCGTTGTCGCCGTCCACCGGCATGGTGTCCGGCGCCATCGCGTCGAGCAGGTCGTCGAGGCTGCGCGCATCGGAGGTCAGCGGCGCCACCACGAACGCCTCGCCGGCGTAGCCGATCAGCGCGTTGAGCCCGTCCTGGTTGGCGCGCAGCAGGTCGCGCGCCTTGTAACGCGCGCGATCGAGCCGGCTCGGCGCCACGTCACGCGCCAGCATGTGCTGCGACAGCGAGATCGCCACCACCTGCGCTGCGCGGCTCGCATACAGCGGCTGCTCGACGCGGCTCCAGGTCGGCCCGGCCAGGGCCAGCGCGCACAGCGTCCAGCCCAGCGCGAACAGCCACAGCGGCAGGCTGCGGTTGCCGGCGCGCCCGTACAGCAGGTGCGGCAGCAGTTCGGCGTCGACCAGCCGCGACAGTTCCACCTGCGCCACGTTGCGGTGCACGCCGAACCAGCCCAGCAGCGGCAACAGCAGCAGTGCGGCCAGCCACCACGGCCGCAGGAAATGGAATTGCTGCAGCAGCGCGCTCATGCGGGCAACTCCCGCGCGCGCGCGAAGCGGCGCGGCACGATCACCAGCAACAGCAACGCGACCGCGGCCAGCAACGGCCAGCGGAACAGTTCGTGCCGCGGTCGCAGGCTGGGGCCGTGCTGCGGCATCGGTTCCAGCGCGTCGATCGCACGATACGCATCGGCCAGCTCGCCGCTGTCGGTGGCACGGAAGAAGCGTCCACCGGTCTCGTTGGCGATGCCGGTGAGCATGTCCGCATCCAGGTCGGCCGAGGGGTTGACCAGCTGGCTGCCGAAGAAACCGGGGATGCGCATGCGCGTGGCGCCGATGCCGATGGTGTAGATGCGCACGCCGGCCGCCTTCGCCGCGCGCGCCGCGTCGCGCGGCGCGATGCTGCCGGCGTTGTTGACGCCGTCGGTGAGCAGCACCAGCACGCGCGCCTGCTCGGGCAGCGCCGCCAGTCGCTTCACCGCCACCGCGATCGCGTCGCCGATCGCCGTTTCGGTGCCGGCCAGTCCCACCGCCGCGCCCTGCAGCTGTGCGCGCACTGCCGACAGGTCGTAGGTCAGCGGCGTCACCAGGAAAGCCTGGCTGCCGAACATGACCAGGCCCATCTCGTCACCGCTGCGGCGATCGATGAAATCGCCGGCGATCGCCTCCACCGCGCCGAAGCGGCTGACCGGTTGCCCGGCCAGTTGCATGTCCTCGGTGCGCATGCTGCCGGACAGGTCCACCGCCAGCATCAGCGCGCGGCCGCTGCGCTGCCGCGTTTGCGGCGGCCCGACCCATTGCGGCCGCGCCGCCGCGGCCAGCAGGCACAGCCAGGCCAGTGCCAGCAGCCACGGCGTGGCGCCACGCGCACGGTGGCCGGCAACGGCAGCCAGCCGCACGCCCGGCTGCGGCAAGTGCAGCGCCTGTCCCGGCGCGGCCGGTCGCAGCCAGCGACGCAGCAGCCACGGCAATGGCAGCAGCACGATCACCCAGGGCCAGGCGAATTCAGGCATCGGCGTGCTCCGTCGCGGCCGGCTTCCAGTGCGCCGGTTGCAACGCCAGTTGCAGCCAGGCCCTGGCAGCCGCTACGCTGGCTGCACGATCGAACGGTGCGGATGGCCGATACATCCGCTGCTCCAGCGCCAGCAGTTGCTGCAGCGTGGCCGCATCGACCGGTACCCGCGCCAGCGTCTGCCGCCACGCATCGCCGCGTTGCCGCACCGCCTGCGCATCATGACGGCGCGCCACGCGACGCAGCAGCTGGTGCAGCGCGCCGGCCAGCGCGGCCGCGTCGTCATCGTGCGGGTGTTGCCCGGCGATCCGCTCGAGCTCGTCCAGCACCTGGCGACGCTGGCGCCATGCACGGTGCCGGCGTCGCCACCAGTCGATGCAGAGCAGCGACAGCATCAAAAGCAGCGCCGCCAGGACCCACCAGCCAGGCGCCGGCGGCCACCAGGACGGCGCTGGCGGCAGATGGATGTCGCGCAGCTGCGGGCCGGGCGATGGCGCGGGCGGCAGCGTCATCGCGTTGCCCTCCGCACGCCGAGCAGACCGCTGACCGCATCGAACGCATCGGCCGCGGTGTCGATGCTGTTCCAGCGCAGGCCCAGCGATTGCGCCAGTTCGCCCAGCCGCGCCGCGCCGGCACCCAGCGCCCGCTGGAAATCGCCGCGCTGGCGTGCGGACTGCAGCAGCACTTCGCAGCGCTCACCGGCATGTTCCAGCGGATAGCGCCCGGGCGGCGCCGGCGCCAGTTCCAGCGCATCGGCCACCACCAGCACGCTGACCCCGGCATGCCGGCCGAGATCGAGCAGGCGCTGCCGCGCCGCGGCGTCGCAGCTGAAGCCGTCGCTGACCAGCAACACGCGGCTGGCGCCGTGCAGTACGCGGCCGGCGCGCGCCAGCGCATCGGACAACGGCTCGACCCGGCCGGACACCGGCTGCGCGTCCCATTCGGCCAGCGCACCACACACCGCCAGCGCGCCGCGCGGCCCGGCCTGCGGTCGCAGCAACGGGTCGGCGTGGCCGAAGGCCATCACGCCGACCCGTTCGCCGGCCCGCACGGCGTACCACGCGGCGGCCGCGGCAGCCCGCGCCGCCTGCACCGACTTGAAGCGCACGCGGGTGCCGAAATGCATGCTGGCATGGGTGTCGAGCAGGATCAGCAGGCAGCCTTCGCGGTCCTCCTGGAACAGTTTGGTATGCAGCTTGCCGCTGCGCGCGGTGAGCCGCCAGTCGAGCCGGCGCACGTCGTCGCCGGCCTGGTAGACGCGCGACTCGGCGTAGTCCATGCCGCGGCCGTACAGACGGCTGGACTGCTGGCCGCTGCGTGCGGCGCGGCTGAGCAGTGGCGCCAGGCGCACGCGGCCGACCCGTGCGCGCAGCGCGATCAGCTCGGCCAGAGCAACCCGGCTGCGACCGTCGCCACCCGCGGGATGTGACGCGACGGCATTCACGGCAACGGCACGAGGTCCAGCAGGCGATCGACCACCTGGTCCGGCCGCACGCCTTCGGCTTCCGCCTCGTAGCTGAGCAGCACGCGATGGCGCAGCACTTCGTGGGCGATCGCGTGCACGTCTTCCGGCAATACGTAATCGCGTCCTGCCAGCCATGCCTGCGCACGCGAACAGCGGTCCAGCGCGATGGTGGCGCGCGGGCTGCCGCCCCAGGCGATCCAGCGCTTCAGCTCCGGCCCGTAGCGGCCCGCATCGCGGGTGGCCAGCACCAGTTGGGTCAGGTATTCCTCCAGCGCCGGCGCCATGTGCACCGCCATCGCCGCATCGCGCGCGGCAAACACGTCGGCCTGGCTCAGCAGGGCCGGCGATGCCGCGACCGGATGAGCACGGCGACTGGCCTGTTCGCGTGCGAGCCTGAGGATGGCCAGTTCGGCGGCGGCATCCGGGTAACCGATCGTCACATGCATCAGGAAACGGTCGAGCTGGGCCTCCGGCAGGGTGAACGTGCCTTCCTGCTCGATCGGGTTCTGCGTCGCCATCACCATGAACAGTTCGGGCAACTGCCAGGTGCGGCGGCCGACGGTGATCTGCTGCTCGGCCATCGCCTCGAGCAGCGCCGACTGCACCTTGGCCGGGGCGCGGTTGATCTCGTCGGCCAGGATGATGTTGTGGAACAGCGGGCCGCGCTCGAACTCGAAGCTGCCCGACTGCGGGCGGAACACGTCGGTGCCGGTGAGGTCGGCCGGCAGCAGGTCGGGGGTGAACTGCACGCGGTGGAAATCCGCCTCGATCCGCGCCGCCAGCGCCTTCACCGCGGTGGTCTTGGCCAGGCCGGGTGCCCCTTCGACCAGCAGGTGGCCATCGGCGAGCAGGGCCACCAGCAGGCAGTCGATCAGGTGCGGCTGGCCGATGATGCATTGCTGCAGGTCGCCGCGCAGTTGCGCGAACGACTGCTGCAGGCGGTTCGGCGGGTTGGTTTCGGGCATGTCCATGAACGGTTCCGTACGTGGCGTGGCAACGGCGTGGCCCGGCCTGCAGAGCAGTCAGGCGCGGGGCCGGGCGGCGTGCTACAGACCATCGCCGGCGCCGGAAGTTTAGTCCGGCCGGCAACGCCCCGCCGGATGACGCAAAAAAAAAGGCGGCCGAAGCCGCCTCTTTCGCTGCATGTGCGCGGGGCCTATTGCAACGAGGCGCTGAGGATGCGCGGCGTCACGAAGATCAGCAGCTCGGCCTTGGTGTTCGTCCGCGAGGTCTTGCGGAACAGCACGCCGACGCCGGGGATGTCGCCCAGGCCGGGCACCTTGGTCATCGTGTTGGCCTTGTTGATCTCGTAGATGCCGCCCAGCACCACCGTCTGCCCGTTGTCGACCAGCACCGAAGTGTTGATCTCGCGGGTGTCGATGGTCGGGATCTTGCCGCTGCCCGGTGCGTCGACGTAGCCGGCGAGCGCGTCCTTCTTGACGTTGATCATCAGGTAGACGCGGTTGTCGGCGGTGATCGTCGGGGTCACCTTCAGCTCCAGCACGGCATCCTTGAACTGCACCGTGGCGGTACCGCTGCCGGCGCCGCCGCCGGCACTGTTCTGGAACGTGACGTAGCCGATTTCCTGGCCCTGGCGGATCACCGCCTCCTGCTGGTTCGCGGTGATCACCCGCGGGCTGGAGATCACCTCGCCGCGACCCTCGGTCTGCGCGGCGGAGAGCTCCAGGTCGATCGCGTAGTTGGCGCCGAGGATGGCCAGGCCGAAGGTTCCGGCGGCCGGGGCGACCGGCAGGTTCACGTTGAGCCCGGCGTTGGTCACGTTGCCGCCACCGAGGCCGGTGGTCAGGGCCGGCGTCGCCGCGGCGGCATTCTGGAACTGGGTGTTGTTCACCCGGCCGGTGACGCCGAACTTGGTGCCCAGTTCGCGGGTGAAGTCGTCGGAGGCGACCACGATGCGCGACTCGATCAGCACCTGCTGCACCGGCTTGTCCAGCACGGCGATCAGCTCACGCAGCTGCTTGATCTTTTCCGGCGTGTCGTTGAGCAGCAGCGTATTGGTGCGCGTGTCGAACGACACGCTGCCACGCGGCGACAGGAAGCCGCGCTGGGTACTGCTGCTGTTGCCGCCGCCGGCGCCGCCACCACCCTGCATGCTGCCGCTGGTCAGCAGCTTGGCGATGTCCGCCGCCTTGCCGTAGCTGATCGGCACGTAGTCGGTGAGCAGTTCCGCGGTGTCCTGCGCCTTGAGCTTGGCATCGGCCACGTCCTGCTCGTACTTGGCCAGCTCGGCCTGCGGCGCGACCCACACCACGTTGCCGTTGCGGCGCTTGTCCAGGTTCTTGGCACGCAGGATCACGTCCAGCGCCTGATCCCATGGCACGTTGACCAGGCGCAGCGTGACGCTGCCGCCGACGCTGTCGGAAGCAACCAGGTTGAGGCCCGAGATATCGGCGATCAGCTGCAACGCCGAACGCACCGGGATGTCCTGGAAGTTGAAGGTGACGCGCTTGCCGTTGTAGTTCGGCTCCTGGGTGAGCCGGGCCATGCGGTCGGCCGGCTTGTCTTCGGCCTTCTTCGGCGCGACTTCCACCACATACTGGTTGGCGGTCTGGTAGGCGGAGGTCTCGACGTTGCCCTTGACCGCGATTTCCATGCGCGCGCCACCACCGGCGCCGGCGCGGGTGACGATGGACTGCACCGGCGTGGCGAAGTCCAGTGTATCCAGGCGCTGGGCCAGGTTGGCCGGCAGGTTCGCATGGTCGATGGTGACCAGTACCTTGTCACCCTTGCGGACCATGTCGGCATTCGCGCCGCTGCCGCTGAAGTCGATCAGCACGCGGCCTTCGCCGTTCGGACCGCGACGGAAGTCGATGTTGGAGATGGCCGGGCCATTCGAGGCCGAAGGCAATGCCTTGGTCGGATCGATCGTGGCCGCGGTGGTGACGGACTGGTTCGCGCTGCCGTTGTCGACGGTCAGCACCAGGCTGTTGCCGTCGACCCGCGAGCGGTAGCTCGACTCGCGCATCAGTTCGACCACAACGCGGGTGCGGCCGCCGGCCGACACCGCGGACACGCCGGAGGTCGAGCCCTTGCCGATGTCCAGATGCCGTGGCGCCGCATTGTCGGTGTCGGGGAAATCGACGGCGATGCGCGGCGGATTGCTGGTGGTGAAGATCTTCGGCTGCGGCACCGGACCGCCGCCGAAGTCCAGGCGCAACGCGACGCTGCCGCCGGGCAGGGCGTCGTAGCTGATGTTCTTCAGCGTGGTGGTGGCAGCCATCGCAACGCTGGCCCAGGCGGCGCTCACGATCAGCAGGCACATCGACATGTAGCGGCTTGCATGGCGCATGACACGGCCCCGGACGGATTGGATTTGGTTGGTCATTAGCATGATGCCCCTGTCTACCTATTTCGCGTCGAGCGCGATGCTGGCAGGACGTTCCATCCAGCCACCATTACCGTTGGACACCAGCTCGACCAGATCGATGTGGTCTTCGCTGATTGCCGTGATGTGCCCGTAGTTCTGACCCATGTACTCGTTGACATGGACGCGGTGGATGACGCCGCCCGGATCCTTGACCAGCACTTCCATGCCCGCACCGGTACCGACGGTGCCGACCATCTTCAAGCTGTCCAGCGCGAACAGTTCCAGCGGCTGCTTGGCGCGGTTGGCATCCGGACGCGGACCACTTGCAGTGCTGCTGTTGTTGTCCAGTTCGGCCGTGCTCGGGCTGAACGGATCACGGCGGTCCTGGTCGTTGTAAGTGAAGGTCTCGAAGGTCTTGATCACCGGCAGCGGCTGGATCGGCGCACCCTTCTTGGCCTTTTCCTGCGCCACCCAGGCGCGCAGGTCGGACATGCCGCGGGTGCAGCCGGCCAGCACCAGCGCGACGCCCAGCATCAGCGCCAGTCGCAGGACCTGGGCGGGTTTGACGGCAGCAGACTTCTTCATCACTTCGCCCCCCCGGCTTTCTTGCCCTTGCTCGCGGTGGCGCTCTCTTCGTCATCCAGGTAGCGATAGGTCTTCACGGTGCCTTGCAGCACCAGCTGGCCGTTCGCGGTACCGTCCTTGCCCGGCGACTTCGGCGTCAGCGAGACGTCGTGCAGGGTCAGGATCACCACTCGCGGCAGCGACGCGACGCCGCTGATGAACGTGCCGAACTGGTGGTAGGTACCGGTGAAACGCAACGCGATCGGTTTCTCCGCGTAGAAATCCTTCGGCGTCTCCGGGCCGGGCTGGAACAGGTCGCTCTCCAGGCCGGCCGCCTGCGCGGTCTGCGAGATGTCGATCAGCAGTTCGGGCATCTCGGTCTTGCTGGGCAGCTGGCGCAGCAGCTGGCGCAACATGTCCTGCATCTCGTCGAGCTGCTGTTGCAGCGCTTCGAGGTTGACCGACTTCGCCTGCTTGGCGGAGAACTCCTGCTTGAGTTGGTTCTCCTTGCCGACCAGCGAGTTCAGGCTGTCCTGCTGGCCGCTGACGAAGAAATACCAGCCGGCCAGCAGCACGACGCCGAGCAGCAGCGCGGTGAAGAAGATCTTGACCGACTGCGGCCAGCCACCGACGTTGTTGCGGTCGAGGTTCTGGATATCGTGAAGGAAACTCATGATCCGGCACCTCCCTTGGCGGCGGCCGCACTCACCGGTTTGGCTTCCGGCGCGGGCGCCGCGGCCGTGGACGGCTTCGTCGGCGCGATGACGGCCTTCGCCGCAGCGGCGACCGAGGCCGGAACCGCGGGAGCCACGCCGGATCCGCTGCCGGCCGGCAGCACTGAAGTCTTGCCGGCGTCGTTCTCGTCGGCCTTCGGCTTGTTCAGCGATACGTTCAGGCCAAACACGTACGGCATGCGGCTGCCGTTATGGACATTTTCGGTCTTGCGCAGATCGGCATGCCCCATCCACGGCGAACCCTCGATGTTGCGCATGTACTCGGCGACGCTGGCATTGGACTGGGCCACGCCGTCGAGCGACATCGACTGGCCATTCTGCTTCAGCCCGCTCAGCCGGGCGCTGGCGGGAATCGTCTTCACCAGCTCGTCGAACAGGTGCACCATCTGCGAGCGGTCGGCCTGCAGCTGCTCGATGATCTGCTTGCGCGCCAACAGGTGCTCGCGGACTTTTTCCAGGTCCTTGATCTTCGCGATGCGCACGTCGAGCTGCTTGATCTCGGTCTGCAGGTACGTGTTGCGGTCGTTCTGGTTGTCGATGCGCTGATCCATCCAGAAGATCCACAGCAGCAGCACGCCCAGACCCACCACGAAGGCAGCACCGAGCTGCATGAAGAACTCGCGCTCGCGCTGCTTGCGCCGCGCTGCCCGCCACGGAAGTAGATTGACGTGTGCCATCAGTCGAAGCTCCTCAAGGCGAGGCCGACCGCAATCATCAACGCGGGGGCGTCCTGCGCCAGCGACTGTGCCTGCACCCGCGGCGACAGCGACATGCGGGCCAGCGGATTGGCGACGATGCAGGACACGCCGAGCTGCTCCTCCAGCATCGGGCCGAGCCCCTCGATCGAGGCGCAGCCACCGGCCAGCACCACCTGGTCAACCTTGCTGAATTCGCTGCCGGCGAAGAAGAACTGCAGCAGGCGGCTGATCTGCTGGATCAGCGATTCCTTGAACGGCTCCAGCGCCTCGGTCTCGTAGGACTCGGGCAGGCCGCCCTTGCGCTTGGCGCGACCGGCCTCCTCGTAGGAGAGGCCGAAGCGGCGCATGATCTCGTCGGTCAGCTGCTTGCCGCCGAAGACCTGCTCGCGCGAGTAGATCGTGCGCTGGTTGCGCAGCACCGACAGCGTGGTCATGGTGGCGCCGATGTCGACCACCGCCACCAGCGCGTCGCGACTCACGTTGAGCTGGTCGGCGATCATCGCGAAGGCGTTCTCCATCGCGAACGCCTCGACGTCGACCACTCCGGCGACCAGCCCGCCCAGGTCCAGTGCGGCCACGCGCATGTCGACGTTCTCGGTGCGCGAGGCAGCCAGCAGCACGTTGTTCATGTCGGGGCTGTCACGCACCGGGCCGAGCACCTCGAAATCGAGGCTGATCTCGTCGATCGGGTACGGGATGTACTGGTTCGCCTCGACCTGGATCTGGCCCTCCAGGTCGTCCTCGGAAAGATCGGCGCTCATCGGGATGACGCGGGTGATCACGGCCGATCCGGCCACTGCCACCGCCGCATGCCTGAGCTTGGATCCCGAGCGTGCCAGTGCGCGACGGATCGCGTCGCCGACCGCCTCGACCTCGACGATGTTCTTCTCGACCACGGCATTGGGCGGCAGTGCTTCGACCGCGTAATGCTCCACGCGATAGCGGCCACCTGCCTGACTGAGCTGCAGCAGCTTGACGGCGGTCGAACTGATATCGACACCAATCAGCGCCGGCTTCTTCGGTGTAAAGAGCCCCACGGTGTTTCCCCCTTGCCGCTGACGCCCATGACCAGGATCCTGGCGGGGTGCGCAGTGGCATTAAATCTAAAAATTAACGTAATAGCAACGGCCTACAGGAACTTTCTCAAGTAATTGGCGTGATGTCGGCCACATTTGCGCCATCGGCCCTGCACTGGCGCGACCCTTGCCTCAGCGGATCACGCCTCAGTGCGGCAGATACTGCTACATCTATACTTCGCCATGTTTTGACTCAGGTCTCGCTATCCCCCACACCATGCAAATTTTCCGACGTTTGTTGCGCTGGGCCCTGATCCTGGCGTTCTCCGGCTTGCTCCTGGCAGTTCTTGCGGTCGGTGTGGCGTACTGGCTGATTGCCCCCCGGCTCCCCTCGGTAGCGGAGCTGAAGAACTATCCGATGCAGGTGCCGCTGCGGGTGCTCAGCGCCGACGGCAAGCTGATCGCCACCTTCGGCGAAACCCGGCGCATCCCGGTGGACATCGGGCATGTGCCGGACCGGCTCAAGCGCGCCGTGCTGTCGGCCGAGGACGCGGATTTCTACCACCACCCGGGCGTGGACTGGCACGGCATCGCACGCGCCGGCTGGCACGTCATCGTCACCGGCGGCGACAAGGGCCCCGGCGGCTCCACCATCACCCAGCAGGTGGCGCGCAACTTCTTCCTCAGCCCGGAGAAGCTCTACTCGCGCAAGCTCACCGAGATCTTCATCGCGCTGCGCATCGAGCATGAGCTGAGCAAGGACCAGATCCTCGAGCTGTATCTCAACAAGATGTTCCTCGGCCACCGCTCCTATGGCGTGGCCGCGGCGGCCGAGTACTACTACGGCAAGACGCTGGACCAGCTGAGCGTCGCCGAATGCGCGATGCTAGCCTCGTCCTTCCAGCTGCCCTCGGCAGTCAACCCGATCAACAGCCAGAAGCGCGCACTCGCCCGGCGCAACTGGGTGCTGGGCGAGATGCTGCGGCACGACTACATCACCAAGGCGGTCTACGAGCAGGCGGTGGCCGAGCCGAACCGCGCCTATCCGCACGAGCAGCCGATCGAGGTGGACGCGCCCTACCTCGCGGAAATGGTGCGGCGGCAGGTGCTCGACCGCTTCGGCAACGATGCGCTCACCGAGGGCTATGTGGTCTGGACCACCGTGCCGAGCGGGCGCCAGCAGGCCGCCCTGGAAGCCGTGCGCAACGGGCTGGTCGTCTATGACCACCGGCACGGCTGGCGCGGACCCGAGGCCCATCAGGAGCTGCCCGCCGGCGCGGGCGAGGCGGATTTCGACCGCATCCTGTCCGGCTACGGCAGCGTTTCCGGCATGCAGCCCGGCCTGGTCACCGCCAGCAGCGAGAAGCAGGCTACGGTCTACCTGTCCAGCCGCGAGAGCGTGATCCTCGAACTGCCCGCGATGCAGTGGGCGCGACCGCACCTCAACGAGGATCGCGTGGGCGCCGCGCCGACCAAGGTCGACGCGGTGCTCAAGCGCGGCGACATCATCCGGCTGTCGCGTGACGTCAAGGGCGAATGGCAGCTGGCGCAGATCCCCGCGGCACAAGCGGCACTGACCTCGATCAACCCGGAGGACGGCTCGATCCAGGCGCTGGTCGGCGGCTTCAACTTCGTGCGCAGCAAGTTCAACCGGGCCGTGATGGCGGCGCGCCAGCCCGGCTCGAGCTTCAAGCCCTACCTGTATTCAGCCGCGTTCGAGCGCGGCTTCACCCCGGCCTCGATCATCAACGACGCGCCGCTCGCCCTGCCCGACCCGTCGCGCCCGAACGGCATCTGGACGCCGTCCAACGACGACGACAAGTTTGCCGGACCGATGCGCCTGCGCGAGGCGCTGGTGCAGTCGAAGAACCTGGTCTCGGTGCGCCTGCTCGACGCCATCGGCGTGCGCTACGTGCGCGAGTACGCCACCCGCTTCGGCTTCTCGCAGGACGCGATCCCGGCCAACCTGTCGATGGCGCTGGGCACCGCCTCGGTATCGCCGATGAGCATGGCACGCGGCTACGCCGTGTTCGCCAACGGCGGCTATCTGGTCACTCCGTACTTCATCCACCAGATCGACGACCGCAGCGGCAAGGCGGTGTACGTGGCCAACCCCGCGCGCGCCTGCCGCAACTGCCAGGAGCGTCTGCTCGACACGCGTCCGCCCGGGCCGCCGCCGGCGGACATGACGCCCACACCCGCCAACAACCTGGCCCATGCCGGCAGCGCCGGCGCGCCGGCCGAATCCAGCAGCGTCGACGGCGTGGGCGAGGCGGTGCTGCCGGCCGACGTGCACGGCGGAAACGCACCGCCGGTGCTCGCGCCGCGGGTGATCGACACGCGCAACGACTACCTGGTCACCTCGCTGATGAAGGATGTGATCCTGCGCGGCACCGGCTCGGCCGCGCGCGCGCTGGATCGCGACGACCTGGCCGGCAAGACCGGCTCCACCAACGATCATCGCGACGCCTGGTTCGTGGGCTTCAACGGCGACCTGTCGACCGCGGTGTGGGTGGGCTTCGACGATTACAGCTCGCTCGGGCGCGGCGAGTTTGGCGCCAAGGCGGCGCTGCCGATCTGGATGGAATACACCGGCACGGTGCTGAAGGGCCTGCCGCCGAGCACGTTGCCGATGCCGCCGGGAATCAGTACGGTACTGATCAACCGCAACAGCGGCCTGCCCACCGCGGCGGGTGATCCGGACGGCATCAACGAGATGTTCAAGGTGGAAGACGTCGACCGGCTGCGCAGCCAGGCGGCCCAGCAGAAGGAGCAGGACCAGCAGCACGCCTACGACATCTTCTGATGCCGCCCCGGGGCCGGGGTCGCCCCGGCCGCCGCTCATCCATCGTTGAAGGAGTGCCCCCCATGTCCCGAGGCGACCACCACCGCATCCACGCGCACGACCGTGCGCAGCGCAACCGCCTGCGGGTGGCCCAGGAAGCCGCGCGGCTGATGAGCGAACACGGCATCCGGGATTTCCATCACGCCAAGCTGAAGGCCGCCGAACGGCTTGGCATCCTCGATGCGCAGGCGCTGCCGCGCAACCTGGAGATCGAGCAGGCACTGCGCGAGCACCAGCGGCTGTTCCTCGCCGACAGCCAGCCGCAACTGCTGCGGCAGCGGCGCGAGGCGGCGGTCGAGGCGATGCGTTTCCTCGCCCCGTTCGAACCGCGACTGGTCGGCGCGGTGCTGGACGGCACCGCCGACGCGCATTCGGCGGTCTGCCTGCATGTGTACAGCGACGACCCGGAGGCGGTCGTGCTGTACCTGCGCGAGCGCGGCGTACCGATCGAAACCCAGGTGCGGCGGCTACGCTACGGCCGCGACGAGCAGCCCGAATATCCGGTGCTGCTGTTCGCCGCCGACACCCTGCCGTTCGACCTGACCGTGCTGCCGCGCGACGCACTGCGCCGGGCCCCGCTGGACCGTGCCGACGACCGGCCGATGCGCCGCGCTTCGCTGTCGCAGGTAGAAGCCCTGCTGGACGAGGAATCCGCCAGCGACTTCGAGCGGCGGCTGAGCGCTGCGCTGCGCTGACATCCGCAGTCGTCCATCCCGCGAAAAAACGCCCCGGCCGAAACCGGGGCGTTTTCTAGTGCTTCAGGGCTGGCCGGCGCTCAGCGCTTGGCCGTCGGCACGTAATCGCGCACGTTGGCGCCGGTGTAGACCTGGCGCGGGCGGCCGATGCGCGACCCGGGGGTTTCGTGCTGCTCGATCCAGTGCGCGATCCAGCCGGCGGTGCGGGCGATGGCGAACATCACGGTGAACATCTCGGTGGGGATGCCCAACGCCTTGTAGATGATGCCGGAGTAGAAGTCGACGTTCGGGTACAGCTTGCGCTCGACGAAATACTCGTCTTTCAGCGCAGCCTCCTCCAGCTTCATCGCGACGTCCAGCAGCGGGTCGTTCACGCCCAGCTCGGCCAGCACCTTGTGGCACATCTCGCGGATGATCTTCGCGCGCGGGTCGAAGTTCTTGTAGACGCGGTGGCCGAAGCCCATCAGGCGGAAGCTGTCGTTCTTGTCCTTCGCACGCAGCACCGCGGTCTCGACCTTGTCCGGCGAACCGATCTCCTGCAGCTGCTTGAGCACCGCCTCGTTGGCGCCGCCGTGCGCGGGACCCCACAGCGCGGTGATGCCGGCGGCGATCGACGCGTACGGATTCGCGCCGGTGGAACCGACCAGGCGCACGGTGGAGGTCGAGGCGTTCTGCTCGTGGTCGGCATGCAGGATGAACAGCAGGTCCAGCGCCTTGGCGGCGACCGGGTTCATCTGCAGCGGCTCGCTCGGCACCTCGAACATCATGTGCAGGAAGCGGTCGACGTATTCCAGGTTGTTGCGCGGATAGCGGAGCGGCCAGCCGATCGAGTAGCGGTAGCAGGCGGCGGCGATCGTCGGCATCTTCGCGATCAGGCGGATCGCGGCCATCTTGCGGTCGGCCGGATCCTCGACGTTGAGGTCATCGTGATAGAACGCCGACAGCGAGGCCACCGCGGCCGCCAGCATCGCCATCGGATGCGCATCGTGGTGGAAGCCCTGGAAGAAGTTCTTCAGCGACTCGTGCATCATCGTGTGATGCGAGACGTCATGCTCGAACGCGGCGAACGCGGCCGGCTTCGGCAGCTCGCCGTTGAGCAGCAGGTAGGCCACCTCGAGGAAGCTGGATTTCTCCGCCAGCTGCTCGATCGGATAACCGCGGTACAGCAGCACACCCTGATCGCCGTCGATGTAGGTGATCGCGCTCTTGGTGCTGGCGGTCGAGCCGTAGCCGGGGTCGTAGGTGAAGTAGCCGGTGTCCTTGTACAGCGTGCCGATGTCGATGCACGCCGGTCCCAGCGTACCGCTGACCAGCGGCAGCTCGCTGCTGCGCTTGCTCGACTCATCCACCAGCTTGACGATCTTGGGGTCGGACACGGAAACCTCCTTACATGTGGGTCGCCATCGACGGCGACCGCGAGGTCGGTGCCGTCCGACGGGGGAATGCCTGGATGCCGCACGCCGGGGAAAGCATGCGACGCAACGGACGCCTTGGCGCCGGTTCGCCGGCCATTATCGCACAAGGCCGCCGATGCATTCGATGGCGAATGGTCGTAGGCCGGACACGAAAAAACACGGGGCAAGCCTGCGCTCGCCCCGTGCCTGGAATCGGATCCGGCCGGCCCTTGCAGGCCGGGCCGCGGCCGCCCGGTTATTCCTTGGCGGAACCCGCGTAGCGGCGACGGAACTTGTCGACGCGACCGCCGACGTCCAGCGTCTTCTGCTTGCCGGTGTAGAACGGGTGCGAATGGCTGGAGATATCCACCTTGATCAGCGGGTACTCGTGGCCGTCCTCCCACTTGATGGTTTCCTTGCTGGACATGGTCGACTTGGTCAGGAACGCGAAGTCGGACGACAGGTCCTGGAACACCACCGGGACGTACTTCGGATGGATGTCAGGCTTCATGGCTGGCTCTAAAGCGGTGGTGAAAAGAGCGGCATTGTAACGGGCTAGCAGCCATGGCCGCAAGTCGGCGGCTCGTGCGCTTCAGCCAACCACGCCCAGCGCGCGGCGCACCATCGCGGCGAAGCGGGCCTGGTCCACCTCCAGCACGATGTTCGCCTGGGCCGGCCGGCCCAGCCGGCGCTTCCAGTCGACCACGGTGGCGCCGCGGGTCAGCCGGCCGTCCAGTTCCACCGCCACGGCGCGGGCCTCGCTTCGGGTGATGATCGAAGGATCCAGCGCCACCGCCATCGCCAGCGCGTCGGCGGCGACCAGCCCGTGGCGGTCGTGCTTCGCGTTGTAGCGGCGCGCTGTGGCCACGATCCTGCCAAAGAAATCCGCGCGCCGGTCGCCGGCCGCCAGCCAGCCGTCGAATTCGTCATCGTCGAACGCGTGCCGCAGGGTGGCCTCCCAGTCGACCAGCTCGAACGCGGGGAACGCCTCGAACACCACGTGCGCCGCCTCCGGGTCGAAGCCGACGTTGAACTCCGCCGGCACCCTGCCGGTATTGCCATGGCCGGTCACCGCGCCGCCCATCACCACCAGCCGCGCCACCCGGTCGGGCAGCGTCGGATCGAGCCGCAGCGCCAGCGCCAGGTTGGTCAGCGGCCCCAGCGCCACCAGGGTCAGCTCGCCCGGCCGCTCGCGGGTCAGCCGCAGCAGGGCCAGCGCGGCCGGCTCGTCGGCCAGTGCGGCGGCCGGCGCGGGGAAGCCGACATCGCCGAAGCCGTCCTGGCCGTGCACGAAGGAGGCGTCCTCGTCCGGTGCACGCACCAGCGGCGTGGCACAGCCAGCGAACACCGGCGTGGCCGCGCCGGCCAGGTCGACCAGGGTGCGCGCGTTGCGCACGGTATGGCCGAGGCCCACGTTGCCGGCGGCGATGCTGAGACCGGCGATGTCGGCGTGGGCGTAGGCCATCAGGATGGCCAGGGCGTCATCGACGCCGGGATCGGTGTCGATCAGGAGTTGCGGCTTGCTCATGGCTGGATAATCACAAGAATTGAAAAGTGCGGCCAGGGATGGCCGCCCGTTTGATCTTCGCAATCAGGGATGATCGCAAAAATCAGGCATGCGCGTAGCGCGCCGCGCCGCCGATCCAGCGCTCGATCAGCTGCGTGGTCCGCCACGGGTGCTCGGCCAGCATGTGTTCGCCGACCTGCTGCACCGCCGGCAGCAGGTGCGCGTCGCGGGCCAGGTCGGCGATGCGGAAACTGAGCTGGCCGGTCTGGCGGGTGCCCAGCACCTCGCCCGGACCGCGCAATTCGAGATCCTTCTCGGCGATGCGGAAACCGTCGCTGGTGTCGCGCATCACCTGCAGCCGCTCGCGCGCCAGCTGGCCCAACGGCGGCTGGTACAGCAGCACGCAGTTGGAGGCGACCGCACCACGGCCGACCCGGCCGCGCAGCTGGTGCAGCTGCGCCAGGCCCAGCCGCTCGCTGTTCTCCACCACCATCAGGCTGGCGTTGGGCACGTCCACGCCCACCTCGATCACCGTGGTGGCCACCAGCACGGCCAGTTCGCCGGCCTTGAACGCATCCATCACCGCCTGTTTTTCCTTCGGCTTCATGCGGCCGTGGATCAGGCCGACCCTGAAGCCAGCCAGCGCGGCGGACAACTCCGCGTGCGCCACCTCGGCCGCCTGCGCACGCAACTGCTCGGACTCCTCGATCAGCGTGCATACCCAGTACGCCTGGCGGCCCTCGCCGCAGGCGGCGTGGATGCGTTCGATCACGTCGCTGCGCCGCGCGTTCGAGATCGCGATGGTCTGCACCGGCGTGCGCCCGGGCGGCAGCTCGTCGATCGACGACACGTCCAGGTCGGCATACGCGCTCATCGCCAGCGTGCGCGGAATCGGCGTGGCGGTCAGCACCAGCTGGTGCGGCACCAGCTCGCCATCCCTGCCCTTGTCGCGCAAGGCCAGCCGTTGCTGCACGCCGAAGCGGTGCTGCTCGTCGACGATGACCAGGCCGAGCCGCGCGAACACCACGCCTTCCTGCATCAGCGCGTGCGTGCCGACCACCACCGGCACGCCTTCGGCCACCCGCGCCAGCGCCCGCTGGCGCGCCTTGCCGGTGACCTTGCCGGCCAGCCACTCCACCTCGACGCCGAGCGGCTGCAGCCAGTGGTGGAAATTGCGCAGGTGCTGCTCGGCCAGCAGCTCGGTCGGCGCCATCAGCGCGACCTGGCAACCCGACTCCACCGCCGCCAGCGCCGCCAGCGCCGCGACCACGGTCTTGCCGCTGCCGACGTCGCCCTGCACCAGCCGCAGCATCGGCCGCGGCTGCGCCAGGTCGCGCGCGACCTCTTCGCCGACACGCTGCTGGGCGGCAGTCAGTCGGAACGGCAGTCCGGCCAGCAGCCGTTCGCGCAATTCGCCCGTGCCGCCCAGTTTCGGCGCGCGCCGCCGGCGTACCGCCGCGCGCATCCGCTTCAGGCTGAGGTGCTGGGTCAGCAGCTCCTCGAACGCCAGCCGCTGCTGCGCGGGATGCCGACCCAGCATCAGCTGGCCAAGGTGGGCGTCCGGCGGCGGGCGGTGCACGTACAGCAGCGCATCGCGCAGCGAGGCGAGTCCGTGCCGGGCGCACCATTCCGGCGGAATCAGTTCCAGTTGCGCGGCCGGCGGCAGCAGCGCCAGCGCCTTGCCGACCACTCCGGCCAGCCGTTTCGGGCCCAGCCCCTCGGTGGTCGGATAGACCGGGCTCAGCGCCTCGTCCACGCTGGCTGCCGCAGCCTGGTCCAGGCGCCGGTAGTTCGGGTGCACCATCTCCAGACCCTGCGCGCCATGGCGTACTTCGCCGTAGCAAAGCAGCCGCGTGCCCGGCAGCAACTGCTCGGCCTGCGCGCGGTTGAAGTGAAAGAAGCGCAGCAGCAGGGTCTGCCGGCTGGCGTCGCCGATCGCCACCTTCAGCTGCGGCCGATAGCGGAAACCGCGCTCGACCGCCTCGACCACGCCCTCGACCTGCGCCCGCTCGCCCGCCCGCAGGTCGGCGATCGCGGTGATCCGGGTCTTGTCTTCGTAGCGCAGCGGCAGGTGGAACCACAGGTCCTGCACCCGCTCCAGCCCCAGCCGGGCCAGCGACGCTACCAGCGCCGGGCCCACCCCCGGCAGCGCGCCGACCGGCGTGAGGCCCGGGTCGGCGTCGATGGCGGAAACGGGGCGGACGGTGCGGGTGGCCATGGCCTGCAAGCCTAACCGAGCGCCGTCGCCTGCCGTAAGCCGCGCGCCGACGCCGGCCGTCGGCGCGCGGCGCCGGCGAGACTCAGTCCAGCACCATCACCGCGTCGACCTCGACCTGCGCCGCCTTCGGCAGGCCGGACACCTCGATGGTGGAGCGCGCCGGGTACGGCTGCCGGAAGTATTCGGCCATCACCGCGTTGACCGCGGCGAAGTTCGCCAGGTCGGTGACGTAGATGCCCACGCGCACGATCTGCGCCAGCGAGCCGCCGGCCGCCGCCGCCACCGCGGTGAGGTTGTCGAACACCCGCCGCGTCTGCGCCGTGATGTCGCCGTCGACCAGCGCGCCGGTGGCCGGATCCAGCGGGATCTGGCCGGAGAAGTACACGGTATCGCCGGCACGCACGGCCTGCGAATACGGGCCGATCGCGGCCGGCGCCTGTTCGGTGGAGATGATGCTGCGGGACATGGGCTTGCCTCAAGTGGGGAAAGATGCTGATTGTAGGAGCGCACCCCGTGCGCGAAAACCGGCAGGCAGCAGGGTACGGCACTTTTCGCGGACGGGGCGCGCCCCTACAAGGGATAGCGGTACGCACCGCTGACCACGCCGGTACGGCGCACGCGGCGGATCACGTCGGCCAGGTGCTTGCGGCTCTTCACTTCCAGCGTGAACAGCAAGGTGGCCGCGGTGGCATCGCGCTCGACGTACTCCACGTTCTCGATGTTCGAGTCGGCCGCGGCGATCGCGGCAGCCACGGTGGCCAGCACACCGGGGCGGTTGATCACCTCGATGCGCAGCTCGGCGCGGTAGTCGCCCTGCACGTCGCGGCCCCACTCGATCGCCACGCAGCGCTCCGGCGACTTGCGCAGCTCGGCCACGTTCGGGCATTCGTCGCGATGCACCACGATGCCCTTGCCCGAGGACAGGTAGCCGACGATCTCGTCGCCCGGCAGCGGATGACAGCAGTTGGCGAAGCTGAGCACGCCACGCTCGGCGCCGGTAATGCGGATCTTCTCGTGCGCATGCGCCGAAGCCTGCAGCTTGCCTGCCTTCCTGCCGCGCGAGGCCAGCAGCTGGCTGGCGACCACGTCGGGCATGCGGTTGCCCAGCGCGATGTCGGACAGCAATTCCTCCAGCCGCTTCAGCTTGGAGGTTTCCAGGAACCGGTCCAGCACCGCCGGCGGGATGCCGTCCAGGCTGCTGCCCTGCGCGTCCAGCGCGCGGTCGAGCATGCGGTGGCCGAAGTCCACCGCGTCCTCGTGCTGCAGGTGTTTCAGGTACTGGCGGATCGCGGTGCGCGCCTTGCCGGTGACCACCACTTCCAGCCAGGCGGGGTTCGGCACCGCGGACGGCGCAGTAATGATTTCCACCAGCTGGCCCGACTCCAGCTTCGTGCGCAGCGGCAGCAGCTTCTTGTCGACCCGCGCCGCCACCGCATGGTCGCCCACGTCGGTGTGCACGGCGTAGGCGAAGTCCAGCGCGGTGGCGTTGCGCGGCAGCGACAGGATGTCGCCGCGCGGGGTGAACAGGTAGACCTCGTCGGGGAACAGGTCGATCTTGACGTTCTCGATGAACTCCGACGACGACACGGTATTCGCCGAGCTGTCGACCAGCGAGGACAGCCACTCGCGCGCTCGCGCCTGCGCGCTGTTGGCCGGCCCCGAGTCGGTCTTGTAGGCCCAGTGCGCGGCCACGCCGCGCTCGGCCACCGAATCCATCTCGGCAGTGCGGATCTGCACCTCGATCGGCGCGCCGAACGGCCCCAGCAGCACGGTGTGCAGCGACTGGTAGCCGTTCGCCTTGGGAATCGCGATGAAGTCCTTGAAGCGGCGGTCGACCGGCTTGTACAGCGCATGCACCACGCCCAGCGCCATGTAGCAGCTCATCGCGCTGTCGACCACCACGCGGAAGCCATAGACGTCCATCAGCTGGGCGAAGCTCTTGTGGTCCCCGCGCATCTTCGAATAGATGCTCCACGCCGACTTGATGCGGCCGACCACCATCGCCGGCAGGTGCTCGGCGGCGAGCCGCGCGGACAGCGCCGCCTCGATCCTGCCCATCGCCTCGCGACGGTTGCCGAGCGCGGCGCGGATGCGCTCGCTGATCACCCGGTAGCGGTCCGGGTACAACGCGCGGAAACCCAGGTCCTGCAGCTCCGCCTTGAACTTGTTCATGCCCAGGCGCTGGGCGATCGGCGCGAAGATCTCCAGCGTCTCGCGCGCGATGCGGTGGCGCGAATCCGCATCCTTGGCGCCCAGCGTGCGCATGTTGTGCAGCCGGTCGGCCAGCTTGATCAGGATCACCCGGATGTCACGCGCCATCGCCAGCAGCATCTTGCGGAAACTTTCCGCGTCGGCCTCCTGGCGACTGCCGAAACGCATCTTGTCCAGCTTGGTGACGCCGTCGACCAGCTCGGCCACCACTTCGCCGAACTCCTCGGCGATGGCCTCGCGGCTGAGCTCGGTGTCCTCCAGGGTGTCGTGCAGGATCGCCGCGATGATCGTCTCGGCATCCAGCCCCAGTTCGGCCAGGATGCCCGCCACCGCCACCGGATGGGTGATGTACGGCTCGCCGCTCTTGCGTTCCTGCCCGGCGTGCGCCTGCGCGCCAAGCTGGAACGCGCGCAGCACGCGCTCGACCTGCGCTTCGGGCAGGTAGGCGATGCGTTCCTTCAGGGCCAGCGCGTACGGCGGCAGCGCGGACAGGTCGACCGTGGCGGTAGGGGTGGCCGCAGTCATCGGATGCCGGCGCCTGCTCAGGCGCCTACCTCGCGGCGGACGGGGGATGCGGCTGCCCGGCGCATGCAGGCCGTCGCACCGGACGCGCCGGCGCGACGGATGCGCGTGCTACAGCAGCCGCCATCCATCAGTCGTCGCCGCCCTTGGAAAGATCGTCGTCCACCTCGGCCGCCGCCCACTCCAGCGCCTCGCGCTCGGCGCGCTCGCGCTCGGCCTTGTCGATCTGGTCGATGGTGGCCTGGTCGATGCGACGGGCGGCGATTTCGCGCAGCGCCAGCACGGTCGGCTTGTCGTGATCGGGATTGACGGCCGGTTCGGCGCCCTTTTCCAGCTGGCGTGCGCGCTTGGTCGCCATCAGCACCAGCTCGAAACGGTTGTCGATCACCTCGAGGCAGTCTTCGACGGTAATGCGTGCCATGTGAAATCCTCAGGGAATAAATGACTTATGTAGTCCTACAGTGTAGCCAGCAGGTGCTTTGCTGGCAATGAGCACGCGCGTATGATGGCGGGCTGGCCACGGATCGGCGGTGCCCGGGAAAGCGCTCCGAAAGCCGTGCAGGATATAAAACCAGACAGTACACTTAACTGTCTCCCCGACGCGAATCCTCTGCGCCAATGACCCCACAGCTTCGATTCCCCTTGTTGCACCGCTGGTTGCCGGTGCTTGCGCTGGCGTTGCTGGCCGGCTGCACCATCGCCAAGCCGCGCACCGACGATCCGCTGGAGAAGTACAACCGCAGCGCGTACAAATTCAACGATACGCTGGACAAGGCGGTGGTGCGCCCGGTCGCGATGGGCTACCGCAAGGTGACCAATCCGCCGGTGCGCCGCTCGTTCAGCGATTTCTTCACCAACATCCGCATGCCGATCACGGTCGCCAACGATCTGCTGCAGGCGCGGCCGAAACAGGCACTGCAGAGCACCGGGCGGTTCCTGGTCAACCTCACGCTCGGCATCGGCGGCTTCTTCGACCCGGCCAGCCAGCTCGGCCTGCCGCTGGAATCCAACGACTTCGGCATCACCCTGGCACGCTGGGGTGCGCCGGAAGGCGATTACCTGATGGTCCCGTTCCTGGGCCCGAGCACCGTGCGCGACATCTGGCAGACCCCGGTCGACAGCTATTTCTTCGATCCGCTGACCCTGTACGCCAACCACCACCACTACAACGGCCTGCAATACCTGCCCTCGGCGATCTACCTGGTGACCCTGCGTTCGCGTGCGATCGATGCGGAAGGCTTCCTGCAGTCCGCCTACGATCCCTACGTATTCATCCGCGACGCCTACCGGCAGCAGCGCCTGTACAAGATCTACGACGGCAACCCGCCGCCTGAGGCCATCCAGCAGATGCAGGGCCTGAACGACCAGAATTTCGACCCTGAGCAGTTGCTGGAACAGCAGCACCAGTGGGAGAACAAGCATCCGGACCAGGCGGCCAAGCAGCCGTAGTCGCGTCCGGGGCACGGCCACGGATACGTAGAGGGGCCTGCGGCCCCTCTACGTATCCGCCGTTGTCGCCCAGGCGGATCAGGCGATCAGGCGATCAGGCGATCAACCTCGCAGACCTGCGCCAGCGCCCGCATGCCGGCCGGCACGTGGACGACCTGCAAGGGCCGTCCGTGCCGGGCCGCGCCGGCCATGACCGCCAGTATGCAGGCCAGCCCCGCGCTGTCGCTGCGGACCACTCCGGCGAGGTCCAGCCGCGACGCCGAGCCGGCCGCCAGTGCGGACTGGATCGCCTGCAGTGCGGCGGCGGCCGTGTCGAAACTCAGCTCGCCGTCCACGCCCAGGGTGGCGGGCGTGGTGGCATCGAGCCCGAAGCCCTGCCCGGTCTGGCCCGTCATGACGCGCTCTTGCTGTCCTTGTCCATCGTCTCCAGCGCCTTCGAGCCCTGGGTCTCCAGGTTCGTGATCAGCTTCTCGATGCCGGCCTTGCGGATTTCCGCGTCCACCTGGTTGCGGTAGTTGGTGACGTAGGAAATGCCCTCGATGATCACGTCGTAGGCCTTCCAGTCGCCGTTGCGGCTCTTGCGGAACGCGTAGTCGACCGAGACCAGCTTGCCGTCGTCCAGCACCACCTGGGTGCGCACCACGGTGCGCTTGTCGTTGAGGTCGCCATTGAACGGCAACACCTTGACCCGGCCGCGGGTGTAGTTGAGCAGGCCCTCGGCGTAGCGGTGGGTGATCGAGTTGTAGAACGCGTGGGCAAAGCGCTCGCGCTGCTCCGGACTGGTCTCGCGGGCATGCTGGCCGAGCACCAGGATCGAGGCATAGTCGACGTCGAAGTGCGGCAGGAACGCCTCGTCGATCACGCTGATCAGTTTTTCCTGGTTTTTCTTCAGCTCGTCGCGATGCCCCTCGATCGCCGAAGCCAGCTGGTCGGCGATGCCCTGCACGACCTGCACCGGCGCCGGCGCGGCGGCGGCCGTGGCCGCGGCTCCCTGGGCAAGGACCGGAGCGGCGATGACGCTGCCGAAAGCGATGGCGGTGGCAAGAGCCAGTCTGCGCAACATGGTGAAACTCCTTCAGCGGAACCGGCTCGGCGAGCCGGTGGGAATGGTGGGCTATTTGCCGCCGTTGCCGGCGTCCTTCTTGTCGCTGGGCGAACCATTGACGAGGAACTTGCCGATCAGATCCTCCAGCTGCATCGCGGACTGGGTGAGGATCATCTCGTCACCGTCCTTGAGCGCCTCGGGGGAGCCGCCGGGCTGGATCGCAACATACTGGCTGCCGATCAAACCGCTGGTGAACACCGCGGCGGAGGAGTCGTCTGGAATCGCGTTGTAGCGCTTGTCGATCGACAGCACGACCTGGGCGTTCAGCTTCACCGGGTCGGCGTGCACCGACTGCACGCTGCCGATCACCACGCCGGCCATTTTAACCGGCGCGCCGGCCGAGAGCGTGCCCACGTTGGAGAAGCTCGCCTTCACCGCATAGCTGCCGCCGACATTGTCGACTACGCCGCCGGCGCCGAAGAACTTGCCCAGCATCTCCTCCAGCGGCTGGGTCGACTTGGTCCGCGCCAGCGTGCCGCCGGGGGCCACCGCCTGCTTCGAGCTGCCGTAGTCGATGCCCACGTACTGGTCGCCGAGCAGGCCGCTGGTGAAGATCGTGGCCACCGAGTCGAGCGGGATGTGGTTGTAGCCCTTGTCGATCGACAGCTTCACCTCGGCGACGTCGTGATCGGGCTTCAGCGTGATCGACTGCACCTGGCCGACCCGCACGCCGGCGATCTTCACCGGCGCGCGCTCCTTCAGCTGGCCGATGTTGGTGAACTGCGCATCGACGACGTAGCTGTCGCCCTGGTGCACGTTCGCCACCGAACTGGTCTGGGTGGCCAGGTAGGCCAGTGCGGCAAAGCCGAGCACGATGAACAGGCCGGTGCCGACGGCATAGGAACTTCTCGGTTGGCTCACGGCAGAATCCTCGGAAAACGATGGGTCATGGCGGTCACATCAGCACAATCACATGAGAAACGCGGTGAGGACGAAGTCCAGCGCCAGAATCGCGATCGACGACGCCACCACGGTGCGGGTGGTGGCGTAGGCCACGCCTTCGCTGGTCGGCGGCGTGGTGAAACCCTGGAACACCGCGATCAACGACACCACCGCGCCGAACGCCAGGCTCTTCAGCAGCACGCCGTTGACGATGTCGGTGTGCACGTCGACCTGCGCGGTCATGTTCGACCAGAACGTGCCGTTGTCCACGCCCAGCCAGGTCACGCCGACCAGATGGCCGCCGAAGATCGCCATCGCGCAGAACACGCAGCACAGCAGCGGCATCGCGATCAGCCCGGCCAGGAAGCGCGGCGTGGCCACGTAGGCGATCGGGTCCACCGCCATCATCTCCATCGCGTCGATCTGGTCGGTGGCGCGCATCAGGCCGATCTCGGCGGTGACCGCGGTGCCGGCGCGGCCGGCGAACAGCAGCGCGGTGACCACCGGCCCCAGCTCGCGGTACACCGACAGCGCCACCACCATGCCGCTGGCCGAGGTACCGCCGAAGATCGACAGCACGTGATACAGCTGCAGCATCAGCACCATGCCGACGAACAGGCCGCAGACCATGATGATGGTGAGGCTCATCGCGCCGACGAACCACAGCTGGCGCACCGTCTCGCGCAGGTAGCGGAAGCTGCGCGGGACCGCCGCCAGCAGGGTCAGCAGGAACAGCCCGCAGTGGCCGATCTGGGCCAGCGACTGGGTCACCACGTTGTTGTGCTGCGGCGCACGCGCGTTCATTTCGACGCTCCGGCAAAACCCAGCTCGGCGGCGTAGTCGCCGGCCGGATAGCGGAACGGGATCGGCCCGTCCGCCTCGCCGCCGAAGAACTGCCGCGTCCACGGCGAGCCGTCGTCGGCGATGGTCTTCGGATCGCCCTGCGCCACCACCTTGCCCTTGGCCAGCAGGATCACGTGGTCGGCGATCTGCTGCACCGCGGCCAGTTCGTGCGACACCAGCACGCTGGTGATGCCGAGCGTCTGGTTCAGCGTCAGGATCAGTTTCAGCACCTGGTTCAGCGCCACCGGGTCGAGCCCCACGAACGGCTCGTCGTACAGGATCAGCTGCGGATCGAACACGATCGCCCGCGCCAGCGCCACGCGCCTCGCCATGCCGCCGGAGAGCTCGTTCGGCATCAGCCGCGCCGCGCCGCGCAGGCCCACCGCCTGCAGCTTCATCAGCACCAGGTCGCGGATCAGCACCTCCGGCAGCTTCGTATGCTGGCGCAGCGGAAAGGCCACGTTCTCGAACACGTCGAAGTCGGTCAGCAACGCGGAATTCTGGAACAGGTAACCCATGCCCTCGCGCAGCTTGTACAGCTGCTCGCGCGACAGGCCGGCGACATCCTGGCCGTCGACGTGGACGCTGCCGGCATCGGCGCGCATCTGCCCGGTGATGTGCTTCAGCAGGGTGGTCTTGCCGGTGCCGCTGGGGCCCATGATCGAGGTGATCTTGCCGCGCGGGATGTCGAGATCCAGCGCATCGAAGACGGTCTTGCCGCCGAGCACCGTGGTCAGCCCACGGACCCGCACCAGGGTGGCGTCGTCAGGCGTGGCGCGAACGGGTTCGGTCATGGGCGGCGGAAACTGTGGAGAGGAGCACAAGGTAGCGGAAGCGTGGTTCGAAGGCCATGTGAAGGCGGGAACGGGCTCTCAGAACTTGTGAAGAAAACCGCTTCCTGTGGTTTTCTTCAGCCGCGAGTCCGGTACACGCCCGGACTCGCTCACATGAAACAGCCACTGACGTGACTGTTTCATGTCCGGCCATCGGGCAACCGCTCCTGCGTGGCCTCCACTCGGGCATCCATGCCCTGGCCATGCCCTGGCCATGCCCTCGCCGTGGCCGGCCTGAGAGGTTGAATAGTCACAACCTCTCAGGCTCCATCGGCCAGCAGCTCGGTAATCAGTGCCTCGTGCCGCTGCAGCTGCAGCGCGCTGCGCAGGCGCACCGCCCGCACGATCGCCTGCAGCCCGGCCAGTGCCTCGTCGAACACGTCGTTGACCAGGATGTAGTCGAACTCGTGTGCGTGGGCGATCTCGCCGCGCGAATTGCGCAACCGGCGCTCGATCACCTCGGCGCTGTCCGAACCACGACCGCGCAGGCGCCGCTCGAGTTCCGCCCGCGACGGCGGCAGGATGAACACGCCGACGCAGTCGGGCTTGCTGCGGCGGATCTGCCGGGCGCCCTGCCAGTCGATCTCCAGCAGCACGTCGCGCCCCTGCCCCAGCAACTGTTGCACCGTGGTGCGCGAGGTGCCGTACAGGTTGCCGTGCACCTCGGCATGTTCCAGGAAGATGCCCTCGGCGATCTCGCGCTCGAACTCGGCGCGCTCGACGAAATAGTAATGCCGCCCGTACTGCTCGCCCGGCCGCGGCGGCCGCGTGGTGTGCGACACCGACAGCGAGATCCCCGGCTCGCGTTGCAGCAATGCATTGACCAGGGTGGACTTGCCCGCGCCCGAAGGCGCCGCGACCATGAACAGGGTACCCGCTGCCTCAACAGTCATAAAGCCGCGCAGCGCGTTTGCCCCCTCTCCCCGCCGGGGAGAGGGTTGTGACCGAAGGGAATCCCTTGCGGAGGGTGAGGGGCCGGGATTTGCTGAATAGGCTCATTCGATGTTCTGCACCTGCTCGCGCATCTGCTCGATCAGCACCTTCAGCTCGACCGCCGCGTTGGTGCTGCGCGCATCGACCGACTTCGAGCCCAGCGTGTTCGCCTCGCGGTTGAATTCCTGCATCAGGAAATCCAGCCGCCGCCCGACCGGTTCCTTCAGCCCCAGCACGCGGCGCGTCTCGCCGATATGGGTGCTGAGCCGGTCCAGCTCCTCGTCGACGTCGGTACGGGTGATCTGCAGCACCAGCTCCTGTTCCAGCCGGCCCGGCTCGACCGGCTGCTTCAGGTCGGCCAGCCGCGTTTCCAGCCGGGTGCGCAATGCGGCGCGGATCTCCGGCATCCAGCCGCGCACGTCGGCGACCACGCGTTCGATCGCATCCAGCTTGTCGCGCAGGATCCCGCCCAGCTTCTCGCCTTCGCGCTCGCGGGTGGCGGCAAGCGCGTCCAGTGCGCGGTCGAGCACCTCGAACAATGCCGCCTGCTGCGCCTCCGGCTCCGTCTCGGCCTGCTGCAGTACGCCGGGAAAACGCAGCAGCTCGGTGAACTCCACGCGCATCTTCGGAAAGAGTGCCTCCATGTCCAGCGACAGTTCGGACAGCCGCGACAACAGCGCGCTGTCGACCTGCAGCGATTCGCTGCGCGAGTCGCTGCGGCGCACGGTGAGGTCGAGCTTGCCGCGGGAAAGCTTCGCCGCCACGCGCTCGCGCAACTGCGGCTCCAGACCGCGCAACTCATCCGGCAGCCGCGGGCTCAGCTCAAGGTAACGGTGGTTGACCGTGCGCAGCTCGCAACTGAGCGTGCCGGCAGGGCCGGTGGTTTCGGCACTGGCATAAGCCGTCATGCTGCGGATCATCGGCGCCTTCCGGACGTGGGGAAAGGATGCAATGGTAAACTCTCCCGTCCGCCTTGCCCAATCCGGCCAAGCGAGCCCAGGACCTGCCCCATGAGTTCCCCCGCATGAATGACATCCGCCGCCCCAGTGGCCGCACCAGCGACCAGCTGCGCAGCGTCAGCATCGAACGCCACTACACCCGCCATGCCGAGGGTTCGGTGCTGGTGAGCTTCGGCGACACCCGCGTGCTGTGCACCGCCAGCATCGAGGACCGCGCGCCCGTCTGGCTGCGCGGCAAGGGCGAGGGCTGGGTCACCGCCGAATACGGCATGCTGCCGCGCGCCACCAGCACCCGCACCCAGCGCGAGGCCGCGCGCGGCGGCCAGGGTGGGCGCACCATGGAGATTCAGCGGCTGATCGGCCGCAGCCTGCGCGCCTGCGTCAACCGCCAGGCGCTGGGCGAGCGCGTGATCACGCTGGATTGCGACGTGCTGCAGGCCGACGGCGGCACCCGCACCGCGGCGATCACCGGCGCCTACGTGGCCCTGGTCGATGCGGTGAACCTACTGATGAAGCGCGAAAACCTCAAGCGCAACCCGGTGGTGGGCGCGGTCGCCGCGGTCTCGGTAGGCATCTACAAGGGCATGCCGGTGCTCGACCTAGACTACACCGAGGACTCCGACTGCGACACCGACATGAACGTGGTGATGAACGACGGCGGTGGCTTCATCGAAGTACAGGGCACCGCCGAAGGTCACGCGTTCCGCCGCGACGAGATGGACGCGCTGCTGGCGCTGGCCGAGAAGGGTATCGGCGAACTGGTGGCGGCGCAGCGCGCGGCACTGGCGCAATGAAAACTACGACCATTCGTAGGGCGGGCACTGCCCGCCAGCTCTGCTTTTGCGCCCGGGCTCGCAGGAAAGCGGCGGGCACTGCCCGCCCTACGCCATCGTCGCGGCGGTACGGAGTGAGTCCATGACACGGCGCATCGTGCTGGCCAGCAGCAACCGCGGCAAGCTTGCGGAGTTCGGCGCGCTGCTCGCCGGCAGCGGCTTCGAGGTGGTCACGCAATCGAGCCTGGGCATCACGGACGCCGAGGAAACCGGTGCGAGCTTCGTCGAGAACGCCCTGCTCAAGGCGCGCCACGCGGCCCGGGCCAGCGGCCTGCCCGCGCTGGCCGACGACTCCGGCCTGTGCGTGGCCCACCTGCACGGCGCGCCCGGCCTGTATTCGGCGCGCTATGCCGGCGGTCACGGCGACAGCGCGGCGAACAACGCGAAATTGCTGCGCGCGCTGGACGGCGTGCCGCCGGCCCAGCGCGGCGCGTTCTTCATCTGCGCGCTGGTGCTGCTGCACGATGCCGACGACCCGGCTCCGCTGGTCGCCGAAGGCCGCTGGCACGGCCGCGTGCTCGACGCGCCGCGCGGCGCGCAAGGTTTCGGCTACGACCCGCTGTTCCTGCCGCACGGCCAGTCGCGCAGCGCCGCCGAACTCGAGCCGGCGCTGAAGAACCGCCTCAGCCACCGCGGCCAGGCGCTGGCGCAGCTGCACGCGAGGCTGGCCGAACGCAACGCATGAGCCTGCTCGCGCCGCCGCTGTCGCTGTACGTGCACATGCCATGGTGCGTGAAGAAGTGCCCTTACTGCGACTTCAACTCGCATGGGCTGCGCAGCGAGCCGCCGCCGTACGCCGATTACATCGGCCACCTGCTGGCCGACCTCGACGCCGACCGCGCGGACTTCGCCGCGGCGCTGGAGGGCCACCGGGGCATCAGCCGGCCTGTCGTCAGCGTGTTCTTCGGCGGCGGCACGCCGAGCCTGTTCGCGCCGGAACTGATCGCGCGCCTGCTCGACGGCGTGCGCGAGCGGCTGCCGCTGGCCGATGACGCCGAGATCACCCTGGAGACCAACCCCGGCACGGTCGAGCACGGGCGCTTCGACGGCTACCTGGCCGCCGGCGTCAACCGCATCTCGTTCGGCGTGCAGAGCTTCGACGACGACAAGCTGCGCCGGCTCGGCCGCATCCACTCGGCCAGCGAGGCCGAGGCGGCGGTGAAGTCGGCGCAGGACGCCGGCTACGCCAACATCAACCTCGACCTGATGTACGCGCTGCCGCAGCAAAACCTGGACGGCGCACTGGCCGACGTGGAGCGCGCGGTGGCGCTGGCGCCCACGCACATCTCGCACTACCAGCTGACGCTGGAGCCGAACACCGCGTTCGCCGCCAACCCGCCGCCGCTGCCCGACGACGACGACGCCTGGGCGATGCAGGAAGCCTGCGAGGCGCGCCTGGCCGCCACCGGCTACGGCCAGTACGAGATTTCCGCGTATGCGCAACCAGGTCGGCGCTGCGCGCACAACCTCAACTACTGGCAATTCGGCGACTACCTCGGCATCGGCGCCGGCGCGCACGGCAAGCTCAGCAACGCGGCCAGCGGCGAAATCCGCCGGCGCTGGAAGACCCGCGGGCCACGCGCCTACATGGACGCAACCGGCGGCTCCGCCCGGATCGGCGGCGACAGCGTAGTCGGCGCCAGCGAACTGCCGTTCGAGTACATGCTGAACGCGCTGCGCCTGGTCGACGGCGTGCCGATGGCAGCGTTTGCCGAACGCACCGGCCTGCCGCCGGAACGGATCGCCACCGCACTGGCGACGGCGCGCCGCCGCGGCTGGCTGCACGACGATCCGCAACGGCTGCACACCACCGCACTGGGCCAGCGGTTCCTCAACGACGTGATCGGCGCATTTCTGGACTGAAAGCTGCGCTCCAGCTGCCCGGCACCCGGATGGCATAGCCACGGCAACCGGCAGAGACTTGCCGCACCGAGGGGAATTCACAGGTTGACGCATGGATGTCGGGCAGGATCGACGGCAATCGTTTGCGTCGCAGCAGGGCGGACGCACGAGGAACGCACTCTGGCCGGCGCGGGCGCAACGCCTGCTGGAAGCCAGCTGCCACCTCTGCATGGAGGGGTTGCGGGAACCGCTGCGCCGTTGCCTGAGCGAATTCGAAAAGCAGCTTTTTGCGCTGGCCGAGCGTACCCGGCATGGCGGCGAGCAGCAGAATTGCTTTGCCAGCGCCGCGCCGGCAGGCGCTTCACTGGCGATCGCCGCGCGCGCACGTCATCATGGGCGTCGTTTCCCATCCCCAGTTCACCACGGGCTGTACCGGCCCTGCGCGGAGGCCGCCAGTGGCGGCCACGGCACACGCAGGCGCCCCGACACGCCGCCGAGGAGTCCTCATGCACGACCAAGCCGCCTCGCTGTATCCGCACCACCTGGCCACCCTGCGCGAACGCGCCGACCAGGCGCTCGCGCTGGGTGGCTTCGACCACCTGCTGGTCGCCGCCGGTACGCCGCTGCGCAAGTTCCTCGACGACCAGGACTACCCGTTCGTGGTCAGCCCGCATTTCAAGCACTGGTTGCCGCTGACCAACGCGCCTGGCAGCTGGATCGCGTACACGCCGGGGGCGAAACCGAGGCTGGTGTTCGTGCAGCCACGCGACTACTGGCACGTGGTGCCGGAAGCGCCGCACGGCTATTGGGTCGAGCACTTCGACGTCGTGATCGTGCGCAGCGCGGCGGAGGCGATCGCGCAACTGCCGGCCGGCAAGCGCGCCGTGATCGCCGCCGCCTGCCCCGCCACCGATGGCCTGGAGGCGAACAATCCGCCGGCCGTGCTCGACCATCTGCACTGGCATCGCAGCTACAAGACGCCGTACGAACTCGAACAGATGCGCGAAGCCAGCCGCGTCGGCGCGCGCGCGCACCGCGCCGCCGCGGCCGCGTTCCGCGCCGGCGAGGGCGAGTTCGGCATCCACCTGGCCTACCTCGCCGCGGCGAAGCAGATCGACGCCGAGCTGCCCTATGCCAGCATCGTGGCCCTGAACGAGCACGGTGCGGTGCTGCATTACACGCACTTCGACCGCACGCCGCCGGCGCACAGCCACTCGTTCCTGATCGACGCCGGCGCCAGCGCTGCCGGCTACGCCAGCGACATCACCCGCACCTACGCCGCGCCGCATGCGGCCGAATTCCAGGCACTGATCGACAGCGTCGACGCCGCCCAGCGGGGCTTCGTGGCGAAAGTGCGCGCCGGGCAGAGCTACCCCGAGCTGCACATCCACTCCCATCAAGTGCTGGCCGGCGTACTGCGCGAGCACGGCTTCATCCGCATGAGCGCGGAAAGCGCGGTCGAGTCCGGCGTCAGCAGCGCGTTCTTCCCGCACGGCCTGGGCCATCCGATCGGCCTGCAGGTGCACGACGTCGCCGGCTTCCAGCAGAGCGAGCGCGGCGGCAGCATCGCGCGCCCGGACGGCCACCCCTACCTGCGCATGACCCGCGTGCTGGAAGCGGGCATGGCGGTGACGATCGAGCCCGGCCTGTACTTCATCGACATGCTGCTGGCCGAACTGCGCGACAAGCCGGTCGCGACCGACATCGACTGGGCAAAGGTGGACGCGTTCCGCCAGTACGGTGGCATCCGCATCGAGGACGACGTGGTCTGCACCGACGGCGCGCCGGAGAACCTCACGCGGGACGCGTTCGCTTCCGCTTGAGCCGGACCAGCTCCTCGCTTCTTCTTTTTTTCCAGAGCGTTAAAGAGCTTTCGCCCTCCGCAAGGAGGGTGAAAGCTCCACGCTCGCGATCCGACCGCACCATGAAAGAGTGATTCGGGGATGCCGGGCCTCCTGCTGCGACATCCGTCCACACCGCGCCTACATCCGCGCGGCGTATGCTGGCGGGCAGGTAATGCACGGATTCGTCGCATGTCCAGTCCCACGGTTTCCAGCGTTCCGCCCGAAAGCCTTCGCACGCCGCCACGCCCGCTGCGGCGGCTGACACTCGAGTTGTTCGGCATCGTCGCGCTGAAGATCGCGGCGCTCACGCTGATCTGGTGGGTGGTATTCGCGCCGCAGCCGAAGCCCGACGCCAGCCCGGATGCGATTGCGCACCGACTGGCCCCCACGTCGCAAACCCCGACCGAAGCCCAGCCATGATCCTGATCGACGCCGAGGTCGTCACGCTGTCGCGCCTGCAGTTCGCGCTGACCGCGCTGTACCACTTCCTGTTCGTGCCGCTGACGCTGGGGCTGGTGTGGATCCTGGCCATCATGGAAAGCGTGTACGTGATGACCGGGCGCGAGGTGTGGAAGCGCATGGTGCAGTTCTGGGGCGTGCTGTTCGGCATCAACTTCGCCATGGGCGTGGCCACCGGGGTGACGATGGAGTTCCAGTTCGGCATGAACTGGGCGTACTACTCGCACTACGTGGGCGACATCTTCGGCGCGCCGCTGGCGATCGAGGGGCTGATGGCGTTCTTCCTCGAAGCCACCCTGATCGGCGTGTTCTTCGTGGGCTGGGATCGCATCTCGCGGATCAAGCACCTGCTGGTGACCTGGTTCCTGGCGCTTGGCACCAGCCTGTCGGCGCTGTGGATCCTGATTGCGAACGCGTGGATGCAGCATCCGGTCGGCTCCGCGTTCAATCCGGACACGATGCGCATGGAAGTCACCTCGTTCTCCGAGGTGTTCTTCAACCCGGTGGCGCAGGAGAAATTCGTGCACACGGTGAGCGCCGGCTACGTGCTGGGCTCGATGTTCGTGCTGTCGATCAGCGCGTGGTACCTGCTGCGCGGGCGCAACGTCGATTTCGCCAGGCGCTCGATGACGGTGGCGGCCAGCTTCGGGCTGGCGGCGGCGCTGTCGGTGGTGGTGCTGGGCGACGAGTCCGGCTACGGCGTGTCGCTGAACCAGAAGATGAAGATGGCCTCGATCGAGGCGATGTGGGAGACCGAGCCGGCGCCGGCCTCGTTCACCCTGTTCGGCCTGCCCGACGTAGAGCAGCGCACCACCCATTACGCGCTGAAGATCCCGTGGGTGATGGGGCTGATCGGCACCCGCTCGCTCGATCGGACGATGCCCGGCATCAACGAACTGGTGGACGATGCGAAGGGACGGATCGGCAACGGCATCCAGGCCTACGACGCGATGCTGATGCTGCGCCAGAACAAGGACGACGCACAGGCGAAGGCGACGCTCGCCGCGCACGACAAGGACCTCGGCTACGCGCTGCTGCTGAAGAAATACGTGGACGACCCCCGCCGGGCCACGCCGGCGGACATCCAGCAGGCCGCCGACAGCACCATCCCGAACGTGCCGGTGCTGTTCTGGGCGTTCCGCATCATGGTCGCCTGCGGCTTCTATTTCATCGCGCTGTTCGCGTTCTCGTTCTGGAAGGCCAGCACGCGCACGCTGGACAGCCGGCGCTGGTACCTGCGTCTGGCGCTGTGGAGCCTGCCGCTGCCGTGGATCGCCATCGAACTGGGCTGGATCGTGGCCGAGTACGGCCGCCAGCCGTGGGCGATCGAGGGCGTGTTGCCCACCGCACTGGGCGTGTCGGCGGTGAGCTCGGGCCAGATCCTCACCTCGCTCGGCGGCTTCGTGCTGTTCTACACCGCGCTGGCGGTGGTCGACGTGGTGCTGATGCTGAAGTTCGCGCGCAAGGGGCCGGACGGGCTGGGCATCTGGCCGCCGGCGATCACCGCCATCCGCTCCGACCGGCCCTGAGGAAACCGCCATGCTCGACTACGCCACGTTGCGGGTGATCTGGTGGGCCTTGCTGGGCACGCTGCTGATCGGTTTCGCGATCATGGACGGCTTCGACTTCGGCGTCGCCGGCCTGCTGAAGGTGCTGGGCCGCGACAACGAGGAACGACAGGTGTTGCTGGAAGGGATCGAGCCGACCTGGGAGGGCAACCAGGTGTGGTTCATCCTGGCTGCCGGCGCCACCTTCGCGGCGTGGCCGATGCTCTACGCGGTGGCGTTCTCCGGCATGTACCTGGCGATCGCGCTGGTGCTGCTGGCGCTGATCCTGCGCCCGGTCGGCTTCAACTTCCGCGGCAAGATCCACGACCCGCGCTGGGCCTCGCTGTGGGACTGGATCCTCACCGGCTCCGGGCTGGCGGTGATGCTGGTCGCCGGCATCGCGTACGGCAACCTGTTCCTCGGCCTGCCGTTCCGCTTCGACGATGATCTGCGCATGAGCTGGCACGGCGGCTTCCTCGATCTGCTGCATCCGTTCGCGTTGCTGTGCGGGCTGGTCTCGCTGGGCATGCTGCTGGCGCACGGCGCGTGCTTTGCCGCGCTGAAGGCCGATCATGCGATCGCCGCACGGGCGGTGGCGACCGCACGCTGGGCAACGCTGGTCTTCGCCGTGCTGTACGTGCTGGCCGGCGTGTGGCTGGCCTGGGGCACTCCCGGCTACGCGATCGTCGGCCCGGCGGCGACCGGGGGCGTTTCCAACCCGCTGTACAAGCAGGTCGCAGTGGGTGGCAGCTGGTTCGCCGGCTACATGCGCTATCCGTGGTTCTGGGCAGCACCGCTGCTGGCGCTGGCCGCGGCGGTCGGCGTGCAGGCGCTGGTCGGCCGGCGCAACGTGACCGGCTTCATCGCCAGCAGCCTGATGGTCGGCGGCACGATCGCCTCGGCCGGCTTCGCGCTGTTTCCGTTCCTGCTGCCGTCCAGCCTCGATCCGCGTTCCAGCCTCACCGTGTGGGACGCCTCGTCGAGCCGCGGCACGCTGCAACTGATGCTGGTGGTCACGGCCGTATTGCTGCCGGTCGTCATTCTCTACACCGGCTGGGTGTACCGGGTGATGCGCGGGCGGGTCACGCTGGATCGGGTGCGCAAGGCGCACAGCGGTTATTGAAAGGAGTGCGGACCGATGTGGTATTTCTCCTGGATCCTCGGGCTGGGCCTGGCCTGCGCCTTCGCGATCCTCAATGCGATGTGGTACGAGGTGCACGCCACCGACGAGGCGAACCGCCTGCGCGAGGATTCCGAATTGCCGGACGAATTGACCTAGGGATGCCCTGATCCATCCAGCGCATCGCTAACGCGCCGCCAGCAACGCCTCGATCGCCTCGGCCTCCTTCGGCACCGCGGCGGTCAGCACCTCGTTGCCGTCGCGGGTCACCGCCACGTCGTCTTCGATGCGGATGCCGATACCGCGCCAGCGCTCGGCCACCGAGCGGTCGTCCGGCGGCACGTACAGGCCCGGCTCCACGGTCAGCACCATGTCCGGCTCCAGCAGGCGCGACTCGCCGTCGACCCGGTAGTCGCCGACGTCGTGCACGTCCAGCCCCAGCCAGTGCCCGGTCTTGGCGGGAAAATAGCGCTGGTAGCTGCCGTCGGCGATCGCCGTGTCGGCACCGCCCTTGAGCAGACCCAGCTCGCACAGGCCTTCGGCCAGTACGCGCACCGCCGCCGCATGCGCGGCACCGAACGGCCGGCCCGGCCGCACCTCGTCGATCGCCGCCAGCTGCGCGCCCAACACCACTTCGTACAGTGCGCGCTGCTCACGGCTGTAGCGGCCGTTGACCGGGAACGTGCGGCTGATGTCGGACGCGTAGCAGTCCAGTTCGGCGCCTGCATCGATCAGCAGCAGCTCGCCATGGCGCAGCGCGGCGCGGTTGCTCTGGTAGTGCATCACGCAGGCGTTCGCCCCGCCGGCAACGATCGGCGGGAACGCCGACACCGCGCCACGGCTGCGCACCACCCGCAGCAGCTCGGCCTCCACCTCGTACTCGTGGCGGTCCGGCGTGGCGAACCGCATGGCGGCCAGGTGCGCTTCGGCCGCGATCGCGGCCGAAGCGCGCATCAGCTTCAGCTCGGCGCGCGACTTGTACAGGCGCAGGTCGTGCAGCAGGTGGCCGAGCGCCACGAACTCCTTCGGCACCACGCCGCCTCCGCGCAGCTGGCGCAATCGGCGCATCCAGCCGAGCAGGCGTGCGTCGAAATCCGGCTCGCGGCCAAAGTGGCAATACACGCGGCCGCGGCCCTCGATCATGCCGGGCAGGATGTCGTCGATGTCCTCGATCGGGAAGGCATCGTCCATGCCGTAGCCGGCCACGGCCTGCTCGGTGCCGATCGACGGGCCGTGCCAGCGCTCACGCGCAGGATCATGCTCGCGGCAGAACAGCACCGTCTCGCCGTGCCGACGTCCCGGCAGCAGCGCCAGCACCGCGTCGGCTTCGGGAAAGCCGGCCAGGTAATGGAAGTCCGAATCCTGCCGGTACGGCCACGCCGCGTCGGCGTTGCGCATACGTTCGGGGGCGGCGGCAACCAGCACCACCGCGTCCTCGCCGGCCATCTGCATCAACTGGCGGCGGCGCCGCGCAAACTCATCCGGGCCAATCGCCAGCGCGGCCAGCTTCGAGGCCTGGGGGATCAATGCACGCTGCCGCTGGCGGACGGGTCGGCTGCCGCGCATTCGGTGTAGAGCAGCATCGCGGCGACGCGCACGAACTCCTGCACCTCGACCAGCGCATCCTCATCCTCTTCCTCATCGCCGAAATCGAACGACGATCCGGCGACCGTGCCGAGGTCGCGCAACACTTCCTGCGCCTCGTCCGACAGCTGCGCGTGCGCCGCGGTGCCGGCCAGGCCGAAACCGCCGAGGAACCCGCGGCACCAGTCGACCATCGCCTCGGCGCGTTCGGCCAGCGGGCGGTCGTCCTCCGGCAGCAAGGGCTCGAAGCCCAGCTCGGGGTCGATCAGCTCGGTTTCGCTCTGCCGCGCCAGCCGGTCGAGCAGGGCCAGATCGTCCGTGCCGACATCGGTCGCCTCGCCATCGAGCTGCAGCGCAGCCAATACCGAGGTACCGCGCAGCGAGCCGCCACCGGCCAGGTAGCCGCACAACGAGCCATGCAGTTCGCTGGCCGTGGTGCCCAGGCGCAGGCGCCCGACCAGCACGTCGATGTCGTCGTGGCCTACCAGCCCCGGTGCCGTCATGGCCTTGCTCCGTCAGGAAATGGCCGCCAGTTTAATGCAGCGCGACCCGTCACCGACCCGGCTGATTTCCGCCGGCGTCCTGTTATAGTTTTGGGCATGAGCACGCCCGAGTCCGTCCGGACCGATCCGGTCCATCAAGAGTTGGCCGTCCTGGCGCAGCAGCTTGACCGGCTGCTCGCCATGGTGCGTCTTCTCACCGAGGAAAATCGCAGCCTGCGCCAGAGCCAGGAACAGTTGTCCGGCGAACGCGCCGGCCTGCTGGCACGCAACGAACAGGCACGCAGCCGCGTCGAGGCGATGATCCAGCGGCTCAAATCGCTTGAAAGCAACGGCTGATAGAAACCATGTCCAGCAGTGAACCGGTCGCGCTGCGACTGATCGACCGAGAATTCCTGATCGCCTGCGCGCCGGAAGAGCGCGAAGGGCTGCTCGAAGCGGCCGGCTTCCTCGACCGCAAGATGCGCGAGCTGCGCGCGAACGCGAAGGCGCCGAGTTTCGAACGGCTGGCGGTGCTCACCGCAATCAGCGTGGCGCACGAATTCCTGAGCCTGCGCAAGGAGCACGACAACCAGGAGCGTCGCCTCAGCGACGGCCTCGCCGCGCTGCGAAGCAAGCTTGATGCCGCACTCGACGGTGAGCCGACCCGACGCTGACCGCTGCGCCCACATGAACCCCGGTTGGCGTCGGCAGTGGCACATTCCGCAGCAAGCGCCTAAAATCGTCCACGGCGTTTTCTGCGATGTGCGCCAGCACACTCTTACATTTGCCTTGTTCCTAAATACGGCCCCGGGTCGGCTTCACATCGGCTGTTGTGCATGTCCGCCACGTGCGGAAAGCCTTGAGGCCATGTAGCCCTCCCACCTGATCCATCGTGGATCAAGGTCGTTTGGTGGGCAGCGGCATCGCGGTTGACGCCACCTCTTCCCGCCGCCCCGTTCGTCACGCGACGGACGGGGCGCACCACGACGGAGCTGCGCGAAACGTGGACGCCCTCGCCCGACGACGCGAGCTTCGCCAACGCCTGGCCGACCAGCGCCGCGCCCTGCCGCCGACCGGGCGCATCGCCGCCGCGCAGGGCCTGCGCCGCAGCCTCGAACAACTCCCCGAATACCTCACCGACGCGCGCGTGGCCGGCTACTGGGCCAGCCACGGCGAGCTGCCGCTGAACCTCGCGATCGCCCCGCTGGCCAGCCGCGGCCAGCAGTTCCTGCTGCCGGTGCTCGGCGCGGACAGGCAACTGCGCTTCGCGCCCTGGCAGTCCGGTGACGCGGTGCAGCCGAACCGCTACGGCATCCCCGAGCCGGTCGCGCCGGCCGAACTGCTGGAGCCGTTCCAGCTCGACCTGGTGCTGGTGCCGCTGCTGGGTTTCGACCGCCGCGGCAACCGCCTCGGCCACGGCGGCGGCTATTACGACCGCAGCTTCGCCTTCCTCAACGAGCAGGTGCGCCCGACCGAGCCGTTGCTGGTCGGCATCGGTTACGCGTTCCAGGAATTGCCCGAGGTCGGCGAGGAGGACTGGGACGTCCCGCTCGACTTCGTCGCCACCGAGCGTGAACTGATCGACTGCCACGCGCCCGCCCCCCATCCGGAGACTGCCGCGTGAACCACTGGCTGATGAAGTCCGAACCCGATGCATTCTCGATCGACGACCTGAAGCGGAAAAAACGCGAAGCCTGGGACGGCGTGCGCAACTATCAGGCGCGCAACTTCATGCGCGACGGCATGCGCCCCGGCGACAAGGTGTTCTTCTACCACTCCAACTGCGCCGTGCCCGGCATCGTCGGCGTCGCTGAAGTGGCCACGGACGCGTACCCCGACCCCAGCCAGTTCGACCCGAAGAGCAGGTACTTCGACCCCGGCAGCTCGCGCGACAACCCGCGCTGGATGCTGGTGGACGTGAAGTTCGCGAAGAAGCTCAAGCGCACGATCAGCCTGGACGAACTGAAGAACGACCCTGCCCTCGCCGACATGCCGCTGCTGCGCAAGGGCAACCGGCTGTCGGTGATGCCGGTCGACGCCGCCCACTGGAAACACATCCTGGCGCTGGAATGAGCGCCGTCCAATCCTCTTCCACCGGAACCCATTCATGAGCAACGCAAGCGAAAAACGCCAGGCCGGCGAGGCCGCGATCCGCTACGTCGAGGACGACGCCATCGTCGGCGTCGGCACCGGCTCCACCGTGGCGTTCTTCATCGACGCGCTGGCCGACCTGAAGCAGCGGATCCAGGGCGCGGTGTCCAGCTCGGAACAGTCCACCGCGCAGCTGAAGAAGCTGGGCATCCCGGTACTCGACCTCAACGCCACCGGCCCGTTGACGCTCTACGTCGACGGCGCCGACGAATGCGATCCGTACAAGCGCCTGATCAAGGGCGGCGGCGCCGCGCTGACCCGCGAGAAGATCGTGGCGGCAGCCAGCGGGAAGTTCGTCTGCATCATCGACTCCAGCAAGCGGGTCGACTTGCTCGGCAAGTTCCCGGTACCGATCGAGGTGATCCCGATGGCGCGCAGCCTGATCGGCCGCGAGATCGTCAAGCGCGGCGGCCACCCGGTGTGGCGCGACGGCGTGGTCACCGACAACGGCAACTGGATCATCGACGTGCACGGCTGGCAGATCGTCGACCCGGCCGCGCTGGAAGGCGAGCTGAACCAGCTGCCCGGCATCGTCACCGTCGGCCTGTTCGCGCGGCGGCCAGCGGACGTGGTGCTGATCGGCGACCGCGAGATGTGAGGCGTGGGCGGCCCGGCGCAGCGGGCCGCCGCGTCAGGGCTTCTTCGAGCCGCGGGCGTGCCCGTAGCCTTCCATCAGATTGTCGGGGGACGGCCGGGGCTTCAGGCCGTCGCGGAAGCGCAGATGGCGCGAAGGCTCGCGCGCCTCGCGCAGGCGCCTCGCATGCGCGGCGAGGATGTCGCCGCGGGTGAGGATGCCCACCAGCTTGCGCGGGTCATCCTTGCCCACCACGACCAGCCGGCCCACTTTCTCTGCCACCATGTGGTCGGCCGCCTCGCGCAGCGAGTGGCTCTCGTTCACCGCGATGGGCTCGCGCGTCACCAGCTCGCCCAGGGTCTGGGTGTAGTGCCACTGCGGATCGAGCAGGGTGCGCCGGGTCAGCACGCCATACACCCGGCCGGCCCCGTCCACCACCGGGAAGCCCTGGTGGCGCGTCTCCGGCGCGCCGTCGTTGAGCCAGGGGCGCACTTCGGCCAGAGTCTGGCTGGCCCTGAGCGACACCACCTCGCGCGAGCACACGTCGCCCACCGCCACCTGTTCGAGGTAATCCGCCGCGTACTCGGCGGGCACCCGCACGCCGCGGCGCGCGATCTTCTCGGTCATGATGGTGTTGCGCATCATCAGCGCCGAGATCAGGTAGGCCGCGGTGCAGCCGCCGAGCAGCGGCAGCAGGCCCACCGGCTGGCCGGTGGTCTCGAACGCGAACACCACCGCGGTGAGCAGTGCGCGCGAGGCGCCGGCGAAGATCGCCGCCATGCCCACCAGCGCGGCGATGCGCGGATCCACGCCGAAGTGCGGCGCCAGCGCAGCCACGCCGATGCCCATCATCGCGCCCAGCGCGCCGCCGATGGTGAACAGCGGCGCCAGCGTGCCGCCGGAGGTGCCGCTGCCCAGCGCGATCGACCAGGACAGGAACTTCATCACGCACAGGAAGGCCAGCGCCGCCAGCGTCAGCCGGCCGTTCACGATGTCCTCGATGTTGGTGTAGCCCACGCCCAGGGTCAGTGGCGCAAAGTAGCCCACCACGCCCACCACCACGCCGCCGATCGCCGGCCACCACATCCAGTGGATCGGCAGCTTCTCGAACCAGTCCTCGATGGCGTAGACGATGCGCGTGACCCACACGCTGACCAGGCCGACCAGTGCGCCGACCAGCACGTAGGCGGCCAGCGCCACGCCGCCGGGCGCGGCCAGCACCGGCATCGCGAATACCGGCGTGGTGCCCATCAGTACGTAGCGCACGCCGGTGGCGGTCACGCAGGCCAGCGCTACCGGGATCAGCGAGCGCGGGCGCAGTTCGAACAGCAGCAGCTCCACCGCCAGCACCACCGAGGCGATCGGCGCGGAGAAGATCGCCGTCATGCCGGCCGCGGCACCGGCCGCCAGCAATACCTTGCGCTCGCTGCCAGTAACGTTGAGGATCTGGCCCACGAACGAGCCCAGCGCGCCACCGGTGGCGATGATCGGGCCTTCCGCGCCGAACGGGCCGCCGGTGCCGATGGCGATCGCCGAAGAGATCGGCTTCAGCAGGGTGATGCGCGGAGGGATCTTCGATTCGTTGAGCAGCACCTGCTCCATCGCCTCGGGGATGCCATGGCCGCGGATCGCGCGCGACCCCCAGCGCGCCATGAAGCCCACGATCACGCCGCCGGCGGCGGGAATCAGCACCACCCACCAGCCCAGGTGCGGCACCGCATCGGCTGGCGAAGAGAACGCGGCCGAGGCACGGCCATAGAACACCAGGTTGGTGATCAGGCCGATCAGCATCGTCAGCACTTTCGCGATCAGCGCGGCACCCACACCCAGCAGTATGGAGACTGCGGTGATACGCAGCACGCGGCGGTCCACCAGGGTGGAGCGCCGCGGCATCTTGGCCGCGTCGAGCGTGGAGCCCAGTGCGGGAGACAGCGGCAGCGCGTCGGTGCTGCCCTCGGTTCGTACGGCCGGACGGCCCGGGTCGTTTTCGCTTGCCGTAGTCATGAATCCGCCCGCGGGCTCAAAAGCGGGAATTCTACTCTGCTGCGGTGCAGAACCGAAGGATGGAAGCCCATGAATTGGATCGAAACATCCTGCGATATCACCGGACGACGGGACCGCCGCGCGTCGAGCCGCCCACACGAAAAAAACCCGCCGTGAGGCGGGCTTTTTGGCCGAACCCCCGCGTGCGGCGGCGGGTATCGGCATCTGGATTGGCAGCCCCGGATGGATTCGAACCACCGAATGCCTGAGTCAGAGTCAGGTGCCTTACCGCTTGGCGACGGGGCTAGGAAGCTCAGTTTAGCGCTTCGAGAACTGCGTGGCGCGACGTGCCTTGTGCAGACCGACCTTCTTGCGCTCGACCTCGCGGGCGTCGCGGGTCACGAAGCCGGCCTTGCGCAGCGACGACTTCAGGCTTTCGTCGTACTCGATCAGCGCGCGGGCGATGCCCAGGCGGATCGCGCCGGCCTGACCAGTGATGCCGCCGCCAGCGACCGTCACCTTGATGTCGAACTTGTCGGTGCTCTGGGTCAGTTCGAGCGGCTGGCGCACGATCATGCACGAGGTCTCGCGGCCGAAGAACTGCTCAAGCGACTTGCCGTTGACCACGATTTCGCCCTTGCCCTTGCGCAGGAACACGCGAGCGGCGGAGGTCTTGCGGCGGCCGGTGCCATAATTCTGCTGGATCGTCATGATGTTGCTCGATTTATTGAAAAATGCGGCCACGGATGGCCGCTTTCATGCGCAGGGACTGCGCATTAAACATCCAGCGCCTGTGGCTGCTGTGCGGTATGCGGATGCTCGGCACCACCATAGACCTTGAGCTTGCGGTACATCTCGCGGCCCAGCGGGTTCTTCGGCAGCATGCCCTTGACGGCGATCTCGATCACGCGCTCCGGGTAGGTGGCCAGCAGGTCCTTCAGGCTGGTGGTCTTCAGGTTGCCGACGTAGCCGGTGAAGCGGTGGTACATCTTGTCGTCCAGCTTGGCACCGGTGACGGCCACCTTCTGCGCATTGATCACCACGATATAATCGCCGGTGTCGCAGTGCGGGGTGTATTCCGGCTTGTGCTTGCCGCGCAGACGACTGGCGATTTCGGTCGACAGGCGACCGAGCGTCTTGTTCGTGGCATCGACCACGAACCAGTCGCGCTTGACGTTGTCGGCATTGGCGCTAAACGTTTTCATTTCAGAATACCTGTCTGCCGCCGTGAGGCGGTACGCATGATTCAGGAAAGCATGCTTCGGTGGAACAAAGGCGCGAGATGATAGCGGAGCCGTCATCCACGGCGCAAGCCCGCCGCCGGCGAGCTGTGAGCTGGCAATGATAGCATGACCACCCTGCCGCTTGGAAAGCCCCCCACACGCGCGGGCGCACTGCAGCAACCGGTCACGCTGGCACTGCAGGCGCTGTTGTCGTCCAATACCGGCTGCCGCCGGCGTCGAGGCGCCGGGCCGGGCTTGGCCGATCCGGCGCGCACTGACTCTGCTGGCCGACAACTGCAACGGGAAACCCCATGAACGTGCGCACCCTGAGCCTCCTCGACCGCCTGCTCGTCCAGGGTGAACGCGCACTGGAAGCGATCGCCGGCGTGCCCTCCGCGCACCGTCCTTCGCCGGCGACCGGCGTCGCCGAAGCGACGCTGGACGAGGCCGAGCGGAACCACGCCGCTGGCCTGATGCGGATCAACCACACCGGCGAGGTCTGCGCGCAGGCGCTGTACTTCGGCCAGGCTGCGCTCGCGCGCGACGCCGACAACCGCCGCCACCTGCTGCACGCCGCGGCCGAGGAAACCGACCACCTGGCCTGGTGCGCCGAACGCCTGCGCCAGCTGGACAGCCGGCCCAGCCTGCTCAATCCGCTGTGGTACGCCGGCAGCTACGCGATCGGCGCGGTCGCCGCGCTGGCCGGCGACCCGGTCAGCCTGGGCTTCGTGGTCGAGACCGAACGCCAGGTGGAAGCGCACCTGGCAGAGCACCTGGAAAAGCTGCCCACGCAGGACGGGCGTTCGCACGCCGTACTGGTGCAGATGCAGGCGGATGAGGTCCGTCATGCGCAGGCGGCGCAGGCGCGCGGCGGCATCGAGCTGCCGTTCCCGCTGCCGCAGCTGATGCACCTGAGCTCGATGGTGATGAAGACGGTGGCGTATCGCCTGTAGGGGCGACCGCCCCCTGAAACAGGCGCCCGGCTGCCCGCAGGAAAAGTTGCGGCCCGCCGGGCGGGCCGCAACAAGGGCATCAGCCTTTACCCACCCCGGCGGTTCATCGGCCGCTCTGGTAGAGCGAGAGATAACGGCCGGCCGCCACGGCATAGGCCGCGCGCGTGACCACCAGGTCGGGGTCGAAGTACGCATGCAGGGTCGGCTGCAGGTCGTACGGCCCCTGGGTCACCGCGAAGCGTGCATTGAGCACGCCACGGTCCAGCGCCAGCTGCACGTAGCCGCGCATCGACGCCGGAATGGTTGCGGCATCGTCGAGCGGGATCCGCTTGCCGTCGTAGAACGCCGTGAGCTGACCGGTGAACGCACGCGCCTCGCCCTGCAGCGCCAGGCTCTGCACCAGGGAGTAGGCGAGGCCGAGCCGGGAGACACCGTCATTCGGCCGGAACGCACCGTTCGACTGCAGGGTCATCACGCCATCCTGGTTCTGCTCCCGATTGCGCAGCGCGCCGCCGCGGGCCACGGCCGACTCGGCGAACGGATAGGCGGCATCGCCGATGCCGAGGTCGGTGAAGCTCGGCGTGGCGGAGAACGGCAGGTACTGGCGCACGCTGGTTCCCATCACCAGGTAGCGGGCCATCTCGCTGCGCTTGAGTGCCTGGTCGGGACGGAACTGTCCGTTCGCATAGCCGTCGACGAGGCGGTTGGCGACGGCGAACTGGATCGCCGTCCTGGCCGGATGGCTGGCGATGTCGCCGAGGCCGGTGTAGCCGCCGCTGTTGAGGAAGCTGACCTGGCCGTTCACCGTGCCGGGCGCCGCGTAGCCATTGGTGACCTTGGCCGGATCAAGGCCGATGCCCGAGACCGAACCGATGCCGCGCACGGTGACCCGCCACACGCCCGGCTTGGCCGGCGCGCCGGTGGTCACCGTGTCGCCGATGACCGGCAGCGCGATCGACGAGCCATAGCGCACGCCGTCCGGGTCGATCAGCACCAGGGCGAGGGTGTTGGCGTCGATGGTGGCGCGCGCGCTCACCCAGGCCGTCTCCGGCCCGACCGTGAAGGACTGCTCGCCCACCGGCCCGATCGGGGCGAAGTTCACCGAGAACGGTACCGGCGGCGGACCCGCGACGAGCACCTCGTTGCTGTTGAAGCTGTTCAGCGCGTTCACGGTCGCACCGAAGCCACCGCGCACGCCAGCGGCCTCAGCCACCGCGGTATAGGCGTTGATGTGCCCCGCGCCCGCCTCCCACGACAGCCGTCCGGTCATGTTGGTGGCGGTGCGGGTGATGACGTCACGGACGTTCGCCGGGGTCAGGTTCGGGTTGGCCTCGAACATCAGCGCGACGATGCCCGCCACGTGCGGCGTGGCCATCGAGGTGCCGCTCATCACGGTGTAGAACGGCAGTTCGGCCGGTGAAAGCATCTGCGCGTCCTTCTGCGCGGCCAGCGCCGGCAGCGTGCCCGTGCTGTCACGGGTGGAGATGATGTTCACGCCCGGCGCCACGATGGTGGGCTGGTTGACGTAGGTCCACTGCACACCGTCGGGCATCTTGAAGGTACCGGACTCGCCGCGCTTGCCGCGCGAGGAGAACCCGGTGAGCACGCCGTTCTTCTCGCCGGCGCCCACCGAGATCACCCATGGCGCCTGGGCGTACGGGTTGTGGGTGTCTTCGCCCGGGCCGTCGTTGCCGGCGGCGAACACGCTGACGATGCCGCGCTTGTAAAGCTCGTAGCTGGCGATGTTGACCGGATTCAGCGGATTGAACTTGCCCGAGCTGCCCCAGGAATTGCTGGTCACGCGGATCGGGTTGCGGAAACTGAACTGGTTGGTCGCGGCGTAGTCGAGGCCGCCGACCGCGTCGAGGATGAACAGCACGGCGCCGGAGCCGTAGCCGACCAGGTCGGCCCCCGGCGCCACGCCGCGGTACAGGCCGTTCGAGCGGGCGCCGGTGCCGCCGATGGTGCCGGCGCAATGGGTGCCATGGCCCGAACCCCAGTCGGTGTTGGGCACGCCCTCGACGTAGGTGATCGGCAGCATCGAGTCGTATGAGGCGAGGTTGGTCACACCTTGCGTGTTCTGCACCAGGTGCGGACCGTACTGCAGGTCCATGTGGGTGCCGTCGACACCGGAGTCGTTGACCAGCACGCTCACGCCCTTGCCGCTGAACGGGATCGCGCGGTGGTAGTCGGCCGGGTTCTCCACCGTGCGCGCGGCGCCGGAGATCTTGCGCGCCTCGCTGTTGAGGTACTGCAGCGGGGCGTTGAAATAGATCGAGACCACGTCGCTGCGCTTGGCCAGCGCGCGGATCTCGTCGGGGGTCGCCAACGCGCCGGCAATCGGCAGCGTGCGCATGGTCATGCCCCTGTTGATGCCAAGTGCCTTGAGCGCGGCAATCTGGTCGGCGGTGACCGGGCCGGACTGCTGGTAACTGATGACGACCTGCAACTGGTCCGTGGGGGCGGCAGCGCCCATCTTCGTCAGCAGTTGTGGATCAAGCTGGGCATCGGCCAGCGCAACGCCGCTGGCCAGCAGGCCTGCCGCCACGGCGCAGAGGCGAAAGGTCTTGCGTTTGACGTTTGGAACAAACCTGGACGACATAGTGATGGCTCCGGAGATTCGCCCGCCGGGATGGGGCGCCCCCGGAGTATCCCGGCCGACATGGCGGCCTCTCCATCCGGGATTGCACCCAGCCGCCACAGGGGAAATCACCCACGCCGCCACGTTGTTGGCATCCCTGCAGCCCACGCCATCGGAGCGCCAGACGCGCCCGTACTGAGTGAACTCCCCTACTGGCGCGGTCGGACCGGATCGGCTAGGTTCATGCGTTCGCACGATTTTCCGAACGCCTGCCGTCATCGGCGTCGCATTCAGGAGGCCCGCCATGCCGAAATCCGCTCTTGCAGCCAAGCTGGTGTTTGGCCTGACCCTTTGTTTGTGCGCTCCGCTGGCCTTGGCGCAGAACCTGCCGGTCACCGTCGCGGTCGCCGGCAACGTAGCGACGGTGCGGGTCGACCTGCCGACCCAGCAGGCGCTGGCCGAAGTGATCCTGACTTTCGACGACAGCCTGGGCCTGAGTCCCAGCAGTCTCGGCGTGAGTGCGCAACTGGTGGACCTGTCCAGTCCGGCGCTGCAGGGGCGGCTGCCCAATGCCGGCCTGAACCGGCTCGATCCCTCCTTTCCGCTGATGATCACGATCGAGCCGCCGGCACTGGGCGGGCTCAGCTTTCAGCGCACTGTGCGCGTCGAGGTGCATACCCATGCGCTCACCTACGCGGCGGGAAGCCAGCTGCGCCTGTTCAAGGCGCCGCTGAACGGAAGTTTCCGCGACATCACTGACGAGATTGCGCCAGGCAGCGTGCGCGCACGGGGCACCACCGGAGGTTTCTCGCAGTTCCTGGTACTGACCGATGTTCGCCCCAGCAGCGAGGTGGTGGCTGACAAGTTCGACCGGCTGCAGTCGCTGATCGCGGCGCTGCCGCTGTCCGAACGCGGACCGCTGCAGATGAGCGCGGACGCGGCGCAGAGCGCCGTCAACCAGGGGCAGTTCGGCGACGCCCTGAGCTCGCTCGATCAGCTGCGCGCGCGCGTGGCGGGCCGGGCCGGCACGGCGATTCCCTCGCAATGGCGGGCCACCCGGGATACCGACAACCAGGCCGGCGAACTGCTGGCCGCCACCTCCACGCTGGCCTTCAGTATCGGCTACCAGCGCGACTTCGGTCGCTGAAGGGTTCGCCGGCGCGAACGCGGGCTTGGGCGGCGCATGGCGGGCGGAGATGCTTCGCCGGGTCTTGCGCGCGGCTGCCTGTGCACGTGAATGCCGTGCGCTAATATCACCGCATGCAGGCACGGCTGACCGCATTTGTCCCAGATCACGCCGCCCTCACCCGCTCCCTGGGCCCGGGTGACCGGTTGCGGATCGGCCGCGCCGACGATTGCGGGCTGCTGCTGGAACACCCATCGATATCGCGCGTGCACGCCGAACTTTTCGCCAGCGACGGACGCTGGCACCTGGCCGACCTGCACAGCAGGAACGGCAGCTTCGTGGAAGGCGCCCGGATCGACTCTGCGGTGATCGACGCGTCCTGCTGGCTGCGCTTCGGCGACGTCCACTGCGAGTTCGCGCTGCTCGACGGCGCCGCGGCGGAAGCGGACGCAAAACGCCGCAGCGAACGTCGCCTCACGGCTACCGCATGCACGGCCCACCTGGACGCGATCGCCCGCATCGACAGCACCGATGATGCCGCCTCCGGCCAGTCGCTGCCCGACGCCAGCCTGCGCGCGGTGGCCGAGCTCGCCGACTGCAGCCGGGGCTTCCTGCTGGTCGACACGCACGGCCGCCACCGCGTCCTCGCCGCGCTCGCGCTGGACCCATCACAGATGATCGGTCGCGAATTCGCCGGCAGCCTCAGCGCAGTCACCCGAGCCATCGAGCAACGCCGCCCGGTCGTCTTCAACGACATCGGCGGCGATGCGTGGCCCGGCGCCTGTGCTTCGGTAGTCCAGGGCGGCTTGCGTACGCTGGTCTGCCTGCCGCTGCTGGACGGCGACCGGGTACTCGGTGCGATCTACGCCGACCGCCGCGAACCGGGCCCACCCCTGACCACGCTCGACCTGGAACTGCTGGAGGCGTTTGCCGACCGCACCGCGCTGTGGCTCATCGCGCATCGCGCGGGCGAGGACCTGGCCATGGTCCCGCCCACGCCGCTCGACTGGAACAGCATCCTCACCGAGAGAATGCTGGAGACATGACGAGCCAGCCGACCGCCACTGGCATCTATGCGCACATGAACCTGGCGCCCGGCACGATGCTTGCCGGGCGTTTTCGCATCGAGGCGCCGCTCGGGATGGGCGGCATGGGCGTGGTCTACCGCGCCCACGACACCGCGCTGGACGTGCCGGTCGCGCTCAAGCTGTTGCGGCCCGAGCTGGCGGCCCGGCCGGATTCGTTCGAACGATTCCGCCAGGAGCTGTTGCTGGCGCGCCAGGTTTCCAGCCCGCATGTGGTGCGCATCCACGACCTCGCCCAGCACGATGGCCACTGGCTGATCAGCATGGACTACGTCGACGGCGAAGGGCTGGACCAGCGCATCGACCGTGGCGCGCTGCCGCTGGAGGACGCACTGCGGATCGCGCGGCAGATCGCTCTCGGCCTGCAGACTGCCCATGCCCGGATGGTGGTGCATCGCGACCTGAAACCGGCCAACGTGCTCATCGACCGCGAGGGCAACGCGTACATCAGCGACTTCGGCGTGGCCCGTTCGCTCGCCAGCAGCGGCCTTACCCTCGCCGGTACGGGCGCGGTGATCGGCACTCCCGACTACCTCTCCCCGGAACAGGCCCGCGGTGATCCGGTGGACACGCGCAGCGACCTGTATGCGCTGGGCCTGATCATGCGCGAGATGCTGACGGGCACGCCTGCGTTCCAGGGCGCCACTGCCGCCGAGGCGATCGCCCAGCGACTGGTCCGTGCCCCGTCGCCGGTCACCCGCGAACGCCCCGACGTGCCGACCTGGGTCGCCCGGCTGATCGAACGGCTGCTGCGACCGCGCCCGGCGCATCGATTGCCGGATGCGGCCGCCGTGATCGAGGCCATGGACCGCCGCGCGATGCCGCCCGACATGCGCGCGCATCGTCGCGCCTGGCTCGCAACGGCAGCCTTGCTGACCACGATCGGCGTCGCCGGCACGCTGTGGTGGATGCCGCACGACAAGGCGGCCGGCACCGCCGCCGCGCCGCCGCTCCACCGGGTCCTGGTACTGCCGTTGCGCGGCGCGGCGCTTCCGGTGCCGCGCGTGACCGCGCTGGACGCCTACCTTCGCGCGACCCTGTTTGCATTGCCCGGCGTCGCCAGCGTCGATGCCGACCGGACCTTCCAGGCGCTGCGCCAGCTGGACGCGGCCGGCAGCGACCCCGACCCGGCAGCGCTGCGCCGCCTTGCCGTTGCCGACCGCACCCTGTCCCCGGATCTGCGCCAGCACGACGGTCGCTGGTACGTGCACGCCGAGCTGCGTGAGGACGACGGCGTGCCGCAAACCCTGGACGGTCCGCCGGCCGTGGATGCGGTTGGCGCTTTGCATGCCTGGCTCATCGAGCCGGTCCTGGCCAAGGCGCTCGGCGCACATGCGCCCGCAGCGGAGCTGAAACTGCCCACCGCAGTCGCGACCCTGGATGCCTTCGGCGCGGTCCTGCAGGCGCGTGAGAAAGACGACATCCCCGCTGCACTGACGGATTTGCGCGCCCTCACCCGGCACGAACGCAACGACCCCATGCTATGGCGCACCCAGCTCCGCCTGGCGCAGGCGATCGGCGAGCGCGATGTGGCACTGGAGGCCATCGAACAGGGGCAGCGCGCGGCCAACGCCGGACCTGTCCGGCTGCAGCGCGTGTTCGCTGCAGAACGCGCGCTGTACGATGGCGACGTTCCGGCTGCGATCACGCAATGGCGTGCGCAACTGGCCGAAACGCCCGACGACACCCTGGCCGATCTGCAACTCGCGCGAGCCCAGGGCGGCGGCGGCGATTTTCGCGCCGCCATTGCCAGGCTGTCGCAACTCACCACCCGCGACAGCGACGACCCCCGCGCCTGGTTCGAGCTGGGCAAATTCTCGATCATGCAAGGTGAGGCGAGGCGCGCCGTCGACGATTATCTGGTGCGTGCGCTGGTGCTGTACAAGCGTGGCCGCAACCTCTACGGGGTGGCGGAAACGACCAACGCGCTCGGCATCGGCTATGGCCGCCTCGGCCAGACCGCCAACGCCGAGGAGCAATACCGCAAAGCGGCGGCGCTCCAGCGCGACGTCGGCAACCGTCGCGGCGTGGCCACCAGCCTGCGCAATCTGGCCAACATATTGAGCCTGCGCGGTGCCTTCGACGAAGCCGGCAGCGCACTCGCCCAGGCCCGCGCGCTCACGGTCGAGCTCGACGACCGCGAAGGGCTGGCTGCCGTGGACAACGAACTTGGCGTGCTTGCCGAGGAACGCGGTGACTACCACGGCGCACTCGAAGCTTACCGTCGTGCGTTGCAGGGCTGGCAGCAGGTCGGCGATGCGCATGGACTGGCCCAGGCACTCAACGATATCGGCTTCGCCAACTTCCAGCTCGGCCGATACGACGACGCACAGAGCTACTGGCAACGCGCCGCGGAAAGCGAGGCCGGCCTCGGCGATACTGGCCGCATCCGCACCGGGCAGAACCTGGGACTGCTGGCGGCGGCGCGCGGCCGCTGGCAAGAGGCGCGCAAGCTGCAGGAAGGCGCGCTGGCTGAAGCCGAAAAGCAGCAGATGCCCGAAGAGGCGGCCGTGAGCCGGCGCAATCTGGCCAAGCTCGCGTTGATGCAGGGCGACGTGGCCGGCTCGCTCACGCAAGCTGACAAGGCCATCGCCCTGTTCAGCCAGCGCGGCGACCGGCGCGGCGAATCCGACACGCGCCTGTTGCGCGTGCAGGCATGGCTCGCCGCTGGCGCCGAGGCCTTGGCACGGCGCGAACTCAAGTCGCTCGAAGGTGCCGGCCCCGGCACCTCGCGCGAACAGCGTGCAGGGGTCGAGATCGTGCGTGCGCAGCTGGCTCTGCATGCGGGCGACCCGAGGAGCGCGGCCGCAGCCCTGGACGACGCGCAACCATTGGCCGAGGCGTCGGGGGTACGCGAACTTCAGCTGCGGGTAGCGCTGCTGCGCGCGCGCATCGACCCGCACGCCGATAGCGGACTGGATGCTGCAACCGCCATGCTCGGCAATGCCGAGCTGCGGCTGGACTGGCTGACCCTGGCGATGCAACGCGCGCTCGCCGCGCACGATGGGACGGCGGCAGTACGCGCCTACCGTGAGGCGGTCAGCCTGATGCGCGGCAGCGAGGTGCTGGGAGCGCCGCAGATCCACACCTTGGGCGCCAGCGCCCAGCGGCTGGCGGGCGACAGCGCCGGAACGGCAGGTGCCGAGCAAGCCGCGGCTGCCGCGCAGGCCGCCTTCCGGACCAAACTGCCCACCCGATTGCACGATGCGGGAAGTCCGCCGGCCCGCCGCACGGAAGCGGACGCCCCCACGCCATGACCTACGACACCCCGCCTCCTCCCGCCGAAGCCCACTTGCGCTACCAGCACCTGCTGCAGCGGCTCGAGGCGAGCGAGCGCGAATTTCGTCGCCTCGGCCGCTCGGTGCTGCACGTGCAGGAGGACGAGCGGCGCCGGCTCGCACGCGACCTGCATGACGGCATCGGCCAGAACCTGACGGCACTCAAGCACCGGCTCGCGCAGATCGGCGACGCGCTGCCGGCGCAATTCGAGGTGCTGCGGGCCAGCCTCGACGAGGCGATCGTATTGTGCGCCGGCACCCTCGACGACACCCGCCAGCTCTCGCGGCTGCTGCGGCCGCCGATCCTCGACGACCTCGGCCTCGAACCGGCGCTGCGCTGGCTGGCACGCAGCCTCGGCGAAGCGGCCGGCGTGGCGATCACCGTGGAAATCGAACCGATACCCGCCCTTGACGAAGAGCTGCAGACGCTGCTGTTCCGCATCGCCCAGGAAGCGCTCAACAACGTGGTCAAGCACGCCGGTGCACACAGCGTACTGGTGCACCTGGTCGAGCGCAGCGGCCGCATGCAGCTGCAGATCGTCGATGACGGGTGCGGCTTCGACCCGGCGCAGGCACAGGCCGCCGGCGGTACCGGTCTGGGCGTCATCCGCGAACGCCTGCAATTGTTCAACGGGCAGTTCGAGTTGCGTTCCGCTTCCGGCCACGGCACCCGTCTGCGCGCGGTCGTGCCGCTGGACAATCGCTGACCCGGGCCCACCGGGTCTGCGCTTGACGCAACCTGGGATGGCGTGCAGGGTATCCGCATGCCGCCCAAGCCCATCCGTGTCCTGCTCGTGGACGATCACAACCTGGTCCGCGAAAGCCTCGTCGGAATCCTGCAGGGCGACGGCGACATCGAGGTCATCGCGCAGGCGGCCGACGGTGTCGAGGCCATCGGCAAGGCGCTGGCCACCCGTCCGGACATCGTCATCACCGACCTGTCGATGCCGCACCTGAACGGCATCGAGCTCTTACGCCGCTTGAACCAGGAATTGCCGGACACACGCGTGCTGGTGCTGACCATGCATCAGGAAGACCAGTACGTGCTGCAGGCCGTTCGCGTCGGGGCCAGCGGCTACCTGGTCAAGGACAGCGCTGCGGCCGAACTGCTCGCCGCCGTACGAAACGTCCATGCCGGACGCGGGCATTTCGGACCGCACGCCTCGCGCGCGCTGGCGGAGCAGCTGCAACATCCCGAGCGCCTGCCGGACGACCGCTACGAACTCCTCACCGCGCGCGAACGCGAAGTGTTCGGCCTGATTGCCGAGGGCCTGACCACCAAGGAGATCGCGCGCCGCCTGTCGATCAGCACCAAGACGGCGGAAAACCACCGCACCCGCGTACTGGCCAAGATCGCCGTACGCAATACCGCCGAACTCGTGCGATATGCGCTGCGCCGCGGCTTGCTCGACTAGATATCCGCGGCGCGCCGCACCAGGGCGTACTCAAGTTCGACCCGCGGCATGCCATGATGGGCGCCTGCATTCCTCCCGCTCTTTCCGCGCGCTGCATGCCAACGGTGCCCCGCATGCCCACTGCCCCTGATGCCAGCGATGGCCCGGCGGACTTTATCGAGACGTACCGCGACGCGCTGACTGCAGCGCAGTGCGCGATGCTGGTGGAACGCTTTGCAGCCAGCGGGAAAACCCGCCCCGGCCGGGTCGGCAGCGGCGTGCTACCCGAACTGAAGGACAGCCAGGATCTCGCCCTCAGCGAACAGGCCGACTGGCGCGACGCGGAAGCGTTGCTCAACCAGGCGGTGTTCCGCGGCCTGCTGGCGTACCTGCGGCGGTATCCGCACGTGCTGATTGCGCCGCTGATGCTCGAGGTTCCAGGCCCGGGCGGCACCCGCCACCGGCTGACGCCCGAGCGCCTCCGGGCGATGGACGACGGCGCGCTGTCGTCCATGGCGGAAATGGTCTTCCGGCCGGGCGCCATCAACCTGCAGCGCTACAGCGCGGGGCGCGGCGGGTATCCCTACTGGCATTGCGAACTGTACCCGCGCGACCTGCGCGCGGACACCCTGCACAGGCACCTGCTGTGGACGATCTACCTCAACGACGATTTCACCGAAGGGGAAACCGAGTTCCTCCATCAGCAGCGGAAAATCGTTCCACGCACCGGCACGCTGCTGCTGGCGCCGGCTTCGTTCACGCACACCCACCGCGGCAACCGCCCGCAGGGCGGCGACAAGGTCATCGCGACGAGCTGGGTACTGTTCCAGCGCGCCGAGCAGTTGTTCGGCGGAGCCTGAAAGCATGTGCCGCATGGCACGGTCTCCGGCGCGGATCCCGACAGGGAAGTCCGGAAAAAACCCGCCTTTCGGCGGGTTTTTCGTCACATCAGGTTGCGGCCGTGGAACAGTTCCTCGATCTCGCGGCGCAGCAGCGATTCGATGCGCTGGCGCTCCTTGAACGAGAGATCGTCGGCATGCGCCTCGAACAGATACGTATCAAGGTCGAAGTCCTTGATGTGCATCTTCGTGTGGAACATGTTTTCCTGGTACACGTTGACGTCGAACATCTCGTACTTCTGGCGGATGTGCTTGGCCAGGTAGTCCTGCACCGAGTTGATCTTGTGGTCGATGAAGTGCTTCTTGCCCTTCACGTCGCGGGTGAAGCCGCGCACGCGGTAGTCGGCGATGACGATGTCCGACTCGAAGCTGTCGATCAGGTAGTTCAGCGCCTTCAACGGCGAGATCACGCCACAGGTGGCCACGTCGATGTCCGCGCGGAAGGTGGCAATGCCGTTGTGCGGATGCGTTTCCGGGTAGGTATGGACGGTGATGTGGCTCTTGTCCATGTGCGCCACCACCGCGCCCGCGATCGAATCGCGGCCCAGCTTCTCGACCACCGGCTCCTCGGAGATCAGGATGGTGACCGAGGCGCCCTGCGGATCGTAGTCCTGGCGGGCCACGTTGAGGATGTTCGCGCCGATGATCTCGGCCACGTCGGTAAGGATCTGGGTGAGCCGGTCGGCGTCGTACTGCTCGTCGATGTACTCGATGTAGCGCTGACGCTGGTCTTCGGACACCGCATAGCAGATGTCGTAGATGTTGAAGCTCAGGGCCTTGGTCAGGTTGTTGAAACCCTGCAGGCGCAGACGGGGAAGTGGCTTGACCACAGGCGGCTCTCCATGACCGATATGTTCGGCCAGCAGCAGAGGCGGGTTAGCGACAAGGGTCCCCGCGATATGGTGTGAAGTACAGGCGCGCAGCCTGCACGACCCTTGTGTACCGAGTGCGACAATCCTGCCGCATCCGGAAGACCGCGGATTATGGGGCAAAAGAATCAGAAATTGAACCTGCCGCAAACCGTCAGGTTTGCCATAATGCCAAGCTTGCAGGGATGGTCCGCGGACAAGCAGTGCCGTGTGGCAATGGCCGCCGCTGTGACTTCAATCATCTGTGGGGGGATAGACGTGGCGCAACTCAAATACCAGCTCCAACAGGCTTTCGAACGTTCGCAGGCGCCGCTCGGCTTCGCTCCGGATCCCGCCTCCATGGAGCGTTTCCTGGCTCTGTGCCACCGCCGGCGCTACCCGGGCAAGACCGCGATCATCCGTCCCGGCGACCCGGCCAATACCCTGTACTATGTGATCGACGGCTCGCTGGCCGTCTGCACCGAGGACGAACAGGGACGCGAGCTGATCCTCGCCTACATCAGCCGCGGCCAGTTCATCGGCGAAATGGGCCTGTTCGTGGAGCAGGCGCAGCGCGAGTCGATGGTGCGCACGCGCACCCCGTGCGAGATGGCCGAAGTCAGCTACGAGCGGCTGTTCCAGCTGATGGAGGGCCCGCTGCGCGAGGAATGCCCGAAGATCCTGTTCGCGATCGGCTCGCAGCTGACCAACCGCCTGCTGCGCACCTCGCGCCAGGTCAGCCGGATGGCGTTCATGGACGTCACCAACCGCATCTCGCGTACCCTGCTGGACCTGTGCCAGGAGCCGGACTCGATGACCCATCCGGACGGCACCCAGATCCGCATCTCGCGCCAGGAAGTGAGCCGCATCGTGGGCTGCTCGCGCGAGATGGTCGGCCGCGTGCTCAAGCAGCTGGAGGAGCAGCGGATGATCGACGTCTCCGGCAAGACCATCGTGGTGCGCGGCACGCGCTGACCCCGAAGCAGGAGCTGCCCTGCCGCCATCCGAATCAGTTCCTTGCGAAACCTGGCCGTGATGGCGGCGGTGGCAACCTTATCGCGCCGATCAGCCTGGGCCAGTTGGCGCAGAGGCTGGGCAGCAACAGGGGCTGCGAGCCACGACCTGGACGACGTAGGGCGGACACTGTCCGCCAGCTCTTCGACTCGCCGCCACGCACCTCGACGAATACGGCTGGCCGTGTCTGCCCTGCGCCTGATCAGCCTGGGCCAACTGGCGCAGACGTGCTGCAGGAGCGCCGCGCGAGTCGATCACGCGGCCGCGGTCAGAACCACTCGACGCGGGTGACCGCCCGCCCCAACGCCTTCTCCACCCTCCTGCACAGCGCGGGCGTGCCGTTGACCAGCACCGGCTCGGCGGCCAGCTTCAGCATCGCCACGTCGTGCATCGAGTCGCCGTAGGCAACCTGCCACGCGCCGACCCCGTGCTCGCCCAGCGACTGCACCTTGCGCCGGCCCACGTTGTGCCGCTGCAGCCGCATGCCGAACCAGCCCGGCCGCAGCTGCGAGGCCAGTACCTCCAGTCCGGTCAGGCCCAGCTGCTGCAGGATGCCGCTGGCCAGGATGTGCTCGCAGCCGGTCACCACGAGCACGCGATCCCCCGCCAGCTGGTGCCGGCGCAGCGCCTGCAGGCCGTCACGGCAGAACTGCTTCGGCCGGCGCGCCAGCGTGGCGGCGAACGCGCTTGCCGCCAGCTGGTAGCGCCGTTCGCCCAGCCCCAGCAAGGCAATGCGCACCAGCGTGTACATCGGCCAGCGCCGCGAGAACGGCCGCTGCAGCAGCAACAGCGGCGAACACAGCAAGGCCAGCGCGCAGCGCCACGGCGAGCGCCGGTAGCGTTCGCGCATGAACTGGTAAAACGAATCGCCGCGGATCAGCACGCCGTCGAAATCGAACAGCACCACCCGCGGCGGCGTGGCCTCCGTATCCCCCTCCGACATGACGGTCACGGCAGGGCGAACAGCCGCTTGAGTTCGCTGCCCGGATCCTCGACGCGCATGAACGCCTCGCCGACCAGGAACGCCTGGATGCCACCCTCGCGCAGGTACGCCACGTCTTCCGGCGTGTGGATGCCGGACTCGGCCACCAGGATGCGGTCGTACTCGATCAGCCCCTGCAGCTGCAGCGAGGTCTCCAGCGAAGTCTCGAAGCTGCGCAGGTTGCGGTTGTTGACGCCGATCAGCGGCACCGGCAGCGCCATCGCGCGCTCCATCTCTTCCTCGTCGTGCACTTCGCAGAGCACGTCCAGGTCGAGCTCGGCGGCCTGCAGCGAAAGCTGCAGCAGTACGTCGTCGTCCAGCGCCGAGACGATCAGCAGGACGCAGTCGGCACCGATCGCCCGCGCCTCCTGCACCTGGTACGGGTCGATGATGAAATCCTTGCGCAGCACCGGCAGCGAGCAGGCCTCGCGCGCCTGCTGCAGGAACACCTCGCTGCCCTGGAAGAAGTCGCTGTCGGTCAGCACCGACAGGCAGGCCGCGCCGGCGGCCTCGTAGCTGCGCGCGATCGCGGCCGGGTCGAAATCCGGGCGGATCACGCCCTTGCTGGGGCTGGCCTTCTTCACCTCGGCGATCACCGCCGGCAGGCCGGCGTCGATCTTCGCCTCGATCGCCGCGGCGAAGCCGCGGGTGCCGGGCAGATCCGCGATGCGAGCGGCCAGCTCGGCTTCGGGCAGCCGCGCCCGGCGTTCGGCAATCTCTTCCGCCTTGCGGGCAAGAATGCGATTGAGGATGTCAGTCATGGCATCTCACTGGTGGTGTAGGAACGCATCCCATGCGCGACGGGAGCCCGGACAGCGGGCCACGGCAGTTTCGCGCACCATGCACACCCTACGATGAATGGGCAAGCCGACGGGTGGCCGCCACGAAGGCCTGCATTTTCGCATGGGCGGCGCCGCTGGCAATCGTGGCGCGGGCCAGCTCGATGCCCTCGCCGATCGAAGCGGCCACGTCGGCCGTGTACAGCGCTGCACCGGCGTTCAGGCAGACGATGTCGTAGGCCACGCCATGACGCCCCTGCAGCACGTCCAGCAGCATCGCCTTCGACTCGTCCGCATTCTCCACCCGCAGGTTGCGGCTGGATGCCATCGCCAGGCCGAAATCTTCCGGTTCCACCTCGTACTCGCGCACCACGCCGTCGCGCAGCTCGCCGACCAGGGTCGCCGCGCCCAGCGAGATCTCATCCAGCCCGTCGCGGCCCCACACCACCAGCGCGTGCCGCGCGCCGAGCTGCTGCAGCGCGCGCACCTGGATGCCGACCAGGTCGGGATGGAACACGCCCATCAGGATGTTCGGCGCGCCGGCCGGGTTGGTCAGCGGGCCGAGGATGTTGAACAGCGTGCGCACGCCCATTTCCCTGCGCACCGGCGCCACCACCTTCATCGCCGGATGGTGGTTCGGCGCGAACATGAAGCCGATGCCGGTCTCGGCCATGCACGCGGCCACCTGCGCCGGCGGCAGCTCGATCGCCGCGCCGAGCGCCTCCAGCACGTCGGCGCTGCCCGACTTCGACGACACGCTGCGCCCGCCGTGCTTGGCGATGCACGCGCCGGCCGCCGCCGCCACGAACATCGCCGTGGTGGAGATGTTGAAGCTGGAAGCGCCGTCGCCACCGGTTCCCACGATGTCGACAAAGTGCTGGTGCGGCGGCGCGTCCACCTTCGCCGACAGCTCGCGCATCACCCGCGCCGCGCCGGTGATCTCGCCCACCGTTTCCTTCTTCACGCGCAGGCCGGTGATGATCGCCGCGGTCATCAGCGAGCTCACCTCGCCGTTCATGATCTGTCGCATCAGCGCGATCATCTCGTCGTGGAAGATCTCCCGGTGCTCGATCGTGCGCTGCAGCGCCTCCTGCGGCGTAATGGTGATCGCGCGGACATGGCCGTTCATGCCGCCGCCCTCAGCGGCTGGCCCAGGAAATTGCGCAGCAGGTCGTGGCCGTGCTGGGTCAGGATCGACTCGGGATGGAACTGCACGCCCTCGACCGCCAGCGTCTTGTGGCGCAGGCCCATGATCTCGTCGATCGAGCCATCCGGGTTCTCCGTCCACGCGGTGACTTCGAGGCAATCCGGCAGCGACGACTGCTCCACCACCAGCGAGTGGTAGCGCGTCGCCTCGAACGGATTCGGCAAACCGGCGAACACGCCCTGCCCGCGATGGATCACCGGCGAGGTCTTGCCGTGCATGATCCGCTTGGCGCGGACCACCCTGCCGCCGAACGCCTGGCCGATCGCCTGGTGGCCCAGGCACACGCCGAACACCGGGATCTCGCCGGCCAGCTCGTGCAGCACGTCCAGCGACACGCCCGCATCGTCCGGCGTGCCCGGCCCCGGCGAGATCATGATGTGCGAGGGCCTGAGCGCGCGGATGCCGTCCACGTCCAGCGCATCGTTGCGCACCACCTTGACCGCCTGCCCCAACTCGCCGAGGTACTGCACGAGGTTGTAGGTGAAGCTGTCGTAGTTGTCGATCATCAGCAGCATGGCGGGATATCGCTTCGGTCGTATTGGCGCAGTGCATCATGATAACCGCAGTAGGTGCGCTGCGCGTCACCGCGCCGGATCGCCCGCATCCGGCCAGCGGCGGGGCGGCCGGCGGGGCGGACCGGTGCGCGCGCCGGGGCGGACCGCCGGCCTCGCCGTACGGCGCCGACGGCGGTCGCAACGGCCCCAATTCACGGAGGTGCTCAGGCGAGGTCGCGCCGCGACTGCCGGGCCACCACGCTGGTGGCGGCGAGGTCGCCGGTGACGTTGCCCAGCGTGGCGAGCGCGTCGGGGATGGTGTCGACCGCCAGCATCAGGCCCAGCGGACTCAGCGGCAGGCCCATCGCCTGCGTCACCGGCAGGTTGGTGGCGATGAAGATGACCTGGCCCGGCAGGCCGACCGAACCCAGGCTGATCACCACCGCCAGCAGCGCACCGGCGAGCAGTTGCGCGGTGCCGAGGTCGATGCCATAGGCCCAGGCGATGAACACCGCCGAGGTGACGTACTGCACCGGACTGGTCAGGCGGAACAGGCTCACCGCCATCGGCAGCACCAGTGCGGCCACCTGCTTCGGGTAGCCGAGCCGGCGATCGGCGCTTTCCAGCATCGCCGGCAGCGAGGCCAACGACGACTGCGTGCTGATCGCCACCACCTGCGCCGGCACCAGCGCCAACGCGAAACGGCGCAGCTTCTCGCCGCCGAAGACCACCGCCAGCGGCAGCATCATCGCGGTGACCGACAGATACAGCAGGCACTCCACCAGCACGTACACGCCCAGCGCGCTGAGCATCCCCAGGCCCGAGCGCGCGCACACGGCAAGGATCAGCGCGAACACGCCCAGCGGCGCGATCCACAGCACCCAGCGCACGATCACGATCATCGCATCCGCGATCGCCTGGAAGAATTCCATCAGCAGTGCGCGCCGCGCCGGCGCGATCCGGGTCAGCGCGAAACCGAGAAACAGCGCGAATACCACCAGCGGCAGCATTGCGCTCTGCGCCGCGGCCATGATCGCGTTGTTCGGCACGATCGCCACCAGCGTGTCGATCCAGTCCGGCGCCGCCTGCGCGGCCGCCGGCACGCTGGCGTGGTCGAACGCGGCGACCAGCGCCGGGTTGCGCGGGAACAACGAAAACACCAGCGGCGCGGCCAGCGCCGCGAACACCGCGCCGCCGGTCAGCACCACGATGAACACCACGATCGCACGACGCGCGATGCGGCCCGAGGCGGCCGCGTCGGTGGCGGTATTGACGCCCACCACCACCAGCGCCAGCACCAGCGGCACCACCGTCATCTGCAGCGCGTTCAGCCACAGCTTGCCGATCGGCTGCGCCACGCTCGCCACCTGCAGCGCCACGGACTCGTTCCAGCCGGCCAGCAGCAGGCCGATCAAGGCGCCGGCGGCCAGTCCAATCAGGATCCGGGTGGTCGCACTCACCGTGCGACATCCTTGCCAGCCAGTGCCGGCAGCTGCCACGGCGCGCGTAGCCGCTCGTACTCGGCCTGCGGCAGCAACACGAACACCGGATGATCCTGCGGCTTCAGCCAGGCCAGCAGTTCCTGCATCAACGCTGGCGTCATCGCGGTGCAGCCGGCGGTAGTACCGGCCGCCGACTTCCACAGGTGCGCGAAGATGCAGCTGCCGCCCTGCGGCGCCGCCTGCGCGTTGTGCTCGATCACGAAGCCGAGCCGATAGCGCTGGTCACCGTTCGCGTGCAGGTCGCGCCGCATCGGTTCACTGGAACCCTGCACCGCGTCGGCGCCGACCACGTTGGCGTCGACGATGCGGTTGTACTGCGCCGTGCCGCTGACATCCATGCACCAGTCGGTGGCGCTGAGCGCGCGGTACGGCAGCGCGGTGGCCGCGTGCGCGGCATAACCGAACGCTTCGCCGATGCGGAACACGCCGGCCGGGCTGCGGTTGTCGCCCTCGCGCTTCAGCGGGCCATCGGTTTGCGGCGGATTCAAACCCAGGCCCCAGCCGGCGCCGTTCTTGCCGATGATCACCGGTGCGGGCGCGACGACTTCCTTCCAGGCGTCGCCGCTGCGCTCGAAGGCGCGCAGTTCGCCGTGGTCGGCGTTCCAGTCGGCCGTGGTGACCAGCACCAGCTGGCGGGCATCGTGCCACGGCGCATTCGCCGCACCGGCGTGCACGGCACCGGCAAGTGTGACGACGAGCGTCGACAGGGCAAGGGTTCGGCGGCTAACAGTCATCGGTTTCCGTCCTGCAGGGTGAAAATGCGCTCAGCCTCGTAGGGCAGGCAGTGCCCGCCGCTCTCGTGAAAGAGCGCCGGCGACATATCGGAAAGGCGGCGGGCAGTGCCCGCCCTACGATCCCGGAAAACACTGTTGCGGTGCATGCGGCTACGGCTCCAGCATCAGCTGGATGCGGTCGAGGTTGGCCAGCAGCTGCGCGTGGAGGTCGTCGTGGCCCTCGCACAACTGCACGAACACGCCGTCGAGCAGGTGCTGCAGCGCCGACTGGTACAGCAGCGGCTGGATGTACGGCAGCTCGTCATGCGCCGACACCACCAGGGAGAGGTCGGCCAGCGCCCGCAGCGGGTTGGCGGTGTGCCGGGTCACCGTGATCACCTGGCCGCGGCGCTCGCGGAAATAGCGGGCGATCTTGCCCAGCGCCGGATGGTTGCCATACTCGGAGAACACCAGCAGCACGTCGCCGGCGCTGGCCGCGGAAACGTTCGCGGTCATCCGCGCGGTGTCGAAGTTGTGCACGGTGAGGATGCCGAGCAGCGACAACTTCAGTGCGAAGCCGCGCGCATGGATGTCGTCCTCGCCCAGCCCGATGATGAACACCTTGCCGGTACGGCCGGCCTGTTCGATCGCGGCCGCCACCGCGTGCAGCATCTGCGGCGGATTGATCAGCCGGGTGGCCTCCTCGGCCTCGGACTTGCGCCGCCACAGGTTGCCGGCGGATGCGCCGCCGCGCTCGCTGTCGTTGGCCGCGTCGGGTTGCGGCGCGTCGCCGTTGTCGGCGCGGGCGATCGCCTCGCCCACCGAATACTTCAGATCCGGATAGCCCTTGAAGCCCAGCTTCTGGGTGAACTTGACCACGCTGGACTGGCTGATCCCCAGCGCGTTGGCCAGCTGCTGCGAGGAGTAGTCGCGCAGCAGCTGCGCGTTCTCCAGGATGAAATCGGCGATGCGCCGCTCCACTGCCGACATCTGGTCGCGCTCCGAACGGATTTTGACCAGCGGCGACATCACCAATCCCCCAGCCTCTCCAGCCCGCGGATCTCGCGGATGCCCAGTCCGGGGGCGTCCGTCACGGAGATTTCCGACTCGTTGAAGATGACCCCGCCGTCGACCGGGTTGAACTGGCACAGCGAGGGGCCGTCCAGGTCGACCTTGGTGATCACGTCCGACTTCGCCACCGCCACGTGCACCGCCGCGGCCACGCTGATCGAGGTCTCCAGCATGCAGCCCATCATGCACTCGATGCCGTGCATCGCGGCGATGTCGGCGATCTTGATCGCATTGGATATGCCGCCGGTCTTCATCAGCTTGATGTTGATGATGTCGGCCGCGCGCATGCGGATCAGCTCGATCACCTCCATCGGGCCGAACACGCTCTCGTCGGCCATCACCGGCGTGTGCACGCGCTCGGTGACATAGCGCATGCCGGCCAGGTCGCGCGCCTTCACCGGCTGCTCGATCAGCTCCAGCTTGATGCCGGCCTCCTCCAGCGTCTGCAGCGCGTACACCGCCTGCTTGGCGGTCCAGCCCTGGTTCGCGTCCAGCCGCAGCAGCGCGCGTCCCTCCACCGCCGCATAGATCGCCTTGACCCGCTCGATGTCGACGCCGATGTCCTTGCCGACCTTGATCTTCAGCGACTCGAAGCCACGCTCCACCGCGGAGACCGAATCGGCCACCATCTTGTCGATGTAGTCCACGCTGATGGTGATGTCGGTGGTGATCACCGGGTCGCCGCCGCCCAGCAGCTTGTACAGCGGCGCGCCGTAGAGCTGGCCCCACAGGTCGTACACCGCGATCTCCACCGCCGCCTTGGCGCTGGTGTTCTTCTCCATCGAGGACTGGATCAGCTGGGTGAGATGGTTGAGCTCGGCGATGTCCTGGCCGATCAGACGCGGCGCGATGTAATGCCGGATCGCCTCGATGATCGAGCCGTGGGTGTCGCCGGTGATCACCGCGGTGGCCGGCGCCTCGCCGTAGCCGACCTGGCCCGAGTCGGTGTGCACCATCACCACGATGTCCTCCACCGTGGCGACCGTGCGCAGCGCCGTCTTGAACGGGGTCTTCAGCGGCACCCGCAACATGCCGAACCGGATGTCGGTGATCTTCATGGATTGGCGTGCTCTGATCCTGTGCGATGACATTTCACAACGTCATTCCCGCGCAAGCGGGAATGACATCGCGAGAGAGGGGCGGGCTTCCTTCATGGGCGGATGCGCACGATGCTGGTCATGCGCTCTACATAGCTTTGCTTGTCGTTGTAGAGCAGCGGCAGCAGTGGGGTCACCGACACCGCGTTGAGCTTGACCCGCGCCTTGCCGCCGTCGGCCTTGCGGTAGCTCATGCCGGCCACGTCGTGGATCACGTACGGCTGGCCGTGCAGATGGCCGATCACCATCATCACGTGGCCGGGGATGTAGACCAGGTCGCCCACCTCGAGCGCCTGCGCGGCCTTGATGCGCGCCTCGCGGCTGTCCTTCGCGGTGAACACGCGATGCTCCAGCGCCGGGCTGACCGCCTGCCGGCTGGTATTGCGCGGCATCTCGACGCCCATGCTGCGGTACACGTCGGAGACGAAGCCGGAGCAGTCGCGGCCGTCGTAGGCGTGGCCCCAGCCGTAGCGCTCGCCGAGGAACTTGAACGCCTGGCGGATGATGTTGGCGCGGGTCAGCGGCAGGTAGTCGCTCGCCGTGTCGGTGTTCTTCTGCAGCAGCGCCGGGGTGAACGCCAGCGTGCCGTCGGCCTTGCGCAACGGCAGCTCGAGCACGTGCGTGGCGTACGGCGTCTGGCCGTTGACCGGCTGATCCGGCGGCAGATCGGTCAGCAGCGGCACGCGCGTGCCCATGTCCAGCGGCAGCTGCGACACCGCCGGCTGCTCGCGGGTGAACACGGTGCGTTCGACTGCACCGGTGACCACCCGGTAGGGTGCCTTGACGGCGTAGCCGAACACCTCGGCGGCGCTGCCCTCGGCCACGTTTTCCTTCGCGGTCCACGCGGCGTAACGCGGGCTGACCACGAACAGCCACTTGCCATCGGCGCTGGTGTGCACGATCGCCACCGGCGTGCCGGGGAACTCGGCGGTTTCCTGGAAGCGGTCGATGTCGGTGTCGCCCTTCTCGCTGAATACGCGCAGCGAGGTGGGGAAGGTGCGCAGCGCAGCGCGGCGCACCACCAGGCCATAGCGTGTCGGCTGCTGCGCGGGAACCGCGTCGAGTGCGAGGTTGCCGACCACGGCATCCAGCGCGGCGACCGGCACCGGCTGGCCGTCGACGTCGAACAACGGGCGATCCGGCCGCTCGGACAGTTTCTCGATCCAGCCGGCGACCTGCTCGCGGCCCAGGGTTTTCGGCAACGCGCGCAGGTCGTGCATCGACGGATCGACCTGCAGCAGCCTCGCGTTCTGCGCCTCGATCGCCACGCGGTCGAGGATCACCCGGTCCGGCTGCGCCTGCAGACCGATCCAGAACGCCGGGGTGAGCTGCGCCTCGCCGACGCCGAGCACGCCGGACGGCGGCACCGTCAGCGCATCGTTCGCCTCGCGCGCCTGCAGCGGTGCGCCGGCGAAGGCGAGCGCGAACGCGGTGGCGGCAAGCAGGTGGATTCGCATCGTCTTGATCCTTGGTTGATGCCGCGTCACGGGCCGGCCAGCGCCGACAACACCGTTGCCACCACCAGCCCGTAACCGGTGCCCAGGATGTAACCCAGCAGCGCCAACAGGATACCGACCGGCACCAGCGCGGCGGAATAGCTGGCCGCCAGGATCGGCGTGGCCGCCACCCCGCCAATATGCGCCAGCGACGAGATCCCGCACAGGTACAGGTCGAAGCGAAACAGTTTGGCGAAGCCGACCAGCAGCACGGCGTGGATCGCGATGATGGTGACGCCGCACAGCAGGTACAGCGGCGCCGCGGCGATGCCCTGGAAGTTGCTCTGCGAGGCCAGCACCGCCACCACGCTGATCAGCATCGCGCTGGAGATCGTGCTGGCGCCCGGAAACTCCGCCAGCGGCGTGTGCGCCACCACCAGGCCGAAGCCGGTGGCCAGCAGGATGGTCCAGGTGGTGGCGCCGATCATGCCGGACGCCGGCAACCAGTCGGCCAGCCAGCCCGACAGCGCCGCCACCGCCAGCGCCATGCCGAGCCACAGCAGCACGCTGTCGTAGGTGGTCGGTGCCTTGGTCTTCACCGGCGCCAGCGGGATGTCGCCGCTGGATTCCGCCCGGGTCCAGCGATTGAACGCCGGCGCCAGCCGTGCCACCGAGAACAGCACCACCACCCACATCGAGTAGCCGAGCGCATCGGTCAGCAACGACATCGCCAGGTGCGCATCGGACATGCCGATCGCCTGCTTCACCGCGATCATGTTCGCGCTGCCGCCGACCCAGCTGCCGGAGAGCGCGGCCAGCGGCTGCCAGTCGTCGCCGGGCAACCAGCGGCGATAGAGCAGATAGGTGCCGATGAAGGCCACGAACAGGCTGATCGAGGTGCAGGCAAACACGCCGAGCACCCGCGGGCCGAGCCGCCAGATCGCGCGCAGGTCGCAATTGATCATCAGCAGGAACAGCAGCGCCGGCACCAGATGCGACACCAGCATCGACTGCGCCGCCTGGATCTCCGTGTTGACCTGCCACAGCCCGGAAACCGCCAGCGTGGTAACGGACAGATAGGTCAGCACGATCGGCGGCAGCACCGAAAACACCTTCCAGCCGAAGTGGCGTTCCACCGCCGGAAACAGCCCGGCGACCAGCAGCATCAGCGCCAGGTAAGGCCAGACGGTATGGATCACAGGCATCCCCTCGTGGATGGTTCGCGGGTATTCGCAGGCTGGCGGGCTTGCGCTATCAAGGAATAGATGATTCTTATGAAATTCTTTTCAGCATAAATTATTGAACGGCATTTGCAAGCATGCTACACAGCGGTTTCAGGGGATTCGTTGCAGAGGCCGCTTGTCGATGGATACGTTACTGCCTATGGCACCGGGAATACGCCGCCACACCCGCGGCCTGCGTCTCGTCGTGACCCTGCTCACCTTGCTGTCCGCCGCAGCGCCCGCCTTCGCCGGCAACGGTATCAACGACAAGGTCGTCACCCCCATCATCGTCCAGATCGACGCCGGCCACTTCAAGGCGGCCGAGGCGGCGAGCGCCGACGCACTGGCGCAACCCGGCCTGCCCGCCGGCACGCGCGACGCGCTCGCGTTCCAGCGCGAACGCATGCGCCGCATCCTGCTCGACTTCACCCTCGGCGCCGACGACGTCGAGGCGCACGTGCGCAAGCAGATTCCCGACCTCACCGAGGCCGAATTCGCGAAGTGGAACGCGGCCGGCCTGTTCGAGCACCAGGTCATCGACGGCAGGACGCTGTACTTCAAGCGCTCGCCCGGCAACCTGTTCCGGCTCAGTCCCGAAGCCGTGGCGCGGCGCGCGGTGCAGACGCCGATCAGCGACGGTCCGATGGAAACGCTGAACGACCAGCAGCGCGCGATCTACAGGGCCGCGCTGGCCGAACACCGCAGCAGCGTGCTGCCGCAGCGCCTGCGCATGACGCAGACGCTGACCGTCGATGCCGATGCAGTGCCCGCCGGCGAGACCGTGCGTGCGTGGATCCCGTATCCACTGGCGGTGCCGGGCCAGCAGGAAGACATCCGCTACGTGGCCAGCGTGCCGGCGCAGCACCGCATCGCGCCCGCGTCGGCGCCGCAGCGCGCGGTGTACCTCGAAAAGCCCGCCGTGGCCGGGCAGAAGACGGTGTTCTCGGTCAGCTACGAGCTGACCCTGCTGGCGCAGTACCACGCGATCGACCCGGAGCGGGTGCAGCCGGAAAACATCACGCCGGAACTGGCCCCGTTCGTGGCCGAGCGCGCGCCGCATATCGTGTTCACCGACGCGATGCGCCAGTTCTCGCGCGAGGTGGTCGGCGACGAGAAGAACCCGTACCGCGTCGCACAGAAGCTGTTCGCCGCGGTCGACCGCATCCCCTGGGCCGGCGCGCGCGAGTACTCGACGATTTCCAACATCAGCGACTACGCGCTGCACGCCGGCCACGCCGACTGCGGCCAGCAGACCCTGCTGCTGATGACCCTGCTGCGGCTAAACGGCATCCCCGCTCGCTGGCAGTCGGGCATGGTGTATTCGGACGACGGCAGCCGCTACAGCAACATCCACGACTGGGGCTATCTCTATCTGCCGCCCTACGGCTGGGTGCCGATGGACGTCACCACCGGCCGCCTGCACCCGGCACCCGGCGACGACAAGGCGCTGGAGTGGTTCTACCTGGGCGGCCTCGACAACTGGCGCATCGCGTTCAACGACGACTACGGCCGCCGCTTCCAGCCGTCCAAACAGCACTTTCGTTCCGACAACGTGGACTCGCAGCGCGGCGAAGCCGAGTGGCGCGGCGGCAACCTCTATTTCGACCAGCTGGACTACGACTTCGACTGGCAGGTCCTGCCGGTGGCGCTGGCAAGCGGAGGCACGCGATAACGCGCGACTTTCACAAGCACGGCATCGCCGACGTCGAGGGGAAATGAACAACCTTCGTACCTTGCGCAGGACCGTGCCGTGCACGGCGCTCGGCCTCGGCCCGGCGCCGCCGAGGGCACCGGTCGCCTGCGACAGGCGTCGGCCAGGTCTGCGAAACCGGCGATACTGGGGCATCCGCGCCGTGTTGCGCGGATGCCGGCACTTCAAGGACATGGTCGCCGGCAAACCGCCGACGCGGAACTGGAAAACGACATGAACACCATCGCCCGCCTCGCCCTCCTCGCCGCCCTGGCCCTGCCCGCCGTGCTGCATGCACGGGCCGCGCAGGACCCGCCGGTCACCATCGACACCCACGTCGACATCCCGTTCACCTACATGGCCGAGCCGCGCTTCGACGTGGGGCACGACACCCGGCTGCTGGTCGACCTGGGCAAGATGGAGCGTGGCGGCCTCAACGCGGCGTTCTTCGTGGTGTGGGTGCCGCAGCACCAGCTCGACGCCGCCGGCTACGCCAAGGCGGTGCAACAGGCCAGCCAGAAGTACGACGGCATCGGCCGCATGCTGATGACGTACCCCGACCGCATCCGCCTGGCCACCACACCGGAGCAGCTCGTCGCCAACCACAAGGCCGGCCTGCTCTCGGCGACCATCGAGATCGAGAACGCCTACTCGCTCGGCCACGACCTCCGCCGCCTCGACGCCGCGTTCGACCGCGGCGCCCGTTCGGTCGGCCTGGTCCACGTCGGCAACAACGACCTGTGCAGCAGCTCGCTGCCCGACACCGAGCACGGCGAGCCGGCGATGAACAGCGCCGGCGACCAGGGCATGAGTGCGTTCGGCCGCGCCGTGGTGAAGCGCGCCAACCAGCTCGGCATGCTGGTCGACATCTCGCACGCCTCGGACCACTGCGTGCGCGATGCGCTCAAGGTGTCCGCCACGCCGCTCATCGCCACGCACTCCGGCGCCCGCGCCGTGCTCGACCACCCGCGCAACCTGCCCGACGACCTGCTGCGCGCGATCGCCGCGAAAGGCGGCGTGGTGCAGGCGGTGGCGTACAAGGAATTCCTGAGGCACGACCCCGGCCGCGAGGCCGCCGAGAAAAAATTGCAGGCGGCCGTGGCGAAACAAGCCGGCGAGAAGGCATACGACAGCGACAACGACGACTACCGGCCCGAGATGGAAGCAGGCATGGCCGGGATCCAGAAGAAGTATCCGCTGGCCACGCTGGACGACTACATGAAACAGATCCGGCACATGGTGCAGGTGGCCGGCATCGACCACGTCGGCCTCGCCTCCGACTTCGACGGCGGCGGCGGCATCACCGGCTGGAAGGACGCCAGCGAAACCCGCAACGTCACCGCCGCCCTGCGCCGCGCCGGCTTCAGCGACGCCGACATCGCCAAGCTGTGGGGCGGCAACCTGCTGCACGTGTGGGGCGAGGTCGAGCGCCATGCGCAACATTGAACAACGCCCGCCCCCTCCCCCGCGATCGAAGGAAGTCCCGGTGGGGCGGCGCAGGGAAGGGTCGGGGTGGGGTGCTCTCCCGCACGCCCGAGCCACCCCCTCCCAACCTCCCCCTGCAGGCAGGGGGAGGAGCCAGAAGCATTTGCTCCCTCCCCTGCCACGCAGGGGAGGGCTGGGGTGGGGGGCTTCCCCGCACGCCGAAGCCACCCCCTCCCAACCTCCCCCTGCAGGCAGGGGGAGGAGCCAGAAGCATTTGCTCCCTCCCCTGCCACGCAGGGGA
>NZ_JBXAGL010000002.1:0-93899 GCF_058793995.1 Rhodanobacter sp. GW835-FHT13D09 | reverse complement strand
GGGAGGGCTGGGGTGGGGTGCTCTTGCCCTTCTGCTCCTGCTCGCACCGTTTAGCGCCAGCGCCCGATCCGCCAACCGCATCTATGACCCCATCGTCGACGCGGTGATCGCCCGCTATCACCTGCCCGGCATCGCCGTGGGCGTGATCGAGAACGGGCAGGTCGTCTACGTGCGCACCGCCGGCGAGACCGTCGCCGGCTCGGGCCAGCCGATCACTCCGAGCACGCTGTTCAAGATCGCCTCCAACAGCAAGGCGATGACCACCGCGCTGCTCGGCCGGCTGGTCGACCAGGGCAAGCTGCGCTGGGACGATCCGGTGACAAGGTATCTGCCGCAGTTCCGCATGCACGATCCCTGGGTGACCGCGAACATGCGCGTGGCCGACCTGCTCACCCATTCCAGCGGCCTGCCCGAGGGCGGCGGCGACCTGATGCTGTGGCCGGAGCCGAACGCGTTCACCCGCGCCGACATCATCCACGGCCTCGCCTTCATCAAGCCCGGCTACAGCTTCCGTTCGCAGTACCAGTACGACAACCTGCTCTACGTGGTGGCCGGCGAAGTGGCCGCGGCGGCGGGCGGCGCGCCGTACGAAACGCTGATGCGCAGCGAGGTGTTCGCGCCGCTGGGGCTGGACCGCTGCCAGGTCGGCGCATGGAACCGCGACACGGTCGGCGACGTCGCCATGCCGCATCGCCGCGACGGCGGCCGCAACGTGGCGATACCCGAGGATGCAGCGATCCCCGCGATCACCTCCGCGGCCGCCGGCGGTATCCGCTGCGACCTTACCGACATGCTGGCGTGGGCGCGCAACTGGCTGGCGCCTACCCACGCGCAGCTGCAGTGGCTGTCGCCGGTGCAGCGCGACGTGCTGCAGGCGCCGCACATGCTGATCCCGGTCTCCGCGCAACGCCGCACGTGGGACCACACCCACGTGATGGCCTACGGCTATGGCTGGCGCATGGCCGACGTCGATGGCCAGTGGAGCGTATGGCATACCGGCACGCTGAACGGCATGTACTCGATGCTGGCCCTGCTGCCGGATCGCGGCAGCGGCTTCGTGTTCATGATCAACGGCGACGCCGGCGACGCGCGCACCGTGCTCGGCGAAGTGCTGATGAAGCACTTCACCGCGCCGGGCGACCGTCGCGGCGTGGACTGGTACGCCGACGCGCTGGAGCAGCGGGCGAAACAGAAGCCGGCGGCAGCGTCCGCCCCGGGCACCTCGCGCCAGCAGCCGGCCAGCGTCGCCGAACTGGCGCGCTGGAGCGGGCAGTATCGCGACCCGTGGTTCGGCGACGTCACGCTGTGCCCGCGCGATGGAACGATGCATTTCGCCGCCGCGAAGTCGCCGACGCTGGCCGGCACCATAATGCGCCTGGGCAGTCGCTACCTGGTGCACTGGGATGACTCGGCCGAGATCGACGCCTGGCTCGATTTCCGTGCCGCCGCCGGCGAGCAGCCGATCGCCCTGCGCATGGCCAAGCTCGATCCGCTGGGCGACTTCAGTTCAGACTACGAAGACCTCGACTTCCACCGCGTGGGGAGATGCCATCCATGACCAACCCGTCGTCCATGACTACCGGCAGGAGCGCGCTTGCGGGCGATGCTCTTTCCTTGGGGCTGCAAAGCAGGAGCGTCGCCCGCAAGCGGGCTCCTACGACAGCTTGGTATCTAATCGTGCTCGCCTGGCTCGTCGCTGCCGGCGGCATCGCCCGTGCGGATCAGCCGCCCGCCCTGTCGCCGGCGACGACCGCCGCCGCGGCCAACCTGGTCGACATCCGCACGCTGGTGCCGGACATCGCCGAGGACATCAAGTACGCCGGCCACGACAACTTCGTGGGCGCGCCGGTCGATGGCTACCTGGCACCGAAGTGCCTGCTGCTGCGCCCGGTCGCCGAGGCGCTGGCACGGGTCGAGCACGAACTGCGCACGCGGCAGCTGCGCCTGAAGATCTGGGACTGCTACCGACCCGCCCGCGCGGTAGCGCATTTCGTGCGCTGGGCGCACGACCTCAACGACCAGCGCACCAAGCCGCAGCACTACCCCACCCTGGACAAGTCGAAACTGCTCGGCGATTACATCGCGCCGGTCTCCGGCCACAGCCGCGGCGCCACCGCCGATCTCACCCTGCAGCGCTGCGCCGCCGACGGCACGCGTTGCACGCCGCTGGACATGGGCACCGACTTCGACTTCTTCGATGTGCGCGCCCACACCGACGCGCCCGACATCACCGCCGCGCAGCACACGAACCGGCTGCTGCTGCGCGATGCGATGGCGCGCGAGGGCTTCCGCAACTATCCCATGGAATGGTGGCACTACACCTTCACGCCCGAACCCACGCCGCACACGCTCTACGACGTGCCGGTGCAATGACGTCGCACCCATCGAAACTCCCCTCTCCCTGTGGGAGAGGGGCCGGGGGAGAGGGTCCGGGCGGAGCCGAGCGCCGCGGCGATCCCGCACCCTCACCCCAACCCCTCTCCCGGCGGGAGAGGGTCTCAAGCCCAAGCGCACGGAGCCTTGCCATGCGTCTCGCCACGATCTTCGTCTCGATACTGTTCGTCGCCGGCAGCGCCGGCGCATCGACCGCCGACGCCATCCGCCACGCCGACCAGTTGATGCAGAAATACGCCGGCGACGTGCCCGGCGCCTCGCTGCTGGTGCTCAAGGGCGGCAAGCCGATCGTGCGCCGCGGCTACGGCATGGCCAATCTCGAAGAGGGCGACAAGGCCACGCCGGCCACCAACTACCGGCTCGCCTCGGTGAGCAAACAGTTCACCGCCGCGGCGATCCTGCTGCTGGCCGAGGGTGGCCGGCTCGACCTCGACGACCCGGTGCGCCGCTGGCTGCCTTCGCTGCCGGAGACAACGTCCACCGTCACCTTGCGCGAGCTGCTCACCCACACCGGCGGACTGGTCGACTACGAGGACCTGATCCCGCCAGGCACCACCGCTCAGGTCAGCGACGACGACGTGCTGCATCTACTGTCGGCCACGCCGAAGACCTATTTCGCGCCGGGCAGCGCGTACCGCTACAGCAACTCCGGCTACGTGCTGCTCGGCCTGGTGGTGGAACGCGCCTCCGGCATGAGCCTGCCATCGTACCTCAAGCAGCGCATCTTCCAGCCGCTGCACATGGACCACACCCTGCTCTACGAGCACGGCAAGGGGCCGGAAGTGGCGGACCGCGCCTACGGCTACAGCGAGGAGCACGGCCGCTGGACGCGCACCGACCAGAGCGTCACCAGCGCCACCCGCGGCGACGGCGGCATCTATTCCTCGATCGACGACCTGGCGAAGTGGGACGCCGCGCTGTACGACGACCGCCTGCTCAGCGCCGCCTCGCGCCGGCTCGCCTTCAGCCCGCACGTGAAGGTCACCGGCGAGCCGTACCAGGCCGGCTACGGCTACGGCTGGCGCATCACCGGCGACACGCTGTGGCACTCCGGCGAGAGCATCGGCTTCCGCAACGTGATCGTGCGCTGGCCGAAGCAGCACCTCACGGTGATTTTGCTCAGCAACCGCAACGACCCGGAGCCGTATCGCACCGCGCTGGCGATTGCCCAGCCGTACCTGCATTGACCGCTGCCATCACTTTCGCTCACCCCACCGCTATGTGCCCGACACTCCCTGCACCCCGCCTTCTGCGCATCGCTGGCCTGCTGATCCTGCTCGCCCTGCTCGCCGCCTGCGCTCCGCTGCCGCCACGCAACCCGCTGGCGACGTGGGTGCCGTCGCCGAACCACGACATCCGCCGGCCGGTGCTGATCGTGCTGCACTTCACCAACCAGCACTCGGTGCAGGAGAGTCTGCACACCCTGCGCACCGCCAACAGCACCGGCCCGGTCAGCGCGCACTACCTGGTCGGCGCCGACGGCCGCATCTACCAGCTGGTGCCCGACCAGTGGCGCGCCTGGCAGGCCGGCCCGGGACGTTGGGGCACCATCACCGACCTCAACTCCGCCTCGATCGGCATCGAGCTGGACAACGACGGCGCCACGCCGTTCGCCCGGCCACAGGTCGACAGCCTGCTGCGCCTGCTCGCCGACCTCACTGCGCGCCTGCGCATCCCGCGCACGCAGATCATCGGCCACGAGGACCTCGCCCCCGGCCGCAAGGACGATCCCGGCCCGCTGTTTCCCTGGAAAACCCTGGCCGACGCCGGCTTCGGACGATGGCCGCAGGGCACGCTGGCCGACCCGCCGGCCGGCTTCGACCCATGGATGGCGCTGGCCGTGGTCGGCTACCCGCTGGAGGACCGCGCTGCCGCGGTGCGCGCGTTCCACCACCACTTCCGCGGCATCGAAGGCGATGCGCTCGACGACGAGGACCTGCGCATCCTGTACAACCTGGCGCAGCAGATCGTGGGCGGCGGCTGATCGAACGGAGCATCCGCCCGGGGCACTTCAAGGCGGTGCGCGCCGGCATGACGCTGCCACCATCTGCGCTGCCGCGCTGCCCGTGGCGGCGTGCCCCAAAGCAGACAACCTCGTCCCGGCAACTCGCCCATGCGGACACACGGAAGCCGTGCGCCGCCTGAGTCAAGCGGGAATCTCCCGGGCCGGAAAATTCCCCGCCGATCTAGAACCGGAGGTTCACTCCCAGGTTGACGGACCGGCCATACCGGAAATAACCATCCGACAGCAGCGGATTGCCATTGATGCTGTAGGTCTGCGGGTCGTCCAGCAGGTTCTGCCCGTCGAGGGTGAGGCTGAGCATGTCGTTGACCTTGTAGGACACGTGCGCGGTCAGCCAGGTGAGCGAATCGGCCAGTTCGTTGTAGCCGGTGCCCAGCACGTTGACCGCCTTGACGAAGCCGTCGGTGTGGTCGGCATTCACGCCCAGCGACCATCTGCCCTTTTCGTACATCGCGCCCAGCGAGTAGGTCGCCGGGGCGATGCCCTCGAGCGGACGCTCCTTGCCGTCCACCCAGCTGCGCGACAGGTTGCGGGTGTACTGGGCCCGCACGCCGAAGCCGTTCTCCCAGAAATGCTGCAGGCCGAGTTCGAGGCCGCGCACCCTGGCGTGGTCGCCGTTGATCGGGCGCACGACGTTGAACAGGTAGCCCGGCACGCCGATGTCCTGGCCCGGCTCGAAGCTGGTGGTGATCTGGTTCTTGATGCGCTTCTCGAACACGGCCACGTTGGCGATGGAGTGTTCCGCGAAGTACCACTCCAGCGACAGGTCGCCCTGGGTGGCGGTGTAGGGCTTCAGGTGCACGTTGCCGCCATAGACCTGGGTGAACTCGCCCCACGACACGCTCGCGGTGGTGTTGGTCGGCGCCAGCGTATCGACCGCCGGACGCGCCATGGTCTTGGCGACGCCCGCGCGCAGCTGCAGTTCGTCGGTGAAGTGCCAGGTGAAATTCGCCGACGGCAGCAGGTAGGTGTAATTGGCGACCTCGGTGATCGGGGTCGGGGCGGCGTACTTGGCCGTGTAGTTGAATGGACCGTTCGCGGTGATGCTGAGGATCTTGGCGTCCCAGGCCTGGGCACTGGTGCGCGTCTTGACCAGGCGCGCGCCGATATCGCCGTCCCAGCGGTCGCCGGACATGTCGGCTTCCAGATAGAAGGCATTGGTCTTTTCGCTGACCCGGTAGCTTTGCAGCGGATTCCACGCGGGCGCGGCCATGGCGTAGTCGTATGGGGTGCCGTCCGGGCGCAGGTGGCCGTTGTAGGCCTGCAGCCGCGCCAGGTAGTTGGGCACGTCGAAGGCCAGGAAGCTGCGTGGGAAGTTGCTGTCCACGTCGCTCATGAAGTTCGGCAGGTGGAAGTTGTGCGAGATCACCCCACCGCCCAGGTCGGCCACGTTGATGGCGTTGTCCCCGGAGTAGTAGTCGGCGCCGCCGTTGAGGGTATTGTTGATCAGGTCGCGCGACTTCCTGCGATCGGTCCGGGTCACGCCGAAGCGCAGCTGATCCACGCCCCAGCGACCAACGACCAGCTTGCCGGCCACGGTGCCGCCGGTGATCTTGTCGTCGATGTTGTCGCCGCTCAGCTCCATGTAGTGGGTATTGAAGTCCGACGCGGTGAACTGGTTGTTGGCGAGGCCGGTGGCAAGGTCGCGGCCGTCGTTGAAGCGGACGTCGACATTGGGCACCGCGTTCGGACCCAGCGTGATGCGCGCCGTGTTGGGCTGGTTCATGCGCAGGACGACGTAGGTGTCCAGGCCACCGGAATGGCGGCTTGAGGTGGAGCGGTACAGGTCGCCGGTCAGGGTCAGGTCCGGCGTGACCTTCCACTCGCCGTTGATGCCGTAGAGATCGGTGTCGACCACGCGGTGCTGGGTCTGGTTCAGCAGTTCCGGATTCAGCCGCAGGGTCGGATCCGGGTTGTTCATGGTGAAGCCGGTGACGATGCCGTTCTGCACGGTGATGTCGGACCAGCGGCCCGGCGAGAACAGCGGGTAGTAGGACTGCTGGTAGGACACCTGTGGCGAGTTCAGGCGGGTCTTCAGCCCGTCCACCACGATGCGCACGTCGTCGCTGGGGTGCCATTCGATCTTGCCGGAGTAGGCGCGGCGCTTCTTGTCCTCCATGATCGAGCCGACGCGGAACTGGCCCGGGGCGATCAGGCCGTACTCGTTCGGGTCCAGTACGCCGTTATTGTTGAGGTCGATGTTGCCGCCCCAGGCGTTGCCCCACCAGTTGGGATCGTTGGGGTCCGGGTTCCGCGTCCAGCCGCCGTCGTTGCCGGCCACGTCGGTGCGGTCCTTGCGGTTGGCATGGACCACGCCCAGCAGTATGCCCAGGGTGTCGTTGAAGAAGGTGTTGCTGTAGGTGGCCGAGAGTTTGCGCCCGTTGAGTTCGGACATCTGGTTGCGGTCGCCTTCCAGGCGCACGAGGCCGTGCTGGCCCTTCCGGTCGAACGGGCTGGCCGAACGCAGGTTGATCAGGCCGCCGATGGCCCCTTCGGTCAGCGAGGCCTGGGCGCCCTTGATCACGTCGGCTCCGCTGATCACGTCGGCCGGCAATACATCGAAAGCGAAGTCGCGGCCGGCGCCATCGGTGGCCAGGATGCGCCCGTTGAACGTGGTCAGCGTGTAGTCCGGGCCGAGGCCGCGCACGCTGACCTTCTGTCCTTCGCCGCCGGCCGTGCGCGAGATGGCCACGCCGGTGATGTGGCTGAGGGAGTCGGCCACGTTGTCGTCGGGAAACCTGCCCAGCTCGAGCGCGCTGATCGAATCCTGCACGGTGGCGGCGTCACGCTTCAGTTCAGTCGAGCGTGCCAGGCTGCCGCGCACGCCGGTGACCGTCACCGTTCCCAGCTCGGTCGCATTGCGCCGCTTCTTCGCCGTTTCGTCGGATGATGACGTCTGCGACTGAGTTGTTTGATCGGACTGCGGCGTTTGCGATTCCTGGGCCGCGGGCACGCTGCCCGACGTGGTTTGGGACAAGGCCGTCGCAGGCATCAGCAGGGCAAGCACAACTCCAAAATACAGTGTGTTTCGGTGTAGGGGCGCGGCATTCACTGGCTCTCTCCTCCGGGCTGGATGGCGGACCTGGTGCATAAACAACGAAACCGAGCCTATATCATGTTTCGTTTCGCATCAATAGCGAAATACAACGAAATACGGCATAATCACGGACACCCGCAGGAAACCCCATGGCCGCCACCCGCGATACCAGCCAACGACGCCTCCAGATCAGCGAACTCGTCCGCCAGCACGGCAGCGTCCAAGTCGCCAGCCTTGCCCGCCGCTTCGGCGTGAGCGCGCAGACCGTGCGCAAAGACCTGCGTTATCTGGCCGAACGCGGGGTCATGGCACGGGCCTATGGTGGGGCGATCGACAGCGGCGTGGTGGGTGGCGTTCTGACCGAACCCAACTACGAGGCGAAATTCACCCACCTGGATGAAAAACGCCGCATCGGCATACGCGCCGCGGCGCTGATCAAGCCCGGCGACACGGTCGTCATCGACTCGGGCACCACGGGCATCCAGCTGGCCGAAGCGTTGCCGGACATCGATGTCACCGTGGTCACCAACGATTTCGGCGTGCTGACCGCGCTCGCCCCCAAGCACAGCATCACGCTCGTCATGCTCGGCGGCGAACTGCGACGCCGCAACATGGCGTTCTATGGGGGGCTGACCGTCGAGGCGCTGGACGCGCTGCACGTGGACAAGCTGTTCCTCGGCGTGGACGGATTCGACCTGGAGCGCGGCATCACCACCCACTACGAGCCCGAGGCATTGCTCAACCGCAAGATGGTGGAGGCCTCCCGCCAGGTCATCGCCATCACGGACAGCTCGAAGTTCGGCAAGATCTGCCTGCATCGCATCATTCCCGTCAGTGCGCTGAACATGCTGATCACGGACACGGGTGCAACGGAGGAGATCATCCAGGCCAGCCATCAGCTCGGTTTCGAGCTGCAACTGGCTTAGGAGCGTGGGCGGTAGAAACCAGGCAGGCGAGGCAAAGCCGCAGCCGCTTGTGTTTCTGCCACCCACGCTCCTGGGCGCCATCCTCAATCGGCCGGCCTGGGCACGGCGAAGACGCGCCTGGCGTTGGCGTAGTAGATCTTGTCCACCACCGCGCGCGGCAGGGCAAGACCCGGCACATCGGCATGGATCATGTCCACCCGCTGGGTTTCGCCGGTGGCCAGATAGCGCCAGTCGGAGCTCCACACGGCGTGCGCCTCGCGCCTGAATTGAGCGGGGTCGGCGTTTGCCGCGAAGGTCAGGTCGGTGCCGTACAGCACGCGGTCCTGGTAACGGATGAAGAAGTTCCGCACCTTTTCGCGGTCCCGCACCGACTGGTACTGCACCTGGCTCATGCGCGCGGCCATGTCGACGGTCGCGTTGGGGAAACGGTCGAGGAACGCGGCGATGCGATCGACGTCGTATTCCAGGCTGGCCAGGTGCGCGCCGACGAAGCGCAACTTCGGATGCGCGGCCACGAAGCGGTCGCGCACGGCCATCAAGTCCTCGTAGCCCGGCATGTCCGGGTGCAGGTACATGTAGTACTCCGGATGGTGGCGGAAATACTCGCGGTCGTTGTCGGTGGTCATCTGGTCCAGCGGCAGCCAGCAGTTGCGCGGCTCACCCTGGTGGTCGATCAGGGCCACGCCGAGCGTGCGGATCCGCTCGGCCACAGGCGCCAGGCGCGGATCGTCGAGCATGATCAGCTTGCCTTTGGCATCCCTCTCCACCAGGCCCACGTTCTTCCAGATCTTCACTGCGAGCGCCCCCTTCGCCACGTCGCGGGCCAGGCCCGCGTTGACGCGTTCGGTCCAGCCCGGCGTACCGAAGCCCTTCATCGAGAAGGTGGTGGCCCAGTGGAAATGCACCGGATCCTTCGCTGCGAGGGCCAGGGCGATCTCGCGCTGACGGGCCAGGCCGGAGAAGTCGGGATAGTCGACGTTGATCGACAGCAACTCGAAACCGTCCGCGCGCGCCTGTTCGAGAAATGCCGGGTCCGACGTGTTGGCGTGGACGTGGGCGTCGAACTTGTGCACGCGGGCGAAGTCCGCCATGGAGTAGCTGTCCGAAACAGCGACAGTGCCCGCCGCTCGCTGCGGAGGCGGAGCGGCAGCAACGGAAAGTGCAGCCGCCAACGCGAGCGCGCCCATCATCATGCCGCGAATAACTCTGTTCATCGCATCACCATGAATGTATAACGAAACTATACCGCACCATATCGAAACGAAACGCTTGCATCAATACCCAAGACTGACGCAGAATCGGAACAACCCCTCGGCTGGACCCCGCCATGCCCCCCATTGGACGACGCACTGTATTGAAGCTTGTTGCTGGCAGCGTGATAGGCGGCGCGGCCTGGGCAGTCCTGCCGAAGGCGCTGACCACCCGGTTCCGTGCCGGCAAGAGCGGCAGCAAGGGCGGCAGCGACAGCGCGGTGGTCCGGGACTCGGTGCTCGCGATCGCCTTCGACCACAAACTGCACACCCGCCTGGTGGCCCACGGCAAGCCGCTGACACCCTACCAGCCCAGCGAGAGCCTGCTGCTGGCCGACGGCGCGGTCGAGGACTTCGTCTTGGCCGGCCACCGCGAGCAGCCGATCACCGACGCACGCCACGGCCCGGGCCATCAGTCGATCGCAACCGGCCTGGCCGGCCGCATCGAGAAGGAAGTGGCGGTGACGTTCTTCGACCAGCTGCCGGGCATGGCCGTGCTGCAGACCCGCTACCGCAACCGCGGCGACGCGGTACTGCAGGTTGCCGGCTGGCGCAACGCCGCGCACGAACTGGCCGATGAGCCCGGCGGATTCTGGAGCTTCGCCGGCGCGACGCACACCGACCGCCACGACTGGGTGCGGCCGCTGGGCGCCGGGTTCGACCAGCGCAACACACTGGGCATGGATTCGTCCGACTATGGCGGCGGCATCCCGATGGCGAACATCTGGCGGCGCGACGTCGGCCTGGCCGTCGGCCACGTCGAACCGGTGGCGCGCCAGCTGGATCTGCCAGTGCGCAAGACCGCCGGCGGCGCGTGGCTCGCGGTCGAGTCGCCGCAAGCCTCCACCCTGGCCCCCGGCCAGACCCTGGTGACCGAGCGGACCTGGCTGGCCGTGCACACCGGCGACCACTTCGCGCCGCTGCAGCAGTACCGGCAGTACATGCAGGCCGAGGGCCTCGTGGCGCCGGAGGCGCCCGCCTCGGCCTTCGCGCCGGTCTGGTGCACGTGGGGCTACGAGCGCGACTTCAGCGTCAGGCAGATCCTGGACACCGTGCCCAAGGCCCGCGAACTGGGTTTCGGATGGGTGGTGCTGGACGACGGCTGGCAGACCAACGAGGGCGACTGGCGGGTCGACACGCGCAAGTTCCCCCGCGGCGAAGCCGACATGCGCGCCTTCACGGCGACGGTGCGCAACCAGGGCATGCATCCGCGCCTGTGGCTGGCGCCGCTGGCGGCCGACCCGGGCAGTGACGTGCTGCACGACCACGCGGACATGCTGCTGCTGGACAGGAACGGCGCCTTCCAGACCATCACCTGGTGGAACGCGCTGACCCAATGCCCGGCCTACCGGCCCACCGTCGACTACTACGTGGCGCTGGTGAAGAAGATCATCGGCGACTGGGGTTTCGAGGGCATCAAGTTCGACGGCCAGCACCTCAACGCCGTGGCGCCATGCTACAACCCCGCGCACAAGCATGCCCGCCCCGAGGAATCCGTCGAGGGCCTGGCCGCGTTCTGGCGCGACATCCACAAGGCCGTACACGAAGCCAACCCGCAGGCGGTGGTCGAGCTGTGCCCCTGCGGCACCGTCTTCGCCTTCCACAACCTGCCGGCCACCGACCAGTACCCGGCGTCCGATCCCTTGTCCTCGTGGCAGGTGCGCAGCAAGGGCAAGACGATGAAGGCACTGATGGCGTCCCGCAGCAGCTACGCCGGCGACCACGTGGAACTGTCCGACCACGGCGACGATTTCGCCTCCACCGTCGGCATCGGCGCGGTGGCCTCGTCCAAGTTCACCTGGCCGAAGGACACCGACCATCCCGCCCAGCCCCTGCCGCCGGGCGGCTACCGGCTCACCGCCGAAAAGGAGGCGCTCTGGCGCAAGTGGGTGGCGCTGTACCAGCGGCACATGCTGCCCAAGGGCGAATACCTGGGCACGCTGTACGACATCGGCTTCGACCGCCCCGAGGCGCACGCCATCGCCAAGGACGGAACGATGTACTACGCCTTCTACGCGGACAGCTTCGACGGCACGCTGCAGTTGCGCGGGCTGCGCGCCGGCCGCCATCGCGTGCACGACCTGTTCAACGAGGTCGACCTGGGCGAGGTGGATGCCGGCGACGCGACGCTGCACGTGGCGTTCAAGCGCTTCGTGCTGCTGCAGGCCACGCCACTGGCGGCACAGGCATGAGCATCGCAGCGACCAGCACCGGCGCCGCGCCGCGCCGCCGCCCCTGGCTGGCCTTCGCCATCACCACCGTCGCGCTGTGGGGCGTGTGGGGCGCGCTGTCGCCGCTGTCGTCCGCGCACGGCTTCCCCGAGACACTGGTGTACTGCGTGTGGGCGCTGACCATGATCCCGCCGGCGCTGTTCATCCTGTGGCGCGGCGGCTGGGCGCTGGAGCATTCGCCGCGCGCGGTCGCATACGGCATGGCCATCGGCCTGCTCGGCGCGGGCGGGCAGATGCTGCTGTTCCACACGCTGACCATCGGCCCGGCCTACTTCGTGTTCCCGATCATCTCGCTGTCGCCGGTGGTCACCATTGCGCTGTCCTACCTGTTCCTGCGCGAACGCACGGGCCGGATGGGTACGCTGGGCATCGTGCTGGCACTGATGGCACTGCCGATGCTGGACCTGTCCTTCGGCCGCGGCGCGAGCGGTAGCCTCGGCTGGTTCCTGCAGTCGCTGCTGATCATGCTGGCCTGGGGCGTGCAGGCCTATTTCATGCGCCTGGCCAACCACACGGTGCGCGCCGAGAGCATCTTCTTCTACATGACCGTGGGCGCGCTGCTGCTGGCGCCGGTGGCACTGGCCATGACCGACTGGACGCAGCCGATCAACACCGGCCCCGACGGGCCGTGGATGACCGCCGCGATCCAGCTGCTCAACGCCATCGGCGCGCTGACCCTGGTCTACGCCTTCCGCCACGGCAAGGCGATCATCGTCGCGCCGCTGACCAACGCCGGCGCGCCACTGGTGACCGCCGTGCTGTCGTTGATCTTCGCCGGCGTCGTACCGGGCCCGCTGAAGATGGTCGGCCTGGTCATGGCCCTGGTCGCCTCGCTGCTGCTGGTGCTCGAGCCCGAGCGCGATCCGCCCTCCCCTTCCCCCTCCCCCGAACGGACTCCCCTCCCATGCATGTCCTGCTCGACCTCATCGCGCGACACCGGCAAGGGCACGCCAGCGGCGTGACCTCGATCTGTTCGGCGCATCCCGTCGTCATCGAAGCCAGCCTGCGCCACGCCCAGCGCACCGGGCAGGCGTTCGTGCTGTTCGAAGCGACCTGCAACCAGGTCAACCAGGACGGCGGCTACACCGGGATGACGCCGGCCGACTTCGTCGCCTTCGTCCACGCCATCGCCGATCGCGTCGGCTTCGAGCATGCGCGCATCGCACTGGGCGGCGACCACCTGGGCCCCAACCCGTGGACGTCGCTGGACGCGTCCGCAGCGATGGACAAGGCCGAGACGATGGTGGCCGCCTACGTCGCGGCCGGCTTCCGCAAGATCCACCTGGACTGCTCGATGGCCTGCAGCGGCGACCCCGAGCCGCTGCCGGAAACCGAGATCGTGCGCCGCGCGGTGCGCCTGTGCCGGGCGGCCGAGGCCGCCCATGCCCGGGCCGGCGGCGAGGCGCCGGTGTACGTGATCGGCACCGAGGTGCCGGTGCCCGGCGGCGCCACCGAGGCCATCGAGGGCCTGGCGGTGACCACGTCACAGGCCGCGCTGGCCACGATCGAGGCGCACCGGCAGGCGTTCCTGGCTGCCGGGCTGGAAGCGGCCTGGCAGAGGGTGATCGCCTCCGTGGTGCAACCGGGCGTGGAGTTCGACCACCACTGCGTGGCGGACTACCAGCCGCCGGAAGCGCGCGGGCTGAGCCACGCCATCGCCGACGTGCCGGGCATGGTGTTCGAGGCGCACTCGACCGACTACCAGACCCGCGACGCGCTGAGCGCACTGGTGCGCGACCATTTCGCCATCCTCAAGGTCGGGCCCGGCCTGACGTTCGCCTTGCGCGAGGCGCTGTGGGCGCTGGACGCGATCGAGCGGGAGTGGATCGAGGACTCCCGCCGGGCCCGCCTGCGCGAGGTGGTGCTGGCGCGCATGCGCGACCAGCCCGGCCATTGGCGGCGCTACTACCACAGCCGGGGCCGTGCACTGGCCGTGGACCTGCAGTACAGCCTCAGCGACCGCATCCGCTACTACTGGCCCGAGCCGGCGATCGAGCAGGCCTGCCAACACCTGTTCGACAACCTGCGCGCGGACCCGCCGCCGATCCCGCTGATCAGCCAGTTCCTCCCCAATGCGCTGCACGCGCTGCGCACCGGAATCGCCACGCGCGATCCGCTGTCCCTGACCATGGCACACATCAGTGCCGCACTCGACGACTACCACCATGCATGCCATGCCCATGACATCCACTGACCACCTGGGCCTGACCGAGGCCGAGCTGATCGCCACCGGCGCGATCTGGACCGCGCGCGAAATCGAGCAGCAACCGCAGATGCTGCAGCAGACCCACGCACTGGTGGCCGGACTGCATGCGAAGATCCGGGGCATGGCAGCCCCCCTGACCGACGACCCCGCTGCGCGGGTGATCCTGACGGGCGCCGGCAGCTCGGCCTATATCGGCCAGTGCGTGGCGCCGCTGCTGGACCGCCAGCTGGCCGCGCGCGTGGACGCAGTGCCGACCACCGACATCGTGTGCGCCCCGCAGCTGTACCTGGAACCGGAGCAGCCGCTGCTGCTGGTGTCCTTCGGCCGTTCCGGAAACAGCCCCGAAAGCCTGGCCGCGGTGCAACTCGCCGAATCCCTGGTGCGCGAGGTGCGCCACCTGGTGGTGATCTGCAATGCCGCGGGTGCCCTGGGCAGCGCGCCGGCCGCCCAGGCCATGACCCTGCTCATGCCGGCGGCGACCCACGATGCCGGTTTCGCCATGACATCCAGTTTCAGCTGCATGATGTACGCCGTGGTGGCCGCACTGCTGCCGGCCGGCGCGATGGATGGCCGCATCGGCGCCATCGCCGGCGCCACCGGGCGGGTCATCAGGGAATCGCTGCCGGTGCTGCACGAACTGGCGCTTGGCCGCTACGACCGCGTCGCCTATCTGGGCAGCGGCATACTGCAGGGCCTGGCCCGCGAGGCATCGCTGAAACTGGGTGAATTGACCAACGGCGCGGTGGCGACATGTTTCGACTCGCCGCTGGGCTTCCGCCACGGCCCCAAGACCTTCATCACCGAGCGCACCCTGGTGATGGTCTTCGTGTCCAACGACGCGCTTACCCGCCGCTACGACCTGGACCTGGTGGACGAACTGCGCCGCGACGGGTGCGCGGCACGCATCGTCGAGGTGACCGCACAGCCGCGCGCGGCATCGGGCGCCGACACCATCGCGGTGCCTGCGATGGCCGACGCCGTCGATCTGGACCTGCTGTGGCCCTACGTCGCCATCGCGCAGATCCATGCCTTCCTGCGCGCGCGCGCCATGGGCGTGAACCCCGACAACCCCAACCCCGCGGGCGTGGTGAACCGCGTCGTCCAGGGCGTACGCCTGTACGCGTCGAACGCATGAATCCGGTGGTCTACCTCGGCGTGGACGGCGGCGGCACGAAGACGCGCTTCGCCCTGATCGATGGCGACGGCCGCCTGCTGGGCGAGGCGCAGCTCGGCACCACTTACCACCCCCATGTCGGCCTGGATGGCGTGCGCGCCGTCCTGGCCGAAGGCGTGGCCGAAGTGCTCGGCGCCGCCAAGCTGACGCCGGCCGACATCGGCTATGCCTTCTTCGGACTGCCTGCCTACGGCGAGGACAGCCGCGCCACGGCGCAGCTGCAAGCGTGTCCCGCGGCGGTCCTGGGCCATCACCGCTACGCCTGCGACAACGACATGGTCTGCGGCTGGGCCGGCTCGCTGGCCTGTGCCGACGGCATCAACATCGTGGCGGGTACCGGCTCGATCGGCTACGGCCAGCGCCGCGGCGTTGCGGCGCGCGTCGGCGGCTGGGGCGAAGCGTTTTCCGACGAAGGCTCGGCTTACTGGATCGCCATGCGCGGACTCAACGCCTACTCGCGCATGAGCGACGGACGCCTGCCCAAGGGTCCGCTGCATACCATCTTCAACGCGCACTTCCAGCTCGACAACGATCTGGACATCTGCGCCCACGTCTACGGCGGCAACGCTTACGCCCGTGGCGAACTGGCCCAGTTGTCGTGCCAGGTGGCCACGGCCGCGCGAGCCGGCGACGCTGTGGCCGCGGACATTTTCCGTGACGCCGGTCAGGAGCTGGCCCTCATCTGCGCCACGCTGCGGCTGGCGCTGCGATTTGAACCGGATGAGCCCGTGCCAGTCTCCTACTCCGGCGGTGCTTTCAACGCCGGCGAACTTCTGTTGACACCGCTGCGGGATGCGCTATCCGCAGCGAGCCCGCATTTCGACATGCGGCTCCCGCGACACGCACCTCACTATGGCGGCGCACTCTATGCAGCCAAACTCGGGCACCTTCCGGTGCACGAAGCGTATATGGCTGCCGGTTTCACCCCCCCGATGCCCCGCGGTTGATCGCTGCGCGGTTCCAACCGGCGCCGAACTACAACCCCTTCGCCACCTGCGCCACCGCACGCAACAGCACGTGGCCCTTATCCATCGTTTCATTTCACTCGGCGGTGGAGTCGGGGTCGTGGACGATGCCAGCACCGGTCCGCGCGTACAGGTGGCCATCGTGAACCATCGCGACGCCAATAACGCTGGCCGTGGTCGGCTACCCGTCGCACTGGCACCCTCCCCAGGGACCGAGGAGCATGCCGTAGCACGACCGCCCGGACGTTCGTGTCTGCGGCAATCACACTTCCAGCCGGTCGTCCGGCCGCGCCACGATCGCGTACAGCACGGGCATCAGGAAGATGCTGATCAGCAGCCGGGTGAACAGGCCGCTGACGATGACCAGGGCGAACGGTCGCTGGGTATCCGTGCCCACGCCCGTCGCCAGCGCGGCCGGCAGCAGGCCGAGCGCCGCCACCAGCGCGGTCATCATGATCGGGCGCAGGCGCAGGATCGCACCCTCGCGGATCGCCTCGGCCGTGGCGACGCCGTTGCGGCGCAGGTCGTTGACGTAGGAGATGTACACCACGGCGGTCTGCACCGAGACGCCGAACAGCGCGAGGAAGCCGATGCCTGACGACACCGAGAACGGCGTGTCGGTCAGCCACAACGCGATGATGCCGCCGGCCGGTGCCGACAGCACCACACCGAGCACGGTGATGAAGGGGAATTTGAAGTTGCTGTACAGGGTGAACAGCAGCAGGAAGATCAGCCCCACCGTCAGCGGCACGACCAGGTTGAGCTGCGCGCGCGAGGCGGTGTATTCCTTGTATTCGCCGCCCCAGTCCAGCCGGTAGCCGCGCGCCAGCTTCACCTTCGCATTGACCTGGGCGATCGCATCCTCCACCGCGCCGGCAAGGTCGCGCCCTTCCACCGAGAACTGCACGCCGATGTAGCGCGAGTTGTTCTGCCGGTAGATGAAGGACGCGCCGGTGGTCACCCGGATATCGGCGAACTCCTTCAGTGGCAGCTGCTGGCCGCCCGGCGTGGCCACCAGGATGTTGCCGATTTCCTCGGGGTTGTCGCGGTACGGGCGATCCAGGCGCACGACCAGGTCGAACTGCTTCTCGCCCTGGATCACCTGGGTCGCCACGTCGCCGCCGATCGCGGTCTGGATCAGGCCGTTGATGTCGTCCACGTTCAGGCCATAGCGGGCGATCGCGGCGCGGTTGATCGTGATGGCGAGGCTCGGCTGGCCCAGCTCCTGCACCAGGGTCACATCACGGATGCCGCGCACCTGTTCCAGCACGTGCTTGATCGCCTTGCCCTTCAGCTGCAGCGTGTCCAGGTCCGCACCGAACACCTTCACCGCCAGTGCGCTCTTCAGGCCGGTCTCGGCCTCGTCCACCGCGTCCTCGGCGGGCTGGGTGTAGTTGAAGGTGATGCCGGGAAAGACCTGCAGCTTGCGGTTGATCGCCGCGATCAGTTCGGCCTTGTCGCGGTACGCACCCTTCCACTGCGCATACGGTTTCAGGCCGACGTAGAACTCGACGTTGAAGAAGCCGGTGGAGTCGGTGCCGTCGTCGGGCCGACCCAGCTCCGAGGCAACCGTGGTGACCTGTGGGAACGAGCGCAGGATGGCGCGGATCTGCGGCGCGATCTTCGCCGATTCGTCGAACGAGATGGTGTACGGCATGGTCGCGCGCACCCACAGCGCACCTTCGTCCAGGTGCGGCATGAACTCCGCTCCGATGCGCGGGATCAGCAACAGCGAGAGGCCCAGCAGCGCCGCCGAGGCGAGCGTGGTCGCCCATGCGCGGGCCAGGCAGAAATCCAGCCCCCTGATGTAGACCGCCTTGATCGCCTCGAACGCGCGGTTGCGCCGCTCGCGCACGCCCTTGCGCATGAACCACGAACACAGCACCGGCAACAGGGTCAGGGTGACCGCCAGCGAACCGATCAGCGCGAACACCATGGTGTCCGCCATCGGCTTGAACAATACGCCCGATGGGCCGGACAGCACATAGATCGGCAAAAAGCTGACCACGATCACCGCCACCGCATAGAACAGCGGACGATCGACTTCCGCGGCGGCGTCGCGGATCACCTCGATGACGTTGAACTTCGTTCCCTCGCGATCGGCGAGCTGGCGATGGATGTTCTCCACCATCACCACCCCCGCATCGACCAGGATGCCGAAATCCACCGCACCGATCGACAGCAGATTGGCCGAGGCGCCCTGCAGATCCAGGCCGATGAAGGCGACCAGCAGCGACAGCGGGATGGTGACCGCCACGATCAGCCCGGCACGCACGTCGTACAGGAAGAAGATCAGCACCACCACCACCAGCAGCATGCCGCGCAGCAGGTTGTCCCTGACCACGTCGGTGGTCACCGCGACCAGGTCGCTGCGGTCGTAGAACGGGTGAACCTTGATGTCCTTCGGCAGGATCTGTTCGTTGAGTTCCTGCGTCTTCGCCTCGACCCGCTTCAGCACGTCCTGGGTCTTCTCGCCGGTACGCAGCGAGATCACGCCCTCGACCGCGTCGTCCTGCTTCTCGAAACCGAACTGGCCCAGCCGCGGCGCAATGCCGATGACCACCCGCCCCACGTCCTTGACCAGCACCGGACTGCCGTCGTGCACCGCCAGCACCGCGTTGCCGATGTCCTCCAGCGACCGCAGCCGGCCGACGCCGCGTACGTAGTAGAACTGGCCGCCCTGCGAGTAGAAGCCGCCGCCGGCGTTGCTGTTGTTGGCGGCCAGCGCAGCCTTGACCTGCTGCGCGGTGAGCCCGACCCCGGCGATCTTCGCCGGATCCAGCAGCACCTGGTACTGCATGCTGCCGCCGCCGAAGCCCGAATCGTCGGCCACGCCCGCCACGGTGCGGTACTGCGGCTCCACCACCCAGTCCTCGAAGGTCTTCAGTTCCATCGGCGAGCGGTCGGAGCTTTGCAGCACGTAGCGATAGATCAGCCCGGACGGCGACGACAGCGGCGACACCGACGGCTTCACCCCGTCGGGCAGGGCCAGGTCGCCGAGCCGGTTGAACACCTGCTGGCGCGCGAAATAGTTGTCGGTGCCGATGTCGAAGGTCAGCGTGACTACCGACAGGCCGTACAGCGAGATCGAGCGGACGTTGTCGGTCCTGGGAATGCCGGTCATGCCCCGCTCGGCCGGCACCGTGATGAGTCGCTCCACTTCCTCGGCGGTATGCCCCGGCCACTGCGTGACGAGCTGGACGCTGGGCGGCGACAGGTCGGGATAGGCGTCCACCGGCAGGCGATGCAGCGCATGCACGCCGGCGCCGATCAGCACCAGCACCAGCAGGGCGATCAGGAAACGTTGCGCCAGCGAGGCACCGACGAGCCGGTTCATCAGCGACGCCGCGCGTGACGGCATGGGCGGCAGCTGTTCGCTCATTGGTTTTGCATGAACTGCACGAAGATGGCGCCGTCGACCACGATCCGGTCGCCCGGTTTGAGGCCTTCGCTGACCAGGTAGTCGTCGCCCGTGCGCGGAGCAGCCGTGACGTGCCGGCGCGCAAAGCTGCCGTCATGCTGGACGAGGTAGACGAACGGCAGGTTCTCGTCGTCGCGCAGCAGAGCCGACGCCGGGATCAGCAAGCCCTCGCCGGCCTGACGCGACTGGATCCGCACGCGCACGTACATCTGCTTGCGCAGCGCGCCCTCCGGGTTGCGGACCACGATGCGCGCGGCGACCGCGCGGGTATCGGGGTTCACCACCGCGGCGATGTTGTCCACCACGCCCGCCAGCGCCGTCCCCGGCGCGCCGGCGTCGACCTGTGCCGGATCGCCGACCTTGATCCCGGCAAGTTCCGCCGCCGACACCTGAGCCATCACCCACACCTTCGACAGGTCGGCCACGGTGAAGCAGGGCGTGGTGCCCGCCTGCAGCAGCTGGCCGGGGGTGATCAGCTTTTCCACCACAGTGCCGGCGACCGGCGCGCGGATGATGCCCTGCACGCGCGCCACCGCGCCGCCGGACTGGATCGCCTTGATCGTGCCGGCATCGACATGCAGCGCCACCAGCGCCTGCAGTGCGGCGTCCCGATCGGCTTCGGCGCTGGCGGCGTCGGTCTGCGCCTGTTCGGCCTCGCGCCGCGAGACGCCTTCGTGCTGCACCAGATCCTTGTCGATATCGGCCAGCCGGCGTGTGTTCCGCGCACTGGCCAGGGCCTTGCGATAGGCCCCGATCGCGGCCGAGAAGTCCGGCGAGTCCACCAGCGCCAGCGGCTGGCCCTGGCGCACCTGGTCGCCCGGCGCCACCAGCAGCCGCGACACCGGTCCGGAGAACGGGGCCAGCACGCTGGTCGCCTGGTCGTTGTCGAAATCCACCACGCCGGTGGTCTCGATCGCACGATGGAAGCTGGCCGGCGCGACGGTGAACAGATGGATGCGCTGGCGCTGCGCCGGCGTCATCATCACGTTCTGCGGCGTGTCGGACACCGTAGCGTGCTGCGCTTCGGGCCTGGAGGAACAGCCGGCCGCACCAAGCAACGCGCCGAGCGCGAGCACGAACGCCGCAGGACGCCATGGCATCAGGCCCGGCGCCAAAGATGATCTACTTTTCATCGCTGTCCCGGTCTGCCTTGGGGTGATCCGGATCGGAGGGGCGCGGCTGCATCGGTGCGGCGTCGGCCTGCGCGTCGTCCGCGACGTTCCACCAGCCGCCGCCCAGCGCCTGGAACAGCGCGGCGGTGTCGGCGTAACGGCTGGCCTGCGCCTGTACCAGCGCGATGCGAGCCTGCTGATAGCCCTGCTCGGCGCCGAGCAGCGAAAGGTAGCCGGCATAGCCGTCCTTGTACTGCCGCTGCGCCAGATCCAGGGTGAGCTTCGCCGCCTGGGCGGCGCTGCTGGCCGCCTGCAGGCCTTCGGCGTCGTGCTGCAGCGCGGCCAGCGTATCGGCCACATTCTGGAACGCCGTCAACACCGTGCTGCGGTATTGTTCGGACGCCTGCACGTAGGCCGCCCTGGCGGCGCGTTCCTGGTGCAGCAGGCTGCCGCCGTGAAAAATCGGCGCGGCGATATCGGCACCGATGCCCCAGAAGCCCGTACCGGTCTTGAACACCTGGCCGATCGCCACCGCGGTGCTGCCCGCGTTCGCGGTCAATGAAATATTCGGCAACCGATTCGCGATGGCCACGCCGATATTGGCGCTGGCCGCATGCATGCTCGCTTCGGCCTGGCGCACGTCCGGACGCTGTGCCACCAGCTTGGACGGCAGGCTCAGCGGCAGTTGCTGTGGCAAGTGCAGGCTGGCCAGATCGAACGCCTGCGCCGGTGCCTCGCTGGGCAACCGCCCGGCCAGCACCGCCAGCAAATCGTTCTGCTGATCCAGCCGGGTCAGCAACGGCGGCAGCGTGGCCTGCAGCTGAGCCAGTTGCGACTCCTGCGCGGCGAGATCGAGCCGGCTTGCATACCCCTTGGCCAGCTGGTAGCGCAGGATGCCCACCATTTTCGAGTCGATCGCGATCAGCTCGCGGGTCGCGGCGATCTGCGCCCGCAACGAAGCCTGCTGAACGGCCGCCGCCACCACGTTGGTACTCAGCGTGATGCGGGCGGCGATCATCTGGAAACGCACGGACTGCTCCTGCGCCTCCAGCGACTCCACTGTGCGCCGGTTCAGGCCGAACAGGTCCGGCGCATACGAAATGCGGAGCTGCGGAGTGAAGAAGCTGTACAGATACTCCTGGGGCACCACCGGATAGTTCGGCCCGGGTGCAACCTGCTGTGATTGCATCTGGCGGGTGGCCGAGAAGCCGGCGTCGACGGCGGGGTAGTAGGCGCCGCGCTGCGCCCGGGCATTCTCGTGCGCCACCGCCAACGCCGCCTGCGCGGCCTTCAGATCGGAGTTGTGCGCCAGCGATTGTTCGATCAGCGCATTGAGTTCGGTGGAATGGAACAGTGTCCACCACTGCGCGGGTATGTCGCCGCCCGGGACGAAGCGCTGCGGCTGCCCACCCACGACATCCGCACTGGCGGTGCTGGCCGGCAGCGGGGCGGCAGTCAGGCGGCCGACTGCGGGCGCTGCAGGCCGCTGAAAGTCCGGCCCCACCGCACACCCGGCAAGACCCAGCACGGCCGCAGCCGCAAGCAGCCGCCGCAGCGACAATCGCGTCGCAAATGGCAGCGAGCGCAGCCGCCCGATCACCGTGGCCATCACGTCGACGGTGCCGGCAAGCACTCGAACCACGGGTTGTCCATGCGGGCGCGTCTTGGCCAGAGGAACGGTGACGCAACGATATAACGTACCAACATCGCCGCGAAACCCTGCAAGAAATTGCGTTCGGCGACGGGCGGTCATCCATGGCATCCAACGCGCCGGCGGGTCGTCAGCTTGCGTCCCGGACATCGGGACAACCGCGCATGGACGCGCCGTTCGAATGGATGGCCGGCCGGACGAATCCTTCGACGATGACCGTGCGCCTACAGCCCCTTCGCCGCCTGCGCCACCGCGCGGAACAGCGCGCGGCCCTTGTTCATCGTTTCCTCCCACTCGGCGGCGGGGTCGGAGTCGAACACGATGCCGGCGCCAGCCTGCACGTGCAGGCGGCCGCCATGGATCACCGCGGTGCGGATCGCGATGGCGGTGTCGGCATCGCCCCACCAGCCGATCCAGCCGATCGCGCCGCCGTAGATGTTGCGCTTGGCCGGCTCCAGTTCCTGGATGATCTCCAGCGCGCGCACCTTCGGCGCGCCCGAGAGCGTGCCGGCCGGGAACGTGGCCTTCAGCACGTCCATGTAGCTCAAGCCTTCGCGTACCGTGCCCTGCACCTGCGACACGATGTGCATCACGTGCGAGTAGCGCTCGATCGCAAACGAGTCGCTCACCTCCACGCTGCCGGTCTCGCTGATCCGGCCGAGGTCGTTGCGGCCGAGGTCGATCAGCATCACGTGCTCGGCGCGCTCCTTCGGGTCGGCCAGCAGCTCGGCTTCCAGCGCCTGGTCTTCCGCTTCCGTGGCGCCGCGCCGGCGCGTGCCGGCGAGCGGACGCACCACCACCTTGCCGTCCTTGAGACGCGCCAGGATTTCCGGCGAGGAGCCCACGATCTGCGTTTCGCCCAGGTCGACGAAGTACATGTACGGCGACGGGTTCAGCGCGCGCAGCGCGCGGTACACATCCACCGGCCGCGCGTTGAAGCCGACGCTGAGCCGCTGCGAAGGCACCACCTGGAAGATGTCGCCGGCGCGGATGTATTCCTTCGCCTTCTCCACCATCGCCTCGAACTCGTCCCTGGTGAACGAGGACTTGAAGTCGCCCTCGTCCAGCGCGGTCGACTGGGTGAGCTGCGGGTAGGAGGCCCCACCCTGGCGCAGCCGGTAGACCAGCGCGTCGAGCCGGCGCTGCGCGGCGGCATACGCCTGCGGCTGCGCGGGGTCCGCATGCACGATCAGGTACAGCCGGCCCTTGAGGTTGTCGAATACCGCCACTTCCTCGGCCAGCATCAGGAGCACGTCGGGTGTGCCCAGTTCGTCGGCGCGATCCCACTGCGCCAGGCGCGGCTCGATGTAGCCGATCGTCTCGAAACCGAAGTAGCCGACCAGGCCGCCGGAGAACGCGGGCAGCTGCGGCAGCCGCGGCACGTCGTACTGCGCGCGCAGCTTCTCGATCTCCGCCAGCGGGTCATCGAGATGCCGGCGCGCGGTGACCTCGCCGGCGTCTTCCACTTCCAGCTCATGCCCGCGCAGGCGGTACACCCGTTTCGCCGGCAGCCCGATGATCGAATAGCGTCCCCAGGTGGCGCCGCCCTCGACCGACTCGAACAGGAAGGTGTACGGCCCGTCGGCCAGCTTCAGGTACACCGACAGCGGCGTGTCGAGGTCGGAGAACACCTCGCGCACCAGCGGGATGCGCGTATGCCCCTGGGCAACCAGCGCGTCGAATTCGTCTCGGGAGATCACGGCGTCGGGATCAGGGCGGCAGCGGAAGTCGCCCACCTTAGCAGGGCGCGACAGGGCGCGACAGGCACGCGTCGGCGCTACGGCGGCGACGCCCTTCCGCCACCCTGCCCGGCGCGACCGCCGGCCAGCGCTGCACGCCGGCGCCACCACAGCCGGATGCCCAGCAGCATCAGCAGCGCCACCGCCGCGCCACCGGCCGAGACCAGGATGCGCCCGGCCAGTCCGCCGAGCTGTCCCGAATGCACCTGGAAGGCTTCACGCAGCAGCACGTCGCCCAGCGTGCCGCTGTCAGCCCAGTCGGCCGCCAGCAGCCCCCCGTCACGTTCGTCCAGGTACAGCCACGACGGACCGAGCCAGTAACGGGGATTGCGGCCGGCTTCACCCAGCGCGACCACGAACACGCCGCGCGCGGGATCGCGGGCGATCCGGTAGGCATACGGCGCGGTGTAGTGTCCTCCGGCGATGCGCTCGGCAGCGATCGCGGCGGCACCGAACGTCGGCGACGGGCGCGGATCCTGCGCCACGCGATCCAGAGGGAAGCGCGCGGCTGGTACCGGTGCGAGCGCGCTGATCTTCGACAGCACCGGCCGGAACAGCGGTTCCCGGAGGTTCATCATCGCGCCGGTGAGCGCAATCAGCAGCGACAGCGCCGCCAGCCACAGTCCGCCGGCGCGATGCAACTGGTGGTCGCCGCGCCAGCCGTCGCCGGCGGGCCGCAGCGACAGCACCTGCCGCCAGCTGCCGCGCCGGCGCCGCGGCCACGCCAGCACCAGGCCCGCGCAGCTGTGCGCGAACCACAGCAGCGCGGCGCCGCCCAGCACCAGCTTCCCCGCCGGTCCCGGCGTGTGCAGGCTGTAGTGCAGCGAATACAGGAACGGGATGAAATTGCGGCGCGCCGCTTCCGGCTTGCCCCACAGCCGCGTGCCCAGCACGCGCCCGCTGGCGGGATCGACGAAGGCCTGGTCGTAACGCGGCGGCGAACCGTCCGCGCTCGCGGTGTCCAGCAGCACGGTGTCCTGTCCCGCATGCGGCAGGCGCATCCCGGTGACCACCATGCCGGGCAGCTGCCGCGCCGCCGCCGCGACCAGCGCGTCGACGGGCAGATCGGCGCCCGCGCTGCTGCGGCGGAACAGTTCCGGATTGAGCGCGGCATCCAGCTCGCGCTCGAACGCCAGCAGGCTGCCGGTCAACGCGGACATCAGCAGCAGCACGGCCAGGCTCAGGCCGACGTAGCGGTGCATCCAGGCCAGCGCGGCGCGCATCGGTGCTCCCTCACTCCGCCGGCGGCAGGGCGAAGGCCAGCGTCGCGGTGTAGCCATCCTCGTCGGCGAGCCTGCGGTCGCGGCGGGGACGCTGCGCACTCACCTTGATCACATTGAGCCCGCTGCTGCCCAGCACGAGCTCCGCCCGGCCGTCGGCGTCGGTGCGGACACCCTCGGCCTGCGCGTCGTGCAGATAGTCCGCAGTGACCTTCGCGCCGGCCAGCGGGCGCCTGTCGAACAGGACCCGCACCGGCAGCGTCCGCACGCGTTGCAGCGACATCGGATCGGCCAGCGGCACGATCTCCAGCGGCAGGCCAAAGGCCTTCGCCGGCATCGCCAGCCGGCGTACGACGGTGGTGGTCGTCTTCACGTCGAAACTGGTCCGCTCGGCGTCGGCCACCTCCGCGCGACTGCCGGCGACCCATGCGCCGGCGCGCGTCTTCGACCAGTAGCCGTCCTCGAACACCGCGGCCACCGCCGCGACGTCTGCATCGAAGCGCAGCAGCACATGGCGCTCCTGCGCAACCGCCGCCACCTTGCGGGTGTCGCCGCCGGCCGTGCGGGCGAGCACCGTACGCACCTGGCCGGCCGCGTAGGCCTCGTCGACCGACGCCTCGCCCAGCACCAGTGCCCAGGCTCCCGCGCGTTGCGCGATCCACACACCGTGCGCCGCGGCCAGCGCGGGCAGCGTCAGCGCCACGGCAGCCGCCAGGCGCAGGCGGGCGGCGCGGCTCACAGCTCCACCGTCATCGACAGGCGCGCGGTGCGCGGATTGCCCTGCAGCACGCCGCCGTAGATCGCCGACTGCCAGTAGCGCCGGTCGGCAAGGTTCTCGACGTACAGGCGCAGCACCGATGGAGCGCCGGCGAGGCGCGTGGCGTAGGCCAGTCCCGTGTCCCAGCGGCCGTAGCCCGCCACGCGCACCGTGTTGGCGCGGTCGAGGTAGCGGTTGCCGACGTGGAAGTAGCCCGCGTTCACCGACAGCCCCTCGATCTCGGCCAGCCGGTAGTCGACGAACAGGTTGGCCTGGAAGCGGGCGGTGTTGCTCGGCCGCTTGCCTTCCAGCCGCGGGTTACCGGTGTCCTCCTGCGCCGCATCGAGCCAGGACGCGCCGGCGATCGCGCTGAGGCGTTCGGTGAGCGCGCCGTTGGCGGTCAGCTCGAGGCCGCGATGGTGCTGGCGGCCATGCTGCTTGAACACCTTGTCGACGGGGTCGACTTCCTGCAGCGGCTTGTCGATGTCGAACCAGGCTGCGCTCGCCAGCAGCGACGGCAGCGCCTGCCACTTCACGCCGAACTCGCGCTGCCGGCTCCTGATTGGATCCAGCCGTTGGCCGCCGTTGGCCGCCCACACTGGCGCGTAGGCGCCCTGCTCGAAGCCTTCGGTGTAGGTGCCGTAGAACGTGACGGCCGCGTTCGGCTTGAACAGCAGGCCAGCGGTCGGCACGGTGGTGCCCACGCTGAAGTCGCGCTGGCCGCCTCCGACAAACCTGGTGTCGCTGCCATAGCGCAGGTAGCGCGCGCCGGCGAGCAACTGCCAGTGCTCGCCGAGCGAGACGGTGTCGCTGGCGAACAGGCTGCGCTGCGTGGTGCGGGTGCGGTTCTTCGCCGTGGTCCGGTCGAGGTCCGGCTTCGGGAACGGCCGCGGCGCATAGATGTTGCCCACCGTTTCCGGAAACACCAGGAAGCCGCCGTCGCGCAGCTCGTTGCGGGCGGCCGCCACGCCGAATACCAGGTCGTGCCGGACGCTGCCGTCGCCGAGCTTGCCCGACAGGTAGCTCTGCCCGGCGGTAGTCGTGAACTTCTGGTCGGGCGCGTAGTAGTAGTCGCCGGACAGCACGTCGCCGTTCGGCGCGACCTCGTAGACGTCCGGGAAAGCCGCGTCGCGGCCCGTGCGACTCGCGCCCAGCTGCGTGGTCAGCAGCCAGCCTACGGCCAGCGTCACGTCGAGCCGCGAGCCGAGGTTCCAGCCCCGCGAGCGGTAGCGGCCCCACGGCTGTCCGACCAGGGTACGCGGGTCGAAGCTGCCGGCAGGCACCAGCGTGCCGTCGCTGCGCGGGCCGAGCAGCGCGCTGGCCGCCAGCTGCTTCTTCTGGTAGTCGGCGTCCAGCTGCAGCAGTGCGGCGTCGCTCAGCCTGAAGTCGAACGCGCCGGAGACGAAGTTGCGCTCAAGGTCGCCGTAGTGATGGTAGTCGCCGACCTTCTCGGTGGCCGCGTTGACGCGATAGCCGGCATCGGCGCCGGCCATCGGGCCGCCCGCGTCCAGCGCGAAATAGCGGCCGTCGCGGCTGCTGCCCTCGCCGGTCAGGCTCGCGAACCGGTCGCGCGTGGGGCGCTTCAGCACGTAGTTCACCACGCCGCTGGGCTCGCCCACGCCGTACAGGAAACCGGACAGGCCCTTGAGCACATCGACGCGCTCCTTGTTCTCCAGCGGCACGTCCATGTAGACGTTGGTCGCCAGGCCGTCGCGGCGCACGTTGTTGAGGGCGTTGGCGGAGAATCCGCGGACCGCGATACCGTCGTAGGAGGCGCCCGGCGTGACGGGCGTGACCGAGGGATCGTTCTTCAGCACATCCAGCGCGGTGCGCGCGCGTTGCTCCTCGATCGTATCGGCGGCGAACGAGGCGATCGAGAACGGCAGGTCCTTCAGCTCGCGCGAACCCAGCGCGCCGGCGTTGACGTCGTCGATCTCGAACAGGCGCGGGCGCTGCCCGGTGACGATGATTGCGTCCAGCGTCTTGGCCGAGGCTTCCGTGTTGTCGGCGTCGGACGACGCGGTCGCCGTCGCAGCGGCGGGGGTGTCGGTTTCAGCAGCAGCGACAGGCGCAGCCGCGGCGAGGACGGCGGCCAGCAGGCTGGTACGGACGGCGCAGGGCAGGCGTGCCCTGCTTGGTGCAAGCGGCATGGCGGAATCCGAAAGTAATAGGAATCATTCTCATCATGACAGATGCCACCCGCCTCCGGCAATCCAAAGCCGCTGCGTCATGCCGCCGCGTGGCCGGCTCTATCCCAGCCGTTGCCGCGGCATGCCGCGCAGGCGCAGCGAGAACGCCACCCCGCTGCCGTCGTCGAGGTTGTGTGCACCGGCGATGCCGCCGTGGCGTTCGGCCACCAGCCGCACCACATACAGGCCCAGGCCCAGGTGCGGCGCGTCGCCGGGGGTGGCCTTGTCGCGCAGGCTGACCAGCGAGTCGAACAGGCGGCCCTGCATCGCCGCGGGCAGCGGCGGACCCTGGTTGGCCAGCTCGATCTCGGCGCCGTCGGGCGTGGCGCGCAGCACGAGGCGCAACCAGCCATCCGGCGGCGTGAACGACAGCGCGTTGTCGAGCAGCTTGTCCAGCGCCTGTGCGATCAGCTCGGGCGCGCAGTGCAGATACAGCGGCGCATCGGGCAGCGTGCAGTCGAGCCGGCGCACGCCGATCAGCGGGCGGTAGGCATCGGCACAGCCGCGCACCACGTCGCGCAGGTCGACGTCCTCGGGTTCGGCGGCAAGGATCGAGCGTTCCATCCGGCTCGACTCGCTCATCGCGCGCACCAGTGCGCCCAGCCGCGCCACGCCGTCGCGGGCGCGCGCCAGGTACGGCTGCGCCTCCGCCGGCAAGGCGGCATGCTCGAGGTTGTCCAGCGACGATTTCACGATCGCCAGCGGCGTGTTGAGTTCGTGCGAAAGCTTCGAGGCCAGCGTGCGCAGGTAATCTGTATAGCTACCGACCACCTCGAACAGCCGCTCGAAGCTGCGTGCCAGGTCGCCGATCTCGTCGGGCGCGTCGGTCATCGGAAACTTGCCTCGCTCGAACAGGCCATCCAGACGTCCATCGTTGAGCTGGGCGCGCTCGGCCGCGTTGCGCAGGCGGCCCAGCCGCAGGCTCAGCCGCGTGGCGAACAGCAGCAGGATGCCGCCGGCCACCAGCAGCACGCCGAAGCTGGTCAGCAGCAGGCCGAACAGCGCACGGTTCGCCAGCAGCGGCACCGTGCGGCTGGCCTGCTCCAGCAGCAGTACGCCATCGACCCGGCCGGCGTGTTCGATCGGCACCGCGGCGGCCAGCACCACGCTGCCGCGCTCCTCGCCGCTGCGCCACACCGACACCGGCCTGCCGGCAGCCGCCTCGGCCACTTCGCGGGTATCCAGCCGCGGCACGTCCTGCGACCACAGGCTGGCGTCCTCCAGCCGGGTCGCCAGCAGCGAGCGGTAGACCAGCGCGGCGAACCAGCCCGGCTGGCCGTCGCTGCCGGGCGCCGTGTTCAGGCGGCCGCTGCGTGCCAGCAGCCAGCCCCGCGACGCCAACACGCGCGCCTGCACGCGATCGGGCACCAGCTGCGCCAGCTCGCCGGCGAGCTTGTCCGAGTAGCTGAGCAGCGGCCGCGTGTCGGCGGCCATCCGATCGCCACCGGCCGCCGCGTCGTACACGCCGACGCCGAGCGCGCGCAGACGGAAATCGCGCGGCAGGCGCAGCTCAACCCGATAGCCGCTGCCGTCCTCCTGCCATTGCGCGGCGATCGCCTCCGGCAGGCCTTCGACCGGCGGATCCAGCGGCCGCGCGGTGAACGGCCCCGGCGCCGCGCTGGCGAGCAGGTAGCGGCGCCGCCCGTTGGCGTTGCCCAGCGCGAGGATCAGGTGATCGGCCGCCAGCGCGTCCACATCATCCGCATCGGCGCGGCTGCGGCGGGTGGCGCGCACGTCGGCGTACAGGTACAGCCAGCCGTCGTCAGCGGCCAGCAGCAGCTTGCCGCGCGCGCCCAGCGGCTGGCTCCACGGCGTCAGCGGTGCCCAGTCGTCGCCGTAGCCGTCGACGGTGATCGGGTACGGCGCCTGCTGCACGTACCAGCCCGAGCCGGCGGAATCCGGCGCCACCGCGCCGGTCACCACCAGGCTGCGCGCCACCGCGCCGGCCGAGGCCAGCAGCGCCTGCGACTGCCCCTCGCGCAGCAGCGTCTCCATCTGCCGCACATACAGCCAGCCGGCCACCGGCAACGCCAGCGTGCACAGCGCGACCAGCAGCAGCTTGCGGCGCAGGGTCATCGGAGCCGGCGGTCAGCGGCCACGCGCGGGCGAGGTCGCGGTGTGGTCCCTTGCCCAGCGCGTGGCCACCACCACGCGCATGAAGTCGTCGAGCAGCGCGCGGCGCGACGGGTCGGCGTCGTCGAACGCCATCGACCAGCTCAGCCGCACGCCGCTGGCCGTGCCCGGATCGCAGAACACCAGCACGTCGTCGATATGGTCGCTGCCCTGGTAGACCGAAGCCTCGCACGGCATGGCCGGATGCCGCACGGCGAAGCCGGACACCTTGCCGGCGGGGTCGTGCTGCAGGTAGCGCTTGCGGTCGGCCTGCACCTCGTCGGCAAGGGTGGCCAGCTGGCGCGGCCAAACGTTGAGCACCATCACCCGCTGCGGCTTGCCGCTCCATTCACCCTGGTACAGCACCGCATTGACGCCGATCGCGCGGGCGTAGGTGCAACAGTCGCGCGTCCAGCCGGTCGGGGTGGCCGCGCTGATCGCCCAGGCCGGCGCGTCGCCGTCACGGGCGCCGCGCGCCAGCACGCTGTCGTCCTTGCCGGCGGCCTGCGCCGCGACGGCGAACAGCAGGCACGCCAGCGCCGGCAGCAGGCACCGCCTCACGGCTTCCACCGGTAGCCGACGCCGTGCACCGTCTCGATTGCGTCGAACTCCGGCGCCACCGCGATGAACTTCTTGCGGATGCGCTTGATGTGCGAGGTGATGGTGGCGTCGTCCACCACCAGCTCCGCCTCGCGCATCAGCTGGTCGCGGTTCTTCACGTGGCCGGGGAAGCGGATCAGCGTGTGCACCATCCAGAATTCGGTGACGGTGAGCGGGATCTCCTCGCCGTTCCAGGTGATGCGCATGCGCTCGGATTCCAGTTTCAGCGGGCCATGCTCGATCACCGTCTCGCTGCTGGCCGGCACCTTCAGCGACTCGATGCGGCGGAACAGCGCGGCGATGCGCGCGGCCAGCTGGTGCAGGCTGGTGTCCTTGCTGAGGTAGTCGTCGGCGCCCAGGCGCAGGCCGGAGATCACGTCGAAATCCGAGTCGCGCGCGGTGAGGAAGATGATCGGCAGCGTGGCCGATTTCGCGCGAAGCTCGCGGCACAGGTCGAAACCGCCCTCCGGCTCGTCGCCCAGGCCGATGTCGATGATCACCAGCTCCGGCAGGCGCATCGCGAACGCGCCGGACGCCTCCTGCCGCGAGCCGTAGCCGCGCGCGTCGTAGCCGAAGCGGTTCAGCGCCTCGACGTAGTTGGCGCGGATCAGCGGTTCGTCCTCGACGATGGCAATGCTGCGGCCCATGGCGCGCTCCCTGATGACAGTGCGCGCAGCGTGCTATGCGAATCGCACGCGCGCAAGCCGCCCGGCGCGGTTGCCCGCGTTTTGCCACATGCCGGCAGCCACCTGGCCCGATTGCGCCGGCGCCAGCGCCCGCACCCGCGGTCTGATAGGCCCCAGCCAGCCGACCGGGAATGCCGCGATGCCCAGAACCGAATCCGCCGAACGCGACCCCAACGCCGAACTGCACGACTTCGAACCACTGCGGGTGGCCCTGGCGCTGGGCGCCCTGCTGCTCGCCCTGCTGCTCAGCCTTTGAGGTGGACGCCGTGAACCCGCTCCGTCCCGATCCGAATCCGCTCGACCGGTTTGCCGTGGAAGGCCGCGTTGGGGGGGGGGGGGGGGGGGGGGGGGGGGGGGGGGGGGGGGGGGGGGAAGGGAATCGCGCCGGGCCCGGGGCAGGACGACCCCGATCCCGACTGGCAACCCCTGTAGCGCTGCGCCCCATTCCGTCCGACATGGTGGTTCCTTGTCCCCTCCCCGCGAGGGGATTTTTTCGCGCCAAGGCGCATGGCGGCGCGCCGGCGGCCCGTTCATGAACGCGTGGGAACCAAACCGGAACGACCCGGTCAACAGTACTGATTGGTAGCGTTCCTCTTGCCGTGGAACGTGCCGGCACGGCAGTCGACTCTCCCCTGTAAAGCGGCCGTGCCGGCACACCAATCAATGGTGTTCCCTCTCACGTCCAAGACGACGTTTTTCCCGGTGCAGCTCCCCGCTGCACCGGGATTTTTATGTGTGTGGCCGAGCGGCCTCGGCCGGAATACCTGGCCGATCGCCCGGCGCACGGCGGCGCGCAATGCCTAGCCGATCGCCTTGTGCATGGCGGCGGGCACGACTATCCGATCGCCTTGCGCATGGCGGCGATCTCGGCGCGGTAATCCTTCGCATGGAAGATCGCGGAACCGGCGACGAAGGTATCGGCACCGGCGGCGGCGATCGCACCGATGTTGTCGGCGGTGACGCCGCCGTCGACTTCCAGCCGGATCGTGCGGCCGCTGGCGTCGATGCGCTGACGCGCCTGACGCAGCTTCTCAAGTGCGCCGGGGATGAACTTCTGCCCGCCGAAGCCGGGGTTGACCGACATGATCAGGATCAGGTCGAGTTTGTCCATCACGTAGTCGAGGTAATCCAGCGGCGTGGCCGGGTTGAACACCAGCCCGGCCTGGCAGCCTGACTCCCTGATCAGGCCCAGCGTGCGGTCGATGTGCTCGCTCGCCTCCGGATGGAAGCTGATCAGGTTGGCGCCGGCCTTGGCGAAGTCCGGCACGATGCGGTCGACCGGCTTGACCATCAGATGCACGTCGATCGGCGCGGTGATGCCGTACTTGCGCAGCGACTGCAGCACCATCGGGCCGATCGTGAGGTTCGGCACGTAATGGTTGTCCATCACGTCGAAGTGCACCCAGTCGGCGCCGGCGGCGAGCGCCGCGGCGGTCTCCTCGCCGAGCCGGGCGAAATCGGCGGCGAGGATGGACGGGGCGATGACGGGGGTTTGCTTGCTCATGGCGAGGCCTGGACAATGAGTAGGACGAGGGCGCGAAAACAGACTTCAAGTCTGCCACGACGTTGCCGCTTTGCCCCTCCCCCTGCAAGCAGGGGGAGGCTGGGTGGGGGTGCTTTTGGCTTTGGCGCGAAGAGCGACCCCACCCCGGCCCTCCCCTGCTGCGCAGGGGAGGGAGGACAGCTTGCCTACTTGAAGCCGCGCGCTTCCTTGATCCGGTCGTACGCCGCGTTGATTTCGCTGGCGCGCGCCTCGGCGCGCTTGCGCATGTCCTCCGGCAGGTCGCCGAGGCGGTCGGGGTGGTGTTCGGAGATCAGCTTGCGGTAGGCGCGCTTGACCGCGCGGTCGTCGGCGTTGCGGTCGATGCCGAGCACTGCGTACGGGTCCGGCCCCTGCGCGGCGCGCTGCGGCGGCACGTAGCCGCCACCGTTGCCATAGGCCTGGCCGCCGCCGTAACCGCGCGATCCGCCCGCGCCGGCGTTCCAGGCGTAACCCTTCATCGCCATCAGCGCCATCAGCTCCATGTCGCTGATCCGCAGCGCGAACGCCAGCTGGCGCAGGATCGCCATCTTCTCCGGCGGCGGGTTGCCCTCGGCCAGCACGGTCTCGATCACCACGTCGAGCACCGGGAACGCGTGGTCGCGGCGCAGGCCGACCCAGTTGCGCAGCGCGGTGATGGTCTGGGTGACATCGAACTCCGGCTGCTTGCCGACGTTGAAGCTGGCCACCGCCTGCCTGCGCAGCTCGGCGTCCAGGTTCATCCGCGTCATCAGGCGTTCGGCGATCGCGATCTCCTGCTCCGACACGCGGCCGTCGGACTTCGCCACCGCACCGAGCAGGGTGAACAGCGGGCCGACGAAGCCGCCGGCTTCCGGCGTGGCGTTCCTGCGCTGGCTGTAGCGCATGTTGTCGAAGATCAGGCCGATCACCGCGCCGGTGATCGCGCCGGGCAGGTGCCCGATGATCAGGCCGAAGAACGCGAACCACAGCGTATAGGTGTAACTCATGGATTCCCCTGTGGCTGCGGCGGCTGCGCGCTGTACCAGTGCGCCAGCGCGTCGAGCTCGGCGTCGCTGACCGGACCGACCGCGGCGCGCATCACCGCTACGTTGCGGCGCCCATCGCGGTACTGCTTCAGCGCGTCGCGCAGATAGTCCAGCCGCTGTCCGGCCAGGTGCGGCACGCCGGGCATGCTGGAGTGGCCGCTGGCCCCGTGGCAGGCCGCGCACAGGCCCAGCCGGGCCGGCGGCGTCCGGGTCTGCGCACGGAGCGGGAGGACGGCGAGCAGGCAGAGCGCCGCGGGCAATAGGATTCGCATCGGCAACCAATGGGGGCCAAAGGTCGCCAATTCTAGCAGCGCACCCCGATTTCCCGAGGCGGCGTTTCCGGCGCCACGGCCGCAGCGGCTAGAATGGGCGCTTCCCCGCCACGTGGAACCCGCCGCCGTGCCCACCACCCTGCCGCAATCGAACCTGTCCGGCCTCGAGCTGATCCACCGCGGCAAGGTGCGCGATGTGTACGCGTTGTCCGGCGATCGGCTGCTGATGGTCGCCACTGACCGGCTGTCGGCGTTCGACGTGGTGTTGCCCAACCCGATCCCGGGCAAGGGCGAGATGCTCACCCAGATCTCCAACTTCTGGTTCGGCAAGACCGCGCACCTGATACCGAACCACCTGCTCGACGTGCCGCTGGCCGAGGTGCTGCCACCCGGCACCGACCTCGCGCTGTACGCGAAGCGCGCGGTGGTGACGCGGCGGCTGAAGCCGGTGCCCGTGGAATGCATCGCCCGCGGTTACCTGATCGGCTCGGGCTGGAAGGATTACCAGAAGACCGGCGCCGTATGCGGCATCGCGTTGCCCGCGGGCCTGAAGCAGGCGCAGCAGCTGCCCGAGCCGATCTTCACGCCCTCGACCAAGGCCGCGGTGGGCGACCACGACGAGAACGTGAGCTTCGACGCCGTGGTGGACCTGGTGGGTCGCGAACTGGCCGGGAAGGTGCGCGACGCCACCCTGGCGATCTACCGCTGGGCCGCTGCCTATGCGGCCGAGCGCGGCATCATTCTCGCCGACACCAAGTTCGAGTTCGGCACCGACGCCAGCGGCAAGCTGTACGTGATGGACGAGATGCTGACGCCCGATTCCACGCGCTACTGGCCGGCCGACCAGTACCAGGTCGGCATCAGCCCGCCCAGCTACGACAAGCAGTTCGTGCGCGACTGGCTGGAGGCGCAGGGCTGGAACAAGACCCCGCCCGGTCCGGTGATTCCGGACGAGGTGATCGCGCGCACCGCCGCCAAGTACGCCGAAGCCTTGCAGCGGCTGGCCGGCATCCGGCTCGACTGAAGCCTCCACCGGGGGAACGCCCATGCGCACCATGCAGGACTGGCTCGACAGCTACAGCGGCGACCATCGGAACCCGACCAACCAGGTGTTCCACTGGTTCTGCGTGCCGCCGATCGTGTGGTCGGTGATCGCGCTGCTGTGGGCGATCCCGGTGCCGGTCAGCCAGCTGCGTCCCGGCTCCTGGGCCGTGCTGGTGATGGTGCTGGCATTCTACTGGTACTGGCGGCGCTCGCACCGGCTGGCGGTCGGCCTGCTGATAGTGTTTGCGCTGCTCGGCCTGCTCACCAACTTTCTGTACGCGCGGCTCGGCGCGGCGCCGCTGTGTTACCTGGCGGTCAGCGTGTTCGTGGTCGCCTGGATCGGCCAGTTCATCGGACACAAGTTCGAAGGGCGCAAGCCCAGCTTCCTCACCGACCTCTCCTACCTGCTGATCGGCCCGGCCTGGCTGATGGCCAAGCTGCTGCGCAAACTGGGATTCACGCAAGTCACATGACCACCCTGCTTACCGTGATCAGCACCCTGCTCTGGTGGGTGCTGTACAGCAGCATGGCTGCGCTGGTGTTCGCCCTGATCGGCTGGTCCGTATTGCGCTGGGCCGAGCGTTGCGCCGTGGTGTTCAACCGCATCTACCTGGCCTGCCTGCTGTGGACCCTGGCCGGCATGCTGCTGGTGGTCGGCGTGGCTGCCCACGAAGGCCGACTGCATCCGCCCTACGGCGCCCTGCTGGGCTCCGGCCTGCTGCGCGGCGCGCTGGTGCTGGACATGCTGATCGGCAGCGTGCTGCTGTGGCGGCTGGTGCCGCGCGTCGACGCGCACCGCATCCGTCCCGGCAGCGCCTGCATGGCGGTGGCGGTGATCATGGCGCTCGGTTTCGGCGTCGCCACCAGCCTCGCCTGATCCGCGGACAGACCGCGCGAAAAGAGCGGCATGCCGCCGCCCTTTCCCGCATCCGCCATGCCCCCGTGGACGGCTCCGCTCAGTGCATTCCCCACATGGCCGCGCCGAACACCATCATCATCAGCATGCCGATGGCCATGGCCAGCACGGCGCCGATCACCAGGTAGACCAGTTCCACCAGGCACGCCTTGCCAAACCCGATCCGGGCGCCGGTCTGCGACGGCAGCCGGTAGTTGACCAGCGCAGCGCCGACCAGGAACTGCACGGCCATCGAGAGCAGGCCGCCCGGGCCACCATGCAGCAGCGAGCCGGTCAGTATGCCCAGCACCACCGACACCGCCACCGCGGCGATCGCCGCCAGCAGCACCACACCCAGCGCGCGCAGGTAGGACGGCATGTAGCCGACCACCAGCCGGAACGCCACGCTCAGCATCAGCGCCGCAAGCAGCACGCCCACCACGATCATCGCCACAGCCGCGAACATGCCCATGCCGGCCAGCACGGCAAACGTCGAAGTACCCATGGAACCCCCTGTCAATGGATGGAACCGCCCGGCGGCATCCCATGCCGTCCGCCCTTCCCGGCGATGGCGCCAGCCTAGCCGATGGCCGCAACGGCGTCTCCCGCGGCGTGCTTCGGCCGGGCCATGCCACCGGCCGCTTGAGAAATAAGCCATGAGCCGCCGCACTTCTTCACTCGTGCGGATGCATGGCGCCCAGGTTCGCCTCACGCACCGCTTCCACGAACCCGCCAAACGGAATATCCGTGATCCCCACCAGTCCGACATGGCTGTTCTCGCCGTCGAGCACGCGGCCGGTGACGGGCTGGTCGGCGTAGTCGAACCAGTGCACGCCGACGATGGCGGGATCGGCCGCGGCGGCGGCGACGTATTTCGCGTAGGCCTCGCCACGCTGGGCCTCGTTCCACACCGGCACCACGCCCTTGCCGAACGGGCCGCGGTCGTCCGAGCCGAAGTGGAATTCGCCGATCAGCACCGGCTTGTCCAGCGTGTGCAGCGCGGCGAGGTCGAGGCCGTGCTGCGGCAGGTCGGCGTAGACGTTGAAGCTGAGCACGTCGCAGTACGCGGCGCAGGCGGCGACGGCCTCGGGGGTGCGCGCCGCGAAGCGGCCGCCGAGGAACAGGTGGTGCGGGTCGTGGCGGCGCAGCGCCTGCGCCACGGTGCGGAAGTAGGCATCCGCGTAGCGGCGCAGCCACGTGCTGTAGTCGCGCTCGATCGCCGGATGCGCCTCGCTCGGCGCGGGTGCGGCGAAGCCGGCGGCGTCGAGCCCGCCCCATGAGGCGAGCGCGATGCCCCACGCCGCGGCCAGCTGCGCGGATGTGCGGTACCTGGCCTTGAGGTCGGCGATGAACGCCCGCTTGGCCGGGCTCTTCGCGTCGCCGGCGAGCGTGCCCAGCGCCAGCCCCCAGTGGCCTTGCGGGCCGCTGCCGGCCCAGGCCAGCTCGTTGTCGGCGAAGTAACCGAGCAGCCACGGATCGTCGCGCACATCGGCACTGGCCTTGATTACCGCCCGCTCGGCGGCCTGCGCGAAGCGCGGGTCGAACGGATCGGGCATGCGGCCCCAGTAGTCATAGCCACTCGAAACGTTGGCGTAGTCGCCGCCGATATCGATCGAGCGCGTGTACGGCAACCGGTGCGCCTGCCCCAGCGCGTCGTCGCTCCAGTTGCCGAGGGTGTTGAAGCCCCAGGCCTGCAGCCTCTGCAGCGCGCGCGTGCGCCAGGCCGCCAGCCAGTCCCTGCCGTCGACGCGATACAGGTTCGCCGCGTAGAAGTCGAACCAGCGGCCGTGGTTGTAGCCGATGCCGCGGCTGGCGCCCTGCTCCGGGTTGCGGTTGTCGTCATGGCCGTAGAACGTCGCCCATTCGCCACTGTCCGGCGGCAGGTCGCGGAACATGAACTCGCGGCCCTCGACATAGCTGCGCCCGCCGTCGGTGATCACCGCGTTGACGCCGAGCGAGAAGAACGCATGGCCGTCAGGCGTCACCAGATGCCAGCGGCCATCCTGCTTCTGCGTGTGGAACCAGCCGGTGCGATCGAAGTCTTGGACGTCCAGACGGCCGCCATACGCATCCAGCCCGGCGCGCTGAAGCGCGGCCGGCTTCGCCTGCACCGCCGCACGCAGCGCGGCATCGGAACCGACCTTCTCCGGCCAGCGGCCGCGGGTGTATTGCCCGTAGCGGTCGACGATGCCGGCGTACGCGTCACGCAACGTGGCCGCACCCGGCGCCACGTCGACGCGGCCGAGCAGCAAGGTCTGCACGGCCTGCGGCGCGGGTACGCCGAGCCGGATCGCGCCGACCTTGCGCAGGTCCAGCGTGCCCTGCACCGTGGTTGCCAGCAGGGTCGGCCGGCCGCGGTCGTCGAACGGCATCGGCGGTCCCACCTGCATGCCTTCGCCGCGCGGCGAGGTCGCCTGCAGCGGAACCACCAACGTCTGCGCCGGCCCGGCCGGCACGCCGACCGTCGCCTGCAGGCGCTGGTCCGCCACACCGTCGATCTCAACCATGAGCGTCACCGCCCACGGCATCGCGTTCTGCACGCGCAGGCGAAACTCGCCCTGGCCCGACCAGTCCCATGCACCGCTCGCCGGCGCGATCACAACCTGCGGCTGCGCCGCCGGCTGGAACGCGTAGCGCTGCTGCGCCACGCCATCGCCGGCGCGTTCGGTACCGCCGATGCGCTGCACATGGTCGAGGCTGATGCGGACCCTGGCATCGGGCGCCGCCAGGTCAGCCACGCCCGGCGCGGTCGAAGCGTGGCAGGCGCCGACGCCGCACACGCAAAGCCAGATCCATACGTGACGTTTCATCATCATCTTCCTCGCGCCAATCAGCTTCGTAGGGCGGACACCGTCCGCCGGTTTCGGGCTTCATGATGCAAGAGCGGCGGACGGTGTCCGCCCTACGAAGCGTAATGCCTTACGCCGGCTGGCGGCGCGCCCAGCGCTGCCAGCCGTAGTACACCGGCACGCCCAGCGCGATGATCAGCAGGCTCATGCCGGCGTCGCCGGGCGCGTGGATCGCGCTGGCCACGATCACGCCGAACACGGTGATCACGAAGATCAGCGGCAGCAGTGGGTAGAACGGGACCCGGTACGGCGCCGGGTCGTCGATGAAGTGCTTGCGGTACCAGAACAGCGTGCCGATGCCGAACACGTGACCCAGCCACTCGCCGACCGTGGTGTAGTTGAGCAGTTGGTTGAAGCTACCCGACAGGGTCAGCACCACCGCCCAGGCACCGAGCAGGGCCAGTGCGATCTGCGGCGCGCGCGTGCGCGCATCGACGCGGCCCGCGGCGCGGAAGAACACGCCGTCCGCGCCCATCGTCTGCAGCACGCGCGCGCCGCCGGCGATCGCGATGCTGCAGTAGCCGAAGGTGGAACAGGCGATGCCCACCGCGATCACGGTGGCACCGTGCGCGCCGAACAGCCGGCGCATCAGGTCCGCCGCCGGCGCCTGGCTGGCGGCGAGGCCGGCGTGGCCCAGGCCCGCCAGGTAGGCGAAGTTGGCCAGCAGGTAGCAGAGCACCACGCCGGCCATGCCCAGGCCCAGCGCGCGCGGCAGCGTGCGCTGCGGGTCGCGCACCTCGCCGGCGAGATCGTTGAGGTAGTGGAAGCCGCCGTAGGTGAACAGCACCGGCAGCAAGGCGCCGACGAACGACCATGGCGACGCCGGGTGGCTGGCCTCCGCCACCGGCGCCAGGCCGAGGCGGCCGTGCGCCAGCACCAGCCCGGCAACCACCAGCAGCGCGATCGCCGCCAGCTTCAGCACGGTGAACACGTTCTGCATCCACGCGCCGGCACGGATGCCAAACAGGTTCACGCCGACGATGAACACGATCGCGCCCACCGCCGCCGGCTTCACGTACAGCTGCGGCAGGCCGACCGCCGTGCAGAAATACTCGGCGAACATGGTGGCCACCGCGGCGACGCTGCCGGGGTAGTTGATCAGCGCCATAGTCCAGCCGAACAGGAACGCCGGCAGCAGCCCGAACGCCTCGCGCAGGTAGACGTAGATGCCGCCCGCCTGCGGCCGCCGCGCGCCCAGCTCGGCGTAGCACAGCACGCCGGCCAGGGTCAGCAGGCCGCCGATCGCCCACAGCATCAGCACCTCCGTGCCCGACGACGTGTTGCGCGCTACCGTGGCCGGGGTGAGGAAGATGCCTGCCCCGATCACGCCGCCGATGACGATCATCGCGGCGTCCCAGGTGTTCAGGCGGCGGGCATAGGCATTGGCGGGTTCGATAGGCATGGCGGCTACCTTGCCATCGTCCGTGCCGTTTCCACCAGTCCCGCCCGGCACATGCCCGGCATGCCGCGCCGCCGCCCGGCAAATTGACAAGCAGGCGACGCGCCGGAAGACTGTCGTGGTCGGCACGGCAGGTGCCACCAGTTTTTGGCGTTACGGCGATGCCGCCGCGCCATCGCCGTCGAGGGGTGCTGCAGCGGACGCCGTCCGCCACGCTCGATGTGCGAATCCGTCGCAAGGGCGCCCTTTCCGCACACTGGAGACGTCGCCATGCCCATTCCCGCCGCCCCTCGCCGGCTCGCCCTCGCCACTTCCGCGGACCATCCATCGGTCCAACCCGACGACGCGCATCTGGCCGCCACGCTGGAGCAGCTCGGCCTGCCGCCGACGGTCTGCGTGTGGAACGACCCGGCGGTGGACTGGTCGGCGTTCGACGCGGTACTGATCCGCACCATCTGGGATTACTTCAAGCACCACGCGGCGTTCCTGCATTGGCTGGACCGGCTCGATGCGCTGGGCGTCCCCACCATCAACGACAGCGCGCTGCTGCGCTGGAACAGCGACAAGCACTACCTGCTCGAACTGGCGCAGCACGGCGTCGCCATCATCCCCACCCGGCTGGCCGATGCCGCCGCGCTGCCTGGCGTGCTGGCGGCGATGCCGGGGCAGCCGGTGGTGATCAAGCCCAGCGTCAGCGGCAGCGCCTGGCACACGCTGCGCGGCACCGCCGGCGACGCGGCGTTCGCCGATGCCGTGGCGCAACTGCCGCACGAACACCACTACCTGGTGCAGCCTTTCGTGCCGGAAATCGTCAACGAGGGCGAATGGTCGCTGCTGTATTTCGCCGGCACATTCGGCCATGCGGTGATCAAGCGCCCGGCCGCGGGCGACTACCGCGTGCAGGGCGAGTACGGCGGCAGCGCCGAGCCGGCGCAGCCCGACGCCGCGATCCTGGCCGCCGCCGATCGAGCGCTGGCCGCGCTGGCGGCGCTCGGCCACGGCAACCACGCCTACCTGCGCGTGGATGGCGTGGTCAGCGGCGGCGACTTCCTGGTGATGGAGCTGGAACTGATCGAGCCGTTCCTGCACCTGGCCAGGCATCCGGCGGCGGCAGAGCGGCTGGCGCGGGAAGTGGCCGCGCGGATCGACCGCCCGCAGGCGACCATGGTGGCCCGTGCACGCTGAGCCGCCGCAGCGGCAAGACGACGCCGCGCGTTCGCCGCCGCACTGGCTGCGCCTGGCCTCGTGGGGCGGTTCGCTGGCGGCATTCGCGCTGGCGGCGTGGCTGCTGCAGCGCTACGTCACCGGGCTGTCGTGGCGCGAGGTGGTGGCCGCCTGGGCGCAGCTGCCGCCGCGGCACATCGCAGCCTCGGTCATCGCTGCGGCGGTCAGCCTGGCGATGCTGGCGCTGTTCGACGTGCTGGCGGCGCGCACGGCGGTGGGCGATCGTGTCTCCGCGCGGCTGGCGGCGTTCGCCGGCGCGGTCACCCAGGGCATCTCGAACACGCTGGGCTTCCATGCGATCACTGGCGCCGCGCTGCGCTACCGCATCTATGCGGCGGTCGGGTTGGGCGCCGGCGACATCGCGCGCATCGTGGCCCTGGCCGGGCTCGGCGTGGGGTTGGGTTTCGCCGTGGTGATCGCCGGCGCGCTGTGCTGGCAGCCGCAGATCACGCAAGGCTGGGGCCGCTGGCCGGGCATGGCGCTGATCCTGCTGCTGCTCGCCCTGCTGGGCTGGCTGGCGCGACCGCGCACGCTCGCGCTGGGGCGGCTGACACTGCCGCTGCCGGGCGCCGCCACCGCGGCGGCGCAGATGCTGATCGGCGGCGTGGAGATGCTGGCCGCGATCAGCGCGCTGTACGTGCTGCTGCCGGCCGGCGCGGCGCCGCCGTTCGTCGATTTCCTGCCGATCTACGTCGGCGCGGTGCTGGCCGGCATCGTGAGTCACGCCCCGGGCGGCCTGGGCGTGTTCGAGACGATCATGCTGGCCTCGTTTCCGCCCGAGGCGCGCGCCGACCTGCTCGCCGCGATGCTGTGCTACCGGCTGACCTACAACCTGCTGCCGTTCGCGCTGGCCAGCGCGGCGCTGGCCGGCTTCGAATGGCGCCTGCGGCGATCGGCGCGGCATCACTGCTGACATCCGCCGACGGCGCACGCCTCTAGAATCGACGCATCGCCCCCATGGTTGTCCGCGTGTCCGCCTCGCCGCGCAAGATCCTCCACGTCGACATGGACGCGTTCTACGCGTCGGTGGAGCAGCGCGACGACCCCTCGCTGCGCGGCAAGCCGGTGGCGGTGGCATGGCGTGGCGCTCGCTCGGTGGTGTGCGCGGCCAGTTACGAGGCGCGCGTGTTCGGCGTGCGCTCGGCGATGCCGGCGATCCGTGCCGAGCGGCTGTGCCCGCAGCTGATCTTCGTGCCGCCGGATTTCACGCGCTACAAGGCGGTGTCGCGGCAGGTACGCGAGATCTTCGCACGGCACACCGGGCTGATCGAGCCGCTGTCGCTGGACGAGGCCTACCTCGACGTCACCGTGACGCGGAGCGGCCTGGGTTCGGCCACCGCCACCGCCGAGGCGATCCGCGCGGCGATCCGCGAGGAGACGCAGTTGACCGCCTCGGCCGGGGTGGCGCCGAACAAGTTCCTGGCCAAGATCGCCTCGGACTTCCGCAAGCCCGACGGCCTGTTCGTGATCCGGCCGCACCAGGTCGAGGCCTTCCTCACCCCGCTGCCGGTGGGCCGCCTGCCCGGCGTGGGCAAAGTGATGGAGGCGAAGCTGGCCGCGCTCGGCATCGCCACCGTGGGCGAACTGCGCGCGTACGCGCAGGCCGAACTGGAGCAGCGCTTCGGCCGCTGGGGCCGCCGCCTGCACGAACTGGCACGCGGCATCGACGAGCATCCGGTGCAGCCAGAACGACCCACCCTGTAGATCTCCGCCGAAGACACCTTCGAGCACGATCTGCTGCTGGAGGAACTCGAACCGCATATCCGCCGGCTGGCCCAGAAGGCCTGGGCGGGTTATCAGCACGAACACGCTCGCGTCGCACGCACGGTGGTGCTGAAACTGAAGACCTCGGACTTCCATACCCTGACCCGCAGCCTCACGCCGGCGCAACGCCCGCAATCCGCCGCCGAACTGGCCGGCATCGCCTGCAGCCTGCGCGAACGCGTCGAACGGCCGGCCGAAAGCCGCTACCGCCTGGTCGGCGTGGGCCTGGCCGGTTTCGTCGATCGCGACAGTTACCAGGCGCAGGCGGACCTGTTCGGCGACGGCTGACGCGATGCACGCGCCGGCGGCGGCTCAGCCGGGCACCGCCGGCGTGACGCGGGTCTCACGCAGCTTCTTGCGCATATCCGCCATTCATCCTGCCGGGCGGACACGGCCCTATCGTGGGCACGCCATGCGCCGCATGGCCATATCAAACAGAGGATACGCCATGACCAAGACCATCACCGCCGTCCTGATTGCCGCCGCGTTTGCCCTGCCGATCTCGTTTGCCGTTGCCGCTCCGCAACACGGTGCAGGTGGCCACACTCCCCCCAGCGCCCCGTCCACGCACATGAACCAGGATATGCATGGCGACGCGGTATCCGATGCAGCGAAGGCGGCGAAGGCCGACGACACCAATGTCGGCAAGGCCGTCAGCCAGGTCGCCAGCGACAAGAACCAGGACGCGCATGGTGATGCCGTGTCCAATGCCGCGCACGAAGCGAAGGCGAACGACACCAACGTCGGCAAGGCCGTCAGCCCGGTCGCCAACGACAAGAACAAGGGCAAGCACGAAGCCAAGGGCCACTCGAAGACCCACCACCACCATCACTGAGCATCCCGCGCTGCTACGCACAGCGAGGGGCCGGATCGCACGATCCAGCCCCTCGGTCTCCTGTCCCATCGTCACGCCATCGCTTCGGCGGCGTGTTCACCCGGAAGGGTGCGGGACGCATCACGCCTGGCGGTCGCGGCCGAAGCGCGGCAGGTTCCAGTGGTAGTGCAACGACGCGAAGCGCAGCCCGAAGCAGAACAGGATCGGCAGCCAGGTCGCCCATACCGCGGGCCATCGCAGGTACTCGCCGACCACCGCCAGCGCCGCGCCGGCGAGTGCGGCCAGCGCGTAGATCTCCTTCTGCAACACGACCGACACACGCGCCAGCAGCATGTCGCGCGCCATGCCGCCGCCGACCGCAGTGACCATGCCTAGCAGGATCGCCACCTCCGCGTTGTGGCCGAACGCCAGCGCCTTGTGCGCGCCGTACACCGCGAACAGGCCCAGCCCCATCGCGTCGAACAGGCGCACCGGGTAAGTCAGCCGTTCCACCCAGCGGTATGCCACGATGGTGAGCACGGCCGCCACGACCGCGGTAAGCAGGTAGCGCCAGTCGGTGAGACCCGCTGGCGGGATCGCGCCGATGCACAGGTCGCGCACGATGCCACCGCCGCAGGCGGTGATATAGGCGATCACCAGGATGCCGAACACGTCGAGGTTGCAGCGCCGCGCCGCGGTCGCGCCGCTGATCGCGAACGCGAACGTGCCGGCCAGGTCCACCACGTTGAACAGCAGTTGCTCGTTCATGCTGCCGACCCGCTTCCTTCATGGCTCGCCGACCCGACGGCGGGCAACCGCCGTCAAATCTAGCCGATCCGCCGCGAGATCGCGAAGAACGCCAGGTTGCCCAACCCGGTCGCGCCGGCCAGCACGGCGATCAGGCCGGGGCTGACCTCGTGCCAGCCGAACCACTGGATCAGGCCGAAGCCGATCGCCAGCGCCACCAGCACGATGCCCCAGCGCAGCGAGGAGTGGCGCCGGCGCTGGTCCTCGTCGCGCAGGATCGAATTGACCAGGTCTTCCGAACCGCCGGCATTGACCATGTGCCGGCGCACCATGGCGTCGACGCAGACCTTGATCGAATAGGCGATGCAGACAAACAGGCTGATCGGGATGAGTTCGCCGAAATTCATGGTGCTCTCCTGGTGAAGGGATGTGATGGTGGCTGTCGGAAAGATGGATACAGCCGCCGCCGCGCCGGTTGCAGCCGTCCACTTGCAACCGCCCGCCGTCTGCGCGTATCCCTTGCCCATGGATGACATCCGCAGCAGCCCCGACCGCGAGCTGGTCGACGCCGTGCTGGCCCACCGGCCGGGCGCGTTCGAACGCCTCGTACGCGAGTACCAGGGGCTGTGCTGGCACATCATCCAGCGCATGGTGCGCAATCCGGAGGACACGCGCGAGCTGTGCCAGGACACCTTCCTGCGCGTGCACCAGTGCCTGCACCAGTACCGCCACGAGTGCGCGTTGAAATCCTGGATCGGGCGCGTGGCGTACACCATCGCGTTGCGCCACCTGCAGCACAAGCGCATTGCGCTGGTCGAACCAGCCGGCGCCGATGACGACTGTTCGCTGGTGGACAACATCGGCGACGGCTTCGACCTGGAAGCCGCCTGCGCGGACGCGGAAACGGCGCGGCACCTGCACGCGGCGATCGAGACGTTGCCGCCGTTGCAGCGCACGCTGTTGACCTTGTACTACCTTGAAGAAATGACCATCCCGGAGATCGCCCGGATCACCGGACTGGCCAGCGGCACCATCAAGAGCCACTTGTTCCGCTCACGTTTGCGCCTGCGCGGCGCGCTCGAAGCGCGGACCGGAGTTGCAGCATGAACCAGCACACCGACGACCCCATCCCTGCCTTCGACGACGACGCGCACGAGCGCGAATGGCTGGCACAGGAACGCGCGATGCGGCGCGAGCGCCTGCAGCTCGACCCCGCCGGCGACGATGCGCGCGGCCGGCGCTACCGCCTGCTCGCACGGGCGCTGCGCGAACCGCTGCCGGAGACGCTGCCGACAGATTTCGCGCAGCAGCTGGCCGCGCGGGTCGCGGCCGCTCCGGCCCGGCGGCCTGTCACCGGCGGTTCGTTCGAATCCGTGCTGACGCTGGCACTGGCCATCGCCCTGGCCGTTGCCGCAGGCGCAGTGGTGGCGATGTACGGCAGCACGTGGCTGCCATCGTTCGCCGCGCTCCTGCCGACCCCGCACGCACCGGCCATCCGCTGGCTGCTGGCGCTGACCGGCTGCCTCGGTGCGTCGTGGCTGCTGGGGCAGTGGCAACGGCACGTGCTGCACGGAAGGACGGACTGAAACGCCTGTTCCTGCGCACGAAACACGAGCCGGCTGCGTAGGGCGGACACTGTCCGCCGGCTCTTCGGGAAGCGACGGGAGCGGCGGGCGGTGCCCGCCCCACGGAGAACCTGCGTTACAGGTCCAGCACGGCATCGAGCCCGCGGTGCAGGCCGAGCAGGCCGGGTACCTTGCGGATCGCCAGCAGCGCGCCGTCCACGTAGGGCTTCGCGCTGCTGCCGGCGTTGTGGCGGATCGTCAGCGTCTGGTCCGGCATGCCGAAGACCGCCTCGGCGCCGATCACGAAACCCGGCAGGCGCAGCGCGTGCACCTGGCTGCCGGCCAGGGTGCCGCCGCGCGTCTCGCGCAGGCCGACGGTGCGCTCCAGCGGCACCTCCAGCTGTGGCTGGCGCACCTTGCCCATGCGCGTGGCCAGCTCGCGCACGGTGCCGCTGGGCGCATCCGGCTTGCCCGCGCTGGCGTAGTCGACGAGCTCCCACTGCGGGATCAGCTTCGCCGCCATCTCGGCGAACTTGATCAGCAGCACCGCGGTGAGCGCGAAGTTGCCGCAGGCCAGCACGCCGCGTTGCCGCTCGCGCGCCAGCGCGTCGATCTGCGCGTAGTCCTCATCGGTGAGGCCCGAGGTGCCGACCACCACGTGCGCGCCGCGTTCCAGCGCGGCGAGGATGTTCGCCTTCGCGCTGTCCGGATGGGTGTACTCGACGAACACGTCGCAGGGCTGCGCCAATGCTTCGGCGGCCGTGGCGAACACCGGCGCCGCCAGCCGCGGTTCGCCCAGCACGTCGCCGAGCAGTTGTCCGGCATGGCGACGCGACACCGCGCCGACCAGGCCGAGATCGTCGGTGGCGACGATACCGCGGGCCAGCTCGGAGCCGGCCCAGCCGGTGGCGCCGGCAAGGCATACCTTCAGCGACATGGCCACCTCCCCGTCAGGCGCACGCCGCACCGGAGCGCGACAGTGCGTTCACTTCTTCTTCGGCAGGTACAGGTCGGTGATGGTGCCTTCGTAGATTTCCGCCGCCATACCGACCGACTCGCCCAGGGTCGGATGCGGGTGGACGGTGAGCGCGATGTCGGCCGCCTCGCTGCCCATCTCGATCGCCAGCGCCAGTTCGGAGATCAGGTCGCCGGCGTGCACGCCGACGATGCCGGCGCCGACGATGCGGTGGGTTTCCTCGTCGAAGATCAGCTTGGTGAAACCCTCGGTGCGGTCGATGCCGATGGCGCGGCCCGAGGCCGCCCACGGGAACTTGCCCACGCCGACCTTCAGCCCCTTTTCCTTCGCCTCGCGCTCGGTCACGCCGACCCAGGCGATTTCCGGGTCGGTGAACGCCACCGACGGGATCACCCGCGCGTCGAAGTGGCGCTTGAGTCCCGCCACCGCTTCGGCGGCGACGTGCGCCTCGTGGGTGGCCTTGTGCGCCAGCATCGGCTGGCCGACCAGGTCGCCGATGGCGAAGATGTGCGGCACGTTGGTGCGCAGCTGCGTGTCGACGTTGATGAAGCCGCGCTCGGTCACCGCCACGCCGGCCTTGTCCGCGCCGATCTTGTTGCCGTTCGGCGAGCGGCCCACCGCGACCAGCACGCGGTCGAACAGCGTGGTCTCGGGAATGCTGTCGCCTTCGTAGCCGACCTCGATGCCCTTCTTGGTGGCCTTTGCGCTGACTACCTTGGTCTTCAGGTGCACGCCCTTGAGCTTGCCGCCCAGGCGCTTGGCCAGCGGCTTGATCAGGTCGGCGTCGGCGCCCGGGATCAGCTGGTCCATGAACTCGACCACGGTCACCGCGCTGCCCAGTGCGGCGTACACGGTGGCCATTTCCAGGCCGATGATGCCGCCGCCGACGACCAGCAGGTTCTTCGGCACGTCCTTCAGTTCCAGTGCGCCGGTGGAATCCATCACGCGCTCGTCGTCCCACGGGAACGCCGGCAGCTTCACCGACTGCGAGCCGGCGGCGATGATCGCGTGCTCGAAGCGGAGCAGCTTCACGCCGTCCTTCGTCTGGACCTCCATCTCATGCGGCGACACGAACGTGCCGCTGCCTTCGACCGTGCGCACCTTGCGCGCCTTGGCCATGCCGGCAAGGCCGCCGGTGAGCTGGCCGACCACCTTGCTCTTGAAGCTGCGCAGCTTGTCGATGTCGATTTTCGGTGCACCGAACGTGACGCCGTGCGCGGCCATCGCTTCGGCCTCGTCGATCACCGCCGCGGCATGCAGCAGCGCCTTGGACGGGATGCAGCCCACGTTGAGGCAGACGCCGCCGAGGCTGGCATAGCGCTCCACCAGCACGGTGTCGACGCCGAGGTCGGCGGCGCGGAACGCGGCGCTGTAGCCGCCGGGGCCGGAGCCGAGCACGACCAGCTTGCATTCGATGTCGGCCTTGCGGCCGGTGCCAGCCGCCGCCTGCGGCATCACATCGCGCCCTCCCCTGCTGGCAGGGGAGGGCGGGGGAGGGGTGGCCGCCGGAACGGCGGCCGTCGTCGGTGCAGCGGCCTTGGGCGCTTCCGCTTTCGCGGCTTCCGCCGGTGCCGCAGCAGCCTCGCCGGCAACCTCCAGCACGGCAATCAGCGCCCCCTCGGAAACCTCATCGCCCACCTTGAGCTTCATTTCCCTGATCACGCCGGCGGCGCTGGAGGGAATCTCCATGGTCGCCTTGTCCGACTCCAGGGTGATCAGGCTCTGCTCCTTCGCCACCGTGTCGCCGGCTTTCACCAGCACCTCGATCACCGGCACGTTGTCGTGGCCGCCGATATCGGGAACCTTGATCTCGATCGTGTTCGCCATCGTCGTCGCCTCCGGTCAGAGCAGCAGCCGGCGGATGTCGCCGAGCTGGTTGGCGAGGAAGCTGGCGAAGCGCGCGGCGAGCGCGCCGTCGATCACCCGGTGGTCGTACGACAGCGACAAGGGCAGGATCAGCCGCGGCGCGAACTCCTTGCCGTTCCACACCGGCCTGGTCACCGACTTGGAGACGCCGAGGATGGCCACTTCCGGCGCGTTGACGATCGGCGTGAAGTAGGTGCCGCCGATGCCGCCGAGCGAGCTGATCGAGAAGCAGCCGCCGGACATCTCGGCCGGGCCGAGCTTCTTGTCGCGTGCCTTCTTCGAGATCTCGGCGAGATCACGGGCCAGGTCGAGCAGGCCCTTCTTGTCGCAATCGCGGATCACCGGCACCACCAGGCCGTCGGGCGTGTCCACCGCGATGCCGATGTGGAAGTACTTCTTCAGGATCAGCTTCTCGCCCGACTCGTCGAGCGAGGCGTTGAACTGCGGGAACGCCTTCAGCGCGGCCACCACCGCCTTGATCTGGAACACCAGCGGGCTGATCTTGAGGTCCCCGCCCTTGTCGGACTTCTGCTCGGCGCCTAGCTGCTTGCGGAACGCCTCCATCTCGGTGATGTCGGCGTCCTCGTGCTGGGTGACGTGCGGGATCATCGCCCAGTTGCGCGCCAGGTTCGCGCCGGAGATCTTCTGGATGCGGGTGAGCGGTTTTTCCTCGATCTCGCCGAACTTGGCGAAGTCGACCTTCGGCCACGGCAGCAGGTTCAGGCCGCCCACCGAGGCGGCGGCGCCGGCCACCGGACGCGCGCCGGAAGCGAGCGCGTGCTTGACGTAGGCGCTGACGTCCTCGCGCTGGATGCGGCCGCCGCGGCCGCTGCCCTTGACCTGCTGGATGTCCACGCCCAGCTCGCGCGCGAAGGCGCGGATCGCCGGGCTGGCGTACGGCGCGTCGCCGGGCATCACGATGCTGGCGTCCATCGGCGGGCGCGCCCGAGGCGGCATGTCGCCCTCGGGCGCGTTGCCCGGCTGCGCGCCCTGGCCGGCGATCGGCGCGGGCTTCGGTTCGGCAGGTACTGGTGCAGGCGCGGGAGCGACCTGGGTCGAAGCTGGGGTCAGGGTCGGGGCGGGCGCCGCTGCGGCGGGCTTGGTGGCGACAGCTTCGGCGGCTGCACCATCGGCCTCGATGACCGCGATCACCGCGCCCTCGGAAACCTCGTCGCCCACCTTCAGCTTCATTTCCTTCACCGTGCCAGCGAACGGCGAAGGCACTTCCATGGTCGCCTTGTCCGATTCCAGCGTGATCAGGCTCTGTTCCTTCTCCACCCGGTCGCCGGCCTTGACCAGCACTTCGATGACGGGAACGTCCGCATGCCCGATATCGGGAACGCGGGCTTCTTTGAGGTCGGCCATGGTGACTCCTGCGGGCGATGGCGTGCCGCTCGGGGATGGCGGCCGCATACAAGAGTTCAATCATAACGAAGGCAGGGCCGATCCGTATGCCCGGATCGTGGGTCGCTGTGCCATTTACCATGCGCATACGTATGCATGACCTTGAGCGCACGCACGAAGCCGCCCCCTTCCCGTAACCTGACCCGCACGACCATGCCGCGCGGCGGCGCAGGAAAACCCCCATGCTGACCATTCGCGACCTGTCGAAGACCTACGCCAACGGCGTGCGGGCGCTGCGCGGCGTGTCGCTGGACATCCCCAGCGGCATGTTCGGCCTGCTCGGCCCGAACGGCGCCGGCAAGTCGTCGCTGATGCGCACGATCGCCACGCTGCAGGATCCGGACGAGGGCACGATCCGGCTGGGCGGGACGGACCTGCTGGCCGACAAGCAGGCCACCCGCCGCCTGCTCGGCTACCTGCCGCAGGAATTCGGCGTCTACCCGAAGGTGTCGGCCGAGGCGATGCTGGAGCACTTCGCCGTGCTCAAGGGCGTCACCGCGAAGGCCGAGCGGCGCGAGCTGGTGGAATCGCTGCTGCGCCAGGTGAACCTGTGGGACGTGCGCAAGCGCAAGCTCGGCACCTACTCCGGCGGCATGCGCCAGCGCTTCGGCATCGCCCAGGCGCTGATCGGCGACCCGCGGCTGGTGATCGTGGACGAACCCACCGCCGGACTCGACCCGGAGGAACGCAACCGCTTCCTCAACCTGCTGGCCGAGATCGGCGAGCGGGTGGTGGTGATCCTGTCCACCCACATCGTGGAGGACGTCACCGGTCTTTGCCCGCGCATGGCGATCATCGGCCAGGGCCAGCTGCTGCTCGCCGGCGAGCCGGTCGAGGCGATCCGCTCGCTCGAAGGCCGCGTCTGGCGACGCACGATCGACAAGGCCGAACTGGATGGCTACCGCGCCCGCATGAACATCCTGTCCACCCGCCTCGCCGGCGGCCGCACCCTGCTGCACGTGCTGGCCGACGCGCTGCCGGAAGAAGGCTTCGAACCCGTCGCGCCCGACCTGGAGGACGTCTACTTCGGCCGCCTGCGCGCGCAGGCCACCGCTCGCGCCGCCTGACGCCATCTTCGAAACACGGACGGGAATGCCGATGTTCTTCGAGATACTTCGTTTCGAACTGCGCCAGCAGCTCAGGGCGCCGCTGTTCTGGATCGTCGCGGTGGTGTTCGGCGCGCTGGCGTTCGCGCTGGCCAGCACCGATGCGGTGATCGTCGGCGGCGCCAGCGGCAACGTGCTGCGCAACGCGCCGCTGGTGACCGCGCGGCTGCTCGGCGTGCTCACCGTGCTCAGCACCTTCCTGGTCACCGTGTTCGTGGCCGGTGCGGCGCTGCGCGATTTCGACCAGCGCACGTCCGAACTGTTCTTCGCCACGCCGATCAGCCGCGGCGCCTACCTCGGTGGCCGCTTCGCCGCCGGCTATCTCGCCGCACTGGCGGTCATGCTGGCCTGCGCGCTGGGCCTGGCCATCGGCGGCCTGATGCCGTGGATCGACGCGGCGCGGCTGGGCCCGGCGAGCTGGCACGGCTACGCGTGGGCGTTCGGCGTGATGGTGGTGCCGGACCTGCTGTTCATCGCCGCGCTGCTGTTCCTGCTCGCCACCACCACGCGCTCGCTGCTGGCCACCTACATCGGCCTGATCGTCTACTTCGTGCTGAACTCCGTGGTCGCCCTGCTGACCCGCGACGTCAACAACCACGTCATCGCCGCCATGCTCGACCCGTTCGGCGGCCGCACCCTGGCCCTGGTCACGCGCTACTGGTCGGCGGACCAGGCCAACCACGAGCTGCCGGCGCTGGGCGGCGTGCTGCTGTTCAACCGCGTGCTGTGGGGCGCGGTGGGCGTGGCCATGCTGGGTGCCGCCGTGGCGCTGTTCCGGCCGAACCGCGAAGGCCTGCAACTGCCGCGGCGCAGGAAGCGGACGGAGCCGCCGATGCTGCGCCCGCAGGCCGGCGCCGCCGCGCTGGCGCTGCCGAAGGTGCGGCTGGCCGACGACCTGCGCGCGCACCTGCTGCAACTGCGCACGCAGTCCGCGTTCGACACCCTGGGCGTGCTGCGCGGGGCGCCGTTCCTGATCATGCTGGCGCTCGGCTTGTTCAACCTGGTCTTCGCGCTGGCGCTGTCCAGCCGGATCTACGGCACCGCCACCTGGCCGGTGACGCACCAGGTGCTGGAGAACGTGCGCGGCGGCTTCCAGTGGCTGCTGTACATCATCATCACGTTCTACGCCGGCGAACTGGTGTGGCGCGAGCGCAGCCAGCGCTCGGCCGAGGTCACGGACGCGTTCCCGGCGCCGGACTGGGTACCGCTGACCGCCAAGCTGGGCGCGCTGCTGGCGGTGATCGCCGCGTTCCTGCTGGTCGGCGCCGTGGTGGGCATCGGCTGGCAGCTCGGCCACGGCTACACGCAGCTGGAACCGGGGCTGTACCTGGCCACGCTGGCGCTGAACGCGATCCCGTTCGTGCTGCTGGCGGTGCTGGCACTGTTCCTGCAGGTGGTCGCCAACAACAAGTTTCTCGGCTACCTGCTGACCATCGTGTGGCTGGTGCTGGGCACGATCGGCTTCGACCTGCTGCACTGGGAGCAGAACCTGTACAACTACGGCAGCGCGCCGGGCCTGCCGTACTCGGACATGAACGGCTTCGGCCATTTCCTCCCGGCCGTGCTGTGGTTTGATTTCTACTGGGGCTGCCTGGCTGTGGCGCTGCTGGTGCTGGCCGCGCTGCTCTGGGTGCGCGGCACGGAGCCTTCGTGGCGCGAACGCCTGCGCGAGGCGCGCGCGCGGCTGCGTGCGATGGCGAAGATCGTGCTGGCCACGGCGCTGCTCGCGTTCCTCGGCAGCGGCTCCTGGATCTACTACAACACCAACGTGCTGAACCGCTTCCAGAGCAGCGTGGCGAAGACGATCCGGCGTGCCGACTACGAGAAGAAGTACGCGAAGTACAAGGACCTGCCGCAGCCGCGCATCACCGCGGTGAAAGCCGACGTGGACATCTTCCCGTACCGGCGCCGGCTGGAGATCCGCGGGCGTTACACCCTGGTCAACAAGCACGACGACCCGATCAGCGAGCTGCACTTGAACTTCGCCGACGGGTTCACCGTGAAGTCGTTGGCGTTCGCGCCGCACGACACGGTCAGCGCGGACAAGGAGCTCGGCTACAGCATCTACCGGCTGAAGACGCCGCTGGCGCCGGGCGCGTCGATGAGCTTCGACTTCGCGCTGGAATATGCCCCGCAGGGCTTCACCAACAGCCCGGAAGGCCAGTTTCTCGCCCACAACGGCAGCTTCTTCAACAACACGGTAATGCCGCAGTTCGGCTACCAGACGCGGACGCAGCTCACCGACCGCAACGACCGCCGCAAGTACGGGCTTTCCGCCGAAGTGCCGCGGATGCCGAAGCTGGGCGACGAGAAGGCACGTGCGAACACCTACATCAGCAACGACGCGGACTGGATCAGCTTCGACACCACCGTCTCCACCGCATCCGACCAGATCGCCATCGCGCCGGGCACGCTGCAGAAGGAGTGGACGGCCAACGGCCGGCGCTATTTCCACTACACAATGACCCAGGACGGCAGGAACCAGCCGATGCTGCCGTTCTTCTCTTACCTGTCGGCGCGCTACACAGTGAAGCACGAGGTGTGGAAGGGCGTGGACATCGCGGTGTACTACAACCCCGCGCACGCCTGGAACGTGGAGCGGATGATCCAGGGCGCGAAGGACGCGCTGGACTACTACGACGCGAACTTCACGCCGTACCAGTTCAGGCAGCTGCGCATCCTGGAGTTCCCGAACTACGCCGGCTTCGCGCAGTCGTTCGCCAACACCATCCCGTACTCCGAGTCGATCGGCTTCATCGCCGACCTGCGCGACAAGAGCAAGATCGACTACGTCTACTACGTCACCGCGCACGAAGTGGCGCACCAGTGGTGGGCGCACCGGGTGATCGGCGCGAACATGCAGGGCTCGACCATGCTCAGCGAATCGCTGGCGCAGTATTCGGCGCTGATGGTGATGAAGCACAAGTACGGCGCCGACCAGATGCACAAGTTCCTGAAATACGAACTGGACGGCTATCTGGCTGGCCGCGCCACCGAGAGACTGGCCGAGGAGCCGCTGGCCAAGGTGGAGAACCAGCAGTACATCCACTACCGGAAAGGCTCGCTGGTGTTCTACGCGCTGCAGGACTACGTCGGCGAAGGCACGCTGAACGCGATGCTGAAGCAGTTCCTGCTCGACAAGGGTTTCCAGCAGCCGCCCTACACCACCTCGCGGGAGTTCATGGACGCACTGGCGAAGGCCGTCGATCCGAAGTGGAAGGGGCTGCTGGACGATTTCTTCTGGAAGATCACCCTGTTCGACAACCGCCTCATCGACGCCAGCGCGAAGCCGCTGCCGGGCGGCAGGTACGAGGTGACCCTGCAGGTGCACGCCGGCAAGGTCCATGTCGACGGCACCGGCAAGGAGACCGCGGCGAAGCCGGATATCCCGATCGAGGTCGGCGTATTCGCCGCCTCGCCCGGCGATGGCAGGGACGGCAAGCCGCTGTACCTGGAGAAGCGCCTGCTGCCCGACGGCGACAGCACGCTCACCGTCACCGTGGACGGCAGGCCCGCGCTGGCCGGCATCGACCCGTACAACGAGCTGATCGACAAGGTCTCCAGCGACAACCGCCGCGCGGTGACGGTGCCGTAGGCTCAGTCGGCCTTCGGCGCACCCCGCACCAGGGTGACTTCCTGCGGACCCGCCGGGACGCTGATCTGCCGCGCATCGATCTGCCGCTTGATCGCGTGCAGCAGGTCGGTCTGCGTGCTCCAGTTGTCGACACTGCGGGTCCAGCCGCGCAGCACCAGGTTCACCGTCTGCGGGACCAGGCCCTCGATCCACACGCCGGGGGCCGGCTCCTTCAGGATCCGCGCGTCCGCAGCCATCAGTTGCGTGATCATCGCCATCACCCGGTCGGTGTCGTCGCGGTAGGCGATGCCGAGCTTCAGCTCGAAGCGCCGCGAGCCCAGGCGGTTGTAGTTGAGGATGACATCGCCGCCGATCTTCGCGTTCGGCAGGATCGCCTCGCGATTGTCCGGCAGGATCAGCTGCGTATGCATCAGATTGATGGCATGCACCGTGCCTTCGCTGCCGCCGGCGCTCACGTAGTCGCCGACCCGGAACGGCCGGAACACCACCAGCAACACGCCCCAGGCCAGATTGCTGAGCGAACCCTGCAGGGCCAGGCCGATCGCCAGCCCGGCGGTGCCGAGCGCGGCGACCATCGGCGCCGAGGGCACACCCAGCACGCCCAGCGCGGTCACCAGCAGCAGCGCAACCAGCACACCGTAGGTGAGGTTGCGCAGGAAGCCGCTGAGCGTGGAATCGAAGTTGGCGCGACCCAGCGCACCCTGCACGACATTGGCCAGCCGGCGCGCCACCCACATGCCGACCAGCAGCACCAGCAGGGCAGCGAGCAGATGCAGACCGATCTGCATCGCCTGGTCGGAGTAGGCAGACATCGCACGAGCCACTGCCGGCGCGACGGAAACATCGGACATGGTCTCGCCTTCCGCAAAAAAACCGGAGGCCAGCCTAGCAGGAGAACCGCGACGACACTGCCGTCGCGGACGCCCCCATGGACGGCTAGAGCCGGCGATCCTCGATCTCGCTGACCCGACCGTCGACGATGGTCACCACCGTCGTGTGGTCGCCGCGGCGGTAACGCCACTGTTCGCCGCCCTGGTGCCTGTCCACCACGCGGACGCCGCCGCGGCGGCCGTGACGACGCGCCTTGGGTGCGTGCGATTTCGACGAGGGCTTGCCCAGCAGCTCGACCACCCGCTCGCGGCTGTCGCCGGCGGCAAGCACCTGGTTGCCGACGCGCAAGGTGCTGGAGGCGTGCGCGGCGGCACTGAACGCGAGCAACGCGATGACGAGACGAATGCGCATGACCTGCTCCCTGGCCTGATTGGAATGGACTGCCTGCAATCGCGGAACCCGCGGATCGCGCTGACGCTCAGAAGCCGGCGCCCGGCTGCGCCAGGTAGTGCATTTCCTCCGGCGTACCGCGGCGATCGAGTGCAGCGTTGCGGTGCGGAAAGCGGCCGAAGCGCGCGATCACCTCGGCATGGCGCCGAGCATAGTCCAGGAAATCCTCGAACAGCTGGCGCTGTTCCGCCGGCACGTCGGCGCACAACGCTTCGAACAGCGCCACCGATCGCTGCTGCAATGCCCGGTCTTCCGCGTGTTCCAGCGGCAGGTAGGCGAATACGCGCCGCAGGGGCGGCAGTTGCCGGTCGTCGCCGCGGGCCAGGCCCGACAGCGCGAGGCGCTGTGCCCTGACGTCCCGTGTCCACGCGCGCGCATCGCCGCGGTACAGGTTGCGCGGGCACTGGTCGAGCAGGATCAGCAGGGCCAACCAACCGGCCGGCGTGGCGGCCCAGTCGTCCAGCCCGCCGGCCGCGGCAGCTGCCGCGGCAGCGCCGAAGCGCATGCGGATCCGCGCGTCGAACGCGGCGTCGGCGGCAAACCAGTGCGCCTGGTTCGCTTCGTCGAACCAGAAATCGAGTACGTCCTGTGCGGTCGTGGGCATCATCGCTCGGATCAATAGCGGGCGGTGCCGGCCAGGCTGTGCATGTCCAGGTGGATGCCGAGCAGGCGCGGCAGTTGCCGCCGCAGGACCAGCGCCGGTGCCGGCGGGGCGATCGCGATGGCGTGTTCGAAACGGTGCAGCAGGTTGCTTTCGCCATGGGCCAGCACGCGCAGCCACGCCTGGTCGCGGCGGCCGGCGGCATGCACCAGCCAGCCGACCAGATGCCGGTGGACGACGCCACGCCAGCTGCCGCGCAGGCAGGCCCGGCCGCCAGCGCGCGACTGCGCCTGCAGGTCGGCGATCAGCAGGTCCAGCGTCCGTGCGTTGTCGCTCAGCACCATGCGCAGGCCCGGTTCGCACACCCTCGCGGCATGCCGGTACAGCTGGCGCAGGTCGATGCTGCGCCGGGTCAGTGCATGGCAGGTGGATGCTTGCGGGCGCCGCGGCATGGCCGCCTCCGGGCGGTGGGTGGCTGGTCGGCGGCCATCCTCGCTCCTGCCTACTTAGCGGGAGATTAACCTGGCACGTTTCGTCGCCGGCCAGTCAGCCGGGGTGGGCTGCGCCGGCACCGGCTCACGGCTGGATCTGCAGCAGATCCAGCGGCCGACCATTGCCGCCGCGCACGCCCTGCTGCAACGACGCCAGCTGCCGGATCGACGGGCACAGCGCCTCGATCTGCGGGCGAAGCGCCTGCAGACGGGCCTGCACGCGCGGCTGCAACCCGGTGGCCAGCGCCGCAGCGCGGTCACGCAGGCTGGCCGCGGCCTGCAGGTCGCCGGCCAGTGCCGCGTTGATCGCCTGCTGGCCGAGGTCGCCAGCCAGCAGCGGCAGCAGGTCGCCGGCGATCTGGTTCATCATCTGGTTGGCGGCATCGCCCTGCCAGTCGCGGGTGCTCTGGCTGACCGAAATGCGGCGTTTCAGCTCGCTCGCATGCGCCGCCAGCCGGCGCTCGAACTCGGCACGGGTGGCGGCATCCAGTTGCATGCCGTCGGCCTCGGCGCGCAGCGCCTGGGCCGCCATGTCCACACCGTTGCGCGCCACCGTGCGCACCCGCGGCGCCAGCGCGCGCAGGTCGCGCTCGAACAACGCCAGCCGGTCCTCGTTCTCCGCGTTCTGCGGCACCACGGCGCCGTCGGTGCGCAGCACCCCGCGCTGCAGCTCGACGTGGAACGGCGCCGGCGTGGTCCGGTCGAACAGCAGGCTGTCGGGTTTCAAGGTGACGTCGTAGCTGCTGCTGGCGTGACAGGTCGTCGCCAGGTCCTGCGCGTGCAGCGAGGTGGCGGCGAGCGGCAGGGCGAGTAGCAACAGCAATCGTGGCAGGCGCATGGATGGCTTCCGGATGAACTTGCCCAGCGATAGCCGACTCCGCCGCAACCGCCGCTGAACTGGCCGCTCAAGGGCGTCGCGGATGGAACTGCGCACGCACCGCCGGGCGGCCCAGCTGCCAGGCCAGCCACAGCAGCAGCGGCAGCGCGGCCGCCTTGAGCGCCAGGCCGACCCGCCAGGTGCGCTCGGCCCGCGCGATCATCCACAGCGCCACCTCGCCCAGCTGCGGTTGCGCCCGCGCATGCTGCCGCGCGATCTCGAAATCGCCGGTGTGCTGCAGCATCAGCACGCCGGTGACCAGCGTCCACGCCGCCAGCAACATGGCCAGCACCTGCATCGTCGGCCGCGCCCATGCCTGGTGCAGGATGCAGCCGGCGCACGCCGCGATCACCACCAGCGCGGCCGCCAGGCAGGCGTATTCGGCGTGCTGCAGGTACTGTACGAATCCCGTCGCGGCGAACAGCAACAGGATCCACACGGCGCTCGTCCACGCCGAGAAGCGCCGCGCCGGGGCGGGGCCGGTGCGCATCGCCAGCGGCATCAGCGGGCCGCCTTCAGGCCGGCCAGGTCGCCCAGCACCTGCGCCGAGTTCTTCTCCGGATCGACGTCCACGTAGACCTTCGCGACCTTGCCCTGCGGGCGGGTCGGGAAAGTGGCGCGCCAGGCGCAGTGCGCGCCCATGCGCGAGGCCGGAACGAGCAGGCAGGAAAGACGACGCATGGCGGTGGCGGCTCCAGTTCGGGGAAAGGAAAACCCAGGGGCAACCGCCGCATTCTACGCGTCGCGACGAAGGAGGGCGCCGGACAGGCACCCTCCCTCGTCGCACCGTGCGTGGATCAGTGCTTGCGAATAGTGAACTTGCCCACCGAAACGCCCAGGTTCACGCCTTCGCCGGTGCCGGACAGCGCCAGCGAGGTAGTGCCCTTGGTCAGCAGTTGCACGGTGCCGCTCTTCACCACACCGGCCTCGGCGCCGGCCTGCACGTAGTCGCCGTAGACGTCGGCGATGCCATGCACCTTGCTGATCTCGCCCTTGCCGTTGTCGATGTGGTACTTGCCGGCGGTGAGGCCGCCGCCGACCACGGCGATCTTCACGTCCGCGCGCTGGCCATTGTCGCAGGTGATCGTGCCACTGCCTTCGGCGTGCTTGTAGAGCAGCGACCAGCCGGACAGGTTGTAGACGAGATCGCATTTCACCGACGCTTCGGCAGCCTGTGCATTGCCCGCCGGCCACGCGGCCATCGCGCCGGCACAGGCCAGGACCAGGGCAGCGATTCCAAAAGTGCGCTTGATCATTGTTGTCTCCTTGAAATCCATGGGATGGCACATGTTGCATGGACAGTGTTCCCTGCACCAACTGAACGCAGCGGTCAGTCGGCGCCGTGTCATTCAGCATCAATACCCCTATGTGACGCATACGTGCACAAAATGGAAAGCGCCTCTTGAAAATCTTGATGTTCCGCTAACAAACTACCGCGCAAACTGAACCCGACCGAACCGCAACCAAGGTGACGCCATGAAATTCCCCATGCTGCTCGTTGCTGGTCTCTCCTTGCTGCTGGCCGGACCGGCCGTGTACGCGCAGGCAGCGGCCACGCCCACAACAACCACGCACCACACCACCAAGCATTCCACCAGGCATCATCCGCGCCATGCCACCTCGAAGTCGCATTCCGGCACGAATGCTGCGGGCAGCGGGGTCGCGCAACCGAAAACGCGCACCGTGTGCGAGGACGTGGTGGTGCAGGACACGCCGAAAGACTCGAACCAGATCGCCGGCATGGCGATCGGTGCGGTCGCCGGCGGCCTGCTCGGCAACCAGATCGGTGGCGGCAAGGGCAGGACGCTGGCCACCGTAGCCGGCGCCGTGGGCGGAGGCTATGCGGGCAAGAAGGTCGAAGAACATCAGCAGGCGAAGAACACCCATACCGAACACCGCTGCCACGAGGTCACCAACTGATTTCGAGCCGCCTGCCCATCCGATTCCCCATCCTGGTTGCAGAGGCCGCATGCCGAAGTACGCACTGGTCGGTTACGACGGCTCCGATGCGTCCCGGCGTGCGTTCCAGTTCGCGATGGAGCTGGCGCATGCCTGCGCCGGCCGGGTGCGAGTGGTGTCGGTACTGCAGGTGACTGAAGGCGGCGCCGATGCTTCCGCCCTGATGATGGCCGATTCCGGCACCCGGCGCATGCAGGAACTGCTGGACGAACTGGCCGCGATCGTGCCGGATACCGCAACCCTGGCCGATGTGGAGCTGATCTACGGCAGCCCCGGCGACGTGCTGCTCAGCCAGGTCGAGCAGCATGGGGTGGACCATATCGTGATCGGCCACACCGAGCGCGGCGCACTGGCGCGCTGGCTGCTCGGCTCGGTGTCCGGCAACGTACTGGCGCGTGCCCATGTGCCGGTGACGGTAGTGCGCTGAAGTGCGGCGGCGCCGTCGTGCGAGTCGGGCCGCGTTAACCCAACGCCGCGCCCGCGTCGTATCCTGTGTCATCTTTCTGTCATGCGGGAAATCCGCTTGAGTTATTCCACCGACCTGCCCTGGACCCTGGAAAGCATCGATCTGGACCGGATCGAGGTCGCGCGCATACGCCACGACGAGGATCTGTTTTTCCTGCTGTGCAGTTCGTCCTTCGTCGAGAGCGGTTCGGACCTGTACACGCAGAACCTGGTCCGCCACTTCGCCGACGACGAGGAACTGGGAACCTGGCTCAGCCAGCACTGGGAACAGGAGGAGCTGCAGCACGGCCGCGCGCTGGCCGCCTACGTCAGGAAGGTCTGGCCGGAATTCGACTGGGACAAGGGCTTCCGGGCGTTCTGGAACGAATACGGCGCGGTGTGCACCGCCGAGCAGCTGGAAACCTGCCGCGGGCTGGAACTGGCCGCGCGCTGCGTGGTGGAAACCGGCACCGCCAGCCTGTACCGCGCGCTCAACGAGATCACCGACGAGCCGGTGCTGAAGCAGCTGACCAACCACATCAAGAGCGACGAAGTCCGCCATTTCAAGTACTTCTACCAGCATTACCGGCTGTATCGCGAGCGCGAGGGCTTCGGCCGCTACAAGGTGTTCCGGGCGATCCTGCGCCGGGTCAACGAGATCAAGAGCGAGGACAGCGATATCGCGCTGCGCCACGTGTTCAACCAGTGCTACCCGCAGCACCAGGGCAACGAAGCCGAGTTCCGCCGCATCAGCGACCGCGCCCAGGGCCTGTTGCGCCGCCACCTTCCTGCCGCGATGACGGTAAAGATGCTGCTCAAGCCGCTGGACCTGCCCGCGCGCCTGCAAAACGCGCTGGAAAAGCCACTGGCGAAGATCACCGAGAAGCTGTTCCTGCACTGATGCTCATGGCGACCCGGCCGGCTGGTCCGTGCGCGCCTTGCTGTCGATCCGCCGCTGCTTCTGCTGCGCGAGCTTGAGACTCTTCACGTCGACCGGGCGGATCCGGGTGATCGTGCAGGGGAAATTGCGCGCCCCGGTGAGCACCTTGTCGAAGCCGACCACCACCTGGCCGACGCTGGAGGTGATCCCGATCGCGTTGACGAATTCCAGGTCATGGCAGCCGCCGAGGTCGAGCAGCCACGCCTCGTTCGGCCGCGTGTAGACGGCCAGCTCGGTATCGCCCAGCGGCTCCCACGTATACAGGTTGGAGAAGCGGAAGCTGCGCACCGGCGCGCCGGCCGCGGCGGCATACGCGGCCTGGCGCTCACCGATCCGCTGCGTGTAGGGCGCGCCGGCGCAGCCGCCGAGCATGGCGGTCAGGGCTGTCGCCAGCAGAACACGTGTCGTGGTGCCCATGTGGTCGGACTCCATCGGTGGGGAGGTACCTACCAGAACGCACGAGACGGCTTTCCGCGTACCGCGCTACTTCTTTTTCTGCTTGCCGACGGCAACCCACCTGGCCGGGTCGAAGCCGGCCACTTCGTAGACCAGCGCCTGCCTCTTCTCGCCGTCGACCAGGGTGACGTCCAGCTCGATCTTCTTGGCCTTGCGCAGCATTGCGATGAAGCCGTTGTCGTCGCGGATCATCAGCGCCGGCTCGCCGGTGGACGGCGCGAATGCCCTGATCCGCACCGGCTTGCCGTCGGCGGTGCCGGCGATGATGCAGTTGCCGCGGCAGACGAAGCCAGGCTTGCTGCCGTACAGGAACACGCTCTGGCCCCACTCGGTGTGCCGGCGCAGCACCAGCCGCACGCGGTCGCCGCTGGCGGGCTGGCTGTTCTCGATGGTGGCGGTGGACTGCGTGCCGCCGGCCATCGGCGCCACCTGGTACAGCCACAGCCCGGCCAGCCGGTTCTTCTCGCTGGCCTCGGTGTAGCGCTGCTCGATCGCCGGCAGGGTCTGCAGCACCTCCTTCGCCGCGGCGCTGTCCGGAAACCGCTTGACGATGTCCCTGCCCATCGACACCGCCATCTCGTCGTTGCGGATGCGCAGCAGCTGGCGGTAGGTGTCGAGGTTGCGCGCCGCGTCGGCCGTCTGGGCCTGGGCCAGCTGCTGCTCCGCCGTCGGTGCCGGCGCGCCGCCCTGTGGCGAGCAGCCGGCCAGCAGCCAGGCGGCGCAGAAAGCCAGCGGGACATAACGGAGAAAAGCGCGATTCATCGGCGACCTGCCAGGCGGGAACAGGCAGCTAGCTTGGAACGATCGGCCGTCTCCGTGCAACCACGCCGGTTCAATCCGTCTGCCCGAAACGTTCGCGCAGCGCAGCGCGCCGCAGTTGGCCGACGGCTTTCCCGAATTCAGTTTTCGCCGGCCATGCTCGAGTCCAGGTGCTCGACCCGTACGATCTGGTCGAGCCAGACGTGCTGGCTCCACTCCGGCACGTCGGGTCGTTCCAGCTGCACGGTGGCATTGATGCCTTCACGCTCGTCGGCATCACGAAACACCTGCACGCTCGGTCGCACGCAGACCACGCCGTCGCAGCTGCTGCCGTCCTTCAACAACAGCACGACATGCCCGTTGGACGGCAATTCGTCGACCAGCGATTCGATCTGCCGGATGCTGGCCGGGTCGGTGTAGACACGTTCCGCCTGTCTGCCCATGGGACTCGCCTCGAACGACGTGATCGGCCGCCACGCTAATCGGCAAGACGGCAAGCGCGCGTCAATCCGCCCGTCCACTGGCTGAACGGCAGGCAGCGTGCCGGACGCCATGCACCGCGCGGTAGCGGCTCCGATCGAGCTGGCTGCAGGGCGGCAGGCAGAAGCCGCCGCGCGGAGGGAACCGGCAGCGGATATGCTTTCACGCCCCGCACGGAGCCGCGCCATGATCGTCACTTCACCGACCGAATTCCTGGAAGCACTTGCCACGCTGGCGCCGTTGCCGGGAGCGGCAGCGACCGCGCGGGCCGCGTTCATGGTGGCGCCGGCCGAATTCGCCCTGGCGCAGGAATCGGCGCGCGACAACCGCTATATGGATCTGGGCCTGGCGGTCGACCCGCTGAAGGCGCTGGCCCAGCACGGCGCGCTGGCGCAGGCGCTACGCGCGGACGTGCCGGTGATCACCTTTCCCGGTGAGCCGGCAACGCCCGACGCGGTGTTTCCGAACAACGTGTTCGCCACCGCGCCGGGACGGCTGATCGTCGGCCGCATGCGCCACCCGGTACGCCAGCGCGAGGCCGCGCGCGCCGACATCCGCAGCTTCTTCGGCGACGTGCTGGGCTACGAGGAGATCGACCTGTCCGGCCGCAGCGACCTGGTCGCCGAACTGACCGGCTCGCTGGTCATCGACCGTGCCCGCGGCATCGGCTACTGCGGCCTCAGCGAGCGCTGCGACCCGGCCGGTGCCGAGGCGATGCACCAGGCGTTCGGCCTGCGCCTGACCTACTGCTTCGAACTGGCCGGGAGCGAGTACCACACCAACGTGGTGCTGACCCTGCTGGCCGGCCGCGCCGCGATCATCGCCGCCGACGGCTTCCGCGACCCGGCCGCGGCACGGGCGATCGCCACCGCCTGTGGCGACCGCGCGGTCTGGCTGAGCACGGCGCAGAAACAGGCCTTCGCCGGCAATGCGATCACCCTCTCCGACCACCGCGTGTGGATGAGCGCCCGCGCCGCCCGTTCGCTCACCGACGCCCAGCGCGAAGCGCTGGCCGGCTTCGGTTTCACGGTGGGCGCGGTGGAACTGGACGAGATCGAGAAGGCCGGCGGCAGCCTGCGTTGCTGCGTGGGCGAGATCTACTGAGATGGTCTGCGTTGCGCGGACGCCATCGCCGGGGCATGCTCGGCGCATGTCAGCGTCGATATCCTGCATACGCCTGTTCCGATTGATCGGACTTGCGATCCTCCTGGCCGCGGCCGGCGCGCGGGCCGCGCCCGTCGCCATGGGCGGGCGCACCTGGGCCAATCCGCTGGACATCGACTACCGCTACAACTACGAGCAGATGAACGAGGGCATCTCGTACCGCACCGGCGCGGACCCCGCGTTCGTGCGCTATGGCGATGCGTACTACCTGTTCCTGACCCTGGCCGACGGCTACTGGCGTTCGACCGACCTGGTGCACTGGCAGTTCGTGCAGCCGGACAGATGGCCGTTCGACGGCCCGGTGGCGCCGGCCACCCTGGTCGCCGACGGCAAGCTGTTCCTGATGTCGTCGGCGATGGAGCCGCGCCCGCTGCTGTACTCGACCGATCCTGCGCATGGCCGCTGGCGGTTCTGGACGCGCCTGCTGCCGGCGGTACCGGGCGCGGTATGGGCCGGGCACGAGAGCGAGATGAAACCGGGTGACCTGCCGCCCGGTCCGTGGGACCCGGGCCTGTTCCGCGACGAGGACGGCAGGACCTATCTGTATTGGGATTCCTCCAACGTCTTTCCGTTGTACGGTGCGCAGATCGACCTGGCGCTGGACCGCGCCGACGAAGGCGAAGGCAAGCGGATGGCCTTCGTCACCAAGCCGGCCGCACTGCTCAAGGCCGATCCCGCCGCGCACGGCTGGGAACGCTTCGGGCAGGATCACGCCAACACCCGCATCGCGCCCTTTGTCGAGGGCGCCTGGATGAACCGCCACGGCGACCGCTACTACCTGCAGTACGCCGCGCCGGGCACCGAGTACAACGTGTACGCCACCGGCGTTTACGTCGGCAGCAACCCGCTGGGACCGTTCACCTACGCGCCATACAACCCGGTCGGCTACAAGCCCGGCGGCTTCGCCACCGGCGCCGGGCACGGCTCCACTTTCCAGGACGCACACGGCAACTGGTGGAACAGCGGCACCATGTGGGTGGGCCTGAACTGGACGTTCGAGCGGCGCATCGAACTGTTCCCCGCCGGCTTCCACGCGGACGGCCAGATGTGGGTCGACACGCGCTTCGGCGATTTCCCGCAGCGCATGCCCGACCATGCGCTGCGCGAGGGCGAAAGCACCTTCACCGGCTGGATGCTGCTGTCGTACCGCAAGTCCGCGCACGCTTCGTCGCAACTGCCCGAGCACCCGCCCTCTGCCGTCACCGACGAGAACCCGCGCACGTTCTGGGCGGCGGCAAGCAACACTCCCGGACAGACGCTCACGCTCGACCTGGGCGGCCCGCGCACGGTGCGCGCCGTGCAGGTGGACTACGCCGACTACCGCTCCGGCCGCTACGGCGACGCACCCGACATCGTCACCCGGTTCCGCCTCGACGGCTCGGCGGACGGCAGGCGATGGACCACCCTGGCCGACCTCTCGCACGAAACCCGCGACCGGCCGAACGCCTATCTCGAACTCGACCATCCGGCACGCATCCGCTACCTGCGCTACGTGCACGGCCACGTCGGCGCACGCACGCTGGCGATCTCCGACCTGCGCGTGTTCGGCAACGCCGATGGCCCGCCGCCGCCGGCACCGGTGCTGGTTTCCGCCCGCCGCCTGGCCGACACCCGCGACGCCGAGATCGTCTGGCAGCCGGTGCCCGGTGCGGTCGGCTACAACGTGCGCTGGGGGCTGGCCGCCGACCGCCTGCACGAGACGTACCAGCGTTTCGCCGACCAGCCGACCCGGCTGACCTTGCGCGCGCTGAGCAAGGGCGTGACGTACGTCGTGGCGGTCGAGGCGTTCGACGAACGCGGAGTTTCGACGCTGTCGCGGGCCGCCACGCTGCAGCCCTGAGAGGTTGTGACTATTCAACCTCGAAGCCCGGCCATGGCGAGGGCATGGATGCCCGAGTTGAGGCAACGCAGGAGCAGTTGCCCGATGGCCGGACGCGGATCGGGCACGCAAGTGCCTGATTCGCGTGAGCGAGTCCGGACATGTGCCGGACTCGCGACGGAAGAAAACCACAGGACGTGGTTTTCTTCACAAGGCCTGAGCTTGCGTGCACCCGCGCAGTGCGCTCTGATGCGCGGATGCTCGTCGTCCATCACCTCAACAACTCGCGTTCGCAACGCATCCTGTGGCTGCTGGAAGAACTCGGCGTGCCATACGAGATCAGGCACTACCAGCGCGATCCGCAGACCATGCTGGCGCCGCCGGCATTGCGCGCGATCCATCCGCTGGGCAAGTCGCCGGTGATCACCGACGGCGAACTCACCCTGGCCGAGTCCGGCGCGATCGTGGAATACCTCGCCGACCGCTACGGTGCGGGCAGGTTGATCCCGGCGCCCGGCACGCCCGAGCGGCTGCGCTGCAATTACTGGCTGCACTACGCCGAAGGCTCGGCGATGCCGCCGCTGCTGCTGAAGCTGGTGTTCCGCAGGATCGAGACGACGCCGATGCCGTTCTTCGCGAAGCCCGTCGCGAAGGGCATCGCGCGCAAGGTACAGGACGGCTTCGTCGACCCGCAGCTGAAACTGCACCTGGATTACCTCGAGGGCGAGCTCGGCAAGAGCGAGTGGTTCGGCGGCGACACGTTCGGCGTCGCCGACATCCAGTTGAGCTTCCCGCTGGAAGCGTTCGCCGCGCGTGGCGGACTGGACGACCATTGCCCGCGGCTGGCCGCCTTCCTGCAGCGCATCCACGCGCGGCCGGCTTACCAGCGCGCGCTGCAGCAGGGCGGCGAATACCGGCTCGGCTGAACGGATCGCGCCGCCACGCGGCGCTGTTTACGCCTCGCTCACGAGGTCGCTGGCAGCCTCGGAAGCCCGCCGAGAGGAGCACACTCCATGCGCAACCACGATATCGAGAGCCGGCTCCACGACGCCGGCGAGCGCGCGGGCGAACAGGCGCGTCGCTACGCCGACGGCGCCGCCGAGCGCGCGCACAGCCTGTTCGAACGGGGCCGCGAGCTGGGTTCACGCTGGAACCGTCACGGCGATTCGTACGGTCGCCGGCTGTCACATGCGGCCGAGGATCTCGCCGACGAGGCGCACTACCAATACCGCCGCCTGCGCCGCCAGGTTAATCGCCACCCGCTGGCCACGGCGGCGATCGTGGCCGGTACGCTCGGGGCGTTCCTGCTGCTGCGCCGCGTGTTCCGCAGCGACGACGAGTGAGCGCCGCGCGCGCCTGAACGCGGTTCGCGCGAACCGGCGCCCTGCCCGCCGCGGTATGCTGGCCATCCGTACGTCAGGGTGGCCGATGCATGCATTCGAGGGACCTCACCTTCCACCACCCGGTGGCGTTCTGGCTCGGCTGCGCCATGGTGATCGCCGGTGTGCTGGCCCACCTGCCGATGCTGGCGATGGCCGCGCCGATGCACTATCGGCTTGCCGGGATGCCAATCGACGACGCCATGCTGGCAGGCATGCTGCTGGTACCGCTCGGCGTGCTGCTGGCCGGTTACGGCCTGATGCCGCGGCTGGAACAGATGCGGCGCACGCTGCATCCCGATCGCGACCCGCTGCCGTTCCACGCCGCCGATCACGTACCGCTCAACCGCGAGCACTGGAAGCTGGTCACCGTATTGACCATCGCGCTGGCGGTGGACGTGATGAAGCCGGCCACGATCGGCTTCGTGATGCCGGGCGTCTCGACGGAATACGGCATCGGCGCCTCGACCGCCGGCCTGCTGGCGCTGTCGGCGCTGACCGGTACCGTGATCGGCTCGGTGGTGTGGGGTCGCCTTGGCGACCTGTTCGGTCGCCGCGCGACGATCCTGCTGTCGGCGCTGATGTTCATGGGCACCTCGATCTGCGGCGCGATGCCGGCGTTCGGCTGGAACCTGGTGATGTGCTTCATGATGGGTGCCGCCGCCGGCGGCATGCTGCCGATCACCTTCACCCTGATGGCGGAGACCATCCCCACCCGGCACCGCGGCTGGCTGCTGGTGGCGCTGGGCGGGGTCGGCACCTCGGCCGGCTACCTGCTCGCCTCCGGCGCCGCGACCCTGATCGAACCCGACTTCGGCTGGCGCGCGCTGTGGCTGCTCAACCTGCCCACCGGCGCGCTGATCATCCTGCTCAACCACTACATTCCCGAATCGCCGCGCTTCCTCGCGCTGACCGGCCTGGAGGATCAGGCGCGCGCCGTGCTGCAGCGGTTCTCGGGCACGGCGGTATCGACGACACCTGCGGCTCCGTCTGTCCACCCCGCGGGCGAAGCGCCCCGGCCCGATCCGCATGCCTCCGCCCGGGTCGGCATGCGCCAGCTGCTGCGGGGAAGGCACGCGGCGATCAGCTGGGGGCTGATGGTATGCGCAGTGGCCTGGGGGCTGGCGAATTTCGGCTTCCTGCTGTGGCTGCCGGCCAACCTGGTCACGCTGGGCATCGACGCGCAGGCCAGCGCCGCGCTGCTGGCGCGCTCGGCGATCCTTGCGCTGCCCGGCATCGGCCTGGTGGTGTGGTTCTACCAGCGCTGGAGCAGCATTCGCACCCTGGTGCTGTTCATCGGACTGACCGCGCTGTCCCTGCTGTTCTTCTTCGCGATCGCGCTGGCCAACCTGCGCTCGGCGACGCTGACCATCGTTGGCACGGTAGCCCTGCTGCTGAGCATCAGCGGAGTGATCGCCACGCTGATCCCGTACGCGGCGGAGATCTACCCGGTGCACCTGCGCAGCACCGGCGCGGGGCTGATCGCCGGGGGCTCGAAGTTCGGCGGCATCCTCGGCGCGCTGATCGGCGTGGCCGGCCTGTTCGAACACTTCATGCTGTCCGCGCTGCTGATCGCGCTGCCGATGATCGCAGCCGCCTGGCTGCTGGCGCGCAGCGGCATCGAGACGCGCGGCCACGGGCTGGAAGCGATCCAGCACGCACTGTCGGAATAGCCGCAAGGGAAAGCCGCCTCACGGCGGCTTTCCCTGACCTTGACGCCGAGGGCCCGATCGCTCAGACCGTCAGCGGGTTCGGTTTGTCCGGGTCGAGCTTGTACTCGCGGATCGCGCGCGCCACGTCCTTGGCGTTGACCTTGCCTTCCTTCGCCAGCGCGGCCAGCGCGGCGTGGGCGATCCAGTAACGGCTGATCTCGAAGAACTCGCGCAGGTGCTCGCGGGTGTCCGAGCGGCCGTAGCCATCGGCGCCCAGCGCGGTGAAGGAGCGGCCCTCGGGCACGAAGGCGCGCACCTGGTCGACCACGCCGCGCACGTATTCGCTGGCGGCGATCACCGGGCCGTCGCGGTCGGCCAGGCACTGCGCGACGTGGGGCACACGCGGCGCCTTGGCTTCCGGGTGCAGGCGATTCCAGCGTTCGCAGTCGAAGCCGTCGCGCGACAACTCGCTGAAGCTGGGGCAGGACCACACGTCGGCCTTCACGCCGAAGTCGGCATCCAGCAGCTCCGCGGCGGCGACCGCCTCGAGCACGGAGCCGCCCGCGGCCATCAACTGCACGCGCGGCGCACTGCTCTTGCCCTTGCCCTTGGCGGCGCCGGCTCCCGAATCCCGGAACAGGTACATGCCCTTGACGATGCCGTCGTAGCAGCCCTCGGGCATGTCCGGGTGGGTGTAGTTCTCGTTGGTGGTGGTGATGTAGTAGAAGACGTCCTGCTGCTCCTCGTACATCTCCTGCACACCGCGATGCAGCAGCACCGCCACCTCGTAGGAGAAGGTGGGGTCGTAGGCGCGGCAGTTGGGCACGGTGCCGGCCATCAGCTGCGAGGCGCAGTCGGAGTGCTGCAGGCCCTCGCCGGGGAAGCTGGCGCCGGCGGTGGCGCCGATCAGGAAGCCGCGCGCGCGCTGGTCGCCGGCGGCCCAGATCAGGTCGCCCACGCGGCGGAAGCCGAAGAACGAGTAGTAGATGAAGAACGGCAGCATCGGCTGGTTGGACACCGAGTAGCTGGTGGCCGCGGCGATCCACGCCGACACGCCGCCGGCCTCGGAGATGCCTTCCTGCAGCACCTGGCCGTCCTGCGCCTCGCGGTAGTACAGCAACTGGTCGGCGTCCTGCGGACGGTACTTCTGGCCGAACGGCGCGTAGATGCCGATCTGGCGGAACATGCCTTCCATGCCGAAGGTGCGCGCCTCGTCGGCCACGATCGGCACCACGCGCGGGCCGAGCTGCTTGTCGCGCAGCAGCAGGTTCATGCCGCGCACCAGCGCCATGGTGTTGGAGATCTCGCGCTCGCCGGTGCCGGCGGTGATCTGCGCGAAGGCAGACAGCTCCGGCGCCTTGCACGGCACGTCGGTGCGGCGGCGGCGCTGCGGCAGGAAGCCGCCCAGCGCACGGCGGCGCTCCTGCATGTATTCCACCTCAGCCGAGTTCGCGCCGGGGTGGTAGTAGGGCACGCTGTCGAGCTTGTCGTCGGCGATCGGGATCTGGAAGCGATCGCGGAAATGGCGCACCGCATCGCCGGTCATCTTCTTCTGCTGGTGGGTGGGGTTCTCCGCCTCGCCCGAGCCGATGCCCATGCCGTAGCCCTTCACCGTCTTGGCCAGGATCACCGTGGGCATGCCCTTGGTGTTCACCGCGGCGTGGTAGGCCGCGTAGACCTTGTGCGGGTCGTGGCCGCCGCGGTTCAGACGCCAGATGTCGTCGTCGCTGAGGTTGGCGACCATCTCGCGGGTCTGCGGGTACTTGCCGAAGAAGTGCTCGCGCGTGTACGCGCCGCCGAACGCCTTGCACGCCTGGTACTCGCCGTCGACCGTTTCCATCATCAGCTTGCGCAGGATGCCGTCCTTGTCGCGCGCCAGCAGCGGATCCCAGTAGCTGCCCCAGATCACCTTGATCGCGTTCCAGCCGGCGCCGCGGAACACGCCTTCGAGCTCCTGGATGATCTTGCCGTTGCCGCGCACCGGACCGTCCAGGCGCTGCAGGTTGCAGTTGATCACGAAGATCAGGTTGTCCAGCCCCTCGCGGCCGGCCAGCGCGATGGCGCCCAGCGACTCGGGCTCGTCCACCTCGCCGTCGCCGAGGAAGCACCACACCTTGCGGTCGGACTTGGGAATCAGGCCGCGGTTTTCCAGATAGCGGAAGAACTGCGCCTGGTAGATCGCCTGGATCGGACCCAGGCCCATCGACACCGTGGGCATCTGCCAGTAGTCGGGCATCAGCCACGGGTGCGGGTAGGAGGTGAGCGAGCGTTCGCCGCCGATCACGTCGGCGCGGAACAGGTCGAGCCGGTCTTCGCTGATGCGGCCCTCGAGGAAGGAGCGCGCGTAGATGCCGGGACTGATGTGGCCCTGGTAGCCGATCAGGTCGCCGGGGTGCTCCGCGCTGGGCGCGCGCCAGAAGTGGTTGAAGCCCACGTCGTAGAGCGTGGCGCTTGAGGCGAAGCTGGCGATGTGGCCACCCAGCGAACCGGGTTTGCGGTTGGTGCGCACCACCATCGCCATCGCATTCCAGCGGATCAGCGAGCGGATGCGCCACTCCATCGCCGGGTCGCCCGGGCTCTTCGCCTCGTTCGCCGGCGCGATGGTGTTGACGTAGGCGGTGGTGGGGTCGAACGGCAGGTGGCCACCCGAGCGGCGGGTAGTGTCGACCATCTGCTCCAGCAGGAAATGCGCGCGCTCGGTGCCGTCGTGATGGATCACCGCGTCGAGCGAGTCGATCCACTCACGTGTTTCGGTGGGATCGATGTCCTGGTTGAGGATGTCGTCGAGTTGATCCATGAGTTTCTCCGCGGCGCCGTTGCAGCGCCCATGCTTGAGGGGGGATACCCCGCCGCCGGGGGATGACGGCGGGATCATTGTCCAAGTCTAGCGGCTGGCCCGGAGGGCCGCCAATGCTGACTCCATGCGGCGGCGCACGGCAACCGGGCCGCCGTCGCCGGACCGGCCACTCCTGACCGGTGACCGGGATGCTCAGCCAGACTGGCGGTTCAGCGCGCGGATCTGCGCCTCGACGCAGGCCACCGCGCTCATGTTCACCACCCGGCGCACGGTCGACTGCGGCATCAGGATGTGCGCCGGCTTGGCCACGCCCATCAGGATCGGCCCGATCACCACGCCGTCGGAGAGCATGCGGGTCATGTTGTAGGCGATGTTGGCCGCGTCCAGGTTGGGGAACACGAACACGTTCGCCTTGCCCTCCAGCCGCGAGTTCGGGAACAGCTTCTCGCGCAGCGAGGGCACCAGCGCCACGTCGGCCTGCATCTCGCCCTCCACCTCCAGTCGCGGTGCGCGGGCGCGGATCAGTTCCAGCGCCTTGCGCATCTTCTTGGCGCCGCAGGTGTCGCGGCTGCCGAAGTTGCCGCCGGACAGCAGCGCGATCTTCGGCGTGATGCCGAACAGCTTCAGCCGGATCGAAGCCTGCAGGGTCGCCTCGGCGATCTGCTCCGGGCAGGGATCGTCCTGCACGTGGGTGTCGAGGTAGAAGAACGTGCCCTTGTCGGTGGACACCGCGGCCATCGCCGACGGCTCGACCACGCCGGCATCCAGGCCGATGATGTCTCGGATGTAGCGCAGCTTGCCCTGGTACTGGCCGACCAGGCCGCAGATCATCGCGTCGGCCTCGCCGCGCTCGACCATCAGCGAGGCGATCGCGGTGGGTCGCGAGCGGACCACCGCCTTGGCCATCGACGGGGTCACCCCGCGGCGCTCCATCAGGCGGTGGTAGTGCTGCCAGTAGGCGTCGAAGCGCGGGTCGCTGTTGATGTTGCAGATCTCGATGTCCACGCCCGGCTTGATGCGCAGGCCGGCGCGCTGGATGCGCTTCTCGATCACTTCCGGGCGGCCGATCAGGATGGGTTTGGCCAGGCCTTCATCGACCACCACCTGCACCGCGCGCAGCACGGTCTCCTCCTCGCCCTCGGCGTAGACCAGCCGGCACGGCGCGGACTTGGCCCGCTCGAACACCGGCTTCATCAGCAGGCCGGTACGGAACACGAAGCTGGTCAGCTGGTCGAGGTAGGCGGCGAAGTCCGCGATCGGCCGCGTCGCCACGCCCGAGTCCATCGCCGCCCGCGCCACCGCCGGCGGCAGCTGCAGCAGCAGGCGCGGGTCGAACGGCTGCGGGATCAGGTAATCCGGGCCGAAGCTGGGCGGCTTGCCGCCGTAGGCACGCGCGCTGACGTCGGACGACTCGCGCCGCGCCAGCGCGGCGATCGCCTTCACGCAGGCGATCTTCATCGGCTCGTTGATCACCGTGGCGCCCACGTCCAGCGCGCCGCGGAACAGATACGGGAAGCACAGCGCGTTGTTGACCTGGTTCGGGTAGTCCGAGCGGCCGGTGGCCATGATGCAGTCCGGCCGCACCGCCTTCGCCTCTTCCGGGGTGATCTCCGGGTTCGGGTTGGCCAGCGCGAAGATGATCGGCCGCGCGGCCATGGTGGCGACCATCTCCGGCTTCAGGATGCCGCCGGCGGACAGGCCGAGGAACACGTCCGCGCCGTCGACGATCTCGGCCAGCGTGCGCGCCTTCGTTTGGCGCGCGTAGCGCTGCTTGTCCGGATCCAGGTCGGAGCGTCCGGTGTGGATCACGCCGTGGCGGTCGAACGCCAGGATATGCTCCGGCTTCACGCCCAGCGCCACCAGCATGTCCAGGCAGGAGATGCCCGCCGCGCCGGCGCCGGTGGTGGCCACGCGGATGTCCCCGATTTTCTTGCCGACCACCACCAGCGCGTTGAGCAGCGCCGCGCCGACGATGATCGAGGTGCCGTGCTGGTCGTCGTGGAACACCGGGATCTTCATCCGCTCGCGCAGCTTGCGTTCGACGATGAAGCACTCCGGCGCCTTGATGTCCTCCAGGTTGATGCCGCCGAAGGTCGGCTCCAGGCTGGCGATGATGTCGACCAGCTTGTCCGGGTCGTTCTCCTGGATCTCGATGTCGAACACGTCGATGCCGGCGAACTTCTGGAACAGCACGCCCTTGCCCTCCATCACCGGCTTGGCCGCCAGCGGCCCGATGTTGCCCAGGCCCAGCACCGCGGTGCCGTTGGTGATCACCGCGACCAGGTTCGAGCGCGCGGTGTACTCGGCCGCCGTGGTCGGGTCCTCGACGATCGCATCGCAGGCCGCGGCGACGCCGGGCGAATAGGCCAGCGACAGGTCGCGCTGGGTCAGCAGCGAGGTGGTCGGGGTGACCTTGATCTTGCCGGGGCGCGGCAGGCGGTGGTACTCGAGGGCGGCGAGGCGCAGTTCTTCGGGAAGGCTCATGGATGCTTTGTTTGCGGGTGGAGGGGGCGGCGAGCGCCTCGACGGGGAATGGCCTGTGATGTTAGCACCGGGGCGGACCTGCCCGGCCGGTGCCTGCGACGCGACGACGCGCCGTCAGCCGCCGTGCAGCAGTTCATCGCCCTGCACCCGGTTCATGTGGATGCCGTTGATGAACACCGAAAACGCCAGCTTGCCGGCCAGTCCGTGCACGTGCTGCATCCACGGCGGCAGCCAGCGCGGCGGCAGGATCGCGCCGGAGGCGAAGTGCGGCTGCAGCGCCACCACGTCGTGCAGGGTCAGCTTGCCGGCGAACAGGTGGCGCAGCAGGTCCATCCGCCGCTGCTTCAGCGCCCAGCGGAAGAACGTGTGCACGGTGAGCAGGCCGGAGAGGTAGACGTTGTCCTTGGCGAACGCCACGCCGCCGCCCGGCGGCACCCCGCGGAACACGCGCTGTGCCGAATGGAAACTGTCCGCCGCGCTCTGTCCGCAGGCGCTGAAATAGCGGTAGACCTCCACGAAATCGGCGCCGTTGAGCGCCATGTCGATCGCCAGGATGCGCAGGCTGATGCGCTTGAGCCGCGCGATGTCGATCGCGCCGGACATCAGTTCAGCGAACACCGCCAGCCCTTCCTGGGTGGCGGTGACCCGCGGCGAAGTGCGCGCCAGCGAGGCCAGCAGCGGCTGCCGGCGACCGTTCAAGGCGGTGAGCGAGTGCACGAACGCCTCGTGCGCCAGCAACTGGTGGCGGTCGTATTCGCTGAAGCAGGTACCACCACGCAGGCGGATGCGGGTGGCGCCGGCGGCCGCCTTCGCGGTCAGTTCGGGATCGACCTCGACCTTGATCGTGCCGGCGCCGAAGAACGCGTCCAGCGTGGCGGCCAGGTCCGCGCGCAGCTCGTCGGCCGGCACATTCACGCTGATGTCGTCGGCCAGCAGGTCCGCGCCGAGTTCGTCGGACAGCTCGACGAAGTAGCGCGCCGCGTCCAGGTTGCTGCGCTGGCTGCCCGGGATGGCGTCGTCCGGGCGTCCATACAGCACGATCGAGGGCGCGGCGAAGCCGCTGGTGCCGACCGACTCCAGCATTTCCGCGGCGATCCGCCACGACTCGGCGGTGCGCCGCAGGTAGTCGCCCAGCGGGTCGATGTCCGCCGCGTCGGCGCCGCCCGCGGCCGCCTCGATCGCCGCCAGTTCGGTGCGCGCCGCGGCCAGGTCCGGCCGCACGTACGCCACCTGCGGCAGCGCGAATCGGCCCTTGCTGTAATCCGCGATCATGCGGTCCTCCAGCGAGGCCGGCCACGCCACGGTCGGCAGGATGCGGATGCCGCGCACCGCCGCCAGCAGCCGCCGGTCGAGCTCGGCGTAGTGCTGCAGCGGCACGTCCGTCGTGGACGCGCTCATCGGCGCATGCCGCGCTTTGCCATGCCCATTCCCGCCGTCATCGCCCTCGATCTCCTGCCGTGCGCTGCCGGACCCGTTCGTTCCGGCAACACGTCGAAATCCCGTGTCTGCGGCCCTGCCGCCGGCTCACTCCCGTTCGTGCCGCCCGCGGTGCGGGTGCGGCCGCTCGATCGGTCGGCCGCCACGCTGGCGGCGCAAACGCGCCTCCAGCGTGGCGGCCTGCTCCTCGCGTTCGTCATGCAGCTTCAGGTAATTGCGCCAGCGCGCCGCGGTCAGCTCGCCATCGTCCAGCGCCGCCTGCACCGCGCAGCCCGGCTCGCTGCCGTGGCCGCAATCGGCGAAGCGGCATTGCTCGGCCAGCAGCTCGATGTCGGCGAACAGATCGAGGTTTTCCTCGCCGGTCAGCTTCAGCTCGCGCATCCCCGGGGTGTCGATCAGGCAACCGCCCGAGGGCAGCTGCAGCAGGGCGCGATGGGTGGTGGTGTGGCGGCCGCGGCTGTCGTGGCTGCGCACCTCGGCGGTGGCCATGCGCGCCGTGCCGAGCAGGGTGTTGGTCAGGGTCGACTTGCCGGCGCCGGAGGAACCCACCAGCACCGCACTGTCGCCCGGCTGCAGGTAGGCCGCCAGCGACGCCACACTGGCCGGGTCCTTGCCGTTCAGCGCATGGATCGGGGTACCCGCGGGCAGCCGCGCGCGCAGGGCCTCGACCTGTGCCGCGGCGTCCTCGCGCACATCCAGCTTGCTCAGCAGCACCACCGGCTGCGCGCCGGAATCCTCGGTCAGCGACAGGTAGCGCTCGATCCGCGCCGGGTTGAAGTCGCCGTCCAGCCCGGTCAGTACCAGCACGTAGTCGATGTTGGTGGCTATCAGCTGCCGTTCGTAGCGCTCGCCGGCGGCCCCCCGCGACAGCACCGTGCGCCGCGGCAGCACGCTGGCGATATGCGGCGGCGTGCCCTCGGCGACCTCGACGAAGTCGCCCACCACCGGCCTCTCGGCCGGGTCGAGGCCACGCTTGAGGAAACGTCCGTCCGGCTGCGCGCCGAACAGGCTCGCGCCGTCGTGCAGCTCGTAGCCGGCGCGATGCTGGGCCACCACCCGGGCCAGGCGCAGGCCGCCGGCCGGCAGGGCCTCGCCGCGCCAGCCGATGCGGCGCAGGCGTTCGATCGTTTCGGCGTCACTCATGGGGAGGGTCGGTCGGCACGGTCCGGTGATTATGCCCTGCCTGAAGATTGCCCGACGATGAACCGGGAACCGGCCCAATTGGTGCTCGCGCTGCACTGCACCACGCTGCTAGCATCAAGCCTCGGGCGGCGCGGCCGCCTGTCGACCTACCTCAAACTTGCAAAGGACACCGGCGTTGGCTCCCATCACCCCCAGTGCGCACCTGGCGGACGTGCGCTACGAAATCCGCGGCGCACTGACCCGGCGCGCGCGCGAGCTGGAGGCCGCCGGCCTCGACATCATCAAGCTCAACATCGGCAACCCCGGCCGCTACGGCTTCGCGGCGCCGGCGCACCTGCGCGAGGCGATCGCCGGCCACCTGCACGACAGCGAGGCCTACGGCCACGAGCAGGGCTTGGAACTGGCCCGCGAGGCCATTGCCGCGCAGCAGCGCGCGCGGGGTGCGCGCGGTGTCGAAGCGGAGCGCATCTTCATCGGCAATGGCGTCAGCGAGCTGATCGACCTCAGCCTGCGCGCCCTGCTGCAGCCCGGCGACGAGGTGCTGCTGCCCAGCCCGGACTACCCGCTGTGGAGCGCCGCCACCATCCTCAACGGCGGCCAGCCGCGCTACTACCGCTGCCTGGCCCGCGACGGCCACCTGCCCGATCCGGACGAGGTCGAGGCGCTGATCAACCCGCGTACCCGCGCGCTGGTGCTGATCAACCCGAACAACCCGACCGGCGCGGTGTACCCGCGCGCGCTGCTGCAGCGGCTGGTGGACATCGCGGCGCGGCACCGGCTGCTGCTGCTGTCCGACGAGATCTACGACGAGATCCTGTACGACGGCGCCAGCTTCCAGCCACTGGCCGAGGTGGCTGGCGAGGTGCCCTGCCTCAGCTTCGGCGGCCTGTCCAAGGTGCACCGCGCCTGCGGTTACCGGGTCGGCTGGGCGAGCCTGTCCGGCAACCCCGCGCACACCGCGGCATACCGCGACGCGTTGCAGCTGCTCGCTGCGCTGCGCCTGTGCGCGAACGTCACCGCGCAGTGGGCGGTGCTGCCGGCGCTGCAGGACGCGCCCACGATCGGCGCCCTTACCGCGCCCGGCGGCCGCCTGCATGAGGCGCGCCGCCTGGTGCTGGAAGGCGTGGCCGCCAGCGACTACCTGGAACTGGCGGCGCCGCAGGGCGCGCTGTACGCGTTCCCGCAGGTACGTGCCGACCGCATCGCCCACTTCGACGACGAGGCCTTCGCGCTGCGCCTGCTGGAGGAAGAGTCGGTGCTGGTGGTGCCGGGCAGCAGCTTCAACGTGCCGTGCAGCCGCCACTTCCGGCTCACCCTGCTGCCGCCGCCGGCGCAGCTGCGCGAAGTGTTCTTGCGCACCGAGCGGGTGCTGGCACGGATGGCGCGCGAGCAGTTGCAGTCGGCCGCAGTCGCCTGATCCCGTGATGCCGGCCACCCTGCCGCGCTTTCTCGCCCTCGGCGACTCGTACACCATCGGCGAGGCGGTGGCCGCGCAGGAAAACTGGCCGTCTACGCTGGCGCGGCGCCTGCACCTGGCCGACATTCCGCTCGACGAGCCGCAGATCGTCGCAGTCACCGGCTGGACCACCGACGAACTGGCGCAAGGCATGGACGCGGCCGCACTGACGCCGCCGTACGACCTGGTGACGCTGCAGATCGGCGTCAACAACGAGTATCGCGGACGCCCGGCCGGGAATTACCGCGACGAGTTCGCCGGCCTGCTGGCGCGCGCGGTCGGGCTGGCCGGCGAGCGCGCCGGCCGCGTGGCGGTGGTGTCGATCCCGGACTGGGGCGTCACCCGCTTCGCCCGCGACCAGGGCCGGGACCCGGCACGCATCGGCGCCGAACTGGACGCCTACAATGCGCTCGCCCGCGCCGAAGCCGAACGCGCCGGCGCCCGTTTCGTCGACATCACCGGCATCTCGCGCCGGCATCCCGCGCTGCTCGCCGCCGATGGCCTGCATCCCTCCGCGGCGCAATACGCCTTGTGGGCGCAGGCGATCGAGCCGGCCGCGCGCGCCGCCCTTCGTTCCTGACCGCAACCGCGCTGCAACCTGTCCGCCATCGCACGGTGACGTGGCGATCGCACACTGGCGCCCCGGGCCACCACCGGGGATCGTGCCATGACCAGCTTCCATTGCCGCAGCGCCTTCATCTCCGACGTGCATCTGGGCACGCCGGACTGCAAGGCCGCCTACCTGCTCGACTTCCTGCGCCGGCTGCGTTGCGAAAAACTTTATCTGGTCGGCGACATCGTCGACCTGGAATCGCTGTCCCGGCGCCACTGGTGGCATGCCGAGCACAGCGCGGTGATCGCGGAAGTGCTGGCGCTGGCGCGCCGCGGGGTCGAGGTGGTCTATATCCCCGGCAACCACGACGCACCCATGCGCAACCTGCACGGGCAGAACTTCGCCGGCGTGCGGATCGAGCTGGACGCCGTGCACGTGGGCGCCGACGGCCGCCGCTACCGGGTCAGCCATGGCGACGAATTCGACCCGGAGCGGATCGGCCGTCGCTGGATGCTGCTGCTCGGCGAGGCGATGCATCGCCTGATCTGCTGGAGCAACCGCCGGCTGCACGCATTGCGGCGGCGGCTGGAACTGCCGTACCTGCCGCTGTCGATCATCGTCAAATCGCACGTGGGCAAGGCGCTGGCGTATATCCGTGCCTACGAGCAGCGCGTCGCCGACGACGCGCAGCGGCGCGGCTTCGACGGCCACATCTGCGGGCACATCCACTTCGGCCACGTGCGCGAGCTGGGCGGCGTGCTCTACCTCAACGACGGCGACTGGGTCGAGCACTGCACCGTACTGGTCGAGGACCACACCGGCGCGATGGAGCTGATCCACTGGAGCGAGCAGTCCACCGCGCTGGGCCGTGCCAGCCGCGAGCGGGTGTGGCCCTCGCCCGCCGCGGTGCTGGCGCTGGCGCCACTGGGTGCGGCGCGGCGCGGCGATCCGGACCCGGGTGAACTGCCTCGCGCCGCCTGAACGGGCGGCCTTGAAGGCCGGCGGGAGCCCCGCATATCGGGGCGGCGTATCATAGCCGTCTTACCTGCCGGAGTTATCCCCATGTCCCTCGACAGCGCCACCCGCGAACGTATCGAAACCTTGCTCAAGGACCACCGCGTGGTGCTGTTCATGAAGGGCAACCGCCAGCAGCCGATGTGCGGCTTCTCGGCGGCGGCCACCAATACGCTGAACGAGCTGCTCCCCGAGTACCACACGGTCAACGTGCTGGACGATCCGGAAATCCGCGAAGGCATCAAGGCCTACGGCGACTGGCCCACCATCCCGCAGCTGTACGTGGAGGGCGAACTGGTCGGCGGCGCCGACATCATCCGCCAGATGTACGGCAGCGGCGAGCTGCACCAGCTGTTCGGCCTCGCCGCGCCGGACCGCACCGCGCCGGAAATCACCATCACCGATGCCGCCGCCGAGGCGATCCGCCAGGGTACCGCGAACGCGCAGGGCGTGGCGCTGCACCTGGAGATCGGCCCCGAGCACAGCGCCGGCTTCCAGCTGGCACCGGCCGGCGAGCACGACATCGTGGCGCACGCCAACGGGCTGGAGATCCATTTCGACCCGGCGAGTGCCCAGCGTGCGAAGGGCATCGTGATCGACTGGGTATCCACCGTGCAGGGCGAGGGCCTGAGCCTGAAGTTCCCCGGCGCGCAGGAGATCAAGCCGCTCAGCGTGCAGCAGCTGAAGGACCGCCTCGCCGCCAACGACCTCGTGCTGATCGACGTGCGCCCCGCCGGCGACCGCGCCATGGCCGCGCCGCTGGCGCAGGCGCGGGTGCTGGAGGAAGAAGGCTACGAGGCCCTCGCCAGCCTGCCGAAGGAGACCGCGCTGGCCTTCATCTGCCACCACGGCATGTCCAGCCGCGCCATGGCCGAGCGCTTCGCCGCGCACGGCTTCGGCAACGTGTACAACGTCGAGGGCGGCATGGACGCGTGGGCGCGCGAGGTGGACCCGAGCGTGCCGCGTTACTGACCATCCGGTTGCCCTGACCCGAAAAGCGCCCCCTGCGGGCGCTTTTTTTCCTGCCCTCCGGAATAAGGCATCGCCACCGCAACAGCGCGTCGGCGGGGTTATCGGAGCCTATAATCGAGGCGGACCCAGCCGCCCGACCAGTGAATCCAGCGATGAGCAACGAGCCACCCGATAGTCCGCTCGCCCACCGTGATCGGGCGCGCTTCCGACTGCAGAATGGCGATGCGGCCCTGGCCGAACAGGACTACGCGCAGTTGCTCGAGGCGGCACCCGGCGACAGCGAGGCCCTGCAATTCCTGGCCGGTCGCCATCTGGCCCGCGGCGAGGCGGACCAGGCCATCGCGCTGCTGGACACGGCCGCACGCGCGCAGCCGGACGATCCGGCCATCCAGCATCAACTGGGGGCCGCACGGATGGCCGGCGGGGACCCCGGCGGGGCGGCCGCCAGCTTGCGCCGCTGCCTGGCGCTTGCACCGGACACCTTCGTGGCGCGCTTGCGTCTGGCGACGGTGCTCGAGCAAGGGGGACAAACCCACGATGCGCTGGTCGCCTACTTCAACGCGATCCAGATCGCCCAGTCCAGGGGGCGCTGGCTCAACGATGCGACGACGGCTCCGGCGCTGCGCGAGACGGTCAGGCACGCCATGGAGTACGTCGACGCGGGGCGGCACCGGCTGTTCGACGAAGTGCTGGAACCGTTGCGGCAGCGCTATGGCCGCGCCGAGTTGCAGCGCGTCGAACAGAGTCTCGCGATCTATCTGGACGAGCGGCCGGCGAACCTGCCGGATCCGCGGCAGCGGCCCAAATTCCTCTATTTCCCGGGAGTGCCGAGCCAGCCGTTCTATCCGCGCGAGCGCTTCCCCTGGCATGCGGAACTGGAAGCCCACGCCGCACTGATCCGCAACGAGCTGCACAGCGTCCTGACGCAGGCACAGGGGATCGAGCCGTTCCTCGGCAAGTTCGACACGGCGCAGCATGCCGATGCCTTCCTGCGCGCCTCCGGCAACCAGGCAGCCGCCTGGGATGCCTACTTCTTCTACCGCCACGGCGACCGCTACGACGCCCAATGCGCGCGCTGCCCGCAGACCGCCGCCTTGCTCGACTCGCTGCCGCTGGTGCGAATCCGCGAACACGCGCCCGAAACACTGTTCTCGGTACTGCGGCCCGGCACGCATATCCTCCCGCACCACGGTGTGACCAATACCCGCCTGGTGACGCATCTGCCGCTGATCGTGCCGCCCGACTGCGCGCTGCGCGTCGGCGGGGAAACCCATGTGTGGCAGCAGGACCGCTGCGTGACCTTCGACGACACCTTCGAGCACGAGGCATGGAACCGCAGCGGCGAGACGCGGGTGGTGCTGATCCTCGACAGCTGGAACCCGGACCTCAGCGAGGCCGAGCGCGCGGCGGTGACCGATCTGGTCGAGGCGATCGGCGACTTCAACCAGGCCAGCGGCGTGCACGCCACGTCGAAACAATGACGACCGTGCCGGGCGCGCGCTTCACGCGTCGCGCGCGGCGAACTTGTCGATCAGCTCCGGCACGAACGGCGCGTAGTCCCGCCAGCGGCCGGCCGAGCGGTGGTAGATCGGCTGCCGCGCCTGCCACATGCTCGCGCTGCTGATCGCCGCGGCAGCGGCCGTTGCATCGCCGGTTTCTCCCGTATCCGGCAGGCCGATGAAGCGGTCGATTCCGGCCAGGGTGGCTTCCGGCTCGCCGACCATCCGCTCGTAATCGACGATGTGGATCGGCAGCGCCAGCGTGCCCTGCCAATGCGCCATCAACCGTTCGCAACCGGCGACGTAACCCGCGATGTCGTCGAAATCGTAGGCGTAGTCATTGTCGCTGTGCGCAAACAGCTGGCTCCAGATCGACAGCGCGTTGTCGCGCCGGTCACGACGGCAATAGATCACCCGCGCCTGCGGAAACAGCATCGCGAGCTGGTCGAGGTAGCGAAAGTTGAGTGGATGCTTGTCGACGTACCAGTGCGCCGGCGCATCGTCCTGGCACAGGTGGGCCAGGTAGATCTGGCGGGCGTGCTCCAGCGCAGCCGGATCCCGCGTCAGTCCCTGCTGGATCAGCCGCTGCGCGAGATGGGCGATGAACGGCAGCTCGCCGCGATTGCGCACCCCGGGCCGGCGGCCAAGCCGATCGGCGACCAGGGTGGTGCCACTGCGCACCATGCCGACGATGAACACCGGCACGCAGCCCGCCGTGGTGGCCATCGCCGTGGGCACCGGCGGCGCCGCGAGCTGCGACTCGACGAAGCGCTGCCACGCGGTGCGCGACCAGGACACCCCTCCTTTTACCAGCGCGTTCGCCTCGCGCAACGCCTGCGCGGCGCGCGCGTAATCGGCGACATCGTCGCAGGCCTTGCCGAGCGCGAACAGGATCGAGGCACGCGCGCGCGGCGTGAGTGCCGGAAGGCGCAGCTGCGACTCGAACAGCGCGAAGTCCGGATGATCCGCATCGGCATAGCGCTGCGTGTTCGACAGTGCCTGCAGGGCAAACCATTCGTTGAGGTTCACGCCGGCGCCCAGCGCCGCCAGGTAATGCGTACGCGCCTTGTCGAAGTGCCCGAGCTCGTGTTCGACGCTGCCGGCCAGCATGTGCAGCGGGGGGCTGGCCACGCCCGACGCGAGCTGCAGTTCGCACAGCTCGGCCGCTTCGGCATGCCGGCCGCACTGCTTGATGAACTGCACGCAATCGAAGACGACCGCCGGCGCGCCAACATGCTGCCGGCCCAGCGCGAGCATCACCGTGCTGGCCGCATCGAGCCGCCCCTGCTCGCGCAGCTGGTGAGCCAGCCGGCGGGCCTGCCCGGGATCGGCAGGAACATCCACGGCCTGCCCGTAAGGGGTACGTTCCTTCATCGCTCAGCGCAGACCATCGCCGCCGCGAATCGACGCCAGCTGCACCGATTGCGGGAACAGCAGGTAGGTCGACAGGATGTACTTGTCGCCCGACAGCGGCGGCCGGCCGGCATGCTGGTACATCCAGTACGGCGGAAACATCAGCAGTCTGCCGGTGCGGGCCTGGACCTTCACGCCGAGGTCGCAGAATTCCGTCTCGCCACCTTCATCCACGTCATTGAGGTACCAGAGGAACACCAGGTAACGGTTGGCGACGTCGCCGATGGAATCAAAGTGCGGCTGGAACGCCTCGCCGCTGCCTGCCACGTAGCGCTTGATGCGCAAGGGCGACAGCAGGGTCGATGTCGGCACCGGAATGGTCAGGCCCAGGCGCCGGTTGTACCGGTCGAGGTATTCGTCGATCTTGCCGTAGAAGAAGCCCTTGAACGCATCGTCCGCCAGCGGCGTGATGTCCAGCTCGGTCCACGAACTGTCCTCCAGGCCTTTGCGCCAGCCCCTGCCGCGCACCACATGCCGCCCGGTCATCTGCCGGAACGAGGCGACCATCTGCTCGCAGAATGCGCTCGGCAGCGACTCGTCGAAGACCTGCACATAGCTGCGCACGTCGGTCAGAGACAGTGACTCCACTTCAGCCGGCATAGCCCCAATGCTCCATGACATTTTTCAGGATGGGCAGCAGCGGGGCAAAGGCATCTTCGTAGCGCCGCCAGCGATTCACCGCACGCTTGTTCGGCGGTTGCGTGACCTGCGAATAGCTGGGCGTGCTGATGAAACCCTTTTGCTGCGCATGCTGGTGGAAATTTCTCAACGGAGCGGCATCGTCGACACCGATGAAGGCGCCGATGCGCTCCACTTCAGCATCGAAGTTGTCGAGCAGGTCCTCGTAGCGCAAGTGCAGCACCCGCGGCTGGAACAGCTTTTCGTGATGGATCCAGAACTGCATGCCATTGACGTAGCCGCGGGCAAGCCGGTCCAGCGACGAGCACATCACCTGGAAACCGGGCGAGCGGAAGTTCTGCATGTAGCAGCTGAGGATCACGTCGCACGGGTGCCGCAGCGCGAGGATGATCGGCGCCTCCGGAAACAGTCGATAGATCAGTGGCAGGTGCAGCAGGTTCAACGGATTCTTGTCGACCAGGCGCTGGCCCGGGGCGAGCGTGACGGCGCGCCCGGCCTGATCCCGGTAGTGCTGCCGCAGGGCCTCGCATTGCCCGGCGTCGAGCTGGCCCAGCGCCTCCGGGTACCGCAACCCGGCTCGCTGCACCTGCTCGGCCACACCCTGCATGAACGGGCGCTCGTCCATCGACGCCAACGCCGGATGTGCATCCAGCATCTGCTCGAGCATGGTGGTGCCGGAGCGCGGGAAGCCGACCACGAAGATCGGCGAAGGGGTTGCCCCGGCGGGTGGCGGCGTCCAGCCGGCAGCCTCGGCCGCGGTCAGCCGGATCAGCGCCGGCGACAGCGGCTGCACGCCCGGCTCGAGCAGCTCCGGAACCAGCTGTGCCGCAGACTCGAGTTGCGTCTCGTGAGCCAGCGCCAGGGCATCCATCGTCGCGCGCGTATCGCCGATCCTGTCGCAGGCCTTGGCCAGCGCGAAGTACAGGTTGCTGCGATGCCGGCGCTCGGCCGTCCGCGCAATCAGCTGTTCAAGCAACGTGCGCGCAGCCGCCGGATCCTGTCCGCGCTGGGCCATCACACCCATCGCGCTGACCACTTCATAGCGGTCGTTCTCGTCCGGCAGCTGCTGCGGATCGGGCAGGCGCGCGAGCAGCTCGCGCGCCTCGTCCAGGCGATTGACGCGCTCATACAGGTGAATCAACCGGGCCTGCGTTCGCGGCCGCTCGCCCGAGATATCCAGTGCCTCGCCAAGCAGCCGCTCGGCGTCGGCGGTGCGCCCCTGCTGGGCGAGCACCCATGCCAGGTCGACGCGCAGATCCTCGTCCAGCGGCGGCCAGCTCCGCCAGTCCGCAAGCAGTTGTTCCACGGCCACGCTGTCGCCGCACTCGTAGCATGCCATCACTGCATAGATGCGCACGGTAAGGTCGCCGGGCTGCCGCCGGGCCGCCTCCACCAGCAGGTCACGGGCCTTCACGTACTCCCCGCGCTCCATGTAGAGCAGGCCAAGATTGCTTTGATTGATACTGTCGTCCGGCGCCAATCGCAAGGCGACCAGGTACGCCTGTTCGGCCTCCGGGAGGCGGCCGATCCCACGCAACACCGTGGCCAGATTGCACCAATGCTCGTCCTGGTCCGGATGCAGCCGGGTCAACCGTTCGTAGATGGCTACCGCGCCCACATGACGTTGCTGCAACTGCAGGGCGATAGCCAGCAACGCCAGCACCGCCTCATCGTCCGGATGCGTTGCGAGCCATAGCTGGCACAGACGCTCCGCGTCCGCCGCAGCGCCCTGTTGCAACGCCGTCGTGATGTCTTCGATGCTGGTTTGTGCCATGACCTAGCCGGTAATGCCCAAGAAAAAACCGCGCGGCTCGCGCCGCGCGGTTTCATTCTAGCGAAGTGCTGTCGACCTAGATCAGAACTTCACCGTCACGCGACCAAAGAAGTAACGGCCGATGGTGTCGTACGTGTTGACGTCCGTGTTCGCGTTCAGCACGTTGTTCTGATAGAACAGCGGCGGCTGCTTGTCGAACACGTTGTCAACACCAAAGTCGAGGCGGGTGTTGTACTGCGGGATCTTGAAGCCCATCGACAGGTTGTTGTAGATCACCGTGGGAATGCGGCGAACCACGTTCGGGATGGACGCATCCGCACTGAAGGCCTCGGTCATGTTGCGCGAGCCGACGTTCAGGGCACCGATATAGCGCATGCTCCACATGATGTTCCACGGACCCATGGCCCAGTTCAGCGAACCCAGACCGCGCCAGCGGGTGTAGTTGCCGTAGCTGTTGTTGTACAGGCCAGCCAGATGGTTGATCACGTCGCCCGTCTGACCCGGCGCGGTGTCGTTGTTGTAACGGGCCAGGTAGGTCGTGTCGAGCGCAAGGGCGAAATCACCGATATTGGTGCCAGCCACGTCGAAGTGCGGAATCCTGTACTTGGCGCTGAAGTCGACACCCTTGGTGTTCAGCGTGCCCAGGTTCACCGTCGGCTGGTTGATGAAGTTGACCTGGCCATCGCTGAAGCGGTGGATGAAGCCGCAGAACGGGCTGCTGTTGTTGGCATAGCAGATCGTGGCGCTGTTCTGCACGCCCAGCGTGGTAATCGTGTCGTTCAGGTTGACACGCCACAGGTCGGCGCTCACCGACAGGCCCGGAATGAAGTGCGGGTCGTAGACGATGCCGAAGTCATACGACTTGCCGTATTCCGGCTTCAGCTGATAGCCCGCGGCCACCGAACCGGAGGACACGCCGGTCGTCTGGCTCAGGCCGGAACCCTTGAACGAGCCGTCCGTCGGCACGTTGGCGCAGGCATTCGGATGGCCACCGGTGTAACCGATGCAGGGATCCTGGAACTGCGGCGCCGAACCTGCTGCACCTGCGTACAGGTCGTTGATGGTCGGTGCACGGAAAACGCCCTGCACCGTACCGCGCAGCAGCACGTCGTCGATCGGCCGCCATTCGATGCCGTATTTTTCGACCGTCTTGCTGCCTGCCGACGAGTAGTTGGAATAGCGCGCACCTACGGTCACGTTCAGCGACTTGGCGAACGGCTGGTCGGCCAGTACCGGCACCAGTGCCTCGAAGTAGGCTTCCTTGTCGTTGAAGCTGCCGCTCAGCGGAGTCGAGCAGGCTTCCTGCGAAATGAAGCAGGTGCCGCCCGCGCCGCTGGTCCGGGCGATGTAGTCGACCTGGTAGTTCTGGTACTCCTTGTCATAGGAGGCGCCCACCGCCAGGGACACTGCGCCCGCCGGCAGGTTGAACAGCTCGCCGCTGGCATTGACTTCCGCGCGACGCGAGGTGGTCAGCGTGTTGTAGTACGGGTTGGCCGCGAAGTTCTTCAGCGTGGCGATCGTCTGCGGATCGTTGACGTTGAAGAGGTTCAGCGGGGTGCAGCCCGACACCGGTGCCGTGGGGGTGCCGCAGGTCACGGTGCCCGTGGCCGGATCCAGGAAGGATGGACCCAGCGCCTGGCGCATGCCGGCGTAGTACACGTAACCCTGGCTGTGCTGCAACTGGCTGACATGGCCGTAGTTGAGGTTGGCGTCCCACTGCCAGGTGGTATCCGCGCCGAAGCTGCCCTTCAGGCCGGCATTCACCTGGTTGGTCTCGGTGGCATAGTTGCCCATGCGCTGGCCGAGCGTGGTGAAGCGCGAGCGGAAGCCCTTGCCCAGCGTGGTGCCATCGGTACCGAAGTTGATGGCCCTTGGCCCCAGCACTCGCGTGCCCCACGGGTTGTAGTAGTTGTCCTTCGAAACCAGCACGCCGTCGCCGAGTGCGTCGAACGGCAGCGGCGCGATCGCGAAATGCGAGGTCGTCTTGTTGTAGAAGAAGTCCAGGTGGGCCTGGATGTTGTCGGTGAGCTGGTAGTTCGCCAACGCGAACGCGTTGGTGCGCTCCTGCGGAGTCTGGACCAGGTTCAGCGCCTGGTAGTTGTACGCATCCGTCTTGGAGTTGTACTTGCGGTAATCACTGCGTGAGGTCACGCCCATCACACCCTTGTTCAGGGTGACGGTGCCATCCAGAGCAGCTCCCGTTCTCAGCTGGCCCTGCGGGGTACGGCTCGAGCCGGCGTTGAACACGGAGCCCGACGACAGGTAGGTGGCGAACTTCGAGAAGTCGCGATCGGCCGAGGAAATCTGGTCGAACTTGTTGTACTCGAGGCCGGCGGTGATATTGCCCTTGTCCGAGGCGGTGCCGAAGATGGCCGAGAAGCCACGGCGGGCGCCGTCATTGCGGTCCGACTCGCCGTAGTTGGCGCTGATCTCCGCACCCTGGAAGTTCTGGCGCAGGATGAAGTTGACCACGCCGCCGATCGCGTCCGAACCGTAGGTCGCCGAAGCGCCGTCCTTCAGGATTTCCACGCGCTCGACCATGCTGGCCGGGATGGCATTGATGTCGTTGCGCGCAATGCGGTGACCGTTCACCAGGATCAGCGTGCGCTGGGAACCCAGGCCGCGCAGCGAGACGGTCGACGCGCCGTCACCGCCACCGTTGTTCACCTGCGGGTTGGTCGCTGCACCGGCCACGGCCGGGATCGACTGCAGCAGATCGCCCATGGTCAGCTTGCCGCTGCTCTCGATCTGCGCGCGGTCGATGATGTGCACCGGGTTGGCGGTTTCCAGATCGACGCGACGGATGCGCGAGCCGGTGACCACCACCGTCTGCAGCGTCTGCGCCTTTTTCTGGCTGGGCTGGTTGGCCGTGTCCTGCGTCTGCGTGCCCGCATCCTGCGCGAAAGCGGTGGTGGATACGCCCACCGCGATGACAGCACCCAGCGAAAGACCGAGACGGACCGCCGAAGAAAGTTTCTTGACCCCAAGTTTCATGAAAGCACCCTCCGAGTAATTATTTAATGCGTCGGTAAAACTCAATTCCCACAAAGCGATTGCGAGTCGACGTGGCCTTGGCTCTCGATTCCTGGTGAGTGCCGAACCATGGGAACTCCCGATCCGGGCCGATACTAACAGGGAAATAACACAGCGAGAACACGACAACCCCGCCATGACCAGCACCGCTGAAGACACCGGAAATGCGCTACGGCTGGCTCGTCGACCCCTCAGCCCGCTCCATGTGTGATCCGTCTTTATTACGCTTCATTTACGCATTGTCAACAAATTTTCCATGGCGAGAACTTGCGGATCAATCCGCGTCTGTTCGAAAATAGTTGCGGTTGCTACCATGGATACCGCACGCCAGTGACCCTCGGCGCCAGCAATAACTTGCGATCTGGCGCGGGATCGACTCCCGCAGTCGACGGCCCACCTCCAGGCTGCCGTCGCACGGTCTATTCGTTCTCCCCGTCCGCCTCGAAGCGCAGGTGCTTCACGCTGCGGCCGTTACGGCGCACCAATTTGAGTGCCTCGATGCCGATGCGGATGTGCGCCTCGACGAATGCCGAGGTGATCCGGCGGTCGCTGGCCTCGGTCTTCACGCCTTCCGGGATCATCGGCTGGTCGGAAACCAGCAGCAGCGCGCCGCACGGGATGCGGTTGGCGAAGCCGGCGGCGAAGATGGTCGCGGTTTCCATGTCCACCGCCATGCAGCGGGTACGCCGCAGGTAGTCCTTGAACGTGTCGTCGTGTTCCCACACGCGCCGGTTGGTGGTGTACACCGTGCCGGTCCAGTAGTCGTGGCCGAGGTCGCGGATCATGGTGGAGACCGCGCGCTGCAGCTGGAACGCCGGCAACGCCGGCACCTCCGGCAGCAGGTAGTCGTTGCTGGTGCCCTCGCCGCGGATCGCCGCGATCGGCAGCACCAGGTCGCCGAGCTGGTTCTTCTTCTTGACCCCGCCGCACTTGCCGAGGAACAGCGCGGCCTTCGGTCCGATCGCGCTGAGCAGGTCCATCATGGTGGCGGCGTTGGGGCTGCCCATGCCGAAGTTGATCAGGGTGATGCCGTCGGCGGTGGCGCTCGGCATCGGCCGGTCGCGCCCCTGCACCTCCACGCCGTGCCATTGCGCGAACAACTCCACGTAATGGCCGAAGTTGGTCAGCAGGATGTGCTCGCCGAACTGCTCGAGCGGCACGCCGGTGTAGCGCGGCAACCAGTTGGAGACGATTTCCTGTTTGCTTTTCATGGATGCTGCAATACCTGATGGGATGGCCGGCGACGCCACGCCGGCGGAAGGCCGGACACATGCGGCGGTCATTCTAGGGCCGGACCACGCGCGATGCCCTCGGCAGCCCGGCGCCAGCGGCACTTTTTCCTGTGATCGCCGTCATTTGTGACATGTTATGTTGCACTTGCCATTCATGACGGGGGGAAACGTATGCGGATGGGCCTGGCAATCGACGCGGCCTGCGACCTGTCGCAGGCGTTCCTGCAACAGCACCATGTTGCGGTGATGCCGATCTCCGTGCGGGTGGACGGCGAAGTCTTCATGGACGACCGCAAACCGGCCGAGATCCAGCGCTTCATCGACCGCCGCCTGGGCAGCCGCAGCCACTCGGCGGAAACCGAGCCGTGTCCGGTGGAAGAGGTGCAGAAGCTGTTCCTGGAGAAGCTGGTGCTGGAACAGGACTGCGTGTTCTGCCTGACCATCACCGCCACCCGCAGCCCGATCAACGAGCACGTCAACAAGGCCAGTTTCGCGATCCTCAAGAACTACCGGCAGGTGCGCGAGCAGGCCGGCGTGCCCGGCCCGTTCATGATGCGCGTGATCGACACCCGCAATATCTTCGCCGGCGCCGCACCGCTGGTGTACGAGGCGGCGCGGCTGATCGCGGCCGACGAGGCGCCGGGGGTGATCCGCGAGCGGCTCACCCACCTCGCCAACCATACCTACGGCTACATGCTGCCGCGCGACCTCTACTACCTGCGCGCCCGCGCCAAGAAGAAGAACGACCGCAGCGTCGGCCTGGTCAGCGCGATGCTGGGTTCGGCGCTGGACATCAAGCCGATCCTGCGCTGCTTCCGCGGCGAGACCGGCCCGGTCGGCAAGGTACGCGGCTTCGAGCAGGGCGCCGAAGCGCTGTTCGGCTATACCGCACAACGCGTACGCGCCGGCCTGCTGGTGCCGATGGTTTGCGTCAGCTACGGCGGCGACCTCGAGGTGCTGCCGCACCTGCCCGGCTACACCGAACTGCGCGTCGTCTGCGCGGAGCACGGCGTCGAGGTGATGGAGGCGCCGATGAGCATCACCGGCATGGTCAACGTGGGCGAAGGCGCGGTGACGGTCGGCTTCGCCGCCGAGGAGCACGAGGCGGAGTTCTGACTGGCGGCGAGCCGCCCGGCGTTCAGAACCCGTAGTTGAGGAACCCGCCGTCCACCGCCAGCACCTGGCCGGTGATGTAGCTGGCCGCCGGCAGACACAGGAAGGCGATCGCCGCGGCCACTTCCTCCGGCTCGCCGATCCGCTTCAGCGGGGTACGCTCGAGCACCTCGTCCAGGTAGTCGGCATCGGCCAGCGCCGGATCGGTGCGCTGGGTGCGGATGTACCACGGCGCCACCGCGTTGACACGGATGCCGTCCACCGCCCACTCGGCGGCCAGGTTGCGGGTGAGCTGGTGCAGCGCCGCCTTGCTCATGCCGTAGGGCGCGCCGGTGCGCACGTGGGTGACGCCCGACACCGAACCCACGTTGACGATCGCCGCATTCGCATGCTGCACCAGCTGCGGATGCGCCAGCCGGCACATCTCGAAGGCGGAGAACAGGTTCTGCTCGAAGATCGCGCGGTAGTCCTCCTCGCGATAGTCCAGCGTGGCGCCGGGCTGGTTGCCGCCGGCGTTGTTCACCAGCAGCGACACCGGCGCGCCGAGGTCGGCGATCCAGTCGAACACCGCCAGGCGCTCCTCCGCGTCGACCAGGTCGGCACCGAACGCCAGCACCTCGACGTCGGCGAACTCGTCGGCCAGCTCCACCCGCACCTGCTCGAGATAATCCTCGTCGCGCGCCACCAGCAGCAGGTCGGCGCCGCGCCCGGCCAGCTCCCGCGCGGTGGCGTAGCCGATGCCCTTGCTGGCGCCGGTGACCAGGGCGGTGTGGCCGTGCAGTTGCCAGGTGTCGAGGCGGCTGTCCATGCGCGCAGCTTAAAGCGTCGATCACGCCGCGCCTAGGCGGCGCCTTGCCTGCGGCGGGGCATGGCGGGACACTCGGCAGGTCGATACTGCGCGAGAACCGTCATGAAACCGCTGCCGCTCCTGCTCTGTGTCCTTGCCCTCGGCGCCTGCTCCGGCAAGCCGCCGGAACCCCAGGCCAAGCCGGCGACCGCCGACACCGCCACGCCGTTCGACGCGATGAAGAAGGCCGAGCAGCGTGCGAAGGACGTGCAGAAGACGGTCGACCAGCACGCCGAGGAGCAGCGCAAGCAGATCGAGGCGCAAACGCAATAGGCCCCTCGTGCACGACAGCACATCGTAATCGCGTGGACTCGCCCCCGCGCATTCAGGCATCGAGGTGCCAGTGGTGGTGAGCTAGTGGACCGTAACGTTTAAATAGGAAGTATCATGGAGTCCTCGGAGGGCACCATGAACTTAACCGAAACTGAAAT
>NZ_JBXAGL010000001.1:607073-619208 GCF_058793995.1 Rhodanobacter sp. GW835-FHT13D09 | reverse complement strand
CGCGAGTCCGGCACATGTATGCATGCCATCCTGGCATGCACCCTGCGGGCCAGCCTGCGGCTGTTCAAATCCGCTCCGGCGGATTTGTCCGGACTCGCTCACGCGAATCGGGCACTTTCGTGCCCGATCCGCGACCGGCCATCGGGCAACTGCTCCTGCATTGCCTCAACTCGGGCATCCATGCCCTCGCCATGGCCGGACTTCGAGGTTGAATAGTCACAACCTCTCAGTGGCAGGTATAGCCGCCGTCGATGACCAGTTCGCTGCCGGTGACGAATTTCGATTCGTCGGAGGCAAGGTAGAGCACGCCCCACGCGATGTCATCCGGCTCGCCCATGTGGCCGAGCGGATGCAGCGCGCCGACTTCGCGCCGGTGTTGCGCGGGGTCGCCGCCCATCGAGGTGAGGTGCTGCTCCACCATCGGCGTCCAGATGAAGCCGGGGTGGATCGAGTTGACCCGGATGCGGTCGGCCGCGTACAGCATCGCGTCGGTCTTGCTCATCAGCCGCACCGCGCCCTTGGAGGCGTGGTACGGCGGCGAGTCCGCCGCGCCGACCAGGCCGTAGATCGACGACAGGTTGATGATGCTGCCGCCGCCGGCCGCGCGCAACGGCGCGATCGCGTGCTTGGTGCAGAAGAACACGCCCTTCACGTTGACTGCCTGCACCCGGTCCCATTCGGCCTCGGTGAGCTCGTGGGTTGGCTTGTTCGTCCCAGCGATGCCGGCGTTGTTGACCAGGACGTCCAGACGTCCAAACGCAGCCACCGCGCCGGCGATCGCCGCCGCCACCTCGGCCTCCACCGCCACGTCGGCGTGGAAATAGCGTGCGGCCGCGCCGAGCCGGGCGGCGAGTTGCCCGCCCGGTTCGTCATGCAGGTCGACGATGGCGACCCTGGCCCCCGCTTCCGCCAGCCGCGCCACGCAGGCGGCGCCGATGCCCACCGCGCCGCCGGTCACCAGTGCCACCTTGCCATCGAGCCTGCCCATGAGCGTGCCTCCCGCGTGGATGCCGACAGGATGCGCGAGTCGGCGCGGGTCGGCGTTGACCGGAGTCAACTGCACGGCGGGTTGCCGCCGTCGCCGCGCCGCCGGCGTGGTGCGGCGGCCGGCGGGGTCTGATACAAGTCATGGCAGGCACGGCGGGCGAACTGCCAACATGGCGAATCGTTCTCATTCAGGCAGGCACATCATGGCTGACACTCCGACGTCGACGGCGAAGCCGGCGACCTTCGCCGAACTGCCGGCCCTGCTGGCGTCCGCGCCGCACCGGCTGCTGTTCTTCGCCGGGACGGTGGCGGTGCTGCTGAGCATGGGGTGGTGGGCGGTGGAACTGACCTGGATGCGCTTCGGGCTGGCCGGCTGGCCGCAGCCGCCGATCCCGCCGGGCTGGGCGCACGCGATGCTGATCCAGTACGGGCTGTTCCCGCTGTTCATGTTTGGCTTCCTGCTGACCACGTTCCCGCGCTGGCTGGGGCGGCCGGCGCTGCCGCGCGCGCGCTACGTGTCGGTGGCCGGCGGCATCTTCGTCGGCTACGTGCTGGCGAACGTGGGCCTGCTCGACCTGATCTGGCTGCTGCGGCTGGGCGTGGCGCTGATGCTGGCGGGCTACCTGGTCGGCGTCGTCACGCTGGCCCAGGTGCTGCGCGGGGCCGACGACAAGCTGCAGCACGCGAAATCCTGCCTGGCGGCGCTGAGCCTGGGCACGCTGGGGCTGGCCGTGTTCCTCGCCTTCCTGTTCGGTGCGCCGGCGGAGTGCGCGCTGCTGGCGATCAAGCTGGGCACCTACGGCCTGCTGCTGCCGATCTATTTCACGGTGACCCACCGCATGCTGCCATTCTTCAGCGGCAACGTGGCGAAGGGCTACACCGTGGTGCGCCCGCGCTGGAGCCTGCCGGTGGTGTGGGTGCTGCTGCTGGTGCACCTGCTGCTGGAGTGGCGCGACGCGCTGGGCTGGCTGTGGCTGGCGGACGTGCCGCTGGCGCTGGTGTTCGCCTGGCATGCGCTGGCCTGGCAGCCGTGGAAGGCGATGCGCCCGGGGCTGCTGGCGGTGCTGCACCTGGCGTTCGCATGGCTGCCGGTGGCGTTCGTGCTGTACGCGGTGCAGGACGTGGTCTATGCGGTGGGCGGTCATCACATCCTTGGCCGCGCGCCGCTGCATGCGCTGGCGATCGGCTACTTCGGTTCGATGCTGGTGGCGATGGTGACCCGGGTGACCCAGGGCCACTCCGGCCGGCCGCTGGAAATGAGCGCGATCCCGTGGCTGTGCTTCGCGCTGCTGCAACTGGTCGCGCTGGTGCGCATCCGTGCCGAGCTGGGCGGCGACGTCTACCTGTGGCTGGTGATCGCCGCGTACGGCTGGCTGCTCGCGTTCCTGCCCTGGGTGCTGCGCTCGGCGTGGATCTATCTGACCCCGCGGATCGACGGCAAGCCGGGCTGAGAACCGGGTGTTTCGCGCGCTGTGGCAGGGTGACGCAGAAGCGTTCCGAGTGGCAGGCGGTTGACCCAGGTCAAACGCAACATGTGACGTTTCCCTAGGCTGGCACCAGTACCCAGGGAGAACGTTTCATGACACGTCCATACCTCTACGTCGCTGCCGTCGCCATGCTGGCGCTGGCCGCCTGTTCAGGCAAACCATCCGCTTCGTCATCCGGCCCGGCCGCCAACGCGACCGCGCCGGTCACCAGCACCTCGGTCGCCTCCGAGCGCGGCGACTTCGGTCCGCCGCAGGGCGAGCCGATCCACGCGGTGCTGACCAGCCCGCCGCATGTGCCGCCACCCATCCACCGCAACTATCCGGCGAAGGTCATCGTCGAGCTGGAGGTGGTCGAGAAGGAGATGCCGATCTCCGAGGGCGTGAGCTACACCTTCTGGACCTTCGGCGGCACGGTGCCGGGCAGCTTCATCCGCGTGCGCCAGGGCGACACGGTGGAGTTCCACCTGAAGAACGCGCCGGACAGCAAGATGCCGCACAACATCGACCTGCACGGCGTGACCGGGCCGGGCGGCGGCGCGGCATCGAGCTTCACCGCGCCCGGGCATGAGTCGCAGTTCACCTTCAAGGCGCTGAACCAGGGCATCTACGTCTACCACTGCGCCACCGCGCCGGTGGGCATGCACATCGCCAACGGCATGTACGGCCTGATCCTGGTCGAGCCGCCGGAGGGCCTCAGCCCGGTCGACCACGAGTACTACGTGATGCAGGGCGACTTCTACACCACCGGCAAGTACCGCGAGAAGGGCCACCAGCCGTTCGACATGGAGAAGGCGATCGACGAGCACCCGACCTACGTGCTGTTCAACGGCAGGGAAGGCTCGATCACCGGCGACAACGCGCTGACCGCCAAGACCGACCAGAAGGTGCGCCTGTTCGTCGGCAACGGCGGCCCGAACCTGGTCTCCAGCTTCCACGTGATCGGCGAGATCTTCGACAAGGTGCAGCCCGAGGGCGGCACGGTGGCGCAGCACAACGTGCAGACCACGCTGATCCCCTCCGGCGGCGCCGCGATCGTCGAGTTCCACACCGACGTGCCGGGCAGCTACGTGCTGGTCGACCACTCGATCTTCCGCGCCTTCAACAAGGGTGCGCTGGGCATCCTCAAGGTGGAAGGTACGGAGAACAAGGCGATCTACTCGGGCAAGGAGGTCGACTCGGTGTACCTGGGCGATCGCGCCGGCGCCAACCTGCAGGCGGTGAGCACGGCGGCGAAGGCGCATGCGGCCGGCACGCTGACCAGGGACGAGCAGATCGCCGCGGGCAAACAGCTGTTCGCCGGCACCTGTTCGGTCTGCCACCAGGCGAACGGCGAGGGCCTGCCCAACGTGTTCCCGCCGCTGGCGAAGTCGGATCTGCTCGCGGCCGATCCGAAGCGCGCGATGACCATCGTCACTCACGGTCTGACCGGCAAGGTCACCGTCAACGGGCACGAGTACGACTCGGTGATGCCGCCGATGAGTCAGCTGGCCGACGACGAGGTGGCCAACATCCTCACCTACGTGCTGAACAGCTGGGGCAATCCCGGCGGCCAGTTCAGCAAGGAGGAGGTGGCCAAGGCGCGTGCCGCGGCGGCTCCCGCACCGGCGGCAGGACACTGACGATGCGCGCCCGACTGGCACTGGCGTGGTTCGGCCTGGTGCTGGCGCTCCCGGTGGCGGCGGCGGATTACGCCGCGCTGCCGGGAGGCGGTTTCACCAGTGTGCTGCCGGCGGACGGCAAGGCGGCAGCGGCGCAGGTGGCGCCGTTCCGCCTGCGTACCGAGCCGGTCACCAACGCCGAGTTCCTGGCCTTCGTGAAGGCCCATCCGCAATGGCGGCGCGACCGCGTCGCCAGCATCCTGGCCGACGCGCGCTACCTCAGCCACTGGACCAGTGCCGACACGCTGGGCGAGCAGGCGCTGCCGCGTCAGCCCGTCACCCGGGTCAGCTGGTTCGCCGCGCAGGCGTACTGCGAGAGCGAGCAGGCACGTCTGCCGAGCTGGTACGAATGGGAGTACGCGGCGGCCGCCGATGCCACCCGCCGCGACGCGCGTGCCGATCCAGCCTGGCGCGAGGGCATCCTCGGCTGGTACTCGCGCCCCTCCGGCACGGCTCTGCCGGCCATCGGCGGTACGGCCAACGTCTACGGCGTGCGCGATCTCAACAACCTGGTATGGGAATGGGTGGACGACTTCAACGCGCTGATGGTCGCCAGCGACAGCCGCCAGCAGGGCGATCCCGACCTGCTGAAGTTCTGCGGCGCCGGCGCGATCAGCCTGCAGCAAAAGGAGAACTACGCGGTGCTGATGCGCATCGCAATGCTGTCCGCGCTGAAGGCGTCCGACACCACCAACAACATGGGCTTCCGTTGCGCGAAGTCCGAGTGAGGAATACGCCATGAAACGCCTGTTGCCCCTGTTCGCGTTGCTGCTGCTGTTCGGCGGCGGCGCGGCGCGCGCCGCCACGCCGCTGCCCGGCGATTCGGTCTACCAGTTGACGGTGCAGCTCACCGACCAGAACGGCAGGCAGCAGCCGCTGGCAGCGCGGCGCGGGCGGCCGCAGCTGGTGACGATGTTCTACACTTCGTGCCAGATGGTCTGCCCGATGATCATCGACAGCCTGCGGTTGACCCGCAACGCGCTGGAGCCGTCGGCACGCGCGAAGATCGACCTGCTCGCGGTGAGCTTCGACCCGGCGCGCGACGACGTGGCCACGTTGCACGCCTACGCCGGGAAGCGCAAGCTCGATCCGCGCATCTGGACCCTGGCGCGCGCCGAGCCCGCGCAGGTGCGCCGGCTCTCGGGCGTGCTCGGCCTGCAGTACCGGCGCTTGCCGGACGGCGAGTTCAACCACAGCAGCGAGCTGATCCTGCTCGACGCCGAGGGCCGCATCGCGGCGCGCACCACGGTGATCGGCCGGCTCGACCCGGCCTTCGTCAAGGCCGTCAACGAGACCGCCGCCGCGCCGTGAGCCGCGGCGACAGATGGACGTCCATACGTCCTGCAACGATCCCTCACTACACGAGAACGCCGCCGTCATGGCGGCGTTCTCGTCTGTGTCGCGTGGCGTGATGTCACAGCTGGCGCATTTCGTGACGGCGGACTGACCGCGGTCAAGCCCGTGCCGCCCCGGCCTGCGCACAGTCCACCGGGGGTTACACGATGAACAAGACACGCAAGCTGCTTCCCATCGCCTGCCTGCTGGCCGCGACGGCCGCGCCAGCGGCCCGGGCCAGCGCTGACAACCCGCCGGCGACGCCTGCCAGCGCAGCGTTGCAGCTGGAATGGGACGCGAATCGGGCACGCAAGTGGCCGACTCGCGATAGAAGAAAACCACGGGAAGTGGTTTTCTTCCCAAGCACTGAACGGCAGGCGCCGCGTCTGATGCAGGTCAGCGCATCCGTGCGGCGCTTGCGCTGGGATGGCGCCCATGCGAGCCGATCCGCCATCACCCGGTTGCCGCGTCGACGACGGCGCGCCGACCGAACTGGACCTGCGCCGGCTGCCGTCGCCTGAGCCGATGCTGCGCGCGCTGGCGGCGGCCGACGCGCTGGCGCCGGGGCAGGCGGTGCAGGTGCTCACCCCGTTGTTGCCGCTGCCGCTGCTCGAGGTGCTGGCCGCGCGCGGGCTGCACGCATCGGCCTCCGCGCTGGCCGCCGGCGGCGCGCGCGTGCTGATCCGTCGGCCGGACGGCGATGGCGCGGCTGGCGCTTGATCGCGCGCCCGCCGCATCGCTGCCGCGGCGCTTTCTGCTCAGCGCGCCGGCATGGGGCATGCTCGCCGGCGCACTGCTGCTGGTCGATGGCGATGCGCTGCTGCGCACGCGCTGGCAGCCGGGCACGCTGGCGCTGGTGCACGTGTTCGCGCTCGGCGTGCTGGGCAACGTGATGTTCGGCAGCGTGCTGCAGTTCCTGCCCGCGGCGGCCGGCGTGCGGGTGCGTGGCGGTGTGCGGCTCGGGCCGCCGCTGCACGCGGCGTTCAACCTCGGCGTGCTGCTGCTGGTGGCGGGTCTGCACCAGGGCTGGCGCGGCGGGCTGTTCGGCGCCGGCGTGCTGTTGCCGCTGGCGTTTGCGACGTTGGCTGCGATGACGCTGCCTGGGCTGGTGCAGGCGGCGGGGCAGCGGCTGCTGCGCGCCGGCATCGGGGCGGCGATCGGCGCGGGCACGGCGGTGGCGCTGCTCGGCGGCGTGCTGGCGCTGGGCCTGGTCGGCGGATGGACGCCGCCGGCGCCGGCTTGGGTGGACGTGCATGCCGGCTGGGGCGTGCTGGGCTGGGTGATCGTGCTGCTGGCCAGCGTGGCGCGGGTGGTGATGCCGATGTTCCAGGGCACCGCCGCGGTGGATGCGCGGCTGCAGTCGCTGTGGCTGGGCAGCGCCTGGCTGGCCCTGCTCGGTGCATCCGGCGGGCGGCTGGCCGGTGCGGATGGCCGCTGGCTGGCGGGCTCGGTGGCGTTGCACGCGCTGCTGTTCGCGATCGCCGCGCTGTGGCTGCAGTCGCACGCCTCGCGTCAGCGCCGCGGACCGCTGGTGTGGAGCTGGCGCGCCGGGCTGATTGCGCTGGCGCTGGCGGCATTGGCGCTGGCCTTCGACGTGCGTGGCGGCCTGCTGGCCGCCGCGCTGGGACTGGGGGTCGCGCTGCCGCTGCTGCTGCTCGGCATGGCCATGGAGATCGTTCCCTTCGTCGAGTGGATCGAGCTGCACCGGCGTTGCGGCCGCGGCGTGCAGTTGCCGGGCGTGCAGCGCCTGCTGCCCGATGGCGACAAGTCCGGCGTGCTGCTGGCGCAGCTGCCGTTGCTGCTGTTGCCGGCCGCCGCGCTGTGGCCGCGGCCGTGGCTGGCCCGCGCGGCCGGGCTGGCATTGTTGCTGGCCTGGCTGGCCGCCTGGTCGGCGCTGCGCAGCGTGCGCCGGCGTGCCGACGATTTCCTGCTGAAAGTGGAGTGCCGCCCATGAGCGCCATGCTGCCGCTGGTCTATGCCTGTTCCGGCTGTTCCAGCGCGGCGCAGATGACCAACCATCTGAAGCTGGACCGCGACGGCGTCGCCCCGGGCCTGCCGGAGCGGGCGATCGCGAACGTCTGCCGGCCGCCGCAGACGGCGGTTGATCCCGGTCAAGGCGCGCCGGTGTCATCGCCCGCCATGATGCTGGCCGCCATGACCTATCCGGACCCGCCTGCCGCGCACCGCGCCGGGGCGGCCTGGGCCAGCCCGTTTCCCTCCACTGAAAAGCGATTCCGATGACCGCCTCCGCAACGCTGCCCGTGCCGGTCTGGCGCGACGAGCTCGAACACGAGTACGCCGCGCTGGCCGAACGCCTGGAACCGCTGGTGCCCTGCCTGGAGATCCCGCTGCACCTGCCGTGGATCGACGCGATCAACAAGCTGAAGAAGCAGCGCGGTGCGGTGATCATGGCGCACAGCTACCAGTCGCCGGAGATCTTCCATGGCGTGGCCGACATCACCGGCGACTCGCTGGGCCTGGCGCAGGCCGCCGCCGGGTGCGACGCGGACCTGATCGTGGTGTGCGGCGTGCACTTCATGGCCGAGAGCGCGAAGATCCTCGCGCCGGAAAAGACCGTGCTGATCCCCGACCTGGAGGCGGGCTGCTCGCTGGCCTCGTCGATCACCGCCGCCGCCGTGCGCGCCCTGCGCGCGCAGCATCCCGGCGCACCGGTGGTGAGTTATGCGAACACTTCGGCCGCGGTGAAGGCGGAGTCCGACGCGATCTGCACCTCTGCCAACGCGGTGCAGGTGGTCGAGTCGATGGGCGCGGCCAAGGTGATCTTCCTCCCCGACGAGTTCCTGGGCCGCCACGTCGCCAGCCAGACGAAGGTCGAGCTGGTGCTGTGGAACGGGCGCTGCGAGGTGCACGAGAAGTTCACCGCGCAGCAGGCGCGCCATGCGCGCGAGCAGTTCGGAGCGATGCTGGTGGCGCACCCCGAATGCCCGCCGGAAGTGCTCGCCGAGGTGGATTTCGTCGGTTCCACCACGGCGATGGGCAAGTGGCTGGAGCGCGAGAAGCCGGCGCGCGTCGCACTGATCACCGAGTGCTCGATGGCGGACAACCTGCGTTCGCAGTTTCCCGCCACCGAATTCATCAAGCCGTGCAACCTGTGCCCGCACATGCAGCGGATCACGTTGCAGAACATCTACGCGTCGCTGCGCGACCTGCGCCACCCGATCGAGATCGCGCCGGAGGTGATCGTGCGGGCGCGCGCCGCGCTGGAGCGCATGCTGGCGGTGGGCAGGCGCGAGACGGTGTGAGGCACGCACGCTTGCCCATCGTGGTGATCGGCGGCGGCGTGGCCGGCATGGCCACCGCGCTCGCCGCGGCGCCTGCGCCGGTGCGCCTGCTGTGCCGGGCGCACGACGGCAGCGGCAGCGCCAGCGCGCTGGCGCAGGGCGGCGTCGCGGCTGCCTTCGACGCCTGCGACAGCGCCGCCGCGCATGCCGAGGACACCCTGCAGGCCGGCGCCCACCATAACGATGCGGCGGCGGTGCAATGGCTGACCCGCGCCGCGCCGGAGGCCATCGCCTGGCTGCAGGCGCAGGGCGTGGCGTTCGACTGCGCCGCCGACGGCCGCCTGCAGCTGGGCCGCGAGGGCGGCCACGGCGCGGCGCGGATCGTGCACGCGGGCGGCGACGCCACCGGGGCCGCGCTGGTGCGCGCCCTGCGCGCGCGGGTGCAGGAGGCGGGGCACGTGCAGTGGCGTGGTGGCGTCGATGTCGACGCGCTGCTGCTGCGCGACGGCCGCGTCGCCGGCGTGCGTACCTGCAACGCGCGCGGACGCCACGAGTGCATCGAGGCCGCGGCGGTGGTGCTGGCCACCGGCGGCATCGGCGCGCTGTTCGCGCATACCAGCAACCCGCCCGGCGCGAACGGCGCGGGGCTGGCCCTGGCGCTGGCCGCCGGCGCGCTGCCGCGCGACCTGGAATTCGTGCAGTTCCATCCCACCGCGCTGGACGTCGGCGGGCACTGCCTGCCGCTGGTTACCGAGGCGCTGCGTGGCGCCGGCGCGCGCCTCGTCGACGCCGCCGGCGATCCGCTGATGCGCGGCCTGCACCCGCTGGGCGACCTGGCGCCACGCGACGTGGTGGCGCGTCGCGTGTGGCAGGCCCAACGCGCGGGCGACCGGGTGTGGCTGGATGCGACGGCGGTCGAGGGCGACTGGCGTGTGCGCTTTCCCACCGTGCTGGGGGCCTGCCTGGCGCACGGCATCGACCCGCGCCGCTCACCGCTGCCGGTGACCCCGGCCGCGCACTTCCACATGGGCGGCGTGGCCACCGACCTGGATGGCCGCAGCACGCTCCCCGGCCTGTACGCGGTGGGCGAGGTGGCCTGCAACGGCGTGCACGGCGCCAACCGGCTGGCCAGCAATTCGCTGCTGGAAGCGGTGGCCTGCGGTCGCCGGCTCGGTGCCGTGCTGGCCGGGGCCGCGTTGCCGCCTGACGCCGGCGGCAACCATCGCTGGGTCGAACGCGGCGACGGGCTGGCCGCGGACGCGCAGGCAGCGCTGGGCGAGCTGCTGTGGCGGGTGGCCGGGCCGGTGCGCGAAGGCGCGGCGCTGCGCGATGCCTGGTGCGCCTGTGCCGCGGCGGCGGAGGCCGGCTGGCAGATGCGCCTGGCCAAGGCCCTGCTGCGCGCGGCCCGGTTGCGCCGGCACAGCCTCGGCGCGCATGCCCGGTTCGATCGCGGCTGCGACGTTATGTCCCACGCGGAAACAGCGCGTCGGTAGGGCGGCTGACCCGGATCAAGACGCCTGCGACGGCCACCCAGCACACTGGGGGTTCCTCACTCCGCGAGTTTTCCATGACACGTCCTTCCTCGTTCGACTACGAGCAACTGCTGGCCTGCGGCCGCGGCGAACTGTTCGGCGACGGCAACGCGCGGCTGCCCGCGCCGCCGATGCTGATGTTCGACCGCATCACCAGGATCGCCAGCGAAGGTGGTGCCTACGGCAAGGGATTGATCCATGCCGAGCTGGATATCCACTCGCGGCTGTGGTTTTTCGATTGCCACTTCCTCGGCGACCCGGTGATGCCCGGCTGCCTCGGGCTGGACGCGATGTGGCAGCTCAGCGGCTTCTTCCTGCCGTGGCTGGGCGAACCGGGCCGCGGCCGCGCGCTGGGCGTGGGCCAGGTGAAATTCACCGGGCAGGTCAAGCCGAGCGCGAAGTTGGTGCGCTACGAGATCGACATCCGCCGCGTGATGCGCGGCAAGCTGGCGCTGGTGATCGCCGACGGCAAGACCTTCGTCGACGACCGCCTGATCTACGTGGCCAGCGACATGCGCGTGGGCCTGTTCCAGTCCACCGAGGGATTTTGAGATGCGTCGCGTGGTGGTGACCGGCATGGGCATGGTGTCGTGCCTGGGCAACCTGCCGCTGACCGTATCGCAGGCGCTGCGCGAATGCCGCAGCGGGATCCGCGCGATCCCCGACTACGTGACGCGCGGCCTGCGCAGCCACGTGGCCGGCGTGCCGCAGATCGACCTGGAAGCGGCGATCGACCGCAAGCTGAAACGCTTCATGGGCGACGCGGCGGCCTACGCCTACGTGGCGATGCGCGCGGCGATTGCCGACGCCGGGCTGGCCGTCGAGCAGGTGCGGCACCCGCGCATCGGCGTGATCGCCGGTTCCGGCGGCGGCTCGGCGCAGTGGCAGATCGAGACCGGCGACCTGTTGCGCGAGAAGGGCGTGCGCAAGATCGGCCCGTACATGGTGCCGCGCACGATGTGCTCCACGGTGTCGGCCACGCTGGCCACCGCGTTCGGCATCCTCGGCCTGAGCTACTCGATCGCCGCCGCCTGCGCCACCTCGGGACACTGCATCGGCGCGGCCGCCGACCTGATCCGCCACGGCGCGCAGGACGTGATGTTCGCCGGCGGCGGCGAGGAAGTGCACTGGGGCATGACCGCGCAGTTCGATGCGATGGGCGCGCTCTCCAGCAGCTACAACGATACGCCGCACGCCGCGTCGCGCCCGTACGACAGCGGCCGCGACGGCTTCGTCATCGCCGGCGGCGGCGGCATGCTGGTGCTGGAGGAGTACGAGCACGCCAGGGCGCGCGGCGCGAACATCCACGCCGAGCTGGTCGGCTACGGCGTTACCTCGGACGGCGCGGAGATGGTGGCACCCAGCGGCGAGGGCGCGGTGCGCTGCATGCGCATGGCGCTGGCCGGCGTGAACGGCCCGGTCGACTACCTCAACACCCACGGCACCTCCACGCCGCTGGGCGACATCGTGGAGCTGCAGGCGGTGCGCGAGGCGTTCGGCGCCGACATGCCGCTGCTGTCCTCGACCAAGGCGTTGAGCGGACACTCGCTGGGTGCGGCCAGCGTGCACGAGGCGATCTACAGCCTGCTGATGCTGAAGGAAGGCTTCGTCGCCGGTTCCGCCAACATCGATCGGCTCGACGAACGCGCCGAGGGTTTCCCGATCGTCCGCGAGACCCGCCCCGCGCCGCTGCGCACGGTGATGTCCAACAGCTTCGGCTTCGGCGGCACCAATGCCAGCCTGGTGTTCTCCAGCGTGTAGCCGGGCCGGCTCGCCTGCACGCCGGGCGTGCTGTTCTTCCTGCTGCACCGGCGGCTGTGCTGCAGCCATTTCATCCGGCACCTGTGCGCGGGCCAGAAGTAAGCTGGCGGCGGAGAGGAGCAGGAGGAGGGTC
>NZ_JBXAGL010000001.1:596380-607067 GCF_058793995.1 Rhodanobacter sp. GW835-FHT13D09 | reverse complement strand
CCCACCCCCCCCCCCCCCCCCCCCCCCCCCCCCCCCCCCCCCCCCCCCCCCCCCCCCCGCCCCCCCGGGTCAGCCGGCGGTGCGCCGGCCCCTGCGTGTGCCGGCCTTCGCGGCGCGCCGCCCGTTGCCCGTGGCGCAGTAGATGCCGTAGAGCGTGGCCATGATGTCGTGGGCCGGGCCTTCGGGCAGGGCGTACCAGACGTTCTGCGCCTCGCGGCGGGTACTCACCAGGCCTTCGTCGCGCAGCCGCGCCAGGTGCTGCGACAGCGCGGACTGGCTGAGTTCGGGCAGGCGCTCGTTGATCTGGTTCACCTGCATCTCGCCGTCCAGCAATAGGCACAGCACGCGCAGCCGCTGGGCGTTGCCCAGCGCCTTGAGCAGCCGGGTGGCCTCCTCGGCGCGTGCCTGCATGAGGTTGAGATCGGCGTTGGCGGGCAGGTTCATCGGTCGAGCCTCTCGAAAAGTTCGCTTGCGGGCTTGACTTTACCATAAATCACTAATTAAGATAAATCTAAATTAGATATGGCTTCACTGGAACCGTGGCCGCCGCACGACGGCCGCATCAACCCGCACCCGGAGTCGCGCCATGAATATTGATCGTCTCGTCCTCGGCTTCGCCGGCACCGTCGTGCTGGTCGGCATCGCGCTGGCGCATTTCGTCGCACCCGGCTGGATCTGGCTGTCGGTGTTCGTGGGCGCCAACCTGCTGCAGTCCTCGTTCACCGGTTTCTGCCCGCTGGCGATGCTGCTGCGCAAGCTGGGCCTGAAGCCCGGTTGTGCCTTCCCGTCCTGAACCGCTCTAGCGCATAGCGAGGCGAGCCATGTACTACGTCGTGGAAACATCCAAGAGCTTCGACCAGGCCGCGGCCGACCTGGAGGCGGCGATCGTCCGCAACGGCTTCGGCGTGCTGCACGTGCACGACCTCGGCGCCACCCTACGCAGCAAGGGCGTCGCGTTCGAGCGCGAGTGCAAGGTGTTCGAGGTGTGCAACCCGCACCAGGCGGCGCGCGTGCTGGCCGTCGACATGCGGTTGAACATGGCGCTGCCCTGCCGCGTGTCGGTCTATACGGAGGCGGGGGGGACCCGGATCGGCATGATCGAGCCGGCATCGATGCTGGCCATGCTCTCGCCCGATCCCGCCCTGGCGCAGGTTGCCCGGGAGGTTCAGGCGGTGGTCGCGCGCAGCATCGACGAGGCCGGCAGCGGCTGATCCGAGGCGCGCCGGCAATCATCCGCCGGGCTTGCCTGGGTCCCTGCGGCAGGTGTGTCGCCCCGTCCACCGCGGAGTCCATGTCATGTCGCAGATCATCATTCCCGGCGCAGCATCGGCGGCATGAGCGTCGCCTGCGGGAAATACGCGATGAAGGCCCTGGACATCGCACGCATCCGGCCCGGCACGGGCGATTAATGAGCGCGCCGGCCGCATTCCACCGAGGGAAGAACTTCATGCACCGCAAGCACATCATCGGGCGCGCCGCGCAGCTTGCCGCCGTCGCGCTCACCGTGGCCGCGCTCGCGGCCTGCGGGCGCACGGCGCCTCCGCCCGCCGCGGCCACGCCGCCACCGCTAGCCGCGCTGACCGTGCATGCGGAGCCGGCGCACGACGAGCAGGCCTGGGACGGCGTGGTGGAGGCGGTGCACGAGGCGGTCATCGCGGCGCAGACCAATGCGCGGGTGATCGAGCTGCCCTACGACGTCAACGACGCCGTGCGCAAGGGCGACGTGCTGGTGCGCTTCAGCGACGTCGAGCAGAAGTCCGCGCGCAGCGCCGCCCAGGCGCAGATCGCCGCGGCGCAGGCGGCCTACACCGAAGCGGACGCTTCCTACCAGCGCTTCGCCACGATCTACCCGAAGGGCTTCGTCTCCAGGGCGCAGCTCGACCTGGAACGCGCCCGTCGCGACGCGGCGCTGGCGGCGTTGCAGTCGGCCCGGGCGCAGTCCAGCCAGGTCGGCCAGCAGCTCGACTACACCGTGCTGCGCGCACCGTACGACGGCATCGTCACCCGCCGCTTCGTGCAGGTGGGCGAGGCGGTGCAGGCGGGGCCGCCGGCGCCGCAGCAGCTGATCGCGCTGGCGTCGCTGCAGGACCTGCGGGTCAGCGTGCAGGTGCCGCAGAGCGCGATCGCCGCGATCCGCCGCTACCACGCCGCCGAGCTGGTGCTCGACGACGGCCGCCGCGTGGCGGCCGGCAAGGTCACCGTGTTTCCCTATGCCGACCCGCAGACGCACAGCTTCAGCGTGCGGCTGGAGCTGCCCGGCGACGGTGCCGGCCTGTATCCGGGCATGACGGTGAAGGTCGCCTTCGCCAGCGGCGAGGCGAAGCGCCTGCTGCTGCCGCTCGACGCGCTGGTGCAGCGCGGCGAGCTGGTGGGCGCGTACGTGCTGGGCGAGCACGACGTGGCGCTGCGCCAGCTGCGCCTGGGCCATCGCCACGGCGACCGCGTCGAGGTGCTGGCCGGGCTGGACGACGGCGAACGCGTCGCCACCGATCCGGCCGCGGCGGCGCGCTGGCTGGCCGGGCACCGGCGCGGGGCCACGCTGTGAGCGGGCCCCGGCTCGGTTTCTCCGGCCGCATCGCCCGCGCCTTCCAGGATTCGCCGCTGACCCCGATCCTGGCGATCGCGGCGCTGCTGCTGGGGCTGGTCGCGGTGATGATCACGCCGCGCGAGGAAGAGCCGCAGATCGACGTGACCATGGCCAACGTGATGGTGCCGTTCCCCGGCGCCGACGTGCGCGACGTCGAGAACCTGGTGGCCTTCCCGCTGGAGCAGAAGCTGGCCGAGATCGAGGGCGTCAAGCACGTCTACTCGGTGAGCCGGCCCGGCATGGCGGTGATGACGGTGGAGTTCCAGGTCGGCGTGCCGCGGCAGGCGGCGATCGTGCGGCTGTACAACCAGGTGTTCCAGAACCAGGGCTTCGTGCCGCCCGGCCTCGGCGTGGGCCCGCCGCTGGTGCGGCCGATGGGCATCGACGACGTGCCGGTGATGGCGCTGACCCTGTGGAGCGACGACCCCGCGCAGGGACCGGTGCAGCTGGCCGAGGTGGCGCACACGCTGGAGGCCGAACTGAAGCGCGTGCCCGGCACGCGCGACGTCTACACCATCGGCGCGCCGACGCGCGCGGTGGTGGTGGAGCTGGATGCGGCGAAGCTGGCCGCGTACGGCATGACCCCGGGCGACCTGTCGAACGCGTTGAAGGCGGCCAACACGGTGACCCATGCCGGCGACCGCGTGGGCGGCGACCGCGACGTGCCGGTGACCGCCGGGCGTTTCCTCGCCGACGCGGCGGAAGTGTCGCAGCTGGTGATCGGCCTGAAGAACGGGCAGCCGGTGTTCCTCTCCGACGTGGCGACGATCCGCCCGGGCGCCGACCTGCCCGACAGCTACGCCTGGTTCGGCGCGCCGGCGGGCAAGGCCGGCCCCGCCACCGGCAACGCGCCGGCGGTGACCATCGCGGTGGCGAAGAAGCCGGGCACCAACGCCGCCGACATCACCGGCGCGATCCGCCAGCGGCTGGCCGCGCTGCAGAACGTGGTGATTCCCGCCGGCGTGCACGTGGTGGTCACCCGCGACTACGGCCAGACCGCTACCGACAAGGCGGACAAGCTGATCCACAAGCTGATCTTCGCCACCTTCTCGGTGGTGCTGCTGGTGCTGCTGGCGTTGAGCTGGCGGGCGGCGGTGGTGGTCGGCAGCGCGGTGATCGTCACCCTGGCGCTGACCCTGTTCGCCTCGTGGGCGATGGGCTTCACCATCAACCGCGTCTCGCTGTTCGCGCTGATCTTCTCGATCGGCATCCTGGTCGACGACGCCATCGTGGTGGTGGAGAACATCCATCGGCACATGGCGCTGGGTGGCAGCACGCTGCGCGAGGCCATTCCCGAGGCGGTTGGCGAGGTCGGCGGGCCGACCATCCTGGCCACCTTCACGGTGATCGCCGCGCTGCTGCCGATGGCATTCGTGTCCGGCCTGATGGGGCCGTACATGCGGCCGATCCCGATCAACGCCTCGGCCGGCATGCTGCTGTCGCTGGCGGTGGCGCTGGTGGTGACGCCGTGGCTGGCGCTGCGGCTGCTCGGCCACCACCCTCCCGCCGGCGAAGGCGCCGCGGCCGGTGCGCACGAGGCCGCCGGCGGCCGGTTGCTGCGGCTGTTCCATCGGCTGATGTCGCCCTTCCTCCAGGGCGAGCGCGCGCCGCGCCGCCGCCGCCGGCTGTTCGCCGTGATGGGCCTGCTGGTGCTGGCGGCGGTGGGGCTGGTGGTGGTCAAGGCGGTGGTGCTGAAGATGCTGCCGTTCGACAACAAGTCCGAGTTCCAGGTGGTGGTGGACATGCCCGAGGGCAGCACGCTGGAGCGCACCAACCGCCTGCTCGGCGAGCTGGCGCAGGCGGTGGCGAAGGTGCCCGAGGTGAAGGACTGGCAGGGCTACGCCGGCACCGCCTCGCCGATCACCTTCAACGGGCTGGTGCGCCAGTACTACCTGCGCAGCGGCCCGATCGTGGGCGACCTGCAGGTGAGTCTGGTCGACAAGCACCAGCGCTCGCGCCAGAGCCACGCCATCGCGCTGGCCGTGCGCCCGGCGCTGGCGCAGATCGGTGCGCGCTACGGCGCCTCGGTGAAGGTGGTCGAGGTGCCGCCCGGGCCGCCGGTGATGGCGCCGATCGTGGCCGAGGTTTACGGCCCCGACTACGCCACCGTACGCAAGGTGGCGCTGGGGCTGGAGCGGGATTTCAAGGCCAATCCGGACATCGTCGACGTCGACACCAGCGTGGAGGCGGATGCGCCGCGCGACGTGCTGGTGGTCGATCGCGCCCGCGCGGCGCGGCTGGGGCTGGACCAGGCCGCCATCGCGCAGGCGCTGCGTACCGCCTTGTCGGGCGACGACGCCAGCTACCTGATGGACGGCCACGCGAAGTACGCGGTGCCGATCCGCCTGCGCCTGGGCGCGGGCGACCAGGCGGCGATGGGCCAGCTGCTGGCCCTGCGCGTGCGTGCGCGCGGCGGCGCGCTGGTGCCGCTGTCCGAGGTGGTCCGCGTGCAGCCGGCGGGCCGGGAAATGGCGATCTGGCACAAGGACCTGCTGCCCTACGCCACGGTCACCGGCGACGATGCCGGCGGCACCGACAGTCCGCTGTACGGCATGTTCTCGCTGGTCGGCAAGCTCGGCCACGACAGGGTGGCGGGGCAGCTGCTGCAGCAGCATTTCATCGCCCAGCCGACCGACACCACCGGCGCCTCGGTGAAATGGGACGGCGAGTGGCAGATCACCTACGAAACGTTCCGCGACATGGGCCTGGCCTATTCGGCGGGCCTGCTGCTGATCTACCTGCTGGTGGTCGGCCAGTTCCGGAGCTACGTGGTGCCGCTGATCATCATGGCGCCGATCCCGCTGACCGTGATCGGGGTGATGCCGGGGCATGCGCTGGTGGGCGCGCAGTACACCGCCACCTCGATGATCGGCATGATCGCGCTGGCCGGCATCATCGTGCGCAACTCGATCCTGCTGATCGACTTCATCAACCACGCGCTGGCGGCCGGGCGGCCGCTGCGCGAGGCGGTGATCGACGCCGCGGCGGTGCGCGCCAAGCCGATCGTGCTGACCGGCCTGGCGGCGATGATCGGCGGCTTCTTCATCATCGACGACCCGATCTTCCAGGGCCTGGCGGTGTCGCTGATCTTCGGCATCCTGGTCTCGACCGCGCTGACCCTGCTGGTGATCCCGTTGCTGTACTACGCCTGGTTGCAGCGCCGGGTCGGGGCGGATGGCCGTTTGTCGCAGGCGCCGGCGGCTTGATCCCGGTCAGCCCGGGGCGTGCCCGCCGCGCGCTAGCATCCTTTCATCCGCGGCGTCCGCGCCGCCTGCCGGAGCATGCCGCATGAAAGCCGTCCGCCTCGTCCTTGCTACCGTCTGCGGCCTCGGCCTCGCCGCCGCGGCCCAGGCGGCTTCCCAGCATGCCCACGACAGCCACGCGGCCCACGCCGTCAACGCCGCCGCACCGTTGCCGGCGCAGCGCTGGGCGCCGGATGCCCCGCTGCGCGAAGGCATGCGCCGCGCACACACCGCGGTGGCCGAGCTCGCCCACTACGAGATGGGCCACATGAGCGCGCCGATGGCGGCCGACCGCGCGCAGGAAGTGCAGGATGCGGTGACCTACATGTTCGCCCACTGCAAGCTCGCCGCCGAGCCCGATGCCGCGCTGCACGGCATCCTGGTGCCGCTGATGAGCGCGGCGCAGACGCTGAAGGCCGACCCGAAGAAGGTTTCGGCGGTGGCCGACATGCGCGCGGCGATCGCGCACTATCCCGAGTACTTCAACGACCCCGGCTGGGACAAGCCGGCCCCGGCCGAGCACGTGATGCACGACGAGCCGTGAGCCACGGCCGCGGCCGGCTGCCTTCGAGGTGCGCGGACAGGCTGCGCAGGCGGTGGCAGCTCAGGCGGACAGCCCGGGGATCGCCAGGCTGTCGCCGTCCGCGTCGGCCAGCAGCTGCCGGTGCACCCGTTCGAGCTCGGCCAGCAACTGCGCGCGCGCTTCGGCGGCGAACGGGTTTTCGCGCTGGATCGCCGCGAACAGGTGGCCGGCGTCGCCGCGCACTGCGGCCAGCATGTGCTTCATGCCCTGGAAAGAAGGCGGCGCCACCGGCGTGCCGTCGTCCACGCCGAGATCGACCAGGCCCTTGGCGATGAAGAACGCCAGCGCATGGGTCATCGCCATGGCGCGATCGTGGCTGGCCGGGTCCTGCTCGATCACCTCGCAGCCGAGTTCGCGGAACAGCTCGCCGACGCGCACCGCCGCCTGCGGATGATCCGCCGCGGGGCAGATCACCGCGCGCAGCGGCCGTTCGTCGCGGGCCAGGCTGAGCGGCCCGAACAGCGGATGCGTGCCGACGTGCGGGATCCGTGTGCCTAGCAGTTCGTCCATCGTCGCGCAGGGGTGCATCTTCACGCTGCCCACGTCGAGCACGGTCTGCCCGGGCTGCAGCTGCGGGCGCAGCGCGAGCAGGGCTTCGCGCAGGTGTGGCACCGGCATCGCCAGCACCACCCATGCCGCACCATCGATCGCCGCCGCGGCCGAAGGCACGGCGAGGTCGGCGGGCACCCCGGCCTGTGGGTCGAAGGCGCGGACCCGGTGCCCTGCCTGTTGCAGCAGGCCGGCGAAGGCCTGCCCGAAACGGCCATAGCCGAGCAGCGCGAACGTCATGTCGCGGTGCCGGCCGGCAGCGGCCGGCGGCCGCTGGCGAGGCTGTCGCGCAGCGCCGTGCTCCACGGCGCGAGGTCGATGCCGCGCGCGGCCAGCCAGGCGGGATCGAACAGCGTCTGCGCGTAGCGCTCGCCGCGGTCGCACAGCAGGCTGACGATGCTGCCGCGCTCGCCGCGGGCGCGCATCGCGGCGGCCAGCTGCAGGCAGGCGACCAGGTTGGTGCCGGACGAGCCGCCATAGCGGTGGCCGATGAGCTCCTCCAGCAGCCAGGCGGCGGCGATCGAGGCGGCATCGGGCACCTCGACCACGCGGTCGACCACGTCGAACAGAAATCCCGGCTCGACCCGCGGCCGGCCGATGCCCTCGATCAGGGTGGGCTGGCTGGCCACCGCGCGCGCATCGCGCGTGCGCCAGCCGTGCACGAAGCCGCTGCCGGCCGGTTCGGCCACGCACAGTTGCGTGTGCAGCCGGCGGTAGCGCAGGTAGCGGCCGATGGTGGCCGAGGTACCGCCGGTACCGGCGCCGCAGACGATCCAGGCCGGCTCGGGTTCCGCTTCCAGCGCGAGCTGGCCGATGATCGACTCGGCGATGTTGTTGTTGCCGCGCCAGTCGGTGGCGCGTTCGGCCAGGCCGAACTGGTCCAGGTGGCAGGCACCGTGCGCGGCGTGCTCGGCGGCGCGCGCATGCACCTGGGCGGGATCCTCGACCAGGTCGCACGCGCCGCCCAGCGCCTGCACGTCGCGGATCTTGCCCGGCGCGGTGCAGGCCGGCATCACCGCGATGAACGGCAGGCCCAGCAGGCGCGCGAACCACGCCTCGGCGATCGCCGTGCTGCCGGAGGAGGCATCCACCACGGTCTGCCCGCCGCGCAGGCGGCCGTTGCACAGCGCGTACAGGAACAGCGAGCGGGCGAGGCGGTGCTTCAGGCTGCCGCTGGGGTGCGCGGCCTCGTCCTTGAAGTAGAAGTCGATGCCGTGGAAGCCGGGGAAGTTCAGCTTGAGCAGGTGGGTATCGGCCGAACGCGCCGCCTCCTGCGCCAGCTTGGCCAGCGCGCTGTGTACCCAGTGGCGATCGGTCTCGCGTTGCGGGTTGACCAGGCGCAGGGCGCTGTCCATCGTAGGCTCCGTGATCATGGGTGGGAACCGGCGGTGCCGCGCAGGGCACGCACGCGCCGGCCGAGGAAGTCGAAGTAGCGGTCGATGTAGCTGATGCCGTTCTCGCGGTCAATCAGGTAGGGGTTCATCAGCGTGTGGCGCAGGATCAGCAGGCGGTCGTCGCCGGGAACGAAGCTGGCCGGGTCCAGCCCCAGCGCGCCGAGGATGCGCGCCGTCTGCGCCGGGCCGAGCATCTCCGGGCGCAGGCTGGTCACCGAGCCGAAGAACTCCCTGGTCTGCAGCGGCTGCTGCGGGTCGCAGCGCAGTTCATCATGCAGGGCGCGCACGAACGCATTCGCCGTCGCCACCGAGGTGTTGTCGTGCGGGTTGAGCGCGAGGCAGACCAGGTTGCTGTCCGGCGCGAACGGCACCAGCGCGTGCACGCAGTCGGCCAGTTCCAGCGCGAAGCGTTGCGCGCGGGCGTGGAAGCCCTCGGCCGCACGCACGGTGGCGCGCGGCAGCCGGCCGAAGTGGGCATGGTCCAGCGGCAGCACCTTGTGCGTCACGTAGACCGCGGCCGCCGCCGCGCCGGATTTCGAGCCTTCCGGAATGAACTGGCCGAGGCTGCGATAGCGCGCCAGGTAGCCGGCGGGCGTGGCGGCGTGGAACACGTAGTCGGCGCGTTCGGCCAGCAACGCCATCGCGCGGTGGTCGCGGCAGATGAAGGCGCCGCTGCCGTAGGGCAGGTAGCCGAGCTTGTGTGGGTCGACGGTGACCGAGTCGGTGTCGCCTAGTGCGGCGAACGCCGCGTGCACCGCGGGGGTGGGGAACTGCGTGTAGTCGGCGGCCACCTCGTCGCGCCTGCGCAGCGTGCCGTCCTCGTGGCGGAACAGGGTGGCCAGGTAGCCGCCCCAGGCGGCGTCCACGTGCACGGCGAAGTCCAGTCCGCGCCGGCGCGATGCCTGCCGCGCGTCGAGCACCGCGTCGAGCGGGTCGATGGTACCGTACTCGGTGCCGCCGAGCACGGCCACGCACATCAGCACGCTCTGGCGCTCGCGCGCGCAGCGTTCCAGCGTGTCGCGCAACGCGGCGGGGTCCAGCCGCATGCCGTCGGTGGGCAGCAGCTCCAGCTGGTCGCGGCCGAGGCCGAGCAGCTTCAACCCCTTGCTCCACGAGTAGTGCGCGGTGACCGGCGCCAGCACCAGCGGCACGCGCAGCTGCGGGTGCGCGGCGAAGAAGCCGGCCAGGCCGCGCTGCTCGATGCGTTCCTGCTCGACCCGCTGCAGCCAGTGCGCGCGTTGCGCCGGCGTCTGCGCGGCCAGCCAGCGCTGCCATGCCTCCAGCAGCGCGATGCCGTCGGCGGTCGAAAGGTTGAACGCGGCCCAGTCGTCCGGCGGAAGCGCCAGGTCGGGCACCTGCGCCACGCGCAGCGCCACCGGGAACGCCTTCAGCGCCAGCGCCAGCCGCAATGCCTGGTAGTTCGCCAGGGTGCCGCCGGAGGTGAGGTGGCCGAACGCGCAGGCCGGTTGTGCGGGATCGTGCGGGTAGCCGAGCATGCGCGCCAGCTGCAGCCCCACCTGCACCTCCAGGTCCACGGTGACCGGCGCGGCATCCTCGCTGACGTTGTTGGGGTTGTACGGCAGGGTCAGCATCTGCGCGGCCAGTCCCGGCAGCAGCAGGTCGGAAGCCATGTGGCCGATGTAGCGCGGGCTGTGGAACGGCACCGACTTCTTCAGCGCGGCGGAGAGCTGGTGCAGCTCGCGGCGCATGCGCGATTCGAAGGCCAGATAGTCCGGGTGATGGGCGGCGGCGGTGGCGATCGCCGGCGGATCCTCCGGGTGGAAGTTGCGCCGCCAGTACACGTGGTCGCGCAGGAACTCCACCAGCAGCTTTTCCAGCAGCGTGTCGTTCTCGCCGTAGGGGCCGAGGAAGCAGGCGTCCAGCGCATGGTCGCGCGGCTCCTCCGTGGGGAACGGTTGCGCCGGGCTCATGCCAGCCATCCGTACAGCCAGCCCAGCGGATGGTGCATGCGGGCCACCCCGAGCATGTAGACGTAGGTGGCCAGCGCGGCCACGTAGAAGACCCGCCGCGAGCGCGGCGTGCGCGCCCGCCTCAGCGCCAGCGTGCCCAGCGCGACGTAGGCGACCAGCAGCACCAGCTTGGTGGTGAGCCAGCCGTTGGCGAACAGCGCGCCGGGCAGGATGTTTACCAGCACCAGCGCGGCGGTGAGCAGGGTGGTGTCGATGGCGTAGCTGAGCCAGCGCACCGGTTCCCACTGCGCGGCGCCGCCGTGGCCGGCCTGCACCAGCAGGCCGCGCAGGGCGAACAGCAGGCCGCTGGCCAGCACGCAGGCGATGTGTACCCATTTGATCTGCGGATAGAACTCGAACAT